>JAJEQR010000040.1 GCA_020687485.1 Hominifimenecus microfluidus | reverse complement strand
TTTGACTGTTTATAGGATTGACTCTATTATTACATAGATTTCTGCATGGAGGAAGGTACGTTCTATTTACCGTTTACGAAGAAAAAACAATATGATTGCCATCCGTGACTTGGAAATGACAAAAGAAAGGCTGCTCTCTTTTGCAGAATATGCAAAAGATGCGCAGCCGGAGGTTCTGGTCACTTTGATCCAAACTATTGTAGAAAGAATTTATATCGTCGATAAAGATGATGAACGTTTCTGTCACATCTTCATCAAAGGCTGTACGGACGAGGATTATACCGGCTTCTTTCAGACAGCCGGTTACATAGAGCAAAATACTACCCCTGTGTGTGATTCAGAACAGTATTGCATTTCCATCATGAAGTTCGTTTTTCTTTACAGTTTTCAGATAACCTGCAGAAAGCAGGAAGCTGTAAATCGTGGTTGGATTACTTTTAATTTCCGGATAAATCACAGAAGGATCAACATAGGAAGATATCTGCTGTCCCTGCATCAATCTGCGGAGATTATCGGCCGTTTCGTCATCCGCTTCCGAAACAATCTGACGGATAATACTATTATCTCCCGTGGATTGCCAGTAAGCTTTTGCTGAGCAGCTGTTATAAAAGTAATTGATCACTGACCAGGGATTAAAGATATCCGCGTCACCAAACCGGTAGCCATCATACCATTCACAAATTTCCCTGTACCTGTCGCTCACGTGATAATATGTTGCCATTTCTTTCACCTCAGCGGCGGTGAATCCAAAATACTCACTGTACTTTTCATCCATGATCGAATGCACGATCAGATTATTCAAGCCACTGAAAATGCTTTCTTTTGCCACACGTAAAATCCCTGTAAGGAATCCAAAAGAAAGATGCGAATTATCCTTGAAAGCGCCGGACAGCAGATTGCGCATAAAGCCGGTGATCTGCTCGTAATAGCCTTCCGTGTGGCTCTGCTGAATCGGCGTATCATACTCGTCTATGATAATAACAGCCGACTGCCCGTAATGTTTATGAAGCATACGTGAAAGCTCCTGGAATGCCCTTATCATACTGACCTCCGTAATGGAACCGTCAGCCACTTTGCGAAAATAATCTTTCTCAAATTCATTACACTTATCGCTTGTCAGCAATATATCATGACGCAGATATTCGCTGGCAATGATTTCCCGGATTGCTGTATAGGTTTCCTCCCATGTCGAAAACTTTATGTCCTTAAAGGAAACAAAAATGACTGGATATTTTCCCTGTTCCCGGCGATACTCCTCCCCGCAGCTCCAGATTTTTTTATTCTGAAAGTACTTCGAGTTATCGGTATCACTGATCTCAAAGAAAGCTTTCAGCATATCCATCGCCAGGTTTTTCCCAAAGCGTCTCGGACGGGTAAACAGAGAGACCTTCGGCCTGGAATCCAGAAATTCTTTAATCATCAGTGTTTTGTCTACGTAATAATATCCCGTAATGAGCTCTTTGAAATCGGACACGCCAATCGGCAGCGGCAATTTTATACTTGCCTTTATTGCCCGTGAAGACTTATTTCTGCGACCATCTACCGGCTTCTGCATGTTATCCGGAATCAGCCATACTCCTTTTTCTTTTTTTGCACTTTCTATACGTCCATCCCGGCAAAGAGTTGTGATTCTTCGCTCCGTTAAGCTCCAGCGATCGGCCGCTATCTTAACATCTACATAATTCACCAAAATCCCCTTCATTCTTGATTAGATTCTATTTACAATGCACAGATGCTACACTTAATTTCAAGGCAGAAAAGCAACATAATGTGCCTAGCATTTGATGCTTTAAAACATTTCTTTACATGCACGCAAAAAAATTGCTTCTCCTTTTTGCTTATACTGTTGATTTTGTTCGCGTATTCTAGGATCTTTCTGCTTTTCTACCCATTGGATCGCTCCCAATCCCTGATATGCTAAATACAGCCATAAGTGTTCCCAATTAATTTCTTTCTCTGTCATCCTCGACCATCCACACAAAAAAACTTCCCTTAGCTTTATGTCTCTTTCAAAATTCAAGTCATTAAAAATAAGTTTTGCCAAATCAAAATACATATCTCCTGGAACAGCATATTCAAAGTCAATCACTCCATTAATTTTTTTATTATCAACCATAATATTGCGAAAACCATAATCTCTATGAAGTAACGCCATGTCTGCGTGCCCCTCTAAACTATCTATAACACAAAGCAAGCTTTCCAAAACCCGTTGATTTAATATCTTCCCTGCGCACTTACACTCACTCAGATCGTCATACCAATTATTCAACTGTTTTCGGCAAAAATCAAACCAATAAATATCGGGAAAAGATTTCGAAATTTCTTGCTCCTCACTCCACCAGCAACTATTCTCTAGTTCATTAGCATTCATAGTCCTATGGATTCGCCCAAGTAAAGTTCCAGCCTGGTACAATAATCTTTTCTTTTCTTTTTCATCCAAGTAAACATATAGATCCAGCAGAGAAGATCCCTGTAGGAATTCTTCAATCAAATATCCTATATCACCACAAATTCCATCTACATAAACTAGGGGCACAGGGAATCCCTTGCGATACATCCAATTTAAGGCTGTAACTTCTCTTCTATGTTTTAAATAATCTCGCTGCAACTTCAAAATTGCAACTCCTTGTCTGGAATTCACTTGATATACCACAGAATCATTTTTATTTGCTAACTTAACTACTAGTTCCAGATGATATTTCTTTAAAATATAATTCAGCTCCTGCATAGGACAACCTCCTGATCTATCGAAAGATTCAGAAACTTAAACAACTTATTTGAGAAATATATACTCAAAGGAAACTTTCTCCGTACTAGCAAAACACACTATATTTGATTTAATATTTGCTTATATACTATTATTCAAGCAAGGATACTATACACGCTTATATTGGAACTCTCCAATTTTGCAGCACTCAAAAACTTCCTTTTTCCGTAGTTTTTGGTCAAAAACCCGTTTTGTTATTGGATTTTTCCAGTACTTCTTTTCACCATTACACGTAAAATAGAAATTAACATTTTCTTCCGGAACAATATATTTCACCAACTCTTGCGGTACTAAGTTTCGAGAAAACAATAAGCTAAAATTAGTCAAAACATATGATATCGGTTCTACTAAAAAATTTTTTAAAATAATATCATTTACCAATTCCCATTTAATGTTTTTAGACAAAAATAGTCCTATATCAATATATTTACTAAGTTCTATATCACCATAATTTTTATACCAACTATATTGCCAGCAAAAAAGTGTCGCCTCTACATATAAATGTACACAAGTATGCAAAAATAAATATTCTGGTTCCATACTATCTATAGAACAGCCATTAACAATATATTTTTTTGAATGATTCATTACATTACGCATATTAATAGCATCTATACACGGTATTCCCTTCCAAGAAAACGATGAATTAATATCAACAACAATATCCATCATGTTTATTCCATTAAGTGATTTGTGAAATTCTACCGTCTCATGACTACCCATTTCTTTCTGAACAATTTCTTGGCGAGTAGCTACTCTTATGGTATTATCTTCTTTACTATAATGCCCTTGTACATATCCTAATTCACAAAGTATTTTTTTTACTTTAGGCACATTCTTCTTTTCTACAAGTAAGTCAATATCATTAAATACTCGATAATTATTTCCACCATATAAATAATCCATCAATATCGGACCTTTTACTATAAAAACCTTAATTCCTTCTAACTGAGCCCTACTACTAATCTCAAATGCAAGTTCCAATATATTACTATCCAAATACATAATATAAGAAACATAGTTTCTTAAAAAATAATACAACGTATTATTAATGCATTGCACTAGTTTAGTTTTCTTTAAATCATCAAAAAGAATCGGAACCATTTTATGTAAAATTGCTTGATAAACAACCACATCCCAGTCTAATTCCAATATTTGCTCTTTATCTTCTTTCAAAGTATTCATCCCCATAAACCTGGATGCCACTCTTAATATATAATCGTATTCTCTAGGCATATATATTCCTCCAACGCTGTATACATATTAGTTATCGTCATTCCAAAGAACTTATAAATAGTGGTTCAAACTTTTGATCAATACATTTCATCATATTCACGGCCCATAAAACTTGATTTTCGGCCGCACTCTTTGATTTTTCTTTCATTCTACGCAAATAATCTGCTCTCGGGATCAATCTTAATTTTAAAATCTTTATCGCAAGCTCAATTTCTTTATCTGTTATACTAATATTAGAGCAATATGCTCGTAAAAAATCTATAATTTGTTTCGAATTAAATAAATACTCCCCATACCCATATCGTCCTAAGAAAAAAACAGCCTCAACAATATCAAGAATTCTTGCAGACACTCCAATAGTCTCCAAATCAAGTATAGCTTTCATCTTTGAATTACTATATATAAGGTTTTTTCCATGATAATCCCCATGAACAATACAGGTTGGAAGCTGCAAGTAATCGTCCAAACGTATATCATTACAAATTTTTTTTACTTTTTTAATAAGTATTTCAATGCCACTGATATCCGCATGTTCTGTTTTCATAAAATAAATTTCTTTTTCCATATCGTATAACCAATGATACGGATCATGTATTGAATTATAGCAAAAGTCAATACCATCGACAGTAATATTATGAATATTAGTCAAATTTTCTGCCGCCTCTATAATTTCTGTGGGAGAATTCATAGTAAAAACTGCTCCGCTCACATATCTTCTAAGAATCCAATAATGATCTTCATGCCATACATACGGATGTGCCCGAAAAGACATAATCGGAGAAATCACGGGAATATTATGCTCTAATAAACACTTCCAAAGCAATAATAACCGATAAACCTCAGCTTTATTTATGGCTAATCCCTTTAAAAGGTATTTAGCATTTATGGTCTCAACCAATATGCTGATGTTAACACTACTCTCTATTCTTTTCAAGCACAATACTCCGCTAATATTCCAGTACTGCTCTAATAATGAAACCACATATTTATCTAATATCATTTCCAATATTTTTATCCAAATAATCAATCAGTAATGTTGTTCCTTCATTTAATTTTTCAAAATTTTGACATAACTCTATGCACAAAATATTTTTAGAATAATTTATAAATTCTCTTTTCATCAGCCCACTATTATCAGTAAAATATTCTAACAAATATTCATTATACTTTCCTGGATTCGACAAAAAATTCTTTTCGATTCTAGTACAAGCTTCATCTTGATTTAAAACTCTAAGTAAACTCCTGCTTGAAAAAACAGGAAAAACAATATAGTTAACTTCTGCACGAACTAACAATTGTCTTCTAAAAATATCACACAACTGTTCCGGATAAAAACAAGGGTCTGAACTATTTTTATTTAATGGATGTCTCAATTTGCAATTTACTTCTTCAAATTTATTCCAAGTATCCTGTCGTATGACAACAGATCTTGGCCAACCTTCCCCTATCCATTTTCCATCTTTATAATATACAGAAACATCATCATTTGAAATAAAATCAACCTTATAGTCCTTAAGTAAAGACAATATTGTTGATGTTTTCCCTACCTTTTTTGCTCCTAAAATACAAATGCCTTTACTTTTGTATTGCACAAATCCCCCATGTAAAAACAGGTGTCCTCTTTCTTGGCATAACATTCTCAATATTACTCGTACAAAACGAATAATATTCTGTATTTGCCATTCACAGTTATTTTCTAATAGCAGACCAATAAGCTTCTTTTCACCACTAAAATAAACGCTAATGTCTGGTTCTGGCACTTGTTTTAACAAAACATATTCTAAATGCAATGACTGATACTTTATGTTATTTTTTTCCACTAAAACAGACCATTCATCTTTGGCAATAGCATCCACATATTGGATATTAAAAAATTTCTTTAGCTGAAAATTTACAGCATCTAAGATGTATTTATCCGCCGATAGATAAACCTTGCAACCACAACGTGAATAGCAGACTATATTCTTCATATTCAAATCCTCAAATTTTCACTTTAAAATGTGCTCTTTGTGGAATAGTAGGGACAAAGTATATTGTCCCTACTTAATACTTCTATTACCACATTACGATTCTGTCGTAAATTATCTTTTCAGAAACATGACCAATATTATCAAACTGTTCCTTTACAATTTGTTCAATTATCTTCTTCTCTCTCTCTTCATCGGTAAAATTTATAACTTTCACAATTACTCTATCAGGATTATTCAATCTACTTTCTTTTGCAGTAAAAATGTATACCTCTACCGGCATTTTAATCGCTTTATATACTTCATAAGCAATTTCATTTGCTACCACTCCATAGATTTTTCCTGTATGATCAATGGGGTTTTTTCCAGCCGGAGCCTCTATGCTCATGGGACGCATAGGCGTAATGAGACCATTCATCCGATTGCCTCTTCCAACAACTCCCACATCTCCAGTATCAGCAACTGAGCCTAATGCAGTCAAATACGGTCTTCCATTTCGATCCGTTGCATTCATCATTAAATGAACTTTTATATCAAACTTTTCAGAGATAAACTTAGTAATTTCATCATATACATCTTGCTTTCTCTGCAGATACTCTTCCATAGAATGTATATCCTTTGCCAAAAATGGCATATTTAAAAGCAACTCATAATGATCCAAAAATCTATTTCCAAGAACCTTAACATCCCACCCGGTATCCGGATTTCGCATTTTAAAATCTTTCCCATTAACAAATCTCTCTACCAGCAAAACAAGAGATTCCAACGTTGTTAACGGCGCATATGCGCTTAACAGATTACTATCATTAGAAACCAGCTCCGGATTATTCAGTGACGGAAGCGCTTCTACGCTTGAAGGTTGATATCTTGATGTTCCGCGGCCAGAACCTTGATAATCAACCAACTCATTTACAACCACGAGATGACATTTAGCATCAAATCCAGTTAATACCTCTTCCAAAACACATACCGCACTTTTATACAAAATATCTTCAACAGGAATCCGCTTAGTACCTACATGATAACTAACTTTTCCTGCAAAAATAACTTTATACGGCTTTGTAATTTTACCAATTCCATAATCTACATCTGCTTCTCCACCAATTAACATAACTTTATCAAACCAATGATGAGCCGGTTTTCCAAATGTTTCAATGCAATATTTCGAATAATCACTAGACGCTCGTTCAGCAATAGCATCACAAATAGTATCCGGATGCCCTACACCTTTTCGTTCTACCAATTCGAAATCATCGTTTCCTAAATATGTTCTATTATCTTTTGCCACTAATATTTGCATTCAAATCCTCCTGTTTTTGGTTAATTCATAATATTTTTAGTCATCTTTTTATAAAAACTTCAAATTCATATTCAAACATATTTTATGTTCCAAGACATTTAGTTTTCATTTTGTATCAGTTGTTCAATCATGCGTCTTGCATCCGTATCGGTTATTTGCCTATAGGGCGATTTCATATAATATGCACTCGGTCCTTCTAAACGACCATAAATTTTCTTTTCTTTGGCAATCGCCGAACATCTGATAGCATCACAAACAACCCCCGATGAATTTGCAGAATCGACAACAGTAAGTTTACATTCAAGTGACACATCACAACCACCAAAATTTGTTCCGGAAATCCAAATTTGACAAGTTTTATTATCTCTTTGGTTTTCTAAATAACTGACATTCACATCAATATTTAATTGGTCATTATATCCTGCTGATATTCCTCGCTTTTTTGATTCATGCTTACTCCTTCCTCTTTCTGTTACCAAATTCAAAAAGTCCATGTTACCCGCATAATTTAATTGATATGTTTCCTTAACGTCTACACCCCGTTCCTGTAATAAAGACAATAAGGCATGGTGCAATATTGTCCCTCCAATCTGGCTTTTAAAATCATCTCCCACAATAGAAACCTTACAATCTTTTGCAAGTTGTATTATATCGTTGTCATGACTAGCTAAAACAGGAATTCCGTTAACAACACTAACTCCGTTGAGAAAAGCTGCCTTTATATATTCATAACAGGCTTCTTTTGATCCTGTTGGTATCATAATAACTAAAACATCCACTCGCCGTTCTTTTAAAACAGCTCCCACATCGACTTCTGACTCATTTGATACCGAAAAGAATTCCGAGAAATGACTTCCCCATCCATCCAGTACAGGTCCCTTTTGTACAATGACCCCCATTTTTTTTACGTCCACTATATGTTGCGTACAATTAGGGGGGCAAAAGATTGCTTCACTCAAATCTTTTCCCACTTTAGCATCCGAAATGTCAAACGCAGCAACAACATGAATATCTGTAATATCATATTTTCCCATTTTTCTATGCATCAGGCCATTCGTAGAATTATGATGTTTACTATAATATTCAATCCCCTGAATTAAATTGCTAGCACAATTTCCCACTCCTGCTATAGCCACTCTAATTTCATTCATAACATTTTCCTCACATTATTCCCTATTGATTATTAAAATCAAGGCCATCTAATAGCATCTCACAAATCGTCTTATCATATTTAAAGCTCTTTTCCAAACCATCAATTACAATATCCGCTGAAGGATTTCTTGTATGAGAGATTCTATGCTTTAAAATATAATTTCTAATAGTCTGCACAAGAGAAATACTATTTTCAATCACCTCATTCAGGGCTTCATTATGTTGCATCCACCTTGTTTCTTCTAAAATACATACCCTTCTCTTCATCAAGCACATCCTATCATAAAGCAAATGAATTGGTCTAATATCAAATGAAAATTGGTTGGCATATATCTCTATCAATTTTTCGTAATACTTCAGTCCAAAATGATACTGCGACCGAAGCATATTTTCCGACATATAATAGCCCTTACCATTCTCATCAAGTAAAAGATTTTCTTCATATGGAACTCTTTTATATTTTACAAATAAATTTGTTGATGCTAATTGTTCTTCCAAATGCTCCCTTATTTCCATTTTTTCAAAAACATAATCTATCTTTTTTAGGCGAATCAACCTTATTGCTTCAAAATAATCCGTATGATCAATGAGATCACTATAAAATGCATTTGTTAATTCCTTGTAACTACAGGTTGCAAACTGATATTTCCCATGCGAAAAAAAATCTGCAATATGAAACAAATGCTCAGATTCTTCGTAGCCAAAGACTAATATATTATGATCTTTATCAATATTGCAATCATATGCTTGAATATACTTTTCGTTAACCATAAAAGATAAATAATATTCTTTATCTAAACATAGGCAGCAGAACGATACAAAATCATGTATACTAGCTTTAATAATCTCCCTTGGAATATGATTTTCAAACAGCCATGGACAGTTCTGATAAAAAAAATCCTTTCCCCAAAAATCGCCTTTCCCATTTTCATTAATATACATATTAATATAATTGCTTATGAGCCAGCTTTGTGTTTGAGGATATGCCCCCAATATAGAAAATACATATGCTTCTGGGGGCTTATGCGTAATAAATGGATAAACTATCGGAAGTTTCATTGTACTCCTCCAAAATCAAATTACTATGTTCTCGTTTTCACAATGTCAGAAACTATCCCAACGGCATCCTTAACAGTTTGCCATCTTGAAACATCCAAAATTTCTATTGGAATTTCAATATTAAACCTTTCCTCTATATTTACAATAATTTGTACTAAGCCAAACGAATCAATAGAAAGATCCTGAATAAGATACTCTTGTCCTGTCTCTATCTTTGTAGTTGTTTGTGCTTGTATTATAGAAACAACTATTTCTTCTACATTTAATTTTTGTACTTGCATTCCTTATTGAACATCCTCCGCATACATTTTTCGAACAATCTCATCAATATCGATACTTTGAACTGAAATATTTTCAATTCCATTTTTTGATCCCACAGCTGCAAAGAAATCAGTAAATGAACATTTCAAACTATCCATCTGAAAAATGAATGTATCACCCTCTTGAGATACCAATTTACATCCCTCTAATACTGGGATTGACTTTGGCTGTTCTGCAAATGTTACTAATATTTTTTGCTCTGACACCTTTGCTTTAATTTCTGACAAACTTGTATCAATAACTATAGAACCATGATTCACCATAATAACTCTTGGGCAAATCTCTTCAATATCTTTTAAATCATGTGATGTTAAAATAATGGTAACATTATCACCATTAATACTTTTCAAGAAGTCTCGAACTTGCTTTTTAGCCATTACATCCAGTCCAATAGTTGGTTCATCCAAAAACAATAACTTGGGATCATGCAACAACGCTACTGCCAAATCCGCTTTCATACGCTGTCCCAAAGATAACTGTCGCACTGGCTGATGCCAAAAGCTGCATATTCCCAATGTCTTATCAAACTTTTCAATATTACGCTTGTAAATTGCATCCGGAATTTCATACATCTCACGATGAAGTTTCAATGTATCTTCCAGCGGCAAATCCCACCATAACTGCGTTCTTTGACCAAATACAACCCCTATGTTCTTCGCATTTTGTTTTCTATGTTTATACGGAACTTTGCTATTCACATAGAGTGTACCCGCAGTTGGTTGAAGAATCCCAACCATCATTTTTATAAGCGTTGATTTTCCAGCTCCGTTTGGTCCTATAATCCCAACGGCTTCACCAACTTCAATTTGTAAATTAATACCTTGAACTGCAACAATTTCATCATAGCGATGAAACAATAATTGTTTCAAAAATGAACGCTCTCTTTTGGCTACTTTATAACTTTTTTTCACATCGTATAATTCAATAATTCCCATTTTAGCCTCTCAATTTCCCGGACTACAGTACACCTGCAAGCCTTTGTAAAAAAATACAATTGAAAAAGCAAAAACCCCTACCCCAACAAAAGGGGAAAGCCCTCCTAATACATAATCAATCACAGAATTGCCTTTTCCTAATAGGAGCAAAGCAGGATAATAATTAATAAAAGCCCATGGAAGTAAATAGGTCAATAAATAACGAATCCACACCGGATAAATGCTTAGTGGATAATGTATCAAAGAACGTATTTCATAATAGAACACTTCTCCTATTTTTGTAGATTTATTGAGCCAAAAACTCAGACTCCCAACAACAATCATTGCCCCTATCTGTAACATAGTTCCAGATATTAGTATCAAGAAAAAATATAATACCTTCCCAATAGAAAGTAACGATATATGCTTAAACATCGCCCATGTCAAAAAAATACCAGCAACAATAACTTGCCCCACAAAAGTATCGCCAAATCGACTGCAAATCAATTGTTCGATTACCCCCATCGGCCTAACAAGATATCTATCCAGTCCGCCTGATATTATTTCTTCTTCCAATTGAAATGCATTGTACCAAACAAACGTTCCGGCAATTGCGTACGTAAAGAGATTAATGCCATACAGAATGGACATATCTGCAAATCCCCAACCATCAATATTCTCGAAGCGCCTCGTAATAATCCAATAATTCAAGAAAGTAATAAAATAAGAATAAATGTTTGCTAAAATCCCTAACCAAAAATTTAATCTATATTCTGCCCTTGCTTTAAAGAACTGAATAGTATAAATTCTATACAAGCGAAAAAATTTCCTCAAACTTAGCCTCCCTGAATAGTACAGTTTCGAATTGCCAAACGAAAAGTCACAAATACAACTACCCACATCACAAGAAAACCATGAACTATGCTTATTAAGCCTTTCATATATATTTCATATCCGGTCAACTCTCCCAATATAATTCTAATCGGATAATCATACAAGTACTGAAACGGCAAAGCCCTTACAATTTTTTCGAGAGAATCCGGAAAGACTGCTATCGGAATTACTGCCCCTGCAAGGAATGAAATTGTATTATCCGTCAAGCGCCGTATGGCCCAAGACTCTACTATTACAAAAGAAATCAGTCCACACCACATAAAAAGAGCAGTACAGAAAATGTGTCCTGCAACAATAAATGGTAAAGCCTTTATAACCAGAATAATATTTATATTTTTAGAAATTATCGGCCAAAACAATATAGAAATTGGAACTGCCCTAAATGAAATTTGGCCGCATATATTTCCCAGTGATCTCATGTAATGAAGCACTAAAAAATCAACTGGTTTCAAAAGTTCCAGTGCAAAATTCCCATTAGCAATTTTTTCGGTTATTGTATAATAAATAGTATTAGAATATATAATTCCCAAAATAACCGACAAAATTACATACGCTGTCATATATTCTGCACGCGCCCAATTATCACGATATAAATATTTCCACAGCGCCATTTGCACTAAAATCGAAATGGCAGAAGAAACAACAGAAAATAACACCTCACTTTTATATACTAAACAGCGCCTATACTCCATCTTGAAAATATAGATCATGGGCATGTCCTAATAGATGATTCAGATATACTTTTTTCAAAAGCGCACAGAACCCATCTTTCTAATCCAAATCCAACACACCCAGTAACAATTTCTCCACCATTTGCAAAATGAAAAGGATTGCTAAAATGATGATCATGGAAATTAAAAGAAGCAACTGCAATTTCTTTTCCCTCCAATGTCAGCAACAACTCTTGTTTTAATCCATTTGCCTGTTGCAACCTTTTTTTTACCTCGTTCTCTCTGGATGGATAAAAGTTATCACTGGCCTCTTGAACCTTTCCTTCTCCAAAAACATTTTTTGCAAATGCTAAACTTTTTGCTTTGATACATTCAAGTCCATCTAAAACATACTTTTTGCTTCCAACAAAAACCATCTCACGCACAGAAAACTCCCACAATCGCTCGCTTTGACGAAAATCTCCATTTTCATAACGAAAAACCGCTTCACAAGTTGTATAAACAGAATTCTCTTTGCAAGCATGTTCCAACATAGGATAAATGTGAAGGCAAGCTGCTGGTGTTAAATAATAATCATTAAATCCAATTTCTTTGTCAACAGTCTCACTTTGCCCTTGAACCTTTCGTTCTTTCAAAAAACCGACCGGAGTTATATGCTGTGGAAACGAATTAAAATACCCACATTTTCTCAAGACAGAACCATGTATTAATGATGGAATATGAACCTCTTGGTATGAATACCCACACAAAAACGACAATAATTTCTCGTCAATTGCAGACATTAACGCCGCGCCTTGCTCATACAAGCTCAAATATGCGCCATCATCATAATAAAAATTCGAGTGCATCACTAACGTCCCCCTTCAATTCAACACAAAAATGCGTTCTTCGTTAATATCCATAACAAATAGTATTAAAGCGACAAAACTATTATCTAGGTTATAGTGTAAGACTTCTAAAGTACTTATCCGCCTAAATTATTCTACCATAACTCACAAACTACTGTCAATATTTTTGTGCAATATTTTTACTTTTTTATTCAAAAAGACCGCCCGTATGGCGAACCATACGGGCGGTCTTCTTATGCTTGAACACGACTGCCGAATCGATCGGCAGATTTTATCGATATTTCAGTGATTAACCTCTGTAGTAGTTAATCAGGCAGCCAGCCATGATGATATCTCTCTCAGCGTCAGTCAGGTCACCCAGCTTAACGTCGAACTCGGTCATGGTGCCATCAGCCTTAACAGCGTAAGCCTTGATAACCTCATCCTTGTCAGCGATAGCCTTGCGAACGCCAGGAACGAATACATAATCACCAAGTGCGAAAGGCAGTTCCTTGTCATCACCCTCATACAGGAAAGGCATCATGCCCCAGTTGATCAGGTTGGAACGATATCTCTTGGTAGCGTACTCATGAGCGATGTTAGCCCAGCCGCCCAGAACCTTCTGGCAGGAAGCAGCCTGCTCACGAGCAGAACCGTCACCAGGCTTAACAGCGTAGATGGTGGAACCGATCGCAGTCTTCATAGGATCAACCTCAGGGAACTGCTTCATAACGGTCTCATAAGCTGCCTTGAAGCCAGCATCTTCCAGAGGGCTGGTGCCAGCCTGACGAGCATGCTCAACCTTCTGTACTTCCTTAGCGTTCGGAACGTAGTTGGGATCCTTACGGCTCAGAGCGAACTCAGCCAGGCCCAGAGGGTTGGAACGATAAGAGGAAGTCTCACCGGAAGGAATCAGCTCATCGGTGGTGGTTACCGGATCATGGATCTCGGAAACAACCTTCAGCATAACATCATCCGTCAGAGCGGTCATTGCCGGCCAAGGCTTGATGTTAGGACCTTCTACCAGCTCAACTTCCGGATGAGCAACACCGTGAGAATCATATACACGGTTCTCGTAGATAGTGCTGTCGAAGAAGTACTTGTACTGGTTGAAGTCACCTTCATAAGTCTCAGCGGAGGTCAGGAAGCCCTTGTTAGCAGCGGTAGCAGCGATGGAACGAGCATCCATCAGAGCTACGGAAGCGATCTGGCCATTCTGAACCTTGGAACCTTCACGGTTCGGGAAGTTACGGGTTGCATGACGCAGGGAGAGTGCATTGTTAGCCGGGGTATCGCCAGCACCGAAGCAAGGTCCGCAGAATGCGGTCTTCAGGATAGCACCGGTCTCAAGCAGAGTAGCTGCTGCGCCGTTCTTGATGATCTCCATGTAAATAGGAGTGGAAGCCGGATATACGCTCAGGGTGAACTTATCGTTACCGATGAACTTGCCCTTCAGGATATCAGCAGCTGCCATGATGTTCTCGAAGCCGCCGCCTGCACAACCTGCGATCAGGCCCTGCTCGGTGTACAGCTTGCCGTCTACGATCTTATCCTGCAGAGAGTATTTGATCTTGTCACCGAAGCTGATCTTTGCTCTCTCTTCACATTCGTGCAGAACGTCCTTCAGGTTAGCGTTTACATCGTCGATGGTGTAAGCCATGCTCGGATGGAAAGGCATAGCGATCATAGGCTTGATCTCGTCCAGGTTGATCTCTACAACACCGTCGTAGTAAGCAACCGGTGCGGGATTCAGTTCCTTGTACTCCTCGGGTCTCTTATGAGTCTCGAACCAGTCCTTGGTGTTCTCATCGGTTCTCCAGATAGAGGACAGGCAGGTGGTCTCGGTGGTCATAACGTCGATACCGATACGGAAGTCGGTGGACAGATTGGAGATACCAGGGCCAACGAACTCCATTACTTTATTCTTAACGTAGCCGTTCTTGAATACAGCGCCGATGATAGCGATAGCTACGTCCTGAGGACCTACGCCCTTGCGAGGCTTACCGGTCATGTAGATAGCAACAACCTGAGGCATCTTGATGTCGTAGGTTCTGCCGCACAGCTGCTTAGCCAGCTCGCCGCCGCCCTCACCAACTGCCATGGTACCCAGAGCACCATAACGGGTATGAGAGTCGGAACCCAGGATCATCTTGCCGCAGCCAGCCAGCATCTCACGAGCATACTGGTGGATAACTGCCTGATGAGGGGGTACGTAGATTCCGCCGTACTTCTGAGCAGCGGTCAGACCGAATACATGGTCATCTTCGTTGATCGTACCACCTACAGCGCAAAGGCTGTTATGACAGTTGGTCAGAACGTAAGGCAGGGGGAACTTCTCCATGCCCGAAGCTCTTGCAGTCTGAATGATACCAACAAAGGTGATATCATGAGAGGTCATCTTGTCAAACTTGATCTGCAGATCCTTGTCATTGCCGGAAATGTTGTGGCTGGTCAGAATGCCATAAGCCATGGTACCCTTCTTAGCTGCTTCCTTGTCAGGAGCGCTGCCGGTCTTTGCGGCAACAGCCTGTGCAACATCACCAGTGTCTTCTACGAGTTCGACACCATTGATGAGGTATGCACCATTCTCGTACAGTTTCATTGGTTTTATCCTCCTTCTACTTGTCATCTTTTTGACGACACTAGATATTTTTATTATCTTATAAAACTCCGTGGAAGTCAAGCGATACACAGCGGTTTCCGCTATATTTATTTAGTTTATTTTGATATATTTTTTATATAGTTTTTGTCTTTTCATTTTTTTCTTCATCCACCTCATCCAGAGGGAATACAAGACGTACCCGAAAGAGGTCTCCCTCCAGATAAATCTCGAAGGATCCCTGCAGAAGCTCCGTGATGCTCTGCGCGATCGAAAGCCCAAGCCCTGTGCCTTCCGTGCTGCGGGAACTGTCTCCGCGGACGAAGCGTTCCGTCAGTTCGTGCGCGGAAATATTCAGCGGCGCTTTCGAAATATTCTTCATCGTAAAAATCGCCTTATGGGACGTTTCCTTCAGATCAATATAAACTCTCGTTCCCGGCATCGCATATTTGCAACAGTTATTGTACAGATTCTCCAGCACACGAAACAGCAGTCTTCCATCCGACTGAATATAGAGCGGCGGCGTTCCCAGGTTCGGAATCACCTTCAAGTCCGCCTGCTCCAGTTTCTCCTGAAACTCTCCGCCCACCTGACTGATCATCTGCACCAGATCAATCCGCGCCCAGCATACCTGCATGTTGCCGGAGCTTACCTTGCTCGCCTCCAGAAGATCCTCCGTCAGGTGCTTCAGGCGCTGAGACTTGCTGTCCAGGACCTCCACATATGCCTGAATTCTCGGATTATCCGTATGTTCCCGTTTGATCAGATCAACATAGTTAATAATCGAAGTCAGAGGCGTCCGCAAATCATGCGATACATTTGCGATCAGCTCCGTCTTCATGCGCTCGCTCCGGATCTGTTCCTCCACCGCTTTCGAAAGACCTTCCCCGATCGCATTGATCGCTCTTGCCTCCTCTTCACACTGACCGCCGAACTGCTCCGGCGGCAGCTTCGTCCCGATCTCACCGGAAGCAATCTTCTCCAGTGCGTCTGCAATCTGATTCTGCCTTCGAATCCGCCGAAGCGTCAGTACCAGGGAAACTCCATTGAGCAGAAGAATCGCCACGGCAGCCAGGAAACCGGCCAGGCTGCTCATCCCGCCGTTCCGCGTCTCCGAGAGAATCCAGCCGAACAGCATGCACAGCGCTCCGTTCGCCAGGACATAGAACACGGAGCTGATGACCTGCCGCAGCCTTCGCTCGCGGATCCCCCGACAGTCCGCTGCCAGAGAGATAATCGCCCGGCAAATTGCGCTCTTCGCCCCATATTCCTCCTGCCGGTATCTTCGAATGATACCTTTCATACCGAACAGCAACCACAGCCAGGTGGAGAAAGCGCCGGCCATAGCCGGAGCCAACAGATACTGATTCTTTGAAAGAAAAGCACCGCATATAGTAAGAACAGACCAGGCGAACAATGCAGCGGGGGTGAGCCCCCACAGCAGAACCAGCTCACTGCACCAGGAATCCATCCGGCTCTCCTCCCGCTGTCCAGTCCAGACGATGCGAATACCGAAAGCAATCACCAGAAGCACGGAGAGGATAAAGGCCGCAATCATCGCCTGCATCCGCTGCCGGAAATGCTGATAGGACACTGCTCCCTTCGTATACTGGTCATTATATGGAAATGTGATATCCACGCCGGCTGACAGATCATAGACGGTACCCTCCAGCATTCCGTCCTGGTAGGCTTCCTCATAGATTGTACCGATACCGCCTTGATAGAAGTTATAGGTCAGCTCGCCCGTCTCCGAGCTGATACAGAAATAGGCTCCCAACCCTACGATATCATCCTTGTTCCCAGGGACTCCCAGATTCTGATCCAGCAGAATCCGCCCGTCCTCCAGCGAATAGACGAAGCAGTAGGCGAAGTTGGTCTCCCCCTCTTTGACACAGAGGTAATTCTGAAGCTGATAATAATCCGCAAGGTCATACAGCATATTTAACAGAGCGATTCGCTCCGCAGCCTCCCCGTTCTGATAGGTCTGTAGCTCCTCCTCGGAGGGGAAATACACCTGCTCGCCCTGATCGGAATCCTCTTCCGGAGATGTTGCTGCGGCATCCGCCCGGTTCTCCGTTCCGGATGCTGCAGAAGTATCATCATTCGTTGTAGCATCCGAACCCACTACCGTCTCCGTGATGTTATTCATCTCTGCTTCGGCGGCTTCCCTCAGAGCAGCCGGTCCGGATAATTCATCAGAGCCATCGGATTCCTTTCGGGTAACCAGTCTCTGATCCTCGTCAAAGTAGAAGCCGAGTGATTCTCCGTAGTCGATCGCATCCTGCAGAGTCAGGCAGATCTCCTGCTGATCCGATACCTTTATCGTCCGGATGTTCGTACCGTAATCCAGTTCGCCGTTCGTCTCCAGTTCCCGGCGAAGCTGTGTATAGTGAATCGCTTTCTTCACATCCTCCGCAAAGAGTTCCGCGAATTCCCTCGTTGCCGCATAGCCTCTCCCCTGCAGAGCATACAAAAAGCGACTATCCTTCAAAGCAAAGAATATCCCGGCAAGGGAAGCTCCTGAGATACCAAGGCACAGGAACTCCACAATCCAGCGTCTCCGCTTTTTTCTCTTTTCCTTTTTCCCGGATTTTTCCTCTGAATTCTTTTCTGAGATTTTTTCTGTATTCTTTTCGTTTTCTTTTTCCATAAACGCTTACAGCTTCTCGACCTTATAGCCGATGCCCCATACCACCTTCAGGTACTGCGGATCCTTTGGATTGATCTCAATCTTCTCACGGATATGACGAATATGTACCGCGACCGTATTATCTACTCCGATTGCTTCTTCATTCCAGATGCTCTCATAGATCTGCTCGATCGAATACACCTTGCCCGCATTCCTTACCAGGAAGCAGAGAATATTGAATTCCATCGGAGTCAGGCGAATGTTCTCGCCGTCCACAGTCACCTGTTTCTTATCGTCATCCACCACCAGTCCGCCGGTGCGGAACACATTCTCCGTGTTCTCTGCCATGGTTCCAAGCTTCGTGTAGCGGCGAAGCTGAGACTTCACTCTCGCCACCAGCTCCAGCGGACTGAACGGCTTCGTTACATAATCATCCGCTCCGATATTCAGCCCCAGAATCTTATCTGCGTCCTCCGTTTTGGCCGAGAGAATAATGATCGGGATACTGCTCTCTTCACGGATACGGAGGGTTGCGTGGATACCGTCCAGCTTCGGCATCATGATATCAATAATCAGAAGATGCACTTCTTCCTTCTTCAGAATCTCCAGTGCCTGAAGGCCGTCATAGGCCTTCAGGACACGGTAACCCTCCTGTGTCAGATAGATATCAATCGCTTCTACAATATCTTTGTCGTCATCACATACCAGGATTGTCTGCATGATATTTCTTTTCCTCCCGTCCTATTCTGCCAGACGGTAAATTTCTATAATCTCTTCTTTCGTCAGCTTGCTGCCGTAAGACGGAATCGCACCGCCGGCTCCCGCAATCGTAAGCTCAGCAATCGAGTCATATTCTTCCGGAGCAACGCCAAGTTCCTGCATGGTCACCGGCATTCCCAGTGAGCGGAAGTAATCTTTCATATGATCTACACCCTCACGAATAACCGCATCCTCATCCTGATTGGGATTCGCCTGCCAGATATTTACCGCCCACTGACAAAAGCGCTTCATTCCTTTCTTATATTCATGGAGTACCCACGCCGGGAATACAACCGCCAGACCGGCTCCATGTGTGATGTTGTCATGCACACCGCTTAAGTCATGCTCGATCTTATGCGCAGTAAAGGTCCTGTTTCTGCCGCATCCAGTGATATCGTTATGTGCCAGAGAGGATGCCCACATCAGATCCGTGCGCGCCTGCAGATCCTTCGGATCCTCCGCCAGGCGGCTTCCGCAGTCCTTCACTGTCTTCAGCAGAGCTTCCGCCAGCCGATCAGTCAGAGGCGTCTCCGGGTCTGCGGTCAGATAACGTTCCATCGTGTGCATCATGATATCTACGGTACCGGCTGCCGTCTGATACTTCGGCACGGTCAGTGTATTCTCCGGATTCATAAATGCTACCAGCGGACGATTACCGTCGTGGTTGCAGCCTCGCTTTAAATTATGCTCGTCATCCGTGATGACACAGGAATTGCTCATCTCACTGCCGGCAGCCGCAATCGTAAGCACCAGTCCCATCGGGAACGGCTTCTCCGGGCAGATATTCTTCACAACCGCTTCCCAGGGATCGATATCCAGAGCCAGTCCCAGCGCAATCGCCTTGCAGGAATCGCTTACGCTGCCTCCTCCGACACCGAGAAGGAAATCCACGCCTTCCTTTCGGCAAAGCTCCACACCGCATCGAACCAGTCCAATCTTCGGATTCGGCTCCACCCCAGGGAGCTCGACATAAGCGATACCAGCCTGCTGAAGCTCTGCGGTCACTTTATCATAAAGCCCGTTCTTCTTAATGCTTCCGCTTCCGTAATGAAGCAGAACCTTATGAAATCCCTTACTCTTCAGGAAACTTCCGATATGGGACTCCGCGTCCGTACCAAAGAACACTTTCGTAGGAACATAGTAAGTAAAAGATACCATTGCTTTCTCCTCCTGCTTATGACCGCGGTTCGAAAAACCGCGTATTTTGTGGTTTTTTCATTGTAACATACCCGGTCTAAATTTTCCACCCCCGCCATAAGCATATATTATGCTGTCAGACATATAAAAAGAAAGCAGGAATCAATCATGGAACTGGAATGGAATCATGTATATCACCCCGCCCCCTTTCCCCTCACGGATATTCAGGCCGTCTTTACGGAAGGAATCACCTGTATTCTCGGCGATGACCTGGAAGGAAAGCAGTTGCTCTTTCAATTCACAACCGCGGTCCGCGCCCCTATGCAAGGACAAGTCCGCTTTCTCGGTTACGATACCGCCATGCTGGGGAACGCCTACACAGATCATATCAGCTACGCCGGACAGTACCCATTCTATCCGCCGGAGATCACGCTGTATCAGTATCTTATCCACACATCTTTGACGCAGCGCCTCTCCGCCCGCGAAGCCACCTGCAAGTCCGAAGAGCTTCTGTGGGAATCCGGCTACCCGGAGCTTCGCTCCGTTCCCATCGGCGAGCTTCCCCTGTCTGCCCGCAGGCACATCCAGCTCCTGCAGACGCTTTGCTCAGAAGCCCCGGTTCTGATTCTCAATGAGCCCTTCACAAACCTGGATCCCGGCGCCAGGAAGCAGATGGATACCCTCCTGGCGGATCACATGGACGAAAAAATTATCCTTGTCTTTACACAAAAGGAAGACCCGTTCCCGGATCTTCCCTGTCAGTTTCATACATTACATAAAGGCCGTCTCACCAGCTGGAGACGGAAAAATACCGCACAGCCGCCATACCATCTGCTGCTGGCGCAATAAGTCAGACAAATTCCTCTCGTGGGCATTCCGTTGCCTGCGCAGTTCTTCTTCACGCTGATATCATTCGTTTCGCCGCAGCCTTGCCTCCAGCTCTCTCTCATGCCTTGCATTATGGCGGATCAGCGCTTCGAGTTCATCCGTTCCGGGACGCATATTCCGGAACGAGATCTCGGAGTCGGAAGTCTCCACTGTGTTATGCCAGGATGTCTGAGCGCCGGATCGTCCCCACACACTTCGGCTTCTGGAATTCTTTCCTGCGCCGGAGAAATTTTCACCCGCATAACTTCGGCTCGCACTGGATGACATGCCTCTGCCAGCCGTGTTCCGCCCTCCCGCAGTCGAAGCGCGCGCCGGGCGACTCACAGACTCCTCCCCCTTCGCCTTCCGGATATCATCCGCCATCTTCTTATCCATCGACTTTCCAGCCATGCGGATTGCGATAATAATTGCCACCCATATAATAATGACAGTTCCCATTCCGAAGTCCTCCTTCCGTCCTCTGTGTTTTTCTTTCATTATAAACAAATCCCATTAAAATGTATAGTAAAAAAGAAATCTCTATTCCAAATTCTCCTCTGGAAATTTTTCTTCATTTCCGTTACAATAGAGCTGTAAAAGAATACAAAAAGAAGAAAGACAAACAACAAGGAGATCTATAACATATGCGTTTAAAAAATGTTCCCGGCGCGCGGGAAACCATCGACGCCAGCGCCTTTACCATTCCGGAACCGGAAGTGTGGAAGGGCCGTTGGCAGGAAGTGTTCGGACGTCAGGCTCCTCTCCATATCGAGATCGGCATGGGCAAGGGGCAGTTTCTGACTGCGCTGGCCGCCGAGCATCCGGATATCAATTATATCGGAATTGAGAAATTTTCCAGCGTACTTGTGCGCGCCGTCCAGAAGCAGAACGAGCTTGAGCTTCCGAATCTGCGCCTGATCCGCATGGACGCTGACAGTATCACGGACGTATTTGCCTCCGGCGAAGTCGATCGAATCTACCTGAATTTCTCCGATCCCTGGCCCAAAGAGCGGCACGCCAAGCGCCGCTTGACCTCTGTGGAGTTTTTACGCCGCTATGAGAACATCCTGGCGAAGGACGGCCATGTAGAATTTAAGACGGACAACCAGCCTCTGTTCGAGTTCTCGCTGGAAGCTGCTGAAGAAGCTGGATGGAAGCTTCTGGCAGTGACCCGCGATCTACATCACGACACAGCGCTGAACAAGGGAAATATCATGACAGAATACGAGGAGCGCTTCTCCGCGCAGGGAAATCCCATCTGCAAAATGATTCTCTGTCAGGCATAGATTTCACGATTCGCCATATAATAAAGGAAACTGGCCGACAGCAGGTGCTTCTATGAAATCCAAACACTGGAAATCCCATATGTGTCGAATGTTTTCCCAGAATCCCGCCTGGGATCGCCGTTTTCTGTGTCTGAAAAAGAACCTGGACGAAGTAGCAAAAATCTTAAATAACAAAAACTGCCCGGAGAAGAAACCTCCCCGCAGGAAATAGGAGGAAAATTATGATCGAAATTTTAACCGATGAAAACTTTGAAGAAAAAGTACAGGCTGCCTCTGTACCGGTGCTGGTTGATTTCTATGCGGACTGGTGTGGCCCCTGCAAGATGATGGGCCCGATCCTGGAAATGATCGCGGAGGAATATCAGGACAAACTGATCGTAGCCAAGCTGAATGTCGATCAGTCTCCAAAGACCACGATGGCCTATCAGGTGCGCTCGATTCCGTACCTGGCCATCCTTCAGAGCGGAGAGCTGAAGAACAGCATCCTTGGCGCGGTGTCAAAGGAAGAGGTCGAGCAGGCGCTTGCGTCTGCAGGGCTGTAATAGAAAAGCAAATAACGAACGACGTTTCAGCCGGGCGGATATTGTCTGTCCGGCTGAAAATGGTTCTAGTCAAAAAATTTTAACTTTTTCAAAAAAAGTACTTGCATTTTCTTTTAAGCCGTGCTAAGATATTACTCGTTCGATACGGACCATTAGCTCAGTTGGTAGAGCACCTGACTCTTAATCAGGGTGTCTAGGGTTCGAGCCCCTAATGGTCCATTTAACAGCGTCATTTTCACGCAGCCTGACCTGCATGGGAGTGACGTCCGCGGACCATTAGCTCAGTTGGTAGAGCACCTGACTCTTAATCAGGGTGTCTAGGGTTCGAGCCCCTAATGGTCCACTTTATAAACGCCATTCTTATGCAGCCTGACCTGCGTGGGAGTGGCGTTTTGTTGTTATGAAAGTTCTGTCCAGCCATTTCCCCGCTCCCCCAATCACAGGGATTGAAAATAGCAGCATTTTCCAGTATAATAGGATATGTGGGCACAAAGATGCCCATTATGTATTTCATAAAGGAGATCCTTTTGACCATGCACAGTAAACACCTGCGTTCGCTTCTTGCATTTTTGATTGCTCTGCTGCTGCTTTTCCCGGCACTCCCGGCGGCAGCCGCGGAACTTCCGGCACCGACAGACCTGACCGGAATCCAGAACTACCCGGAAGCACCGGAGACAGAAGCCCCCGCAACCATCCTGATGGAAGCAAAGACAGGCGCGATTCTCTATCAGAAGAACATGAATCAGACCTACTATCCGGCCAGCATTACCAAGGTTATGACAGCTCTGTTAACAATCGAGAACTGTTCTCTCGACGAGACTGTCACCTTTTCCTACCGCGCCACCCACGAACTGGAGCCCGGAAGCAGCAGCATTGCCCGCACCGAGGGGGAAGAGCTATCCGTGCGTGACTGCCTTTACGCACTCCTTTTCTCATCCGCGAACGAAGTCGCTCAGGCGCTAGCCGAGCATGTCTCCGGAAGCATCGAAGACTTCGCGGTTCTGATGAACCAGAAAGCCAAAGAACTTGGCTGCAAGAATACCCATTTCACGAATCCATCTGGTCTGAACGATGAAAACCACACGACAACCCCCTATGATATGGCGCTGATTATGCGAGCAGCCATTCAGGAACCATCCTATCTGGATATTTACTCCACCACCAGTTACACCATCCCGGCCACCAACAAGAACAAGGATTCCCTGCCGATCGCGCAGAAGCACGGTCTGCTGAAATCCGGTCCCAACCATTATGAATATGCCGTTGCCGGAAAAACCGGCTACACGGTAATCGCCGGTCATACTCTGGTTACGTACGCCGCGAAGAACAACATGGATCTGATCTGTGTTACCATGGGCTGCGACAGCTCGGACAGTCAGTATTCCACGACACGCACACTGTTCGAATACGGCTTCAACAATTACACTATGTATAACATCGCAGAAACCGATACGAACTTCCAGACGAACAACGCCCTGCTGGAGGACGACTCCTTTCTGGGGAGCAGTCTTCTGTCTCTGTCCGTTTCCAGTGACAGCTGGATCATCCTGCCAAATGCCGTTCCTTTCGCCTCACTGCAGAGCGAATTCTCGTGGGCTTCTGGCGATTCCGGCACTGATACGCTGGCAACTGTCACGTATTCTTACAGCGGAATCCAGGTCGGAAGCGCCGACCTGACCGTATCCATGGACGCGACGGAGACCTTCCCCTATGCAGAGACGAGCGCCGCCGCATTCAGTAGCAGCACTTCTCTGGACGGTATCCGCTTCCGTCTGGAGCAGCTTTCACTTCGTACGATTCTGCTGGTTCTGGTGATTCTTGTTCTTCTTATTCTGGTTCTGATCACAGTCTTCCGCCGCATGGCACGCAAGAAACGCCGGGCGCTCTACCGGAAGAGAAGCAACCGGGGAAGAAGCCGGCGCAAACAGAAAAAATTTTAAAATCCAAAGTTTGGGAGGCTTTATCTTATGAATGAATGTACTTTATACAGCAATGTGGAACGATATCTGTCTGACGGAAAGGGAATTGCGGTCAAAACCACCGGCAGCGGACGCGAGGGAAACATCGCGGACGGTTTTCACCGGGAACTGATCCCGCTGGATCCGGAAAATCTGAAGCCACAGTTCGCGGAAACGGAGGATGGCTTCTGCCTGATCGAGCCCATAACACCGCCGGAACGAATGATTATTCTGGGCGGCGGCCATATTTCCCTGTCTCTCTGCCAGTTCGCATCCGCCTGTGGATTCGATATCACAATCGTCGATGACCGCCCGGCATTCGCCAATGCCGCCCGCTTTCCCATGGCACATGTGATCTGTGATACGTTCGAAGCCACTCTGGAACAACTAACCATCACCCCGTATGATTATGTCATCATCGTCACCCGCGGACACCGCCACGACGGCGACTGTCTGCGCATGCTCTGGGAGAAAGAGCCCCCCGCTTACCTCGGAATGATCGGAAGCCGCCGGCGTGTGGCCGGTCTGAAGGATGTTCTGGAAGAGGAAGGTATCTCCCGAAAATGGCTGGATAACATCTGTACGCCGATCGGCCTGAAGATTGGAGCCATCACTCCGGCGGAAATCGCTGTATCCATCATGGCGGAGGTGATCAGCTATAAAAGGATGCCGGAAATTGCACGGCATCCGGTTAACGATTCCGATCTGGAGAACGACATGATCACGTATCTGGCGAAGAATACTGAGCCCCAGGCGGTGGTCACGATCGTAAGTTCTATGGGCTCCACGCCCCGTGCCGCCGGAGCCAAAATGTCCGTCAATATCGCTGGCCAGGTCACCGGAACCATCGGAGGCGGCTGCGCCGAGGGCGCTATCATTCAGACAGCGGTTCGCATGATCGGAACCGGAACCTATCGTCTGGTAAGCATCGATATGAGCGGAGAAGTTGCCGAATCCGAAGGAATGGTCTGCGGCGGTGTCATGACTGTCCTGATCGAAGACGGCAGTCGCTGATTTAAAAAAAGAAAACGTCTGAAG
This sequence comes from Hominifimenecus microfluidus, assembly GCA_020687485.1. Lineage (GTDB taxonomy): Bacteria > Bacillota > Clostridia > Lachnospirales > Lachnospiraceae > Hominifimenecus > Hominifimenecus microfluidus. The sequence continues at coordinate 7,613 of JAJEQR010000040.1, read as the reverse complement.
CATTTTCCGGGCGAATCTCTGTACGCTCATTGCTTCGGACGTTTTCTTTTTCTTTGTGCGGGGCGGATCCCCTTGTGATCAAATGTTTTCTTAACGCTGCATGTTTATGCCTCGGTCTTCTTCGAGGTCTTTTTTTTGCCTCTCCGCTCACGGCGCTTGGCTTTGATCTGCTCTTTCTTCCCGCGGATCTGAGCCACGGCAGCCGGATCGGCCTTCTTCGTTGTCTTCACAGCGAAAACATTCCCGTCTGCCGCCTTCTTGATTCGAATCTTTCCCTTCACATATCCGTGTCTCGGACACTGCGCCAGCGCGAGATACGTATTCGCTCCGGCGGAGAACCACCGTACTCTCCGCCACACAGGAAGACCACAGCAGGTACACTTCAGCGAAGTTACTACCTTGTCCGCCATCATCTCTTCCTTCGTGGCAAATGTCTTCGATACAAATTTCTGATAGGTCTTAAAATCCCGGAAGATCTCCTCTTCCCTCGTCTGCGGCGGCCGGTGGTAATCCACGGATTCATACCAGGACACCGCGTCCAGATCCATCTTCTTCATGACTTCCGCTGTATAGTACGTATCATCAAAAGCCCGATGGAACGGAATCGTCTTTTCGATCTTCAGGAAATCCACGGCATCCTCCAGAGCCATGCGGCTCTTCCCATCATCATAAAGGATACTGAACATCTTCTGAAGGTCATAGTAAAACAGCGGCTTCGGCAGCGGATTACTGATCCGGTAATAATCCATATTCCGCTGAAGCTCATTCAGATCCAGACTTCCCCAGGTAACAAACCGGCAATCCTCCCCGCACCAGCGGAAGAAATCCCGGATCACCGGAGAAAATGTACGGGCATGCGCCAGCTCATCCTGCGTCACCGGAATGACTTCCTTCGTGCGAAAGTGTAGCTTCCGGTACACCAACGGGCGGATCACTTCCTGGAATCTCCCGATCTCTTCCCGCTGCTCATTCAATTTTATCGCGCCGATCTCAATGATCTCAAACGGAAGCTTCGGGTTCTCCCTCGTCTTTCCCTGTGGACACTGGTTCCACTCCAAATCAAATATTATATAGTTCATGCTTTTCACCTTGGTTCAGTATAGCATACGCCTTCTGGTATGTCAAAAAGTACTTGTAACTATTCAGAGCTTCCTCTCGATTCCGCTTACGCTTCCTCTCGCTGTGGCTTCTCGCCATATGGATTTACAATTCTTAAATATATTTATGTATTTTCCTCTTTCATTCCTATAGCTTTTGGTCTATAATCGAAACTGGTATTTTGAGGGCTTAACCTTCTCTTTACCAAATCTTTACAATAACTTTACACTCACATAGAGGAGGAAAGGCATTATGACAATCCTGGACTTTCTGCCGCTCTTTGCCGGCATCGGTCTCTTTCTTTACGGAATGAACCTGCTGGCGAAAGCCATCGAGAACCTCGCAGGCGCAAAGCTGGAGCAGCTTCTGGAGAAGCTGACCAGCAACAAGTGGAAAGGACTGGCTCTCGGAACCGGAGTGACGGCAATTATCCAGAGCTCAGCCGCAACAACCGTTACCGTCGTCGGTTTCGTAAATGCCGGCATGATGAAGTTGGCGCAGGCGCTGCCGGTGATCTTCGGTGCCAACATCGGTTCGACCGCCACTGCTCAGATCCTGCGGCTGGGCGATCTTGAAGGAGCCGGCATCCTGCTGAAGCTCCTGAAGCCTTCCTCTTTTGCGCCGATTATCATCGCAATCGGCGCGGGCATCATGCTGATGGCTAAGAAGAAGAAAACCAAGAACATCGCGAACCTGCTGCTTGGCTTCGGTATCCTGTTCTGGGGCATGACCACCATGGAGTCCACACTCTCTCCGTTAAAGGACAGCCCGGCCTTCCAGGAGATGTTCCTGACCTTCACGAATCCCGTGATCGGTATTCTGGTCGGCCTCGCTGTTACCGCGATTATTCAGAGTTCCTCGGCCTCCGTCGGTATCCTGCAGGCACTTTCTTCTACTGGTCAGGTTACCTTCTCCATGGCATTCCCGCTGATCCTCGGTCAGAATATCGGCAAATGTCTTACCGTAATCCTGGCCAGCTTCGGTACGAACCGGAACTCCAAGCGAGCCGTTGTCGTGCATGTCTTCTTCAACGTATTCGGTGCGGTGCTCTGTCTGTGCGGCATGTACGGCCTAAACGCACTGTTCCATTTCAGTTTCTTTAGTGAAGTGGTGAACCGCGGCGACATCGCAAATGTCCACACGCTGTTCAATCTGATCACCGCTCTCGTTCTGATGCCTGCCGTCAACGCTCTGGTAACATTGTCCGGCAAGCTGATCAAGGATGATGACTCCGCGAAGACGAATCAGGCGCTGGACTACCTGGACGACCTCTTCCTGAAGAATCCCAGCCTGGCGCTGGAGCAGTGCCGCAAGGTATTTGAGGCGATGGGTCATGCACTCCGCGAGAACCTGGATACCGCAGAAGATCTTCTTCTGAACAAGTACGATCCGAAGAAAGTCAGCCAGCTGGAGGAAAACGAACATTTCCTGGACAAATGCGAGGCATCCTTAAGCGAGTATCTCGTCAAGGTTACCCGCAAGAGTATGACAGAGGAGGAATCCCACTCTGCCACCGAGATCTTCCAGTGTGTCAGCGACTATGAGCGAATCGGCGATTACTGCGTCAACCTTTCGGAGACAGCAGAGTACATGTACGACAACAATGACCGCTTCACACCAGAAGGACAGAAAGAGATTCGCCTGCTGTTCTCCGCGGTGCGCCAGATTCTGGATACGACGCTGGTAGCTTTCGATACGGAAACACCGGAGACAATCGCAGCTGTTGAACCTCTGGAAGAGGTTATCGATGTACTTACAGATGTCCTCCGCAAGAATCATATTGACCGTCTGCAGAATGAAACCTGTACAGTAAATAATGGTATCTCGTTCATCGAGCTTCTGAACAACATGGAACGTATCTCCGATCACTGTTCCAACATTGCAGTTTATATTATTCAGAAGCACAAGATCAATGAAAATTTCAACCGCCACACCTATCTGGATGCCGTTCATGAAGGACATCTCACCGGTTACCAGAACCTGTATGAGCAGTTCTACAAGAAATATGTGGACGCGCTGGGGACACAGGAAGCCGATATCACGGCGGAAGTAAAAGCATAAATGCAAAATCCATGGAATTATAAAAAAGGCTGCCGCTTCACGAAAATTCATTCGTTAAAGCGACAGCCTCTTTTATGTTTTGGATTTGGATTTTATGATACTTTCAACACACTCACAAAGCGGATCTTAGAACAGTCCGCTGATCTTGCCGGTCTCGTCAACATCAATCTTCTCTGCTGCGGGAACCTTGGGCAGACCAGGCATAGTCATGATATCGCCGGTCAGAGCTACGATGAAGCCAGCACCTGCGGAGATCTTCAGGTTACGAACCGTAACGGTGAAGCCCTTCGGAGCACCCTTCAGGGAAGCATCGTCCGAGAAGCTGTACTGAGTCTTCGCTACGCAGATCGGGCACTTGTCGAAGCCAAGTTCGGTCAGCTGAGCTGCCTGCTTCTTCGCATTCGCGGTCAGGATCACGCCGTCGCCGTGGTATACATTCTTAACGATGGCATCCAGCTTTTCTTCGATGCTCAGATCCAGGCCATAGCTGAAGCTGAAGTCGTTGGGCTCTTCTACCAGACGGATGACTTCCTTCGCAAGCTCGATGCCGCCTTCGCCGCCCTTTGCCCATACTTCGGACAGAGCAACATTTACGCCAAGTTCCTTGCACTTTCTCTCTACCAGGTCAAGCTCTGCCTTGGTGTCGGTCGGGAATGCGTTGATCGCAACTACGCAGGGCAGCTTGTATACTTCCTTGATGTTCTGTACGTGCTGCAGCAGGTTCGGAAGTCCGGCTTCCAGAGCTTCCAGATTCTCGTTGTTCAGGTCAGCCTTCGCTACGCCGCCATGGCTCTTCAGCGCGCGAACGGTAGCAACCATAACAACTGCAGAAGGAGTCAGACCAGCCATACGGCACTTGATATCCAGGAACTTCTCTGCGCCAAGGTCTGCGCCGAAACCAGCCTCGGTAACTGCGTAATCACCAAGTCTCATCGCCATCTTGGTAGCTATTACGGAGTTGCAGCCGTGAGCGATATTTGCGAAAGGACCGCCATGTACGATTGCGGGAGTATGCTCCAGGGTCTGAACCAGGTTGGGCTTCAGAGCATCCTTCAGCAGTGCGGTCATTGCACCCTGTGCGTGCAGATCGCCGGCGGTAACAGGCTTCTCATCATAGGTATAACCAACGATGATACGAGCCAGACGAGCCTTCAGATCTACGATATCGCTGGCCAGGCAGAGAACAGCCATAATCTCGCTGGCTACCGTGATATCATAACCATCTTCTCTCGGTACGCCGTTTACGCGGCCGCCCAGACCATCCGTAACGAAACGAAGCTGACGATCGTTCATATCTACGCAGCGTCTCCAGGTGATTCTTCTGGGGTCGATGTTCAGCGCGTTGCCCTGATAGATATGGTTGTCAAGCATAGCAGCCAGCAGGTTGTTCGCTGCGCCGATGGCGTGCATATCGCCGGTGAAATGCAGGTTGATGTCTTCCATGGGAACAACCTGAGCGTATCCGCCACCTGCAGCGCCGCCCTTTACGCCGAATACCGGGCCCAAAGACGGCTCACGAAGAGCTACCATAACATTCTTGCCCAGCTTACGCATACCATCTGCCAGACCAACTGTCGTAGTGGTCTTGCCTTCGCCTGCCGGAGTGGGGTTGATTGCGGTAACAAGGATCAGCTTGCCATTCTTGCCTTCGTTCTCTCTCAGCAGATTGTAATCAATCTTGGCCTTGTACTTTCCGTAATGCTCCAGATACTTCTCATCAATACCAGCAGTTTTTGCGATCTCGTCCACGGGGAGCATTTCAGTCTCCTGTGCGATCTCAATGTCAGACTTGTAACCCATTATCAAATCTCCTTTTCCTACTCTACTCTCTATATTTTCATTCTTCCGGCTACCTCTTCCGCAAGAGATGAATCAAAGGAAGGACCGTCAGGTGTAAAAAAGGGCATCACTTGAGAGTCTTCAAATGATGCCCAGACGGTCGGCTTTCTCACAGCCTTGACCCACTGTGTTATCTCACATAATCCGTCAGGTATCAAAACTGTTTTATTGTTTTGCTTATGGGCTCATTATAGCATGAGCGTTTTTCATTGTCAATAAAATATCATTATTTTCTTCACAATTTTGACAAAGTTGTTGCAACCCCTGTTTCTATTTCATTTCTTCGCCGTTTTTGATTATTTCTTCTCAATCTTCGTCATTCCGCCCATATACGGCTGCAGAGCCTTCGGAATATTTACACTGCCGTCTGCATTCAGGTTGTTCTCCAGGAATGCGATCAGCATACGGGGCGGAGCGACTACCGTATTGTTCAGCGTATGAGCAAAGTACTTGCTACCATCCTCGCCGGTCACACGGATTCTCAGGCGGCGGGCCTGCGCATCACCCAGGTTCGAGCAGCTGCCAACCTCGAAGTACTTCTTCTGGCGGGGAGACCATGCCTCTACATCGATGGACTTCACCTTCAAGTCTGCCAGGTCACCGGAGCAGCACTCCAGAGTACGTACCGGAATGTCCATGGAGCGGAACAGATCTACCGTATTCTGCCACAGCTTGTCGAACCACATCTTGCTGTCCTCGGGCTTGCAGACTACGATCATTTCCTGCTTTTCGAACTGATGGATACGATATACGCCGCGCTCCTCGATGCCGTGGGCGCCTTTTTCCTTGCGGAAGCAGGGGCTGTAGCTGGTCAGCGTGTAGGGCAGATCGGCTTCACGGTGCATCGTATCAATGAACTTACCAATCATAGAATGCTCACTGGTACCAATCAGGTACAGATCCTCGCCTTCGATCTTGTACATCATGGCGTCCATCTCGGCAAAACTCATAACGCCGGTCACAACGTCGCTACGGATCATGAATGGCGGAACACAGTAGGTGAAGCCACGGTCAATCATGAAATCACGCGCATAGGAGATAACCGCGGAGTGCAGTCTTGCGATATCGCCCATCAGGTAATAGAAGCCGTTGCCGGCAACCTTGCGGGCCGCGTCCAGATCCAGGCCGTTGAAGCTCTCCATGATCTCCGCATGATAAGGGATCTCGAAATCCGGAACGACCGGCTCACCGAAGCGTTCGATCTCCACGTTCTCGCTGTCATCCTTACCGATTGGAACAGAAGGATCGATGATGTTGGGGATTGTCATCATAATTTTCTTAATCTTCTCCTCAACTTCTTTCTCCTTCTCCGTCAGTTCATCCACACGACCGGCATTCGCCGCTACCTGTGCCTTTACCTCTGCGGCTTCCTCCTTCTTACCCTGACCCATCAGAGCACCAATCTGCTTGGACAGGCGGTTGCGCTCCGCACGGAGAACTTCTACCTCCTGCTTGATCTCACGGTTCTCCTTATCCAGCACGATCACTTCATCCACCAGCGGAAGCTTGGCATCCTGGAACTTGTTACGGATGTTCTGCTTTACGATCTCCGGATTCTCACGTAAAAACTTAATGTCTAACATGTCTGCTCCTTTCTTAATTTGCATTCATCTGCACTTTTACATTTTTTAACTCTGCGATGAGAAAAGAAAAAGCCCTCCATCCCTGTATGGGACGGAGAGCTCCGCGTTGCCACCCAAATTGCCGCATATTAATCTGCGGCCTCCTTGTACGCGCTTTATCGGGCGCATCCCGTCCGGCTCCTCACCGGCTGCTGGGAAAGTGGAAAGGGACGCCTACCTCCGGCTCGCACCACCCGCCGGATCTCTGAAAGGATCGCGTATCCCGTAGTTTTCCTCATCTGCATTGCATATTCTGAATAGTTACCATTATATTATAAAAGCTTCCGCTTTTCAAGCCTGATTTTTCAGCAGTTTCCAAACAACAACTGATATCTGCGAAGTTCTACACTGGTGCAAGATATCAGTGGGATTCCACTAAGTTCCAGTCTGGTGCAAGTTATTAGCGGGATCCCACTAAGTTCCAGTCTGGTGCAGGTTATCAGTGGAATTCCACTAAGTTCCATTTTGGTGCAGGTTATCAGTGGAATTCCTCTAAGTTCCATTTTGGTGCAGGTTATCAGTGGGATTCCACTAAGTTCCATTTTGGTGCAGGTTATCAGTGGGATTCCACCAAGTCCTACTTTGGTGCAAGTTATTAGCGGAACTTCAATATCCGCGGCAGTTCCCTGCTGGAATCATCAGAAAAGGCTCAGTCCGGTCACGGGTGCTTCGTTTCCGGCTCCGGGACGCGCGCCGATTAGCTGCCAGTCGCTTCGACTCGCCCTTACGGGCTCAGACATGAAGCTTTGTGGCAGCAGCTAGCGCGTCGCCTGCGCGCGGAAGCCTCGCAATGTGCCCGGACACGAGCTCTTTTCTGCTTTCTTCCTAGCAGGGAACTTTGCCGCGTACAGTAACTGGCTCCGAAAATTGTTAAAACCATGATAGGCATAGGGAATGGTTTAAAGTTATGCTATCAATGTAATCTCCGGGAAAAAGCCGGCCCTCTTCTACACGGACACATTGCGAGGATTCCGTGCGCAGGGCTGCGCTAGC
>JAJEQR010000003.1 GCA_020687485.1 Hominifimenecus microfluidus | reverse complement strand
AGGTATATTATATTCAAACTGTGCAGCAGCTGTCCGTATAAGAGAGAGTATTACGAAACACTCTCCAACATCCGGAGACTACAGCCACAGTTGGAATAAACTGTAACTCGTGGACCTTGGCAATCTCAAACGCAGTTGTTTATAACAGCAGGGATAGTCTGCCTTTTTTTAGGTAACTTTCTGTTTTTGCAAATGAGATGTCATCGTCAATTTTCAAGCCGGATTGATTTCTGGCAGAAATTCACGGAGCAATCTTTAACCTGAAAATTGCGCCATGAATAATTCTGGTTTAATGTGTTATCAATATTCTACTACAATGTATGAGTTTCAATTTCTGCATTCCTGTAAGCGTTCCATTTTTACGAAAAGCATAGCTCCTGCTATTATTCCTTGAAAATGCCATACAATTCACATAGCTCCGGATAATAGAATTGGAGAAAGTCCTCACCGCCACAGTCCAATACTGCATAAAACTCCACCTCTGTCATATCCGGTTTTATCAGCTGTACACCATAATCAAATAGTTTTTCTGATACAAGCATCCTTTTTTCACTGCTGCATTCTCGTCCGGTTCCCTCTGAATTCATATCTCCCAGTCTCAGCTGCATTCCATCGTTCCGTATAATATGTAAGTCATATTCTATATGACTCTCATGCTTACTGATTCTTTTTTCATATCTCAGCACAACGCCTTTACATTTATCTAATTGATACACTTCTTCATGTAAATTGAACAGTGTATTACTCACTATTTTTTCCCCATCCAAGTATGTATAATCAAATGTATAAAGAAAATGAGCTGGAAAATATATGACAAAAATTCCTCCAAGCATGAGTAATTGCCTTCTTAATGCCCGACTTTTGCTACAGTTACGAGTTCCATTATCCAGTGTAAGCGAATGCAGCGCAACCAACTGCCAAAATCCTGATTTTGCATATGCGCACAGGCAATATACCAAAACGGAATAAAATACACTTCCTGTGATAAAGACAATTCCCATACCTTCCAGCTCTGGTAAAAGCATTACGCTTCCCTGTGGACGCAAGAATGTCCTTATCAAATAGTATATCGCAGTATTTATTACCGACAAGAACATCCCCACAATAACTACAACATAATTTCCGCCCTCACACTCTCTTGTTGCTCTGGAAAGCTCATAGCCCTTCAAATTTCGAAGGCGAGGATCGTACTGATATATCGCTTCCATACTATCATAATATTCTGTTTTTTTTCCAATTTCAATATATTTTTTAATTATCATTATAAGCGTAGAGACATACATTAACCCAAATATTATATATAAAAACTTCATATTGCCTTCTTCCTTTTTCTCAAAAAGAGTACACAAATAAAATATAAGATTAGATATTTTAGAATAATCTTATTTCACATTGCATTTGATTATAAATTCCGGAATTTCTTTTCAAGCATATGCGATTAGTCTCGTTTTGTCAACTGTTTTAATTTTTGATTTCGGAAAACACTGCATCCTCCCCTTGCAGAATCCGGGAATCCCGTGTACAATACGAGAACAAAGGAGAAAAAATCATGGAGATCGAACGCAAATTTTTAGTAGACCGTCTGCCGGAGCACCTGGAGCAGTACGATACGCAGCAGCTGGAGCAGGCCTATCTCTGCACGGACCCGGTGGTGCGCGTCCGCCGTCAAGGCGATGAATATATCCTCACCTATAAGGGAAAGGGCCATATGGTTCGCGAGGAATATAACCTGCCGCTCAATGAGCAGGCCTATGAACACCTGCTGGAGAAAGCAGACGGAAATGTAATCCGCAAGCGCCGCACCCGCATCCCGTGGCAGTCCTACATGATCGAGCTGGACATCTTCGAGGCTCCGTTCGAGGGACTGATGCTGGCGGAGGTGGAATTTGAAACAGAGCTGGAGGCCGTCGCCTTCATTCCGCCGGAATGGTTCGGGAGAGACGTCACCTTTGAGAAGGAATATCACAACAGCACATTAAGCAGAAAGGGCTTCGATTAACGAAGCCCCTTCATTGCTTTTTCTACAAATAACATCAGCCCTGCCAGCACACCGGCGGAAATTGCTGCCAGCGGAATCGCCGCCCGCATCAGATGCCAGGTGAGCGGAACGAGAGAGAACCAGTTCCGGAAGAACAGAACGCTGATGGTAAACGCTGCGCACGACAGGATAAAGATCGCCATCCGCGACCAACTAAACGGAACGCAGATTTTGAAGAGATACAGCAGTCCAGTGAAGCCGATCAGCAGAACCGCCAGTGTGGAGATTTCCGCCGAGGTGAAGGAATAGTGGTCTGCAATTCCTATAACCATCAGTACATTCACCACGTTCGTAAGCGCGCCTGGAAGTGCCTTCTTGATGACATTGATGAAGAAGTGCCCGGAAATCCGCTCTGCGTTCGGTTCCAGCGCCAGGAAGAACGACGGCATGCCAATTGTCGCTGAGCTGATCAGAGTGAACTGGATCGGCTCCAGCGGGTATTTCTGCGACAGGAAGATGAAGAGCACACCGATGATCGTGCTGAAAATCGTCTTTACAAGGAACAGTGAGGCCGAGCGCTGCAGATTGTTGATGGAGCGCCGCCCCTCCGCCACGATCGATGGCATGGAGGCAAAGTCAGAATCCAGCAGCACGATCTGGCTGACGTTGCGCGCGGCGTCGCTGCCGGACGCCATCGCAATGCTGCAGTCACTTTCTTTTAATGCCATGACATCATTCACACCGTCGCCAGTCATGGCAACCGTATGCCCTTCGGATTTGATCGCCTGCACCAGCCACAGCTTCTGCTCCGGCGTCACCCGGCCGAATACCGTATAGCGCAGAGCCGCCGCTTTCACTGCCGCCTCATCCGCCAGTGTGGAGGCGTCCACGTAGTTCTCCGCGTCAACAAGACCAGCGCGCTTCGCAATCTGCGAGACGGTCAGCGGATTATCGCCGGAGATGACCTTGATGGTAACGCCCTGCCTTGCGAAGTAATCCAGCGTCTTTCTCGCCGAAGGGCGGAGCCGATCACTCAGTAGAATCAGGCCAACCGGGACAAGATCCGGCGGCAGCTGCTGACCAGCAAAAGCTTCCCGGCTCTCCGCCAGAAGAAGCACACGCTGACCGGCGGCGGAAGCCTTCCTGCTCTCTTCCTGCAAAGCTTCCGGCAGTTCCCGGAGCACGAATTCCGATGCGCCGACCACCAGACTGCCGCATCCGGGGATATGTACCCCGCTCCATTTTCTGGCGGAGGAGAACGGGATCTTTATATCCGCCTCCGAAGTCAGCTCCGGACAGAACTCCCGCAGAGCCATCGCTGTCGGGTTCTCATCCGGCAGGGCTCCCATCAGAAGGCCAATCTTCTTTTTCATCTGCTCCGCTGTATAACCGGCAGCAGGAACAATGCGATCCGCCTGCATCGAACCTTCCGTGATCGTACCGGTCTTATCCAGACAGAGCACATCGACTCTTGCCAGCATCTCTATCGAGTACAACTCCTGCACCAAAGCATTCTTTCTCGCCAGGCGAATTACACTGACGGCAAGGACGACGCTCGTTAAGAGTACCAGCCCTTCCGGGATCATTCCGACCAGAGCTGCGACCGTGCTGACGACAGAATCCCTCAGCGAATTGCCGGTTCCGCAATACTGCCGCAGGAACAGCGCGATTCCAATCGGAACAATCAGACGCGCAATAATGCGGATAAAGCGGTTAATGCCGTCCATGATCTCCGAAGAGGGACGCTTAAAATACTTGGCCTGCTTCGTAATCTGTGCGGCATAATTGTCCGCTCCTACATGCTCGATCATCGCCAGGCAGTCGCCGGATACCACGAAGCTTCCGGACATCAGCCTGTCGCCCGTCCGCTTCAGAACCGGATCGGATTCCCCCGTAATCAGGGACTCGTTCACTTCGCACTCGCTGCAGAGCACCACGCTATCCGCACAGATCTGACCTCCGGGACGAAGCTTCGTGAGGTCATCTTTCACCAGCTCTGCGACCGGAATCTCCTTCACGGCACCGTCCCGGATCACTGTCGCCTTCGGAGCTGCGATCAGGGAAAGCTTATCGATCAGCTTCTTCGCGCGGATCTCCTGCACCGTTCCGATCAGCGCGTTGCTGAAGATAACTCCCATAAACAGCGCATTCTTCGGCGATCTTACCAGAAGGATCAGAACGGCCAGACAGACGTTCAGCAGGTTGAACGGCGTCAGGATATTCGCGAGAAATATCTCCTTAAATGATTTGGTTTTGATCTCCTGCTCTCCATTGATCAGCCCCTTCCGGACCCGCTCCTCCACCTGCGAGGAACTCAGTCCTTCTGTAACATCATACGGCGGCTGCATAATCATCCCTTCTTTCCTGGTGTTATAGCCTGCGCGATTTGTAACTTCGGCTCCGAATAATCGCAAAATAAGAGAAAAGGGGAATCACCGGAACACGCACGTATTGCGTATTCTTATGATTCCCTTCCCCCAGAAATATCCAGCCATTCGATTCAAAATCCCGGCCCGATGTTATTTACACTTCATCCTGTAATGCCTCAGCCCTGTGCGGAGGAGCTTTCCTCAGCACTCGTCTCTGCTGTGGTTTCTTCTGCGGCTGTCGTATCTTCTGCAGCGGTCTCTTCCGTATCGGAAGCCGCACTTTCCTCAGCTGCCGTCGTCTCCGTATCGGAATCGGAAGCGCTCGTCTCCTCGGAAGCCGTCGTAGTCTGTGCTACGTAGATCTTCTCGCCGCCCAAGGACAGGTTATTCCAGCAGTCCTCTACCTTGAACTCCGGAGCTGCCTCTGCCCATCCGGTGTAGACCTCATTGAACGCTTCATCCTTCTTCTCGTCCATAGCGGTCTGACGCTGCTTTTCAGTTGCTTCCTCATCCAGGTCAGATACGCACTTTACAACATACCAGCCATTGTCCGGAGATTCGAACATCTCGATATCGCCGGTTGCCATGGTAACGCCGCGCAGGAACAGATCCGTGGTGTTGTCAGTTGCATTCTTCAGATAGCTGTTGGTCGTGCTGCTCACGCCCAGCTCATCGGCAAAGTCAGAGAAGTCCTCGCCTGCCTGTAAGCGGCTGAGCACTTCGTTCGCCAGATCCTCGCCCTCCAGTGCCGGCGTGCTGTCGCCATCCTCAGCATCCGCTGCCGTAGTTTCCTCAGTGTCAGAAGAATCCTCCGACGGGAAAGGAACCAGTACATACTCCAGAGTGAACTCCTGGCACTCCTCATCCGATACAGTCACGTCCGCCGCATCTTTTACTGCCTGCCATACCTTGGAAGCCAGAGCGTTCTGCTCGAACCAGGTGGTCAGATCCTCATCACTCGGATTCGTGTAGTTAAAGAACTCGTCGGCGAAGTTCGTGCGTACCGCATTCACCGCCTCTGCCACCAGATCTCTGTCCTCATCCGTCAGCTCTACACTGTAATCAGAAGCATGATCGATCAGAATGCGGGTCTGCAGCAGCTGCGCCATCACGCGCTCCTTCAGATCGTCGCCCATGGTCTTCTCGCCGTCGCCACTGGGATAAGTCCAGAGATCGGTGTAACCGGTGTATGCTGTGATCATATCCCAGTACATCGCCTCCTGGGTCCACTGCTGGTAACGCAGGAAGAAGTTCGCTTCATCCAGGTAGATATCCTCATCGCCGTACGTTGCTACTACTGTCGATGCATACTTGTCCATAGAAACGCCGCCGCAGCCTGCCAGGCTACCTGCAGCCATTGCCGCTGTCATAGCGACTGCCATTGCTTTTGTTGCTTTGCTCATAATCCCCTCCGCAAGATACCGGCAAACCAATGCCGGTTTGCACATATTCTTTTACATTATAAGTCTTTTTTTCCAAGTCCGCAACCTTATTTATCAAAAGGTCACAAAGTTTTAACGATTTATGCTTTTTTCTCTGTATTTGTAGCAACCAGCCCCTGCATGTCCGTCAGAATCTGACGAACCACATCCAGCAGCGATGGCGTATCCACAATCCGTTTTCTCTGATCGCGGTAGGTGAAGCAGGGCTCTGGTCCGACGCTCACCCGGATATCGCCCCGGTACGGCGCGAGGAAATCCGCGATACGGGAAGGATCTACCGGCGCTTCCTTATACATCTGAAACTTCAGCTCTTCCCGATTCCCGGACAGTTCCGTGACATAGGCTTCATGCGCCAGCGACCGGATCAGCGCCACACGGATCAGATTCTGAACCGCGCGGGGCAGATCGCCGAAGCGGTCGATCAGCTCATCCTGCATATCTGTCAGGTCTTCCTCTGTCTCTACCGCCGCGATCTTCTTATACACGCTCATCTTCTGCGCTTCGTTCCGAATGTAGGTATCCGGGATAAAGGCATCCACCTGAAGATCGATCGTAGTCTCGAACGCATCGGAAGAAACTTTCTCACCCTTCAGCTCCTGCACCGCCATGCCAAGCAGCTTGCAGTAGAGATCGTAACCGACTGCCTCCATATGGCCGTGTTGCTCCGCACCCAGCAGATTGCCTGCGCCGCGAAGCTCCAGATCCCGCATGGCAATCTTGATTCCGGAACCGAGCTCTGTGTACTCGCGAATCGCCGACAGACGCTTCTCCGCCACTTCCCGCAGCATCCGATCTCTCCGGTACATCAGAAAGGCATACGCGGTCCGGCTGGAACGCCCGACACGCCCGCGCAGCTGATACAGCTGGGACAGGCCGAAGCGATCCGCATCGTGAATGATAATCGTATTCACGTTGGAGATATCCAGGCCGGTCTCTATGATCGTTGTCGATACCAGCACATCGATCTCTCCATTGATAAAGTCCAGCATGATCCTCTCCAGCTCCCGTTCCTTCATCTGTCCGTGCGCGAACACAACCGTCGCCTCCGGAACCAGCGCCGCGATATGATCCGTCATCTCCGCGATCGTGCGAACCTGATTATATACATAATAAATCTGGCCGCCCCGGGTCATTTCCCGGCTGATCGCTTCCCGCACCATCTCATCGTTATATTCCATTACATATGTCTGAATCGGAACGCGATCCACCGGAGCCTCCTCCAGTACGCTCATATCGCGAATCCCGATCATACTCATATGCAATGTGCGTGGAATCGGCGTCGCCGTCAGCGTCAGCACATCCACGCTTTCCTTCAGCTTCTTGATCTTTTCCTTGTCCGAGACGCCGAAGCGCTGCTCCTCGTCAATAATCAGAAGACCCAGATCCTTGAATTTCACATCCTTCGACAGGATACGGTGCGTACCGATCAGGATATCCAACTTGCCCTCAGCCAGCCGCTCCAGCGACTTCTTCTGCTCTGCCGGTGTGCAGAAGCGACACAGCAGGCCAACCTCCGCCGGGTAATCCTTCAGGCGCTGCGCGAACGTATTGTAATGCTGCTGCGCCAGAATCGTCGTCGGCACAAGATAAGCCACCTGCTTACTCTCCTGCACAGCTTTGAAGGCCGCACGGATCGCGATCTCCGTCTTACCAAAGCCGACGTCACCGCAGATCAGGCGATCCATGATCTTATCGCTCTCCATGTCCGCCTTCGTGGCGGCGATTGCCGCCAGCTGATCGTCCGTCGCCTCATAAGGGAACTGATCCTCGAACTCCTTCTGCCATACCGTATCCGGGCCGCAGGCGAATCCTTTTCCATTATGACGGGCCGCGTACAGGCGGATCAGATCCGCTGCGACTTCCTTTACCGCTTTTTTTACCCGCGTCTTCGTCTTATGCCACTCCGCGCCGCCCAGGCGGTTCAGCTTCGGAACCTTCTCTGCATCCGCTCCAGCATACTTCTGAACCAGGTTCATCTGCGTGACCGGGATATAGAGATTGCCCCCATCGCCATATGTGATCTTCATGTAATCCTTCTCGACACCGCCGACTGTCATGCGGCTGGTGCCCTGATAAATGCCCAGGCCATGATTCTCGTGAATAACATAATCCCCGACCGAAAGCTGCGAGAACTCCTGGATATGTTTCCCCTCGTAGGTAGTCTTCTTTCTCCGCTTTTTCTTCTCTTTGCCGAAGAGGTCTCCCTCTGACAGGATATAGAAGCGAATCGCCGGATAGGCGA
Organism: Hominifimenecus microfluidus; assembly: GCA_020687485.1. Taxonomy (GTDB): domain Bacteria; phylum Bacillota; class Clostridia; order Lachnospirales; family Lachnospiraceae; genus Hominifimenecus; species Hominifimenecus microfluidus. Next base: position 107,607 of record JAJEQR010000003.1, on the reverse strand, counting down.
AGCCCTTGTGGATATTTCCGTAGGTTACAAGTACCTGCCCCGGCTGCACCTCCTGATCCTCCTCGCCGGTATAGAACGATGCCAGCTCATATTCCTGCAAATCATGTGCCAGACGCTCCGCTCTCGTGCGGGAACCCGCCAGCAGAACCACTCTCGCCTTGTCCCGCTTCCATTTCTTCAGATCCGCAATCAACATTTCGAAGCTGTTCTGGTAGGAATTCACGGTCTGCGCCGCCAAGAAGAATCGCCAGGCCGGGCGGATGCTGCCGCCCTTCTGCTCCAGACCGGTCATCAGAACGGTTCGGGGACGGGTGAGGATCGCCGTGACCTGCTCCGGAGTAAACAGAGCCGGAAGCTCTTCCGCCGTGACATATCCCTTCTCCAGGCGGTTCGTCATGCTCTCCCGGAACTCCTGAGAAACCGCATTTGCCGTCTCCATCAGGCGGTCCGGTTCGTCCAGGAAGAATGGCGCGTCCGGAGGAAAATAATCCAGGAAGGAAACCAGCGTCTCCTTATTCATCTCTCCCTCCAGGATGTCCACCGCCGGATAGATGGAGAATTCATCCAGGTTCTCCAGAGAGCGCTGACTCTCCGGATCAAAGACGCGGATGGAATCGATCTCGTCATCCCACAGCTCCACGCGCACCGGCGCCTCCGCTGTCAGAGGATACACATCTACGATATCGCCGCGCACCGCGAACTGACCAGGCGCTTCCGCCTGCGGAAGGCGCTCGTAGCCCATCTCCGCCATTTTCCGCTTAAAATCCTCGATATCCAGCGTGTCCCCCAGTGAGAATGACAGGATGCAGCTGCGCAGAAGCTTCGCCGGGGCGACCTGATCCATGCAGGCGTCAATCGTCGTCACAATCACGCCGCTGCCTTCCTCCAGCATCTGCTGCCATACCGCCATCCGTTGCTGCATCAGCACATTTCCGTGAATATCCGCCTGATAGAACAGGAGATCCTTGGCCGGGTAGAACCAGACCGAATCGGTAAAACATTTCGCGTCTTCGTAGATTTCTTTTGCCCTGGATTCCTGATACGTGACAATCAGGCTTAACGGGTAGTCTTTCCCCAGGGAACATGCCAGGTGTACTCTCTGAGAGTCGATGCAGCCGCTCACAAGGAGCGGCCCTTTCTTCTCCCGGAGCACCCGGCTCATGTCTGTATAGTCCTTCAGTTCCTCCAGAGGACATTGAAACGATGCCATACGGCCCCCTTTCCGGCTATTTGCCTTCTGCTATTTGCCTTCTGCTCTTTCTCTTCGTTTTCTTCGATGCATCTTCCGCAATTTTCTGCGTTTTTCGCTTCTCACTTCGTTCTCTCCAGCCGTTCTGCTTTCACTACTCCGCTTTCTTCTTCCCGTTATAGCGGTTCATCGTCTCGGCGATGCCATGCTCGATATAGCAGGTGACTGCCTCCACTGCCGTCTGCGCGGCTTCTTTCATCAGCGCCTGTTCTTCCTTATTAAAATGTCCCAGCACATAGTCCGCCAGATCCATCTGCGCCGGTTTCTCTCCGATGCCAAGACGCACGCGGGGGAACGCCTCCGTACCCAGATGCTGGATGATGCTCTTCATGCCATTGTGACCGCCGGCACTTCCCTTCGCCCGCACCCGGATCTTGCCCGGCTCCAGGCTGATATCATCGTAGATAATCAGGATATCTTCCGGTTCTACCTTATAGTAATCGGCCAACGGTCTTACGCTCTCGCCGCTGAGATTCATATAAGTCAGCGGCTTGGCGAGAAGCACACTCTCGCCTGCGATCCAGCCCTTACCGCAGAGCGCTTTGTGATGGTTGCTATTGACAGTGATATGATATTCCTCCGCCAGCACGTCAATGACCGTAAAACCGACATTGTGACGCGTTCCTTCGTACTTCTGGGAGGGATTTCCCAAACCAACGATTAATTTCATGAAATTTGCTCCTGTATCGTTTTTATATCATTCGAAAACTCTGAATCCTTACTATTGTACCCACGTTTCGGAGAAAACGTCAAGCCGGAAATCAAGTAAAATCCACTCTCCGGCTTCTGTATTTACACAAAGAAACGAAAGCCGCCATACCGATGAAAATCAGTACAGCAGCTTCCGTTTTCTTTTATTATTCAAAACCTATCCTTTTGCCGCTATATCAGCGCTCCCTGCCGGATCAGTTCCTCCCGAATCGCCGGAATGTCCATGCAGCGATTGCTCTCGCTAAGCGCCGCTGCCACTCCGGCCGCCTGACCGGTGGCAAATCCTGTTCCCATTACCCTTACGGAAGAAGAAGCGGCCAGATCTGCCGAAATGATTCGTCCTCCGCACCACAGGTTATCCACCTGTCTGGGAATCAACGTCTCTACGGGAATATCAAAATACTTGTCTCCCCGCTCTTCCGCATAGGCAACATCTTCATTGCCAAGGTGAAGCTCTGCGCCCCAGCCGCCCCGCGCGATAGAACGCCCCGGATACTTTCTGGAATGCTTTACATCATCTTTGCACAGCTCGTACTCACCACAGATCCTCCGGCTCTCCCGATATCCCATGCGCGGGCCGGAATAGATAAGATACGAGTTCTCAAATCCCGGCAAATACTTTTTAAATATTTCCGCATATAAATGCACTTGACGCCGCCCCTCCATCTCACATCTGGTCTGCGTGGCTGCATCCAGCCCCGGAATTTTCAGACTGATAATATTTACGGTATAATCTTCCGTGCTCTGTACATACCCAACTGTGCCAAATACAGCGGATATGCCTGTTACGCCGTCCGCCAGCGCCCGATTTACCGCCGCTTTGATTGCCGCAGGCGAATAATCCCCTCCGACTCTTACATTTCCCATACGGAAGACAAGAGAGCCGCTCTGTTCACAGTGAAATTCCACCGGCGCTCCCGCCAGACTGGCCAGATTCGCTTCCCCGCTCGCATCCACATATCGTTTCGCATGAACAGAAAAAAGGCCTTCATCGTCGGAGCATATGAGCTTTGTGATTCGATTTTCTTTCACTTCCGCATCCACAACCGCCGCGCACAGCAGATAGTCCGCACCGGACTCCTGCATCAGTTCATCCAGCGCCAGCTTTGTGTACTCCGGATCCTGGTACATAAGCATATTTCCGGTGGGAGAGACCACAAATCCATCAAATTTACCCATGGCCTGCAATTTGTCCAGAACTCTCTGGCCGACTCCCTTTACTACCTGCGTCCAGTTTTCTCCGTTTGTGCAGAATCCACAGTAGGAATGCACCTGTGAATGCGTTGCCTGCCCTCCGAAATACGGATTCCGCTCCAACAGAATCGTCCCTGCTCCGGCATCGTGCGCGCCGATCGTCGCCGCAATTCCAGCGGAACCGCCGCCAACAACCGCTACATCATAATATAGTTCCCGATCCATCTGTCGCCTTCCTTACTCTCTTTATCCATCTTAGATTACCGGTCCCAGGCAGAATATATCCATAGAACCGTAATATCCCAGTGCTTCATTCTTCGTCATCTGTCCGTTCAGCACCTGAAGCAGAAGCGCAAAGGCTTCCTCGCCAACTTCTTCGATGCTCTTTTCTCCCAGAATAATCCGCCCCGCATTCAGATCCATATCATACTTCATATGCTCATAGGTATTCGGATTTCCGCAGATTTTAATGACCGGCATGGAAGGAAATCCCTGCGGAGCTCCGCGCCCGGTAGAAAACATCATACATTGCGCTCCTGTCGCCGCCATACCTGTCAGAATCTCCGGCTCGCGTCCTGGTGAATCCTTGATCCACAGTCCTTTCTTCCCATCGATCCGATCACAATACTCCAAAACTCCCTGAATCGGCCGATGTCCGCTCTTCACAATCGCGCCCAGACTCTTCTCTTCAATGCTGCTCAATCCACCGGCAATATTTCCCGGCGTCGGCTGACCGCCCCGCATATCTTCGCCCACGGCCATCGCCCGCTTTTCCATTTCATCAACAATCTGATAGATTTTCTGTCCTACCGGTCCGTCAGCGCCGCCAACCGCCCGGTTCGCCAGAATATGCTCTCCGCCCAGAAATTCTGTCGTCTCTCCGAATACGACCGTTGCTCCCAGATCCACCAGCTTATCCGCCACATAACCGATCACGCAATTCGACGCCATACCGCTCGTCGTATCGGAAGCACCGCACTTTATCGCCATGGTAAGCTCGGAGATATCCGCCGTCTCCCGCTGTAACCCGGAAATCTGGCGAACCAGCCGTCCCGCTGCGTCAATTCCTGCCTGAATCGCGCGCGAAGTTCCTCCCAGCTCCTGAATCCGAATAATTTCCACCGGTTTGCCGGTTGCGCGAATTTCTTCTACAATCCGATTCTGATCTGTTCCTTCACAACCAAGGCTGATTACCAGAGCTGCCGCAACATTCGGGCTTTGTCCCAGATTCGAAAGTACATCCGTCACCCGCTTCAAGTCCAGCGGAAGCTGGCAGCATCCCTGATGATGAAAATACCCGATCGTCCCCTGCACCTGACGGCAAATCGCCTGCCCGACGTCATTCGCGCAGATTACACTGGGAATAACTGCCACCAGATTTCTTGATCCAAACCGGCCATCCGGCCGGCGATATCCCTGAAATGAATACATTTTTAATCCTCCTGCCCGTTTAAATCACCGCGGCCGCGCAGAGCTTCCAGATTATGCACATGCACATAATCCCCTTTCTTTATGTCATGGCTCGCCGCACCGATACATTCCCCGTATTTCATAATCCTTGTTCCCTGTGAAATATCTTCCAGAGCAACCTTGTGGCCAAAAGGAATATCGGATCTTACCTCAATCTTTTCCTGGTTTCCTTTTTTATCTCTCACATAAATACAGCTTCCAGCTATTACTTCGTTGGAAAAAACAGTTGCAACGTTATCTCTGTCATCTACTTTTAATGCCAGTCCTTCTTCGTTCATCGCTTTACTCCCCGTTCACTGCCAACACGGCCACTCCGTCCGGAATTACAACAACCTCTGCATTTCCGCCTACAATCTGTCTCGCTTTATCCAGCGCTTCATCCGGTGAATTCGCCGGTATCATATTCAGCTGCGTTACCAGCTCTGCATCCAGATCAGATACCAGGATCAATTTATGTTTTCTCAGAATTCTGGCAAAGATCTGCGCGCACCACTGTTCCGGAATGCTTTCCTTCGGTGGGATTTTAGATAAGAAATCATCGATTTCATTTTCATTTCCGATTCGCATAAGCTTCTCAAAATGTACACCGCCAATTCCATCGCAGCAGCTGGCAACCAGAATGATCACGCCGCCTGGCCTGCAGCACACTTCTGCCGTTGCCGCAGCTTTTGGAGCCTGATACAGATTCTGATCCAGGGGATAACCTCCATTGGAAGTAATTACAATGTCTCCCATTACCGGTTCACATTGCGCCAGCGACCGCACGAACTGAACGCCCTTTGCATGTGCTTCCTCCAGATCCCCGGCAAATGCAGCAATCACCTTCTTGTTTTCATCCAGGGCAACATTCAGGATAAACTGAACATTCACCCTTCTTGCCGCTTCCACCATGTCATTATGAATCGGGTTATTCTTTAATACGCCTGCATTTGCATACGGACTGGATATCGCCTTGTAGGAATGATTTTCATTGACCGTCGCCGCATTGCAGATTCCGGGAAGAATGCTTTTTCTACCGCCTGAAAATCCGGCAAAGAAATGCGGCTCGATAAAGCCTTCCGTAATCAGAAGATCACATTCTACCGCCAGACGATTCACCCACAACTCCGCTCCTGACGGAAGCTTTCCCTGATAAGAATAATCTTCCTTTTGAAATGCCTGATTTACAACAATTTTTTCATGGTCTACGATTTCATCTCCAAACATGGCCCGCTGCTCTGCTTTCGTTGTTGGCCGGTGAAGACCGGTCGCAATCAATATTGTGATTTCAGCCCCTGGACTCCCATTTCGAATTTCTTCCAGCAGCAGCGGAAGTGTCAGCCTGCTGGGAACCGCACGCGTATGGTCGCTGGTTACAATCACAACCTTTTTCTTTCCCTCCGCCAGTTTTCGAAGGCACGGTGTTCCAATGGGACTTTCCAATGCTTCCCGGATCAGTTCGATTTCACCTTTATCTGCCTTATACTCTTTTGTTCTTGCCGTTATTACCGCTTTCAGCTGCTCCTCTTTGATGTGCAGTTCTTTTCTTCCTCTAAGATAGGGCAGTTCAATCGTTCTCATATAATCTTTCTCCTCTATCAGGAAAAGGGTAACAGAACCTGCTTTCCGGCCGTTACCCTTTTCGTTTTATACCTCTGATTATTCCTTCGGAAGTTCTCCGCCTTCAGAATATGCCCAGAGCATTACCATCGGCTCGTCGCCGATTGCAAATCCTCCATGGTAAGCGCCTGCCGGAACAAACTTAACATCGCCTTTCTCATAGTAACCCACGATATGGCCTTCTTTGTCCAGCTGAACGCCTTTTCCCTGAATAATATAGCTGAACTCTTCACTGTTCTCATGAACATGAACTGGTCCGCCTTCTCCCGGAGCAAAGATTGTAAGACCTACCTTGAACTTTGTTGAAGCGCCATATTCGTCCCTTTCATTGATACAGCGAAAAACCTTTCTGCAAGATCCAAAAGTTCCTTTCGTCCCGTCTTCCTTAATATACTCATAACGAAGAGAGGGATCTCCCAGCTGAACAGCCTCCGCCTGTCCTTCCCGGAAAGGCTTGATGATCTTTACAATCTTTTCAATTTCTTTGATATCCATAGCTTAAATCCTCCTAACTATTTTTCTGTCTTTTAAAGAGTGACATAAATTTCTTCCAGAGAACGGTACGATTGATCATCGTGTACAAAATCACCAAGAACAGTACCAGCGAAATCGGTCTCGTAAATACGCTTGCGATCGCTCCGCCAACACCACGGAAGGAAATGATCGCATTCCGCATATTCGTCTCCAGCATACTTCCAAGTACGATACCAAGAACCAGAGGCGACGCCGAATATTTCCATTTCTTCAAAAGATATCCAAGGAAACCGAAGATCAGCATCCAGGCAATATGGAAGGTCATGTTATTCGTAACATACGCACCCGTAACTGCCAGAATCACGATAATCGGGAAGAGGCGTCCCTTCGGGATCTCAACAAATTTGGCAAAGATCTTAATTCCGGTCAGACCGAACGGAAGGAGAAGAACATTCGCCAGCAGACATAGCGACACGACAATATAAAACAGGTCGCTGGAATTCTTCATCAACAAGGGACCCGGATTCATGCCATGTACCACCAGCGCGCTCATGATAATCGCCGTAACCGCATCTCCGGGAACGCCAAGCGTCAGCATCGGGATAAAAGCGCCGCCGACTGCCGCATTATTTGATGATTCCGGAGCAACCAGACCTTCAACCGCACCTTCACCAAAAGGAACCTCCGGATTCTTCGTAGTTCTCTTGGCATGGTCGTAGGCAAGCAGCGCCGCCACAGTACCGCCTGCTCCCGGAAGAGCGCCAATCAACGTACCGATTGAAGAGCAGCGAAGCGTTAATCCCAGATGTTTCTTCACCTCAGAGAAATGAGGGACAATGCGCGAAAGATCCTGTTTGACAACTCCAAAATTTTTGTCCTTCAGCTGCATAAGCGCTTCTGAAAAACCATACAGACCGATCATCGCTACTACACTGGGAATACCTGCCTTCAATTCATTCATACCAAGCGTAAACCGAAGCACACCGGTAAGGTTGTCCGATCCAATCCGCCCCAGAAGAATTCCCACGCAGGCTCCCATCAGACCGCGGATCATGGAACCTCCGCCAAGAGCGCCGATCATCATAAGCCCCATAACGCCTAGCATAAAGTAATCCATTGGGCTGAAGTTCAATGCGACTTTGGATACGACCGGAGTAAAAATCGCCAGACACAGAACTCCGAACACACCTCCGACAACGCTCATTGTAGTGGTAATTCCAAGCGCCTGCGCCGCCTTTCCCTTCTGTGCCATCGGATATCCATCAAATCCAGTCGCAACCGCTGCCGGCGCCCCCGGAATATTCAGCAGAATCGCAGACCGTGATCCTCCAAATACAGCTCCTACGTATACGCCGATCATGGCGGCCAGGGAAACATGCGTAGACCATCCAAACGTCAGTGACACCAACAATGATACCGCCATCGTACCGGTTAATCCGGGAATTGCACCTACATATACACCGGCAAAAGTTCCCAGCGACAGTGCAAGCAACATCAGCGGATCCGTAAAAGGAGTCAATAAAGCCGATATAATACTCATTCCAACACCTCCTACGGTAAAGAAACCTTGAACAGCATCGTGAAAATCACATAGATTGCAGCACAGCTGACCACCGTATAGATCAGATTCTTCACGAAACTATGGGGAATCAGGTAACACATCGATATCAGCAGGAAGATCGGCGAAGCAATCATAAATGATACGCCAAACTCCAGCGTCAGATAAAAAGCAATACTCATTAACAGAAATACCAGGCTGTCCTTCGGGAAGAGGTACTTAAGCGTAACGGAAAGCTTTTCACCAGCCGGAAGTCCGGAGACCTCCGTTTTCTTCTTCAGCTTCTGAAGAAAATCAATCACTGTCAGCACAATCAGCAGACCGGAAATAATCATTGGAAATGTACCTGAACCGCTGGGCGAAGGATCCTTCTGATAGAGCTGCAAGGACTGTACAAAGAAGATAACGCCAATTGCCAGAAACAGCAGGCTTGAGGTATGTCCTCCCGGCGGAAGCTTCTCTTCACTTTTTGAATCTATATTTTTCTTTTCGTTCATAACTCTGTCTCATCCCACCTTTCGGAATGTTTTCTTTTTATTCGATTCCTAGATCCGCCGGAGAAGAAGTAATTGCGCCGGTATCATACAGCACACTGATGCTGTTCTTTCTGTAGGTGTCAATATACTCTCTTGCCTCGTCTCCGATCAGTCCCAGAGGCGTCAGTCCCACATTTGCAAGCATATCCTGGTATTCGCTGCTCTCAAACGCCTGCTGGAATACTTCGGTATAGTACTCGATGATCGCCGGATCCGTTCCCTCTTTTACCGTGATCGCATAAAAAGCCGTGTTCGGCAGATACTCCTCCATCTCCGGATAGTACTCTGTGATGCAGGGGATATCGTCACGGATTCGCTCTTTATCTACCGTACATAATACACGGATCTCTCCGCTTTCGATATAATCACCCAGCGTAGCCAGTGAACCCATACCAAAATCAGCAAAGCCGCCAAGAACCGTCGTTACTGCGCTGGAGGATCCATCCGCCGTATATGCCGTGAAGTCTGCGCCGGTAAAATACTTGATAATTGCGGAGTTATTCGCATTCGTACCGCAGGTACCGCTGGCAACCTTAACGATCGATCCCGGATTTGCTACTTCAGCATCAATCAGTTCTTCTATTGTCTGATAAGGGCTGTCTGCTTTCACGAAAATATTATTATTCGCGCTGGCAACCACCATAATAATCTCCGTATCATCGTAGGTATAGTCACTCAGATCGAAAGCATCGAACAATGCCGGGGTCTCCGCGCCGATTACCAGCGTATAGCCATCCGCCGCCTGCTCCATCGCCGCCTGGAACGAGGTAGATCCGGAAGCACCGGACGTATTATTTACCGTAATCGTCTGTCCAATAATGCCTTCCGCAATCGAGAACAGCGGACGAAGCGCACTGTCCGTCGATCCTCCGGCTGCATAGCCGATCTCTGCATTAATGCTCCGCTCCGGCTTCCATTCGCCAGCTACTGCACCTGCTGCTTCGCTTGCCTTCGTTTCTACTAATGCAGCAGTTGTCTCCGTCTTTGCCGCGCTTGTAGTCGTATCTGCTGTCTTATCCCCCGAGCATCCGATCATAGAGCATCCCATAACTCCTGCCAGCACCGCAGCCATCACTCTTCTCTTATTCATCCTTTTTACCTCCCGTTTGTTCTTCTTTAGTCTTTTAAAATCGCCGCCACTGCCTGCAAGGCCAGACAGTACGCTTCTGCACCAAACCCAATAATAACCCCTGTCGCCGTCTTCGCCGTCTCCGCCTGAGCCGTTCCGTTATGCTTCTTAAAGACATTTGACATATGAACCTCCACGCGGGGGCAAGTCAGAATATCCAACGCATCCTTCACGGCAATGCTACTGTTCGTCCATCCGCCAGGATTTGCAATTACTGCATCAACCTTCTGAAAGAAGGCCTCCTGCACTTTGTCGATAAAATCTCCTTCATGATTGGACTGAAATATCTCCAGCTCCAGTCCCAGCTCCTTCGCCGTCTCCTCCATCTTTCGATTAATTTCTTCGTAAGTTACCGTTCCATACAAGTTCTTGTCCCTGTGACCAAACATATTGTGGCTCGGCCCGTGCATCATCAATACTTTTTTCATCCGTCTTTCCTCTCTTTCTTACGATATCGCAGATTCCTTTAAAACCTCGTCAAAAATCTCCGACCACTCTTCATACGGAGGATGAACTCCCAGGCGTTCTTCAAATCCGATCATGGAACAGCGGATCAGCATGTTTTTTCCGTTAAAGACAAAACATCCCGCTGCTTCTGCATCCTTCAGGAACTGTGTCCTGGCAGGATTGTAGGTTGCATCAAAGGCAATCTGTGACTTTCGGAACCATTCTTTATCTGCCGGTGACTCACCCAGATGAGGATACATTCCTACACCGGATACGTTCATAACCACCTTGCAGCTCCCAAAAGCTTCTCGCAGCTCCTGCTTATTCTCATACAGTACCTGATCAGCCACTGGTGCAAACTCTTCATTGATCTTCTTTACCAGATCTTCTGCACAGGAATCAAATTTATCTGTAATCGTAATATGTCTTGCTCCGCAATAAGCAAGCGTACAGCAGATGGCTCTCCCGGCGCCCCCGGCTCCAAAACAGAAGAAATCGGTCTCTTCCAGTTTACAGCCCGTATCCTCCACCAGCGCCTGCACAAAGGCCAGGCCGTCAATATTTCTTCCGTAAAGCTTCTTATCGATAACCCGGACGCTGTTCACAGCTCCGATTTTCAAGCTCAGCTCATCGATCTCATCCAGATACGGAAGGATCTCCACCTTATAAGGCTTGGTCACGCCAAAAGAATCTACATTCATCCGCTTCAGGCCATTTACCACTGCTCCCAGATCCTCGCGATCCACTTCAATCGGGAAACGATAATAGTCCAGCCCCAGTTTCTCATACATCCGATTACCCATCCGGGATGAAAGTGACTGCTTCAGCGGCTTTCCCAGTACCGGGTGAAGCTTCGTATTTACGGTAATCTCCATCTTATCCTCCTTTATTCTATTGTGTATACTTCACTGCACTTTAAAATATCCTCATCCAGTTCCTGTCCGATGCCCGGCCGATCGGATACTTCCAGGAATCCGTTCTCCGGCTGGTCATTATACTTACACAATGCAATGTTCTCCGGAACAATCGCATATTCATGTGTCTCATGAATAATGAAATTCGGAATTACCGTCTCCAGCTGTATAGCCGCCGCATTGGAGATCGGACCTCCGCAGACATGAAGCTGTACTCCGGCATCATAGACAGCTGCCATATCACAGATCTTCTTTCCTTCTGTAATTCCTCCGGTATTACACAGATCCGGCTGAATTACCTGAATAGAATGATCCTCCAGAAACGGGCGGAAGCCCCAGCGACTGTGAATCCGCTCTCCTCCTGCCAGAGGAATGTCAACCTGACTGCGAATTTCCCGATACATATCGGAATTCAACGGCTGTGTCGGTTCCTCAAAGTAGAAGCACCGATACGGAGCAAGCGCTTTGCCTACCTGAATGGCTGTATTCGCGTCGGTAGAAGAATGTGCCTCAATAATAATATCCAGATCTTCTCCGCCGGCTTCCCGGATTGCCGCCACCCGCTTCTCAATCAGGCTCAGCTGCCGGTTCTGGAGAAGTCCCCGGGTATCCCATTCCATCCAGCCGCCCTGATCATCAATTCCGATCGGATCCACTTTGACCGCACTGAAACCGGCCTCCATTGCCTGTCTGGTTGCTTCCGCGTATTCTTCCGGCTCTATATGGCGGTAGCCCTTCTGTCCCCAGCCGAGCTGAATCTGACTGGCATAACAGCGAATCTTCTTTCTGCTCTTACCGCCCAGCAGCTGATACACAGGCGTCTGGTAATATTTACCCTTAATATCCCACAGCGCAATATCGATTCCGCTGATTCCTGCAAAAGTAACAGCTCCGCCGCTCATTCCCCAGAATGTCTGCCGATGAAGCATATTCCAGATCGCTTCACTGTCCATCGGATCTTTCCCGATCAGCATCTTTGCATATTCAATTCCCTGACCAACACCTGCACTCTGCGCCTTCCCGTAAGCCAAACCAATTTCGCCATGACCGACAATACCTTCATCCGTATGGATCAGAACGAAAATCGGATACCAGTTTGGCTTCTTCTTTATCGGCTGCGTCTTAACAATCTGTACTTTCGTAATTTTCATTTTTTCTCTCCTGTTTTACAGATATGCTATCAACGTTTCCTTCCATTGCTGTATTCTTTTTATAGGTCGGATTATAGCGTTCTCTCACATCTGTGTCCAATAAGTCTTTTCTTTATGACTCAATAACTTCAGCCGATACCTCCATAATCGCGCATACATAGTTTTGTCTTTTTCTTTGTCTATTATTTTTACCAACCTCTTGCAATCATTATAGAACGCCTGTATTATATTGTAAAAGGCAAATTTGTCTATACGCTAATAACCTGCAAGTTATATAAAAAGGAGAATATTATGGATCTTTTGCAGCTGCAATACTTTCAGATCACTGCACAGCACGAACATATTACCATGGCCGCCAACCGCCTGCATATTTCTCAGCCCGCCCTCAGCAAAACCATCAAAAAACTGGAGGAAGAATTAGGCGTTCCGCTTTTTGACCGTCACGGGAAAAATATTACATTAAATGACAATGGGAAAATTTTTCTCTCTTATGTGAACACGGCTCTTGACGCTCTGTCCAACGGGAAACGCCAGCTCAGCAACAGTGTAAACGAAACACTTCCGAATATTCTGCTGAATGCGGAAGTTGGCGCAGATTTTCTCGTTCCTCTGGTCACAGGTTTCAATAAAATTTATCCGCAGATCAAGCTCTTTGTTCGAAAAGAAAACACAAAACTGCTCTATCCTATCATGAAATATGATCTTGCAATTATGATGCAGACATCGGATCAGGAACTTCCTCCCGGAAGTATCTCGCTTTTTGAAGAAGACTTTATGCTCGCAGTTCCCAACGGACATCCGTTCACTCAAAAACTATATGTTAATCTGGAAGATTTAAAGAATGAACGCTTCGCCATGTTTCAAAAAACCTCGGCTTACCGGATTGCAATTACCCGTTTCTGCCATACTGCCGGGTTTGAACCAGAGATCGCGTATGAATGTCATGACTGGCGTATGCTGTGCGATTACGTACGGTCAAACATCTGTATCTCTATTGTCCCGAAATACTCCTGGCAGTCCTGCATGGAAGGAATCCAGATGATTCCGATCCGCGATCTTCCTATTTCCAGACGTATTATCCTGTCATGGTTCGATGACGCACACCTTACAAAGTCATCGAAATTATTCGTGGATTTTGTGCTTCAGTATTGCACAAAAAATATCCGTATATAAAGGCAAGTACATACAAAAGGCGCAAACGGAAACAGCACAATGAAAAAGGAAACCGCCATTGACGATGCAAAAAACGATTCTGACCAACGCAGGCGCTCTGCTTGCAGATGATTCTCCAATCAGGCATTCCCGCCTGTTCTGTACACGCTGGAACGGCCTTGACAAAAGCGGCGGCATGGTAGATGCACTCGACAGCGCTGAGTATTCCGGCAGCCTGATTATCCTGCTCAACGAAGGCGTCAGTTTTGTCAAGCGAAATATGAAAACACGCTGGAAGAAAACCGCTGATTCTCGTATCGAGATGCCTGACTACTGTGAACGAAGTGTTTTTGAATCCCTCGTAAATGCGCTGATTCATCGCGATTATCTGATTTTAGGTAGCGAAGTTCACATTGACATTTATAATGACCGCCTTACCATCTATTCTCCCGGCGGTATGGCAGACGGCACACGAATACAGGAACGGGATCTGTCCAGCATTTCCTCTACACGCCGCAATACAGTTCTTGCAGACATTTTCGGACGACTTGGCTATATGGAACGGCAAGGCAGCGGCTTTAAAAAAATCACAGAATCCTACCATGCCGCCTATAATTACCGTAGCGATTTGGAGCCTGAATTCTACTCAGACGCCAGTTCTTTTCAAGTTACGTTATACAATTTGAATTATAGTCAGACAATTTGTAAAAGCAGAGCTTCAGATAAAGAACAGGCCTTCGACAATGAAAAAGCAGGCCTTCAAGATGAAAAACAGGCCTTCGACAATGAAAAAACAGGCCTTCAAGATGAAAAACAGGCCTTCAGGATGAAAAGCAGGTTTTTGAGAGCCTCTTGACAGACCTTACAGTCAGTATACCAACCAGAGAAAACATAATCAAATTGTTTCAGCATTTCGGTTTTAATACTGTTTTTTCAAGGGCTGATGTCATGCAGGTAATTGGAATCACAGCTACCCCTGCAACAGAGCTAATGAGAAAAATGAAAAAAGCCAAACTGATTGAAAGTGCAAAAGGCCGAGGAAAATATATCTTTACGGAACAGAACAATAGTTTATCTGACAGACAACAATAGCTTCCCGTTTTGCCTGGATACACCAAAGACCTCTAAAAAGAAAGCTGTGCCGATGGATTCTCCATTTACACAGCTTTCCTTATTATCTTATTTTCTTTTTAATTCTACTATTTACCCTTCCCGGACACAATCTCCACATGATCCGGCGTGCCGCGGAATACGCTGCCCGCCTCGATGCGGTTGCGAGAATCCACCACGCAGTTCTCCAGCACGCAGTTGTCTCCGATGTACACGTTGTTCATGATGACCGAATTGCGGATGATGCAGCCACTCCCGATAAATACGTTCTTGAACACCAACGTATTCGTCACTTCACTGTTGATAATCGTACCTCCGGCTACCAGCGAGTTCGATACCTTCGCGCCTGGATTGTACTTGGCGGGAGGATTGTCCTCGACCTTCGTCATAACCTCCGGCTCTGTCCGGAAGAACCACTCACGAACCTCCGGCTTCAAGAAATCCTGATTGGCCGCAAAGTAAGCCTCCGCCGTATTGATGCTCGCCCAGTAGCTCTCCAGCTTATGCGCATAAATCTTCTTATTATTCTTCTGGCGCATCAGGATATCGCGGACGAAATCGGTCCACTCCATCTCGATACACTCTTCCAGCAGGCTGATCAGCAAACGTCTGCGGATCACGTAGATCCCGCAGGAAATCGTGTTCAGGTTCGTGCTGGCCGGCTTCTCATCGAACCCGACAATGCGTCCGTCCACATCCAGCTCCACCACGCCGAAACGGCTGACGTCCGCATCCTTCGGCATGTCCTTGCAGATCACAGTGATATCCGCGTCTCTCGCGATATGCTCTTCCAGCACCTTTGTATAATCTACCTTATAAATGCCATCGCCGGCGGCGATTACCACATAAGGCTCATGGCAGTCGCACAGGAAATTGATATTCTGTGCCAGCGCGTCCGCCGTGCCGCGGTACCACTCGCGGTTATCCGGAGTGATCGTAGGGTTGAATACAAAGAGGCCGCCCTGCTTGCGTCCGAAATCCCACCACTTGGAGGAACTCAGGTGCTCGTTCAGCGAACGGGAGCTGTACTGCGTGATCACTGCCACGCGATTGATATTCGAGTTCGCCATGCTGCTCAACGCAAAATCGATCGCCCGGTAGCTTCCGGCCATGGGCATCGCCGCGATCGCCCGCTTCTTCGTGAGCTCTCTCATGCGCTTGCTGTTACCGCCTGCCAATATAATTCCCAAAGTTCTCATTTTGCGTCACCTGCCTTTATAATATATCCGCCGTCTTCCAGTCTTCCATTCGGGTAATCCGCCGGAACGGTCCGCCCGGAGATCGCCGTATTCTTGCCGATCGATACTCCGGCAGGTATGTAAGAATCTTCATCGATTGTAACCAGATCGCTGTTATATACGCGAGGATCCAGCTTGCTCTCGGCATATTCGCCTTCGCCGATCACAGCTCCGTCCTCAATCACTGTGTTCTCCGCAATGATAGCCTTGTTGATCTTCACATTTTTACCGATCTTCACGCCTTTCATGATGATCGAATCTCGGACCTCGGAGCCCTCGCCGACAGTGACGCAGCAGCCCAGCACAGAATGCACCAGATGACCGTAGATCTCTGCGCCGTCACCAATCAGCGTGCTCTCCGCGCTGGAACCGGGCGCCATGTACTGCGGCGGAAGTGAACCAACAGAAGTATAGATTTTCCAGTACTCCTCATACATGTTGAACTCCGGTACCAGATCTACCAGTCCCATATTCGCTTCCCAGTAGGAGCTTAAGGTGCCGACATCCTTCCAGTAACCATGGAACTCATAAGTATACAGGTTGCCGTATTTCGCAAAGCAGTACGGGATGATATGCTTGCCGAAATCGCAGCCGGGGACTTCCGCTTGCGCAATCAGCGCCTCTTTGAGCACCTCCCAGCTGAAAATGTAGATGCCCATGGACGCCAGGTTGCTTCTCGGCTTCTCCGGCTTCTCCTCAAAGGCAGTAATCTTACCGTTCTCATCCGCTACAACAATACCGAAACGGCTGGCCTCCTCCCACGGAACCGGCATGGACGCAATCGTAACGGATGCCTTCGACTTGATGTGTTCCGTAAGCATTTCTTCATAATCCATCTTATAAATATGGTCACCGGAAAGAATCAGGACATATTCCGGATGGTAGGATTCCATAAATTCCATATTCTGATAGATCGCGTTCGCCGTGCCGGTGTACCACTCGCTGTCCGTACTCTTCTCATACGGAGGCAGGATCGTTACGCCGCCGTTTCTGCGGTCCAGATCCCACGGAATACCGATTCCGATATGGGCATTCAGCCGCAGGGGACGATACTGTGTCAGGACACCGACCGTATCAACGCCGGAGTTTACACAGTTGCTGAGCGGAAAATCAATAATCCTGTACTTGCCGCCGAATGCAACTGCAGGTTTGGCTACTTTTGCTGTCAGAACGCCCAGACGGCTTCCCTGGCCGCCGGCCAGCAGCATGGCTATCATTTTTTTCTTCTTAACCACAAAACCACCTCTCTCTTTCCCGAAAAAAAAGCGGGAATCTTGCTGTTTTCTGAGAATGGAAGTTTTTCCCTCTCAATTTTCTATCGCCATTATATCATACTGCCGTCGGTTTTAAAAGTAAAACTCTCTAACTTTATCGCAAATTATGATTTAACACAGGCTAAATTTCTCGAATTTTGTTGAAGAACAGGAACAAATGTTTTATACTTAGGTTAAATCAAATGATCCGGAGGTTAAATTTTGCGATTAATTCACACGGCAGACGTCCATCTGGGCGCCACGCCCGATGCAAATATGCCCTGGAGCCAGGAACGCAGTCTTGCAATCCGCAGCAGCTTTCTGCGGATCATCAGCATGGCAGAGAAGAATCAGGCGGATCTTCTTCTGATCGCCGGGGATCTCTTCCACCGCCAGCCCTTGCTCCGGGAGTTGAAAGAACTGAACTATCACTTTTCTACCCTCTCCCATACCAGGGTAGTTATCATTGCCGGGAATCACGATTATATCTGTGAGAATTCACCTTACCTGAATTTTTCCTGGAATGAGAATGTCACCTTCCTGACTTCCGATACGATGACCTCGGTATACTTCGAGCATATCAACACCGAAGTTCATGGCTTCAGCTACCACAGTCAGGAGATCCGTGAGCCCCTGTATGACAGCTGTCGGGCCCCCAGGGATGGCAGGATTCATATCCTGCTGGCACACGGCGGCGATCCGACACATATTCCGATCCGCCTTCAGAAACTGGCGGATTCCGGTTTCCACTATGTGGCGCTCGGACATATCCACCAGCCGCGGATTTACAAGAACACGAACATGGCCTACTGCGGCTCTCCGGAGCCGCTGGACAAGACAGATCTGGGAAAACGCGGCTGTATTCTCGCCGACGTCACGCAGGATACCTGTCAGATTCACTGGCAGACGGTCTCCGAGACCCAGTACCGGATCTTCCATATCACGGTTACTGCGGAGACGACGCAGGGAAGCGTGATGCAGACGGTTCGTTCCGAACTAGCCGCGAATCCGATGCATATATACCGCTTCCACCTGGGCGGCTTCCGGGATCCGGATCTTATGTTTGATCTGGGACAGATCCGCCGGGCCGGCCGCGTCGTGGAAGTGCTCGATCATACAGAGCCTGCCTATGATCTGGAGCAGCTTGCTGCCGAACACTCCCATGATCTGATTTCGCACTATATTCATGAACTGGACCGGGAGGACGCCACTCCGCGGGAGCGAAAAGCCCTTTTCTACGGACTGCGGGCACTGCTGAACCCGGATCACCAGACCGGCTGATGTGAGGTTTTTATCTTGAAGATCAAACGTATACATATTAATCATTTTGGAAAACTGAATAATGAAACGCTTAGCTTCGGGGACGGCATCCATGTCATCTCCGGCGAGAATGAGAGCGGAAAGAGCACGCTGCACGCCTTCTTCCGCTCCATGCTCTTCGGCATCGAACGGGGACGCGGGCGCGCGGCCCGGACGGACGTCTACTCTCGCTATCAACCCTGGGAGGGTGGTTCCTACGGCGGTGTGCTGGAGCTGGAGCGCGATCAGAGCACCTACTCCATCTACCGCACCTTCGAAAAGAGTTCGCCCGTCTGCCGTCTGGCGGATGAGACACGCTCCCGGGAACTGGAGCCATCGGCGGAGAATTTCTCTGAGTTGCTGTGTGGACTGACGCCCGCTCTCTTTGGCAATACGATCTCCGTCAGTCAGCTGAAAGCGGAGACGAACGCCGACCTGGCGGATTCCCTGCGCAACCACATCGTGAACCTGCACACCACCGGTTCCGCGACACTGAACGTCACTCGTGCCATCGACAGTCTCCGCGCGGATAAGAAGAAGCTGGAAGCCGGAATCGTCCGGGACGCCGATCAGGAAACAGAAGTTCTCACAGAACAGCTGGCATCTTTGGAACAGGTGCTGAAGGATTCGTCTGCGGAACAGGAGATCGCCCGTCTGGAGAAGAAGAAAGGCATCCTGGAGGAGACCATCCAGTTTCTCGGAACCAGACAGCAGCGTATGGCGCACCAGCAGAAGCGCGGTGAGAATGCCCTCACGCACTATCACTTCTCCCATCCGGCGGAAGCGGATGAAGTCTATGCGCAGACCGAAGAGCTGGAAGCGCAGGCGGATCAGTACCTGTCCCGCTATCACCGGCCGCTGGGACTCATTCTCCGCTTCGCGCTGCTGCTGTTCTCTCTGCTGCTTGCTATTCTCCTGCTGTTCTGCGGATACCACGGCATCCAGCGGATCAGCAGCGCGCAGTACCCGATAGCCGCCCTGTTCTTCGGCGGATCCCTGCTGTCCGGCGTCGGCATCTTCTTCGCCATGCGCCGTTTCTTCGCCGCTGCTTCCTATCATGCCCTGATGCGGGAGCTGAAGGGGATCTGGGAAGATCATTTCGATGAGCCGCCGAAACGGATGACACGAAAGCGTCTGGAGGATCTGAAGAAAAAGCTGAACAGCTGCCGAAACCTCTTCGCTACCATGCAGGACAGCCAGGATTCCATTGCCAACGATATGAAGAAACTGATGGCTGCTCAGACGGAGCTTAACACACTGAACCAGGAACTGGAGAAGGCGCAGCATGTCAGCTGGCAGGCCGAGCAGATGGGCGAGCGCCGACGCGCTCTGGAGGAGCAGATCGAAGTTCTGCGCGGAACTGTCGAAGAGAATAAAGCGAAGAAAGAGGATCAGGCCGCAATCCAGCTTGCGATTGACACCCTGCAGCACCTCTCCACGCATGTCTTCGACTCATTCGGATATTTTCTGGAGGAGACAACCTCGCAGATCCTGTCCGGCATCACCGGCGGCGCCTACACCGGTGTCTCGATCGACACCGATCTCAGCATCTCGCTGGATCAGAACGGACGCAGAGTCCTTCTGCATCAGGTCAGCAGTGGCACGATGGATCAGGTCTATCTGGCTCTGCGCCTGGCATGCATCGAATTCCTGTGGCCCGATGAAGCCATGCCTCTCTTCCTGGATGATACCTTTGCTCTCTATGACAAGGACCGTCTGGCAGCAACCCTGCGCTGGTTATCTGAGAACTATACCGGCCAGATCTTCATCTTCAGCTGCCATACCAGAGAAGAAGAACTCTTAAAAGAACTGAATATCCCGCATCAGTCCATTCAACTCTGATGCAATACTCTGAAACCTCCGGCGGAATTCGGAGATAAAAAGAAGGAGGCAGTCGCGAAGCTGTCTCCTTCTTTCGTTTTGCTTTTATTTCTTCTCGTCTCTTATTTTTGCTGGCTTTCACCATTCAAATTGCTATTCTCCAGCCAAGATGCTCCATACATCCGAAGTCTCCATGCCAAGCTTCCAGCCGGCCACACCGGCCAGTGAATAATTCCGGATGACGTCAATCTTCGCCTGCAGGGAAGAAGCGTCCTCAACCCAGATTCGGTTCAGCGTTCCCTCCTCATCCGTGTATTCCACATAATTCTGAGCGATATCATCCTCCCAGACGGGCGTCAGCTCATGCTCCGCAATATACGCCTGCATATTCGGCATGCTGATCGTCTCCGAACTTACGCTGCTGCCGTCCCCGTGCCAGATCCGGCTGTAGAAGGGAACCGCGCAGATGATCCGGTCAGCAGGTACGCCCTGCGCAATCGTATTCGCAATACCATTCTCCACGAAGGGAAATGAAGCCGTGGAACCGGCTTCCGAGCCGTTATAATGCTCATCATATGCCATGATCACCAGATAATCTATGACTTCCGCCTGCTTATCCCTCTGATAATGCGTCGTCCAGGCAGACGGCACATAGTTGTCCACGGAAAGAATTAGTCCGTTCTTCCGGCACTCGACCGAAAGCTCCCGGATAAACTGAATATAGCCGCTGCCTGCACTGGAAGGAAGTCCCTCCAGATCCACGTTCAAGCCATCGATGCCGTAGGCCAGTGCCTGCTCAATCAGCGTCTGGATAATGCGGTTACGGCTGGAGGTCGTATTCAGCAGCCGAGCGTTATCCAGCTTCACCTCAGAATTAATATTCTCCACCAGCGCCCAGATCTGCATCCCGTTCGCATGCGCCCGGTCCACATACTCCTGATTGGCGCGGGACTCCACCGTTCCCTCGGAATCCACAATCGAGAACCAGGTCGGCGCAAGAACGTTCACGCCGCTCACGTTCTCCATCAAACTGTCCCATGCATCCAGACCGGATTCCTGGAAGACCTGATGCCATACCATGCGGATCGGCTCAGAGAGCGACAGATGCGTATATTCCGGCTGCTGATACGGGCCTGCATCGTCCACCGTCTCCAGATTGGATACCAGCTTCCGCTGCACATAACCGACCACTCCGCCGTCTTCACCGCCGACATACACGTACAGCCAGTCGCTTCCTTCCTCACGGATCACCCAGAGCCTGGAACCGGCCGAAGCCTTCACCAGAAGAGGACTCTTCACATTCGCCTTAGAATGCACCGCCGTCTCCTCCGCCACATCTGCGTACTCGCTTTCGCCGTAGATCGTGCGCAGGAACACGCGGGAAGGCGCACTGTACGTCTCCACCTGCATATTCGTATAGCAGGACACGTAATCCAGGGAAATGTAGACACGGCTCTCCGCCGCATCATTCTTGCCCTGCTCGAAGAAAACAGGCACACCCTGATACGTACTCTCCGCATCTGCACGGACAACTTCATTGGCTGTGGTATACAGAAGAAGCTTCTCATTATCATCCCAGTAGAAATGGTCGTTCAGCTCATCGCGGACAATTCCCAGGTTCAGGTATGCCGTCTGGCCGCGCCACTCTGCCCGAGCCTCTGACAGCACACCGTTCGCAATCACGGCCGCTGTGCCATCCTCCGACTGATAGATGTCATTCAGATCTGCCATCTTATCTGTCGGTGTATCTGCATGTAATCTCTCATAAATGAAACTGACAGCCAATACCAGAACTATCAGTATGATTACGATCAGTACGGGAAGTTTTTTGTTCTGCTTTGCACCCATCGTAACATCCTCCTTAATGTCTGCCATTATAACACAGACATTGTGGTTTTTCAAATGCTCATTCGGGATTCAGAAGCTGATGTGACAAGGTTAGATCTGACAGAAGGGTTCTTTCCCCGATTTTTATGATTCTTTGACTTTATCAAAACGTATTTCTTTGAGTTTGCCTTTTTCATCCTGAATATAGTCTCCCATGTAACAGCCTTTTTCTCTGATCACACATAGCCGCGCCAGCTCTCTGGGAGTTGACGGCCGGCCTCCCAACGTCAGGGCAATTCCGGCATTTTCATAAGCGACAAGCGCATTTCTCAAGGATGTCTCCTCACTGTTGTGACATACTTTTCTGGCATCTTTCATACCCGTATTCCATCTCTTTCTGTCGTATTTTCGATAAGCAGCAGAACAAAACTTCCCAGGAGTTCCGAAGGCGCAAGTACTTATCTGCCTTCCATTTTATCCAAAAATCCCGGCAACGTCACGTAACATATCGTTACATCTTTTCCACATAACCTGAATCATGGCACTTTCTGTTACATATATTTATTATTGATATATGTCATAAATAACCATAAAAAAATCCCTTTACTCTGCCATTCGATTCGGTTATACTGGAATCAGTGTAACTACTCAGAGATAGGAAGTGATCATTTGAAGATAGAAAGAATCAGTGAGAATCAGATCCGCTGTACCCTGAACCGCGGAGATCTGCAGGAACGACAGCTCAGCATCAAGGAATTTGCCTATGGAACCCCGAAGGCCCGCAGTCTTTTCCGCGAAATGATGCAGAAGGCCTCTGTAGAAGTCGGATTTGACGCGAACAACATCCCTCTGATGATTGAGGCAATCCCGCTCTCCGGAGAAGGGATTATGCTGATCATCACCCGAATCGAAGACCCGGAGGAGCTCGACACCCGCTTCGCCCGTTTCGCCCCTACACTGGAGGAGGACGCAGAGGAAGCCCTGACCGGTCCGGACAGCTCTCTGGCCTATACGACCGGCGCTGAGGACATCCTGCAGGCACTGGGTAGCCTTCTCGGCACAGAGAAAGAACAGCCGCAGACTGCAGCCGGGGAAGTATCCCGCTGCTTTCAGTTCCGCAGCCTGGACCATATCATACAGGCAGCTGAGGTTCTCCGCCCGATTTATCACGGCCAGAACAACCTGTTCCGCCATCCCGGCAGCGGCAGTTATTATCTGATTGTTCGAAAGTCATCCCATTCTCCGGAAGAATTCAACAAGATCTGCAATATCTTAAGCGAATACGGAGAGAAACTGAAAAACAGTGAAGGTTCTGAACTGTACTATGAAGAACATTACGACTGCCTGATCCCGGATCAGGCTTTGCAGTCGTTTTGATCGTAACGACAGACGCTTCTGGATACCAACTTAACCGGCCCTCTTCTTTCCTCTGGAAAGAGGAGGGTTTTCCTTAATTACACCAATAGTTTTATAGTAGCATCTTTTATTTCCGACTACAACCGCATTTCCCATGAAAACGACTACTAAAAATAGTTATTTTTCGAAGTTTCTAAAACCGACTCTTTCTTCCCGGATTCCTGTCTTTCCGAGGTTTTTTTCCCTGTTCCCGCAGACTCCGTCGAAAAGCCCCTATCGTATGTTCTTGCTTTTCTCCGGCTTCTTCCCGTATACTGAATAAAGTAAAAGGTCGCAGAACCGGAAAGGGGACAAGATATGGAGGAGCAACGCTATCTGATATCGGAGGCTTCCAGAAAAACCGGCACGGAAGCTCACGTCTTACGCTACTGGGAAGAAGAGCTTGCGCTAAAAATACCAAGGAATGAGCTGGGGCACCGCTACTATACGGAATCCCATATCGAGCTGTTCCAGGAGATACAGGAATTGAAGAATAAAGGATATTCGCTGAAGGCGATTCGGGATATTCTGGTTGGAAATGAACTCGTCGGCGAGGAGGATCTGGAACCGGACCCGGCTTACTCGGAGGGAGAGGCAGCGCCCTCTGACGCGTCAGCTTCTCTTCCTGACAACCCGGAGCTATCGGAAGAAAATCTGCAGATCATCCAGGCACGCAAGCTGGAGCAATTTCAGAACCTGATGACTGATATTGTAACAGAAGCGTTGGCGCGCAATAATCCCGCGCTCAGTCATGAAGTCGGCAGTCAGGTCGGCGATAAGTTGGCCAAGGAGCTGAATTATGCGATGCGGGAACGGGAGGATCTGGAGGAAGCACGCTTCAAGCGACTGGACGAAGCGCTGCGTGATATGCAGAAAAATAATAAATCCCGTGCGGAAGCCGCTGCTGCGCAGGCTCCGGTTGTTAAGCTAAAGAAGAAGCGCCGGTGGGGGCGGAAACTCCCAGATTCAGAATGAAGCATAAAGAAAAAACAAAGAATACATTCACTCAATTTCGCTTACGCCGCCAGGCGCACCAACGAAAAAAGGACCCGACGAGCGGGTCCTTTTTCGGGGTTGGGCTGATTATTACTCTGCGGAGATAGCGCCGGTGGGGCAGGTAGCCTCACAGGTACCGCAATCCAGACACTTGTCAGCGTCGATTACGTACTTGTTATCGCCTTCAGAAATTGCATCAGCAGGACATTCTGCTGCGCAGGAACCACAGCTTACACAATCATCAGAAATTACATATGCCATAATAATTATCCTCCTTGTTGTTTTTTATCCATTGTAATACAGTACATACCAAATTTCAAGCAAAAAAATTTATTTTCTTGAAATCCGCTTTGTTTTGTACTATACTGTTAGCGTGCAGTTTTCACTGCAAATACCTATAAGGAGGCATTTGACATGGCCGCAGTTACAGTTACAAAGGATATGACCATCGGCGAGATTTTAAATATCGACATCGCGATCGCTCCGATCCTGATGCAGGCAGGCATGCACTGCATCGGCTGCCCTTCTTCTCAGGGTGAATCTCTGGAAGAAGCTGCTATGGTTCACGGCATGGATTGTGATGGTCTGTTAGTCGCTATCAACGAGTACCTGGCGAATAAGTAATCCCTCCGGGCAGACCCGCAGGTTTTACACCGTACAATAAAAAGACCTTCCACGGGAGTTTCTTCCTTTGGAAGGTCTTTTTATATGTCACACCAGCTTCTTCTGATGCCACTTATCACCATGGTAGCGGATCAGCAGGCAGATCACGCGCACGAACCAGTCCAGGAACATGGCCAGCCAAACACCGTATACACCGTAACCCAGCATTCCGCCCAGCAGATATGAGGAACCTACTCGAAAGATCCACATCGACAGCATACCGATGACCATCGTGTACTTCACATCGCCTGCCGCGCGGAGCGCATTCGGAAGATTGAAGGACAGCGGCCAGATCAGCCCTGCGATAAAGTGCCAGATGATCAGCGTATTCGCAATCTTATAAGCCTCCGGCGACATATTGTACAGTCCCAGCAGGAACGGCCGCAGCAGCACGATTCCGGCGGAAACCACCGCCATCATGATCGTAGAAAGAAGGATCAGGCGGTTCGTATAATACCGCGCCTGCTTCACCTCGCCTGCGCCGATGCACTGGCCGACAACGGTTACTATCGCCAGGCTGGTCGCAACACCCGGAAGAATCATGAACTGACAGATCATGCTTCCCACGGAGTTCGCCATAATCGAAGCCGTACCGAAGCTGGAGATCAGACTCAGCACGATCAGCTTACCCAGCTGAAAGATTCCGTTCTCCAGTCCCGTCGGGATACCGATATAGAGAATCCGGCGGATCATCTGCCAGTGAGGGCGCACCCGGTACAAGCCGCTGACATGCACCTCATAGCGCTTCTGATGCGCCATACCCAGCAGCAGGAAGCTTCCCACAATACGGGAAATTACTGTCGCGATCGCCGCACCGGCGACGCCCATGTTCAGGCCGAAGATCAAAATCGCATTGCCTGCGATATTGATTAGGTTCATCAGCAGAGATACCAGCATGGACACTCTTGAATTTCCCATGGAGCGAAGCAGCGCCGCCGCCGAGTTATAAATCGCCATAAAGGGATATGTGAATACGATGATCACACAGTACGTCACAGCCTGATTCATAACGGAATCTTCCGTCGCGCCGAAAATCAGCCGCAGCAGATGCCGCCCGCCGATCAACAAGATCAGCATAATCGCCAGCGCAATCGTGGTGGTCGTCAGCACCAGCTGGTTCGCCGCCTGACACGCGCTGTCCTTATCCTTCTTACCCAGGTACTGAGAGCAGACGACGGCTCCGCCGGTCGCCAGCGCCGCCAGCACGCTTAATACCAGGTTATTGATCGCATCCACCAGCGAGACGCCCGATACCGCCGCCTCACCGGCCACGGA
This sequence comes from Hominifimenecus microfluidus, assembly GCA_020687485.1. Taxonomy (GTDB): domain Bacteria; phylum Bacillota; class Clostridia; order Lachnospirales; family Lachnospiraceae; genus Hominifimenecus; species Hominifimenecus microfluidus. The sequence continues at coordinate 81,146 of JAJEQR010000003.1, read as the reverse complement.
TACCATCATGCTGTCCGCGATACCGACCGTAACCGTCAGCAGCTGCTCGATAATCAGCGGCAACATCAGCTGATAGATCTGCCGCCTGGTAAACATCCGGTTCTCGCCGGGATCGTATCCCCGATTCGTCCCCTTGCCTGTTTTCTTGTTTATTCCTGTACTCTCTCCCATCTCGTCTCCTCAAGCTACTACAAAAGAAACACAAGAGCCTCCGGTGCAGGCACCATTGGCTCACGGGGCTGTGCCCCTCTGTCTTTTTATTATAAATTTGGCTGTCATTTTTGTCAAACTTATTCGCGCTGCTGCACTTTTACGTATAATATCTCCGGCTATGGTCACACTAAAAGAAAACGGAGGACTGATTTTTATGCTGAACGACTATGAACTTCTCAATCGAATCCACAAGAATACACAGATGGGGCTGGAGACGCTGCCGCTACTCTCCATGCGCGCGGAGGATACGACCTTCCGCGATACGATTCGAAAGCAGATCACGGAATACCGGGATCTGAACCGGAAAGCGGAACGGCTGATGCGTGACTCCGGATTCGAAGTGCAATCCGTAAGCCCTATGGCGAAGATGTCCGCAACAGTCATGACGAATGTTAAGACGCTGATGGATACCTCGACCTCGCATCTGGCGGAAATAGTGATCCAGGGCAGCAACATGGGCGTCACTCAGATCACCCGCGCCATGCACCGCAGCCGCCCCGGCGACGCTTCGGTCCGCGCACTGGCGGATCAGCTGCTCCGTGCGGAAGAGAAGAATATCAAGGCATTACGGGAGTTTCTATAGAACAATCATGACTCCAAAGGCCGTCCGTACTCACCCGGTACGAACGGCCTTCTCTTATAACTTTTATTCTGTTCCATTACGGCTTCGCCGTCGGCGCTGCACGTTATGCTTTAGATCGCAGAACTGTTCAGATACTTCTCCTGCTCCGGCGTGAGCACATCGATGCTCTTGCCCAGGTATGCCAGCTTGCGGCGGGCAACCTCCATATCGATCTCACGGGGAACGACGATCAGCTTCTCGGTCAGCTCACCGGCATGCTCCGCCAGATACTTCGCGCTCAGCGCCTGGATAGCAAAGCTCATATCCATAATCTCCGCCGGATGACCGTCGCCGCAGGCCAGATTTACCAGACGTCCCTCGCCGAGGACATAAACCCAGCGGTCGCCGGGCAGCAGATAACCCATGATGTTCTTTCTCTGCTCTTCCTTCTTCAGTGCGATCTGCCCCAGCTTCGCCACATCAACTTCCACATCAAAGTGACCGGCATTGCAGAGGATCGCTCCATCCTTCATCTGCGCGAAATCTTCCTCGTCGATAACGCCGGAGCAGCCGGTTACGGTAACGAACAGGTCGCCGTACTTTGCGGCCTCCTTCATCGGCATAACCTCGAAGCCGTCCATAACCGCCTCGATGCCCTTTACCGGGTCAACCTCGGTCACGATGACGCGGGCGCCCATGCCCTTCGCGCGCATGGATACTCCCTTGCCGCACCAGCCATAGCCAGCCACAACGACAACCTTTCCTGCGATAATCAGGTTCGTCGTGCGCATGATGCCGTCCATTACGGACTGACCGGTACCGTAGCGATTGTCAAAGAAATGCTTGCAGTCTGCATTGTTCACCAGCACCATCGGGAACTGAAGCTCGCCTGCCTTATCCATCGCGATCAGGCGAAGGATACCCGTCGTGGTCTCCTCGCAGCCGCCGATTACATGCGCGATCTTCTCCGGGAAACGGGTGTGAAGCATATTTACCAGATCGCCGCCGTCATCAATGATGATGTTGCAGTCCTGCTCCAGGACATGAGCGATATGCTCCTCGTACTCCTCCGCGGTGGCATCATACCAGGCATGCACCTCCAGGCCGTCCTCCACCAGAGCTGCGGCAATATCGTCCTGCGTGGACAGCGGGTTGCTGCCTGTAATCTTCATATCTGCGCCGCCTGCCGCCAGCACCTTACACAGATATGCGGTCTTCGCCTCCAGGTGAATGGAGAGAGCAATGCGCTTCCCTGCGAAAGGCTTCTCCCTCGTGAATTCCTCTTCCAGTCCGCGCAGAAGCGGCATATTGCGGCGTACCCACTCAATCTTCTTGTGCCCCGACGGCGCCAGAGCAATATCTCGAATCTCGCTGTTCATTCATCTTCCTCCTGATCTCTTTGGAATATACAAAAAAGGTATTGTTTTTCCCTCCGGAAAATATTATAATACTATTACTGCCAATAATATAATACCGTATTTAAATATTTTTTCAAGTTCTCTTTGAGAAAAAGGATAAAGAATTATGACATTAAAGCAATTAGAGTACTTTCTGGCCATTGCGGAAGCCGGTCACATCACCGCCGCAGCCAAGAACCTGAACATTTCGCAGCCGCCTCTGAGTCTTCAACTGAAGGCCCTGGAGGATGAATTCGGCGTACAGCTCTTCGAGCGCGACAAGAGGAATCTCACGATCACGCATGAGGGACTGATTCTCCAGGAGCGCGCCCGCGAGATCATCCGCCTGGTGAACGAAACGGTCCGCGACCTGCAGAACATGGGCGCGGAAGCCAAGGGTACGATCCACATCGGAACAATTGTATCCGTGTGCAACAGCCTGCTGCCGGAGAAGATTATGAGCTTCAACAAGTCGCACCCTCAAGTGGATTTCCAGGTGTTTGAGGGTAGCAGCAACCACGTCATGGATCTGCTGAATGACGGATCGATTGATGTAGGTATTATCCGTGAGCCCTTTAATACCAGCTTATATCACTCTCTTGCCATCCGCGGGGAGGACGCTTCGGAGGAAGCGACAGATGCATTCGCAGCTATCGGCCTGCCGAATTTCTTCGAGGGTATCACCGGGAATGAAATCAATCTGGCGCAGCTGAAGGGTAAGCCGCTGATTATTCACCGCCGTTACAACGACCTGATTATGAATGCCTGCCGCCAACAGGGATTCTCGCCGAACATTATCTGCCAGAATACAGAGACGGCGTCCTCCATCAGCTGGGCGGAAGCCGGCATCGGTGTGGCGGTCGCCCCCTATACCGCAGCCATCCAGTACATGAACGACCGCATGGTCAGCAAGACCATCGTGCAGCCGACGCTGCATACGAAGTCCTTCTTGGTATGGCGCAAGGATACGCACCTGGCGAATATCGTGCAGCAGTTTATTCATCTGTTCGAGTAACCAAATGCTTACAGACCAACAAAGACAATCACACCATAAAATACCAAAAAGCACAGAACACTCCGGATAATCCGGGGGCTCTGTGCTTTTTCTTCTATTAACTTCCCATACCTACACCTCTCTGCGGCGTACCTCACTGCGAACCCACTCCTCGTCGATGCGAGTGAAGCGGCGGTTCTCCATCACGATCTCGCCGCGCACAATCACCGTCTCCACTTCCGATCCGTTCGCAGAGTAGGTCAGAGAAGATACGATATTGTTGCGGGGCATCATCTGCGGCGCATTCAAATCCAGAATCGCCAGATCCGCCTGATAGCCCTTCGCAATCCGACCCAGGCTGTCAGCGCGACCCAGCGCCTTCGCCGCATTCTCCGTCGCCATCTTCAGTGCCTGCACCGCGCTGACCGATTCCGCGTCGCCCATCGCGCCCTTATGAATCAACGTCACCAGTCCCATCTCACGGAACAGATTCAGCGCATTATTGCTGGCCGCACCGTCCGTACCGATGCACACATTGACACCGGCCTCCAGCATCTTCGGGATCGGAGCAAATCCATTTCCCAGCTTCATATTGCTGGCCGGATTCGTAACCACACTTACCGTGGGCTTCGCCAGCAGGCGGATATCCTCATCATCGACCTTTACGCAGTGCGCAATGATGACCGGCTGATCCAGGAGACCCAGAGAATCCGCATAGGCGATGGGGCTCATGCCCTGCTCCTTCTTCATATTCTCAACCTCGAAGGTGCTCTCCGACAGATGAATATGCAGAGGAACGTTCTTCTCCCGCGCGATGGCAGCTGCCTTCTGCATATATTTGCCGGTGCAAGTGTACGGTGCGTGGGGGGCCATAGTAAAGGTCAGCAACGGCTCATCCTTCCAGGCTTCCATCTCTTCCAGCGCCTGACGAATGCGCATCTCACCGCCCTCTTCGTCCGCATCGCCGGACAGGCCGCGTCCGATGGAGGCACGGATACCGGCATCCACCGCAGCCTTCGTGGTCTGATGAATGTGCATCTGCATATCGTTGAAGCAGGTTGTGCCGGAACGAAGCATCTCCATGATGCCGAGCGTCGCGCCGAGGTAAGCATCTTCCGGTGTCATCTTGTCCTCTCTCGGCATGACACGCTCGAACAGCCACTCGTTAAAGGACACATCGTCCGCCAGGTTGCGGAATACGGTCATGTAGTTGTGTGTATGCATATTGATGAGGCCGGGAATCACCAGCTTATCTGTACCGTCGATCGTCCGATCCGGAACAAAGTCGGTGACTTTCTCTCCGACGCTGATGATCTTGTCCTCTTCAATATAAATATCGGCCGGTCTTACCGCAAAGCCTTCTCCCTCGGAGAGAAGCACCTGCGGCGATTCAATTTTGATTTTCATGGTTTTCTCCTGATTCTGTCATTTATATTCTCTTATTCACGGATTTTCCAGATTTCTGTTTTCTGTGCCTTCATTCGCAGATTATGCGAATTTTTCTGATTCACACGCTTACTCTGCATCTATTTCGCGTGTGCCTCTTCCGGCTCCGTCAGCGCGTTTTTCAGTTCTTCCACTGTCTTCTTCAGCAGCGGATGCCGGTACGCCGGGCAAAGCTCGGCCAACGGATTCAGCACAAAATCCCGGTTCTGCATATCGATATGCGGGATGTGAAGCTCCGGCGTGTCATATACGATATCATCGTAGAAGATGATATCCAGATCCAGCGTCCGGGGTCCCCAGTGAATCAGGCGCTCTCTTCCGGCTTCCTGCTCGATCTCGTGCATCACATCCAGCAGCTCCTCCGGCGTCAGCAGCGTATCCAACTCCAGACAGGCGTTCAGAAAATCATCCTGCGCCACGCCGCCATAGGGGGCAGTGCGAAGGAACGAGGATACCGCCGTTACCCGGCAGTCCTTTCGATCCTGCAGCCCCTGAATGCCCTGGCGCAGGTATGCCTCCTTGTCGCCCAGATTGGAACCAAGCGCCAGATAAGCGCGGTGCCAGAAACGGCTGATCTCCACGCTGACCGTATCCAGCGGAAGACCGACCGGCGCCCAGGGCTTCGCGATCTCCAGGCGGATGCCCTGCAGATGCTCAAAGACCAGCAGAAGTTCCTCCGCCAGCTTCTCCGCCACGGTCTCGATCAGCTGATACGTATGCTCCTCCATAAAGGTCTTCATGAACTGGCATACTTCTCCATAGTGAATCGACTGTGTCAGATCGTCACTCTTCCCCGCCGAGCGCGTATTCGTATAGAGATCCGCAGAGATCACGAATTTCTGCCCCAGAACATTCTCCTCCGGAAATACACCGTGCTTCGCCCAGATTTCCAGACCGCGAATTTTTATTTTATCCATAGTAATCATTATTCCCTTCTCTGTTCCGGTATTTTCCGATTTCGATAGATCTTCTCTCTATGCGTGAAGGATGGCCTCCGTCATACGGATGGCTCTGACATTCTCCTTCACATCATGCACGCGCACGAACGCACAGCCCTTCATCACACCGATGACAGAGGTTGCTACAGTTCCTTCCACGCGCTGATCCGCCGGAAGATCCAGCGTCAGGCCGATCATAGACTTACGGGACGTTCCCAGCAGCACCGGATAGCCCAGCTCCTGCAGGCGCTCCAGGCGGTTCATAACCTCCAGGTTCTGCACATACGTCTTGCCGAAGCCGATGCCGGGATCCAGAATAATATTGTCCTCGCTGACGCCGTGCGCCAGGGCAATTCCCGCCGACTCTCTAAGGTCGTTCAGCACATCCTCCATCAGGTCATTGTACTCCGTCGTATTGCGGTTGTGCATGAGGCAGCAGGGACGGTTGTACTTTCCGGCCACTTCTGCGATCTTATTATCGTATTTCAATCCCCAGATATCGTTCAGCAGGTCCGCGCCGGCTGCCAGCGCCGCCTCCGCTACCGTTCCCTTGTAGGTATCAATGGATACCGGAACGTCAAAGCGGGTCTTCAGCGCCTCGATATAGGGAATTACACGGTCAATTTCTTCCTGCTCTGTGATCTGGATATGGCCGGGTCTTGTGGACTCGCCGCCCAGATCAATGATGTCTGCGCCGTCCGCAATCATTTCCTCGGTGTGAATCAGCGCCGCATCCAGGCTGTTCCAACGTCCGCCGTCCGAGAAGGAATCCGGCGTTACATTCAGGATACCCATGACATAGACATGGTTTTTCAGGTCAAATTCTTTGTTTCCAATCTTCATCTCGTTTTCTCCCGTCGTTTTCTTCAGTTAAGGTCAACGTTATGGTTCCAGTCAAGCCTGCCCGGAGATTAAGACTAATACTCCAGTGTCATGTTTTTCTTCTCTTTTGCCCAGTTACACTCCGCTTCCGCGTTGCAAAGAAAGCAGAGCCGACTTTTCTTGTCCGCATGGTAAAGAATCGCCGCCAGGGCTTCTTTCGCCATCGCTTTCTTTTTGCTCTTCTCTTTTCTGTGAGAACCGATCGCAGTCAGGATCATATCCTGTTCTTCTTCCGCAAAACCGCATTCAGCAAGAATCGGCTCCGCTGCCGCGCAACCGGCCACATCATGAGGCGTACCGTTCCGGTACTGCTCCGCCCGGCCGATATCGTGAAGCAGCGCCGCCGCATAGATCACATCCTTCGGCAGGTCTGCGCTGGATTCCAGCGCGAACAGATACGCGAGTCTCGCCGTATCAATCAGATGCTGCATGCCGTGGCGGCAGAACCGCCGATCTGCCTCCAGGCGGTCCAACTCCTCCTGCAGGCGGATAAAATCCGGATGCCGCAGGATTCGGTTCACGCGCTCCATTACATCTTCACCATCTGCAGAAATCTCTGCTGCAACTGAAAATCATCGGCAAAGCAGCCGCGCGTAACAGTTGTCACCGTCTTGCTGCCCGGCTTCTTAATGCCGCGCATCGTCATGCACATATGCTCGGCTTCGATATATACCATAACCCCCTTCGGCTTCAGATGCTCCTCGAGCGCTTCCGCGATCTGCACCGTCAGCTGCTCCTGGATCTGCGCGCGGCGCGCGAATACTTCCACCGTACGGGCCAGCTTGCTTAAACCTACCACCTTTCCATCCGGAATATAGGCGATATGCACTTTCCCGTAGAAAGGAAGCAGGTGATGCTCACAGACGGAATAGAACGTGATATCCTTCTCGATCACCATATCGCTGTTGCTCGCCTCGAACTGCCGGGACAGCGGAACCGCCGCGTCCTGCGTCATCCCGCCGAAGATCTCTTCACACATTCTCGCAATCCGGTCCGGCGTGTCCTGAAGACCTTCCCGTGTGGTATCTTCCCCGATTCCTTCCAGAAACAGGGTTACTGCCTGTTTGATTTTCTCTTTGTCCATCTTACACTCTCTTTCCGGAGGGTACTTTCGATTGGAATACAAAAAAAGCACCTCCCTTTGTGGCAAAACATGGATAAACTGTCCCTTCACAATAGGAGATGTCTCTTATCGCAACGGGTGCGGAAAACATATCGCAAGGTATTACCTTTCGTTTCGCGGCAACTCCCCATCCAACGAACACTTAACGCATGTAATCCTATTTTGCTGTACACATTCATTATACTGAAACTGCCGGGAAATGCAACAATGTCTTGCACTTCCCGGCAGTTAATAGATCAACTACTCTCTTCTTAACGCCTCGATCGGGTTCAGGTTCGATGCCTTGATCGCAGGCAGCAGGCCGAAGACCACGCCGATCAGTACGGAGAAAGCCACAGCGATTACGGTGGCTCCCACATCGATCGCCATCGGCGCTCCGCTCATGCCGGAGATCACCTTCGCCATCACGATGCCCGCGCCGACGCCAAGCAGTCCGCCCAGGCTGGTCAGAACCGCCGCCTCCGTCAGGAACTGGAAGAGGATCCGGCTCTTTCTCGCGCCGATCGCCTTCTTCAGGCCGATCTCACGGGTACGCTCCGTCACGGATACCAGCATGATATTCATAACGCCGATACCGCCGACCAGCAGAGAAATACTGGCAATCCAGATCAGCTGCTGGTTCGTCGAGGAGGACAGATCCTGCAGACGCTTCGCCTGCTCCAGGAGATCCTGGCTGCGGTAGCTCAGATTCATCGAGGAATCCGCCTGCAGCGTCGCCGTCAGAAGATCCGCCGTCTTCTTGCCTGCGTTCGTCATGTCATCCGTGCTGGCTGCTTTCAGCGCCACCTTCTGGGGCTCGTCAAACTGAGCTACCAGCGGCCAGGTCGTATCCGGCACGAAGACAACGCCGTTGGAAGACTGGTTATAGATCGCATAATCGCTCGGATCGTTGATGACAGGCTCGAATTCCATGCTCTGCTCCGTAATTCCGATAATAGTATACGGCTCGCTCTTGATCTCGATCGTCTTTCCTAAAGGATTCTCTCCCTCGAACAGAGAGGACATGGCCGTCCGGTCCACGATCGCCACCTTGCGAATCTGACTGAAATCATCTTCTGTGAAGCCGCGGCCCATCTGGATATAGTAGCCGTACACGTTAAAATAGTGTTCGTCGATGCCCCGAATCGTTCCGGTAAAATTCTGATTCTGATGATAGACATACTCTGCATAGGTGCGCTCTGTGTAAAGAGAAGCCTCCGCCACCTCATCCAAAGCCGTAATCTCGTCCAACGTATCCTGGCTGATCGGATTCACGCCCTCCGGAATCGCATTGTATTCCGTGTCGAACGTATTGTCCCCCTGATACAGCTCTACCTTCACAGCATTCGTTCCGGAACCGATCAGGTTCTGCTTGATCTGCTCATTCGTTCCCTTGATCGTGGATACGATCGAAATAATTGAGCCAATACCAATAATGATGCCGAGCATCGTCAGGAACGAGCGCATCTTATGACTCCATATGCCCTGGAATGCCAGGGAAATATTCTCAAACATACGTCATTCCCTCCTAATAGTTGTAGAAACTGCGGTTAAATTCTTCAATATCGCCATCCACAACAGGAGCATCCTCCTTCACATCCTGTCCGTAAGGGAAAGCGACCCGGTCGTCGATGGTAAGTCCGCTCCGAACCTGTGTGTAGCTTCCCCACAGGTTCTTGCCGGTGCTGATATAGCGCTTCTCCAGCGTATCATTCTCTCCGGCGATCATCACATAGCTTTGGCCATTCTCGCTACGCACAAAGGCGGAAGTAATGTACAGCGAATTAATCTCCTCCTCGCTATTCGAGGAATTGTAGGTAACGTCTACATATTCATTCTCCCGCAGGTTCGCATCCTCATCCACAAATACCGTCAATGGATAATAAGATACATTGCTGTTGCCATTGCCATAATTCGAATAGTCCGAGGACGGGAAATCACCGATCGAGTAGACGGTTCCTTCCAATGTCTCGTATGTCTCCCAGGACTGAACCGTTACGCTGTCACCCACCTGAATACTTCCCAGGTCCAGCTCACCGATGCCGGTCTCGATATAGTAGCCGCCTCCTCCGGATACCGTAATAAGAGGCGTATTGTCTACAGCTGCAGTCTCTGCGTCGCCGATGGATTTTACAACACCGTCGATCTTGCTATAGACCATACTGTTATTCAGCTCTGTTTCCACCTTCTCGTACTCGACCTGCGCCACCTGCAGGCTGATCTGAAGATCCTTCAGCTCCAGCTCTTTATCCGAGCGCATCTTGGCGATCTCCGCCGCCGTATACGAGATTCCCGGCTCACCCGGATCAATGTCGATGATACCATCACCGCCAGGCAGGGTCTCATCCGGATTCTCCGTATCACCGGTATAGATCGTCAGCGGATCCTGGTCAGCCCCCATCAGATAACCGACCGGAAGAATCACCGGAGTAGTTCCCTCCAGGCGGATCTCATACAGCCAGGTATAAAGATGTTCCGTATACGCTCCGTCCGCCATCAGCTGATCGCCATCGCGCACCATCAATGCCACTCTGACATCCTCCTTGCCATTCAGCAGATACTGCAACAGTGAAGGAGAAATCACCTGATCCTCTTTCCAGAGATAAATGGCAGGCATCTGTTCCGTACCGGTGCCCTTTACGAAAGTCGGTCGATCTGCTTCCGGAAGCTCGGGGATCGTCGGCTGCGTGGGAGCCGGAGTCTCCGGTTCCGTCGGTTGTGTCGGTGCGGGCGTCTCCGGTTCCGTCGGCTGTGTCGGCGCAGGTGTCTCCGGCTGTGTCGGTTCCGTCTCCGTCGGCTGCGTCGGTTCGGTTTCCGATGGTTCAGTCGGCGCGGGAGTCTCCGGCGCCGATGGGTCCTGACTTTCCTCCGTCAGTCCCTCCAGGCTCTTCTGCACACTGCCACCGGCGAACCAGCTGGCCAGCTTCGGTCCCAGTGCCTGGATTCCTGCCGTCTGGAAAACACTTTCCCCGCCCGTCTGCATCGCGATCTTCTTACCGGTTCCGGAGCTGGAGACAGGAACGCCGGGCTTATAAGATTGAATCTTCTTCAGCTCCTCCTGTGCTTTCTGGATGGAAAGCTCCAGCTTCTGCACTTCCAGCGCCTTGCTGTCCAGCTGCAGACTGGTCAGCGTCGTATCATAGCTCATCAGAGGATCGCCCACATGGACTTCCTGCCCCTCTTCCACCATGATCTCCTGGATGATCTGCGTCGTGCTTACATAGACAGACTGTATCTTGTCCGCCGTTACCCGGCCGGACATCTGCTTCTCATCGCCCCAGTAACCGTCCATGCCGATATCATTCATGGAATATACGCTGACCGGCGTACTCTTCCTGGACTTTGCCAGATAGTAGGCGCCTCCGGCGCCCCCGCCGACCAGAGCCACGATGATCGCTCCGATCAGAACTCTCTTTCCTGTTTTATTCATCGGCAGCGCCTCCTTCCTTCTGGTTCTCACGAATCTCGCCGTCAAAAATATGATACGTCTTCTTCGCCTGCTTCGCGATATCCGCGTCATGAGTGATCATAACAATCGTCATACCCTCGTCGTTCAGCTGACGGAAGAGCTCCATGACCTGCTCGCCTGACTTCGAATCCAGCGCACCGGTGGGCTCATCTGCCAGCAGAAGCTTCGGCATGCCGACGATCGCGCGGGCGATCGCCACTCGCTGACACTGTCCGCCCGACATCTGGTTCGGCCGGAAATCCACACGGTCTCCCAGACCTACCTTCTCCAGAGCAGCCTTCGCTCTGGCCCGGCGCTCCTTCTTACCTACGCCGCCGTACAGCAGCGGCAGAGCCACGTTATCCTGCGCCGTCAGCTTAGGAAGCAGGTTAAACTGCTGGAAGACAAAGCCGATGCTGTGATTCCGGATCTCCGCCATATGAGTATCCGAAGCCTTCGAGACATCCTCTCCGGCCAGCAGGTAACTGCCCTTTGTCGCCACATCCAGACAGCCGATAATGTTCATCAGCGTAGTCTTGCCGGAACCGGACGGCCCCATGATCGCGATATACTCGCCCGCCTCCACGGAGAGGTTGATATCCTTCAGAACCGGCACTACCAGCTTGCCCTGCAGATAATCCTTATAGATATGCTTCAGTTCAAGAATCATTCGCCCGCCTCCGTTTCTGCTGCCTGCGACTCCTCTACAACATGCGCACTGTCCGAAGCGGCTCCGCCCGAAACACCTTCGCCAATCTCTGTGATCTCACCGTCTGCGCTGCCGGCACCATCAGCAGCTCCGTCCATGCCGTCCGCGCCTTCCGGAAGCGCAAGTCCACTGCCATCGTAGGAAGCACTGTCACCGGCCTCTCCATCGGAAATGCCGCCTTCATTATAAATCTCGCCATTCGCGTCCGGGATCTCGCCATCCATGCCTCCGATATGCTCACCGTCTGCACCTTCGACATATTCGCCTTCTGCACCGTCATTGTATTCGCCGCCCATGGCATCAACCGTATCCGAGCCACCGAAGTATCCCTCGTCATATCGGGTCACGGGCTGTCCGGCGCTCAGTCCCTCCTCCGGAATCGCAATGTAATCTGAAGCTGTCAGGCCGTCTGTGATCTGGTACTCATCCGTATCCTCGTCATGCTCTCCCAGAGTAACGGTTCTCTTCTCCAGCTTGTCCTGATCGGTAGCTGCCCACACATAGGCATCATTGCCGTCCTGCACAATATAATAGGAAGAAAGCCAGATGCCTTCACGCGCATTCTCGTCTTCCGTGCCAAGTTCAATATAAACATGCTGCCCCATCATCAGTCCGGAACTGTCGTCCAGCGTCACATAGAACGGGTACTTTGTCGTGTTCGTCATCTCCGAACCGGAACTGGATACGTAATAATAACCTTCATTCTGATTGCTTACCGCATGTTCCAAATCCACAGAATCCAGAGTGCCTGCCCAGGTTTCATTCTCATCCACGCGGGAACGAATCACCACAGAACTTCCGACCGGAAGGCTGCGGGCGTTCAGCTCACTGACATTTCCTTCGATCCGGTAAGTTCCGGTCTCCATAATCGTCATGTAGGGCTTTGCATTCCCGTAATTGTCATAACCATTCTCCGAAATCGATTGAACGACACCGTTCATTTCCGCAGTTACTTCGGATTTCTCCATGGACTTCTCCAGGCGGTCAATCTCGACTTCCTTCGTGCTGATGTTGTACTCGGTCTGACGGATATCAGCCTCCAGGGTCTGGATTTCGATGGTATAGCTGAGCTTGTCGGAGGAAGCCGCCTGCTTGCGCTCCTTCTCCAGCGCGGTAATCTGGCTCTTCGTCGTCTCGATGCTGTTGCGCATCTTCTCCAGCTCCAGCTTGCCCTGCTCGATATTCAGAGAAGCTTCTTCCATATCATAAGAGAAGAGAACCTGTCCCACAGTTACCTCGTCGCCTTCCTTTACGAAGACTTCCTTTACCGTCTTCTGGTCATCTTTCTTAATTTCCTGTGTCGCCAGCGGGACAACTTTGCCGGCATAGCGGTTCTGAATCCCGGCGTTCAGACCGGCCAGCATAGATACGGACTGCACGGCAACGGTCTCGCCGGAATCTGTGCTCCCGGAGCACCCTCCCATGATTAACGTGGCTGCCGCCGCCAGACATAAAAACCTGAGGTTGGATTTTCTCATACAAAAACTCCTTTCGGGTATTCGGACATAATTATGGATTGTTATATTATTTTAAGCATACCAGATATCCTTTGATTTGTGCGGAATTATTTCTTAATCTTTCATTAATACAATATACAAATCCCACCTTGTCGCTTTGACTTATATGATGTATAATATAGCATTATCCCTTTTAGGAGATTATTCATGAAAATACTTTTAGACGATGTAAAATTGACCTTTAAGCCTAGTGAAACTACACATAATCACTCGATTGTAGCAATCAGGAATTCTTTCGAAGAATTTCCGAATCGTTTTCTGGTATACTACGATACCCGTTGGGAGTGTTTTCTCTTCCTGAACTTTAAAACGAATGTTAATAATGAAAGCTTTATCATAAACGGTCTCTCTCATCAGCTAAAAACGGATCGCTCCAATATCCGGCTGGATTATATATCCCTAATGGTTCATGAGAAATATTCCGAAAGCCATCAGGAACCCCGCGTATATTGCCACCGTTTATATACAGCAGAACTGACTGCCTTTTCGCCTGAAATGAAGTTTTCCGAATTTACGCTGGATGGAATTCAGTACCGTTGGATGAGTATTGCAGAAATGGAATCCGATAACAGAACAATGACTGTGAACTCAGACATTATTAATTTTGTGAAAGAAAATATCAACTGATTCTTCTTTACTTCCGCTGTCTGTACTCTTCCGACTGGATGAATCCCTGGAAAACCTGTGCGCGGGTTCTTCCGGCAGCCAGCTCCTTCACCCAGGCATTCAGCCCGGCCTTGTCCGGCTCTCTTCCCAGCAGGAAGACGTAAAGCTCCCGCACGTAGCGGCGTCGGCCTTCGTCAGAGTCGATGACAGCCGCGGAGACCTCGTCCCAACTCTTCCCGCCTGCCAGCTGTGCCTGCCAGAAGGCAAGCCCGGCTTCATCCGGCATACGCCCCAGCTGTGTGACATACAGCTCCGTCAGCTTCCCCTTCCAGTTGTTTGCATCACCCCGATCGGAATCGTCCTCCGGCAGGCCGCGGCGCACACAGATCAGGCCGCGGTTATAGATCGGCGCGGCTACGCTGCGCTTCTGGCGGCTCTGACAGTATTCCTTCATGTTCTTGCGGGTCGGTCCGACGCCGGAGCCGTGGCCGGAAAGCTCACCATTCCCTACATACATCTCCACATGGCCCACGTAGCCGGTGGCCTTGCGATCCGGATCAGTGCCCCGGAAATACAGCAGATCACCGGGGAGAAGCTTATCCTCGTCCGGCACGCCTCCGCTAATCCCGGCATCGATCGTGGTCAGCTTCTTACTCAACATCTGCGCTTCGGTGTTGTCACCGATGTTGATGCCAAGCACCTGCTCATATACCCACTGCTGCAGGCTGGAGCAATCGCTGCAGCCGCTGCTGACCTGGTCACGCTTACTGCTCTGGGTGTACTGGTTCTTACCTTCACGGCTCTTGATCTTCGCTACAAGCGCCGCTCTTTTCTCTTTATTCGTCATGTTTTCTCCCTCTGTATGTTATTAAAATTATCTTGTCCATTCGAAGCTCTCTGCGCGATTTCCCTTATGCTGCCCCTGCCTGCACATCACTGCGGCTTATCATAGCGAAGCGCTCGATCAGAATCGGATACGCCCTGTGTGGTTGGATCGGTCACGATACCGACCATTGCCAAAATATTGATCACAAGACCAACCACCTGCGTAACTTCCGATTCCGATACGCCGGGAGCAATGCCAAGCAGCCCCAAAACCTGGTAAACCAGAGCGATCACAGCCGTGGTAATCGCCAGCAGCGTAGTCTTATTCTTCCATCTCAGCTTCCAGTTAATCATAAGTCCTCCTCACGCCATCTCCTGAAACAGAGTTGTCCGAAATAATATGCAATGCCTGCCCGTTCAGGAAATCTTTCTTCTCGTGTTTTACCTGCTGCGCATAATCCAGCGCTGCGTGCATATCTCCGTTGCAGTGTGCGTCCGGAATTTGCTGTACCGCCCGTGCAGTCGCTTCGCCCAGCGCAATTGCCGCATCAATGCTTTTCAGCATATAGAGTTCATGCTGATACCGCACCTGCTCTCTCTGATCCAGCTCCTGCTGCCGGGCGGTTCTGCGGCGCTGCTCTTCGGCGTCGCGCTGATTAATGTTTCTCTGAATCAGCCAGAAAAAGAATCCGACCAGCGCAGAGATAAACATGGAGAAGATACCCAGCACCTGAAAAATTTCTTTCATTGTCCTCCTCCTGTTTCTGTCGTGTTCTTACGGCAAAGTTTTATGCCTCTTACACCCTTTGCTCTAGTGCGCTAATTCTGTCCTTCAGTCCCGCAATTACGGCTTTCTGCTCTTCACTTTTTTTCATCAGCTGCTGAATCATCGCAGTATTCAGTGCAATGAATTCTTCATAGCGGAGGCTATAGACATACTCGTTCTCCACAGGGACATCCTCTGTGTACGGCATTTCTTCCAGAATTTCCTGCCCGCTTTCCGGATCTGTCGCAGAAACCGTTTTTGTTTTCTGTACCTGCTCTGTCTTCTGATCCTGGCAGAATCCGGCAAAATCCATATTCGTAAGCCCGGCAGCGCGCATAGCTTCTTCCACATCCTGGGCAATGAATCCCGTATGCGTCCGGCCGGAAGTCCCGTTAATGAGTTTATAGGATACAGGCTTCAGTCCCCGGAAGAAGTCAAGATACTGAGCTCCGATCGCCTCAATGTTTTCCTTTTCATTGCGATCTGATGTAGTATTCACGGCAACATACGTATAGAACTGTCCCCATCTATGTGACGGAGCGCCAAGTGCCAGCTGATTATTCGTATCATCTCCATGATCCGGGTCCAGTGTCCACATTCCATCATGTACACCCAGATGCAGTGCATAATTCGCTTCATTCGATGCAAGTATGTAGAAATGCTGTACTTTCTTATTATTCTCCGTAATAATATTGTTGTAGATTCTCCCCTGGATCTTATTATTCTCATCAGACCAGCAAAGCATCTGCCCCTGCTTCATCATGGTGATATTGCCATTCACTTTGACATTGCCGCTCACAGTATCCATTTTGACGTTGCCCGTCACAGTAATGTCACCATCTACAGTTCCGCCGCTGGTGGAAAGATATGGATGGGTGTGATTTTTCTCAGCTTTACCTGCAAGCTTCGTGTTCATTTCTGTCTCGGTATAGTAACGACCATCATGATTATGTTTCGCCAGGTCTGAACTTAAATCTTTAAGCGTATCCGCTACACTGGTACCATTATAGTCCACCTGATTTGCTACTGTAGAAAAGTAAATTTGATCGTAGTATGCTCCGTTATCTACCAGAAAATCCGCGTTTTTTTCTGCCATATTTTTATCCTCTCTTTTCTTTTTCGTTGATTTTTTTCAGTTCTGCTTCCAACTGATCGACCCGGTTCATGAGGTTCTGGATCATAGCTGTATTCAATGCGATAAATTCCTCATAACGGAGGCCATACACGTACTCACCCTCAACCGGCTGATCTTCCGTGTAACAATTCTCTACCTGCTCGATCTTTCCGGTCTCAGGATTAAAGATATCCACAAGTTCTGTCTTCACCACCGGTTCCGTCTTCGGATCCCGGCAAAATCCGGCGAACTCCTGCTCCGTGAATCCGACCTCACTCATCGCTTCTTCCACATCCTGCGCAATAAATCCTGTATGCGTCCGGCCGGAAGTCCCGTCTATAAACTGGAAGGATACCGGCTGCAGCTTCTTGAAGAGATCCACAAATTTCCCGCCCAGCGCTTCGACGTTCTTCTTCTGGTTCCGGTCGGAAGTCTTAATGGATGCCACACTGGAATAAATCTGTCCCCAGCGATGGTTCGCCGTTCCCAGAGTAAGCACACCATTCGTGTCCGGATCAAGAGACCATACGCCGTCATGTACGCCAAGATGAAGATAATAAGTTCCCTCGCTCGATGCAGCCAAATACATCTGCTGATTTGACTTCATATAGATTCTTCCTTTATTGTTCCACAGCAGCATCTTGTTCTCCGACATATTGATATTGCCGGTCACGCTTCCACCAGAAGCCGGCAGATAGTTCGAGTGTGAATGACTGCCTGCTGCCGCACCGATCTCCGACGGTGTAGGCTTGTCCCCTTCATGATAAATCCGGAAGCCGTTGATTCGAAATTCCTTTCCAAATATCCGCATAACTGATCTCCTCCTTATCCAACAATAATAATATTATAAGTTCCAGGATCTCCCTTGGGCAGCCACAGCTGTACACTGTTAGCATCAACAACTTCCACATCAGTTGCAAGTAAACTTTTCGAATTGACCTCCCAGACAGATACCATTACATTTTCTGTATTTAAACTGTGAGTAACGGTCGCCCACTCAATCATATCTCCATTATCCGGAAAAGCCGGCTTCTGCGTAGAGAACACTCTCGCCTTACTATTCCACGCGGTTCTCTCCGTCGCCGTGATATGGCGCGTACCATCCGCCAGATGACTGATCAGGCTGGTAATTGCACGGGAAATCTTTCCCATGGCAACGGACAGCTTCTCGCCGGATACCAGGTTCCCGTTCGCTCTGGCCGCCGTATAAGTCGGAGTCTGGTTGTTCGTCGCCACGTTCGGCACATTTCCCAGACCAACATTGGCTTTTGTGATGTTGACCTGACCGGTGCGGTACGCAGTTTCGCTGTCGCCCTTCACACCAGTTACATGTGCTTTCTGGCTGTGATCGTATGCGATCTTGCCCCGGTCGCCGCGATAAGCCGTCGAGGAGGTCTCGCCCAGTGCCAGTGATGCGCTGATCTCCACGTAGGCCGTACCGGACCACCGGTATGTCTTGTTGGTATTCTGCGCCACATAGATCTTGCCCGCCTCACCGGTAGCCGGGAAGCTCGCCAGCTTGTCATACTCCAGAACATCATCCACATAGGACGGCAGCTGAGAAGCCGGAACCAGACCGTTCTCATCCAGACTGGCAACACCGTCCTTCGCTCCCTTCAGGGAAGTCGCCAGATAGGGATGCGAGTGATTCGCCTTGTCATAGTAGCTCCCGCCTCCACTGCTTCCGCCGCTGATCTTCTCCTGCAGCGTCTTCTCCGGCTCGCCCACCGTCGGCGTGATCTGCGCGCCGGAAGCGTCATAGACTTCCTCCACCTCCAGAATCCGCTCATCCACCACTGTGTTCCGCGGATCGCTTATCACGGTAACAAGATCGCCCAGATCCCAGTCCTGCAGGTACTGCATCGCGGTTCCGCTGACCACGGTGAAATCATAGCTGTCCGCCGCCCTCATCGCGGAAAGACCCGCAATTCCGCGTTCCCGCAGAAGCGCATTCTCATTCGCGCCTTCCTCAACATCACGGGCATCAATAAAGACTTCCTTGCGTTCAAAGCCGGAAGCCCCGGCCAGGTCCACCGTCACAACCTTCCGATCTTCGCCCTCTTCGCGTCCGGCCACATAGCCAATATTCCGCTCGGAGCTCACATCCAGCGTGTAGACCTGCCCGCTGATATTATCGTAAGCATCGGAAAATATCACTCTCGGCTGCAGACTCTGCGCCGCCGTGTGATCCACGCCCTGCCGCACCACGAACTCCAGACACTGCTCCCTCCAGTTCAGCTCGATCTCCGCGCCGAGGCTGTAGGCATTCGCGATCGACCGGATATCCTCCGCTAAAATATTGTAGCAGGTCTCATAAGTGATACTTCCGCCGGACGGCGGCCGGTCGCCGAGAACCAGGTGAGGAATCACCCGGCAGGAGTCCTCCGGCGCAATCGCATTCGCCGTAACCAGCTGCTGCAGGATCTCCGCCGGAGTCCCCTGATAGCTCTGGTTCACCTTGCCCTTCGGCGGCACAGTGATCCTTGTCTCCAGCAGCTTCAGCAGTGAAAATCCCTTCACCGTATACGTCCCCTTCGCCTCATCGTACTGCACATATTCGATACAGCCGCTCCTCTTCGGGTCTTCATCCAGCAGGATAAATCGCCGCGCCTGAAGAATCGGGGAGCAGTACCCAAGCGTAATCTCAAACTCGCCGTAGCCCGACCATTTTCTGCGGAAGATCAGCGACTCATAGTCATCCACCTGCCCCAGGTAATTCAACTCCGTGTCAAAGACACGAATCAGTACATTCGAATCCATATTCTTCCTGCCACCTGTCCTTTCGGCGCTGATGTCTGAATTGCGATCTCACGCTGTGCTTCCGGACTGCCCTGCTGCCAACGGAACCACTCCTCCCAGCGCCCCTGCTGCTCCTTAATCATCGAATCGTATTCCAGTACATTGCGCGGTCGAATCGCTCCGCATACTTTCACATCCGATCGCTCATCCGTCACGGTAAAAGTTCCTACCATTCCGCCGCTCGAACCGGTCTCTGCCCTGGCCAACGAGATCTCATAGACAAATTCTCCCCGCTCCAGCTCCGGTAATTTATCTCTGCCGTACTTTACGACAATCGCCAGATTCTGCGCCCTTCTGTCCAGACGAACCACAATACGCGCATAGCTTCCCTGGCTTCTGTCCAGAACCAGACTCAGCGGCTCCGAATTCTTCATCCAGAATCCCTGCAGAATCGCCGTTCCCGTACCTACTGTAATGTTATTCTTCCCGTCCGTAGTGACTTCCAGACCCATGTAGCATTTGCTGTTCCCGGCTTCATCGCCTGCCTCAGCACCTGCTTCCTCTTCCACCTCGTCCTCTACCTTGACGCCGGAACGAAGAAACGCATCAAAATACTGATTGAATTCATCCTGACCGTACTCTGTCCCGCCGTCAAAAAATCCATAACTAACTGCCATATTTTCTCCTTATATTCCCAGATACCGCTCCTGATAGGAGACCAGTACCCTGTTCTTCTGCGCTTCACTGTCGCTGCTGTATGAGATCAGGTTCTCGCCCAGCTGCAGCCAGAAGAAGCGCGACGTAAGATCCAGCACCTGATTCATATTCACCGCTTCATTTCCGCTGCGCCGGATCACGCTCTTCGCTCCGAAATCCGTATTGATCTCCAGTACGTCCCCGTCCTTCAGCTCAGCGTTCACCTTCACATGTTCATGCGTGCTCTCATTCCAGATCACTGGATTCAGCGCCGGGCCGTAGAACTGGATCAGCACCGGAGTCTCCAGATTCCCCTCGTTATTGATAACGACTGAAGTTCCTCCCCGTTTCCGGAAAGAGAAGGGAAGCTGGAAAGGGAAGCGCAGACCGTCTCTCCATTCCGTGACATTCACATACTCCCGCGCCGAGAGCAGCGCCGGATTGGAACACAGCAGCGTCACCTGAAACTGAAAGCGATCGTGAATATTCGTATTCTTCGACCGGAATTCTGAGATCTCATAATCGATCTTTCGCTCCCTCGTCCCTCTCCGGATTGTCAGGCAGCCGCTGCTGTACGGGCGGAAGAACTTCATCACTTCCTCCCTGGCCTCCTCCTTCCCGACTCTCCTCGACTTGTACTCCGCAGTGATCGTAATCTCGCGCTCCGGGATTCTGCGGCTCCGGATCGTACTTCCGTAACCGCTCAGCCGCGTCTCTGTGTCATATTCATATTCCGGGGCTTCCAGTCCGGAATAATCCACAATTCCGTACTCGTTATCCCCAATCACAAGCATATCTTCTCCCCTTCGGAAGAAAAACTGTATCTTACAGGCCAAATGCAAGCCCCCTTTCTACTTTTCGCAATGCTCTGGCATTCGCCGCCGGAGTTCCCTCCGGATTCACGATGGTTACGTTCTGCGTGATGTCGCTTCGGTTCTTTCGACTCTCCATGGCTTCCGCCAGACGCTCCAGCATCTGCAGCGCCGCCGGATCCGCCGAAGTCTCCGGCAGACGCATCTCCCTGTCGTCCCGCATGGCGGCAGGCACAGAGATGAACTCCGCATACTGCTTCGCTCTCATATTCTCCATCAGTGCAGCCGCTCTTGTGTTGTAGGCTTCGATCGCCGCGCTCGCCGTATTCGCGTAAGCCTGTACCAGGCGAGGCCGCTCCGCCTCCGTGCCCTGGATCGCACCGATTACGTTGTACTGGCCGATCTCATGGAACTTTCGGGAAGGGGAGTGCTGGTCGAATACGTTTTTCGCAGTTTGTATTGCAGTCAAAGCCATTCGTCTGTATACACGAATAAGCTTTTCCCATAATTCGCTATTTGTTGTGCCATCAATGAATCCCTGCAGATTCTGCAACCCAGCCTTATAGGTTTCCTCCTGCTTATTCATTTCTTTTATGGTATTGGCCAGTTCCATTTTCAAATCGCGCATTCGCTTACCAAACTCACCCTGTATCTCCGCAAGATTTTCAGAAAATGTCTTCTTACCTTCCTCTACCTTCTTAAATTTTTCATTGAACTCATCAATGTGTATACCGCCGTCATCTACAATCGCCTGCAAAATCTTTGCTGAGTCAACCGATCCATCAGAAAGAGTTTTTATAATGCCATCGTCAACGCCAAGCTCCATCGCCTTCTGAATATTCGCCGCATAGGTATCCATGAAGCTGATCTGGCTGTCCAGCGCACCGATCATCGTCTCTACACTATCATAGCCTTTAATGCTGACTTCCTCAAACATCCCCATTTCACTGCTAAGTGTGTCATAGATCTTCTGTCTGGTGGCCTCATGTTCTTCCCGCAGTGACTCCTGCTGCGCCCGGATTTCCTCTGCCCGCAGTTGTAATTCTCCAGTATGTGTAAGATATGCCTCATCCAGCGCAGCAATCGCCTCCTGCAGCTCTCCGCAGCCAGTCGAAGATTCAACCATACTCTCTCTCATGGCAAGAGTTGCATCACTCATACCGGCAAGACTTAACTGAGTCGCATCCAGACTTAACTGAGCAGCTCCAATCTTGAGCTGATACTCATCCATAACTGTCTCCGACTCCTGCAGACGTTCATCCAGAAGTGCGATCGCCCCCTCAGCCGCAGCATATGCCTCCTGCGCCAAACTCATCTCTGTCCGCAGCTGCGCAATTTTCCCGACAGATACATCTAATGTCTCTGCACCTACATCATTTGCTTCATTGTATGCCTCTGTTGATTCAATCAGCTTCTGCTCTGCTTCACGCAATACATCGGAAGCTTCCGCTCGTTCTTCCAGCAATTCCGTGTGCTCTTCCACAGCCGCCTGATATTCCTGCTCCAGCTCCTCCTGTTCAATCAAAGCCTCTATGGCTTTTATTGTCATATTCAGCGAATCTGTCTGCCGATCATACGCAAGTGCTAAACCGGGAATTGTCTCGTTCAGCCTGTCCACGATTCCGGAAATCTTTATTTTCGTTTCTGCAGATTTTTCTTCTTCTCGAATCAAAGTAGAAAGGCTGCCTACAAGATCGTTTTGTAGCTTAACATTGGCTTCAATTTTCTTAATTTCCGCATCATAAGAATTCTTGGTTTCATCTACAACTTCTTTAAGTTCTTCCGCACTTCGCTTAAGCTGCATAGTCTCGGATTCCGTCTCATCTGCCAATGCAATATAAGCTCCAACGGTTCCAACTAGCGCGGCAATCGCTGTAATAGCCAGTGTAATCGGATGCGTATCTATCAGTGTCTGAAATGCACCTACCACCTGAGTTGCTATCGTTGTTACCGTCGTAAGTCCGACAATTGCTGCTATCGTCGTTCCCACCCCGGCTACCACTGCGCCAATCGCAGCTACAACATCCGGGTGATCATTAACAAAATTGGTTGCCCAGGAAAAAGCGTCTGCTCCGAGATCCGACATATCCTTAATCGCAGGGCTGAGTTGATCTCCGATCGCCACCTTCAGATTTTCGAAAGCGTTCTCCATTTTTTGCTTGGAGAATTCCACCGTATCGCTCATCTGTCCAAATGCCGTCTCCGTCGCCCCTGTACTCTGCTCCATCTGCTCCAGAACATCGTTATATTTCTCCGTACCAGCCTGAAGAAGCGACAGTGCTCCGACACCAGCTTCGGAACTATCCCATAAATCTCTGAAAGCATTCCGATCCCCATTCACGCTTTCGCTCAGGATCTTCATGATATCTCCCAGCGACTGTCCCTTTTTCGATAAAGTTTCGAACGACATACCTGTGGATTCCTTCAAGGTTGCCGACACTGCACTTCCGGAATCGCCCAGCTCGCTCAGCATTGATTCCAGATAGGCAGTTGCTTCTGCAGTAGAACTTCCATTCTCTGCCATAATCACATAGGCACCAGACAAGTTATCCATCTGAACATTGTAAGCCGCCGCAGTGGGAAGTATCGCCTGCATATTTGCTGCCAGTTCCCCCACAGATGTTTTCGTAAGCGTCTGCATAGTAATCAGGTAATCCGACATCTGTGATGCCTGCGAACTCTCCAGACCGTAGGCATTAATCGCTGCAGACAGAATATCCACCGCTGTTGTAGTGTCAGTAAAACTTCCAACCGCCAGCTTTGTCGCCTCTTCTACAACTCCTATAGCATCTGCCGTATCGATTCCGGAGGAAATTGCTCCGTATACCGAGTCTGCAACATCGCCTGCTGACACACCGAGTTCGCTGGACAATGTAACAATACTGTTTTTCAGATCATCCAGAGGAACTATGTTCGTATCTGCAATGGTACTGATATTGGCAACCGCTGTCTCAAATGCTCCCGTAGCATCAATGCAATCAAGTAATGCGTCCTTGATTTTCGAAATACCGAACTCTATGAAAGAGCTTGACAAGTTTGCTGCAAGCGCTTCCAATGCGCCTGTCGATCGCTCTCCGAAATCAGAAGCACTATCTGCCGCCTCGCTGGTGCTGCTGCCGATTTGATCTACCCCCTGCGCAGCATGCCCTGCATTCTCTGTCATCTTCTGAAGAGACTCCTGGCTTTCCTGAAGTTTTTGAGAAAAAGACTCTACATTACTCTGTGCATCCTCTAATTCATCCTTCCACTGAGCGATACTCGTTTTCGCTTGCTCCTGCTGTTCCTTTACGGACTGCAGTTTCTGCTGATACTGTTGCAACTCCTGAGTTAGCTGCTCATGTTGCTGCTTTGTTTCTTCTGTAACTTCACCCAAGTTTTTCTGCTGCTCTGTAGTCTTCTCAATCTTTCCTTTAGCGTTTTCTACCTGACTCGAATAATTTTTTTGAATTTCTTCCGCTTTTTGAATCTGCTCATTCAGCAATTTCACCTTTTCGTTCTGATTACTTTGAGCTTTTTCAAGTAATTCCACTTTTTTCTTAAGAATATCCTTGGCATTTGCGGTATTTTCCGTCTCTGTCTTTAACTTCGTAAGCTGCTGATAGAGTTTTCCATACTGCTGATTAATGCTTTCCAGCTTTTCTTTGTACTCTTGATCTCCTTCCAGTACAAATTTTGTACTCTCTGTTTGTGTTGCCATATTTCATCTCCTGTTATTGACTTTCTCCTTCTTTGATGCTATCTTTAACGCAAAAGGAGGTGCTTCCTATGTTTTATTCCCCCGGATTAACCTGGTTTGATATTTTTTTTGGCATTCTCTTTGTTAGTTACTTTTTATATAAATTTTTTTCATTTATTACCAAAAAAGTAACCAAAATATATAAACAGTATTCTTATGAATGCTGGAAAGAAAAAAACCAAAAGTACATCCCACTTGCCCATGCTTACATTTACTGCAATGATCTCGAAATCAGTTGGGAACAATTTGATCCCCCAGCCAAGTCTTTTTCCGATCCCCGTTGGAGGGAAGCCAACCGAAAACTGATAATGGACACTTGTAAAAAAATCAAGCATGACAAAAGTTTTGAACAAGAAGCTAAACATTGTTACGATGATACCACCCAACGCTTAGGGCATGAACCCTGGGCGTGGAGATATGAATATCTCTAAGTCAATCGCCCACGCCTTATACCTTCCCTTTGCTTGGATGCGCAACTTCACCAAATTACACACCTCCTGGGGATATATATTTCATTCCCAGGATTTTTATTGCAATCACAGTCCTTCTTTATACCATGAGAAAAGAAATAGTCTCTCCCTCCACAACATACAGATTCTTCACACGCGCTGAAATCCACGATACAGAACGAGCATCTGAATACTGCAGGCTGGTACTTTCCAGCTTTTCTTTGTACTCTTTATCTCCTTCCAGTACAAATTTTGTACTCTCTGTTTGTGTTGCCATACTTCATCTCCTGTTATTGACTTTCTCCTTCTTTGATGCTATCTTTAACGCAAAAGGAGGTGCTTCCTATGTTTTATTCTCCTGGACTAACCTGGTTTGATATTTATTTTGGTATTCTCTTTGTTGGTTACTTTTTATATAAATTTTTTTCCTTTATTATCAAAAAAGCAATCAAACTATATAAGCAATATTCTTTTGAATGTTGGAAAGAGAGAAACAAACAGTATATCCCTATTGCCCACGCTTATCTCTATTACTATATGCGTAATATAAAAAAGAAGATTTCGACCCTCCTGCAAAGTCCTATTCTGATCCACGTTGGCAAAAAGCTAATCGGAAACAGATAATGGACACTTGCAAAAAAATCAAGCGTGGTGAAATCCCGGATTGGCAAATCAAACTTTGCTATGATGATACCATCCGGCATCTTGGCTATGAGCCCTGGGCGTGGAGATATGAATATCTCTAAGCTAAACTTCCCTTTCCTTATATCCGCCCATCCTTCGGATGTGCAGCTCCGCCAAATCATATACGCGTCCCGGAGACATATATTCTGTCTCCAGGACGCTTAACCCCAAAGATAACGCCATTGACAGAAAGGCCGCCCGGCTTATTCTGTTTTTTTTTGCAGCTCCGCCAGTCCGAGGTCAATCTCCTCAGTCTTATTCTCAATCTCCCTGCCGTAACCATAGGCAACTGCCTGCGTCATCGCTGTTTTCAGCTCCAGAAGATCCACCGGCCGTGCGCTGATCATCAATTCATCCGCTGACAGGATCTCGCCTGCGTCCTGACCCTCATACCGGCGAAGCTCTTCTGCCGCCCGAGACATGATCTCCGCCGCCTGGCAGATATCCCGGTAGCCTTCCGGTGAATTGTCGATCATCACACGCATGAGTTCTTTATCACCGAGCAGATCCATCAGCTCAAACATAGCCTTAGCCGTATAGGCCAGATGATACTTCCGATCCCGGATCGTTGCCGTTACTGTTTTTGCAAACATAATCTATCCTCTCCTGTAATGCCCCGGAGTCGCTGCTCCGGGGCTAAGTTCTGCCCTGAGGTCGCCCTACGCTTCCGCCGTTCTTCCCAGCTTCTCATCCACGTAAGCGATCGCTTCCTTCTCGGTTGCGAACTCCTTACGGTATCTCCAGTCGCCGTTATCCGGCTCGTAGATGGTGAAGCTCAGAGGCTTAGTGTTGAAGGTGATGCTGCTGCCCTTGGTTGCTGCGGTATCCGTGCTCAGAATCGCCTTCGCCTTGGGATAATAGCAGGCTTCGAACACCGGCTTGCCGGATCTCTGAAGAGTCTTGTAGTAAGCCAGACCGCCATAAGGCACTACATCCGCCGCATTATCTACCAGCTCGCCATCGTTATAAGCGGAACCGTAAACTGCGCCCTCAACCTCCTTCTCCATATCATCTACTTCCACGGCCAGCGTACCGCTGATGAACTCGTCACTCTTCTCCGCCAGCATGTTGTTCGCATACAGCTCGCCGGTTGCGATATTCACGGTCAGCTCTGCCTTTACCAGCTTACCCAGTTCTACTGCTGCCTCGTAAATCGGCAGCTTGCCTGCGGGTTCTCCCTTAATTCCTGCAAATTTAATGTACTTCGCTCCGAAAGATGCCATTTTCTAATTCCTCCGTTTTTTAATTTTTTGTTTTGCTTTTTGTTATGTTGCTTTTTCGCATTGTTACTGAAAATTTTTCTCTACCCTGCCATCTCACATTTCATGCTGTAACAGATTCGGCGGGTATTCGTGTCATATACAATCGTCTGCTCCGGAACCGCGATCCCGGCGTCCTCCAGGGCCTTCAGGATCTGTTCCGGCATCGGGTCATATTCCTCTTCCGTGTAGAAATCCACGCGAAGTTCATGGATGACCTCCTGCCTGCAATCGGATGCCAGCAGAGCTCTGCTGCCGGTCTCCTGCCATACGATGTATTTGTCCGGGGCGTCCTGCGCCGCCTCAAAGTGGTATGCCTTTTCCGTGATCCCAAGAAGAAGATCACGAAATTCCTGTAAGCTCATCGTCTCCCTCCTCCCGTATTCACGCTTCTCTTCATCGTCGTTGTTGACTTTAAATCATCTTCATTGGTAAAAAAAATATCCCTCTTTTCTTCCACGGAAGAGATATCCAGAATGTCACACAGGGCGGCCACTTCTCCGCTCCTGAATTCCTTCCGGTTATCTACCCGAAGCTGCAGCTCTTTCGCTGATAAGTCCATCAGTTCCGCCACATTTCGAAGCTCATACCCTCTTTCTGCGATGATCGCTTTGAGTTTCTCTGAATCCGTCAAGTTTTTCCCTCCTTTCCAGTTGATGATTTTAAATCATCTGTTGGTAGAATACCACAGTGTTGATTCTCTGTCAACCACTTTTTTTATTTTTTAAAATACAATTGATTTTCCGTCACTTTCATGTTATATTGAAGAAACAAGGAGGTGTATCCCATGCCAGACATCGGATTTCGAATTAAGAAGAAGCGGGAAGAGTGCGGACTGACTCAGGAAGAGCTCGCTGTGAAGCTTGGGTACAAAAGCAAGACAACGATCGCGAAGATTGAGAACGGTACGAACGACATTGTACAGAGCAAGGTGATCGCCTTTGCTTCTGCGCTGAACACAACGCCCGCGTATCTGATGGGCTGGGAAGACGAAAAAGAAGAACCCAAAGAAGTAAAAAGAGAAAAAGAATCATTAATGGATGCCAGGGAAGAGCAATTACTTTCCTCATTTCGAAGTCTTAACGACCTCGGGAAAGACAAGGTTATGGATTATGCGGCTGACATAACCACGAATCCCCGGTATACGATTCCACCAACGATCATGCGGGAAACTCCTGTTCTGATCGCTGCGCATAATGACCATGCCAACGAGCCAGGCCAACAGGATAAAATGCACCGCGATGCTGGACGAATGGCAGAAGAGCTTCGCCAGCGCCGACTAGAACGTTTTTTACAAACAAAAAAAGAGGGGGATTTTCATGACTGAATACGAACAGCTGCTGCAGGATGCTTATGACCGTGATCTTTTTGTCCATGAGGATGCTTTCATAGAATCTGGTGCCGACGGCATGATCTATGATACTCTGATTTATCTGAGCGACCGACTGGTCAGCTGTCGAGAGAAAACATGCATCCTGGTCGAAGAGATTGCGCATTATGATGTTAATACCGGGAATATTCTTGATCAGACAAAAGCCTGGAACAGACAGCAGGAACTGAAGGCGCGCCGCCTGGCATTTGACCGGATGTCTGTGCTTCAGGGGCTTATCGAGTCTTTTAAGGCCGGAGACCGCAATCTGTATGAAGTCGCTGAACGCCTGAACGTAACAGAGCCTTTTCTGGCAGAAGCTCTGAAAGACTACCGTGCCCGTTTTCCTAAGGGAGTTCAGGTTGACAACTTCTGGATTTCTTTTCGGCCGTACCTTACAATTGCGGAAGTAGAGTAACTCTTCTATATCTATGTATTCACAGCCTCCCGGAGACATCTTCGGAAGGCTATTTTAAATCAAAAGTAAAAAGTTCTGGCATATTCCAACATTTTGTACTATAATATAACAAAGCGTAATATCAAACATATAACGCATAAGTGGAGGAAAAATTATTATGGCAATGATAACTTGTCCGCATTGCGGAGAATCCGTGTCTGACAAAGCAACTCGATGTGTTCACTGCGGACAGACACTGGAAGTAGAAAATGGCAGGTACTGTCCCGAATGCGGTGCAGATTTAACCGACGATATGACCGAATGTCCAAAATGTGGTTGTCCGATTTCAAATACTTCAACTGAAACAGGGGATGAAAAACCGCAGAAAGTGGAGGTTACAAGCGTAAATGTTCCCAAAAAGACCAAAAAGCTTGTCGGCATTGTAGTTGTATTACTTCTTGCCGTTGGCGCTGTAGTATTTGGAATGACGCAATATCAAAAAAAGAAAGAAGCTGAGGAATACGCCCAAGCACTTGAAGAATATGCTGATAACCTGAAGGAAGCAACAATTACCATGCTTGAAGGCGCAAGCGATGCGGAATCAAGCGGAAATCTGATTAAGAAAGTCTGGTATAATGCGATCTATGAAAAGCGCGACATAGAGACAGATCCGTATACCTATTCCAACGGATCTTTTGTTTCGGATTTTAATACTGCTTTGCGTAAATTGTTTTCCGATTCTGATTTCAAAACAGCAATAAGCAATATTGAAATGAACCAGGCTACGGTAAACGGATTGATGAAAGATCTCAAAAATCCTCCGGATGAATACAAAGAAGCCTACGATTCACTCTCAGAATTGTATAACGCCTACATCGCACTTACTAATTATGTTACGGATCCTTCCGGAAGTTTACAGACGTATTCCAGTAATTTTAACGATGCAGACACAAATACACTGAACTGCTACAATGCCATGAAGCGTTATCTGGAAGATTAAGTTAGAAATAAATTTCAATCACATGCAAAAAAGGAGTTTGTCAACAGACAAACTCCTTTTTTGCATGCCGCAGCGCGAACGCGGTGATCCCGGCCTGGATCGGTACGGTGAGGATCACGCCGATGGTGCCGCACAGGCCATAGAGCAATTCGATCATGATGGAGTTGTATCCTGTCACCTGCAGGAAGGGCATCTCGTAGGAATAGATGGTGAGCAGGGCGCCGGTGGCGGAGCCGGTGTAGGCCAGGATCAGCGTGTTGGACATCGTGCCGATCATATCGTGGCCTACAGTCATTCCGGAACGGAAGAGCTCCCAAGGAGAGAGCTCCGGCGCTTTGGCGTGTACTTCTTCCATCGCCGCAGCCATGGAGACGCTGACATCCATCACCGCGCCCAGGCCGGAGATCAGAACTCCGGCGTACAGGAGATCGCCCACGCGAAGCTTTGACGCATTGGCGATATATACCATAGACTCCACCTCTGACATGTGGAATCCGTTCAGGTGCCCGATGCTGCCGAAGAGCAGCGCCAGTCCGCCGGAGATGCACACACCCAGGCTGGTTCCCAGAATGGAGCACACGCTCTTGCGCGACCAGCCGTTCAGAATGTAGATGGAAGCCGCCAGCACGACCACAGCGGTCAGTGCGCTGGCCGCGATGCCGTTCCAGCCCGCATAGAGCAGCGGCAGATAGAGGAAAATGACGCAGGCGAAGGTAAATGCGAGCGCGTAGATCGTAGCCGCACCCTTCCAGCCGCCTACGGCGAGAAGGCTGATCAGGAACAGCGCCAGCAGTCCCCACAGCATGCCGGTTCGGTCATAGTTGTACACCGACCCGCTGATGACGCCATCGCTTCCCTGCTGTACCAGCGCGATGATCTTCGTGCCTTCCTGACAGAGAGCTCCGCGCTGATAGCTGTTGGAGTTGCTGAGTTCTGCCTCCTCGCCCTTCCATGTGCCGCTGGTCAGGCGGGCCCGCACCAGCTGAGAACCGTTAAAGGGAAGGCCATCCGCATCGTCCTGAAGAATGGCCGTTACGGTCGCTTTTACATAGTTGTGTGCTGTCTGTGCTCCGATCTGCGCCCGTGATACAGAGAAGCTTCCGATCACGATCCCTAAGAGAATCACGATCGGAAGCAGGACGCGGAGCAGGCGATGGAACTGCTTCTGCCCGTTATTCAAATTTTAGTCCTCTTTTCTTTTATAGAATCGTACCGCTGCCGCTGCAAGCACAATCAGGCTGCTGCCGCCGGCAAGCACTGCCGGGAGAAGCAGGCTGGTATCGCCGGTCTTTACGCTGCCGCCGCTCTTCTGCTGATTGCTGCCGTTGCCGGTCTGCGTCTGGCCGCCGTTATTCTTCACGCTTGTGTTATTCGGCTTCTGCGTATTATTGCCGGGTTTCTGATTATCGGAAGGCTGTTGATTGTCTCCCGGTTTTTGATCATTTCCAGGATTCTGGTTATCTCCGGGGTTCTGATTGTCTCCCGGCTTCTGATCATCCCCAGGATTCTTGTCATCTCCCGGCTTCTGATCGTCTCCGGGCTGATCCGGAGTCTCCGGTGCTGCCAGAGTGGTAAAGGTCTGCACGCCGGTGCGATCGCTACTGCCAAACTCATTCTTCACAACGGCATACCATGTGAAGCCGGTCTGTGCCGCCAGATCGCTCCAGGTCAGGTTTGCTGTTCCATCTTCATTGACCTCCGCGGCTCCCAGCACATCTCCTCTGTCGAGCCATGCAGAGAACTGGCTGGCCTGAATGGTCTTCTCTGTGGTGTCAAAGGTGACATTCAGTTCCAGAATATCCGTATTGATGTTCTCTGCCATGCGCTTCGGCGCTGCTCCGCCGTCCGTTTCGAGTGTATCTGCTGCTACATCCGCCGGATTCTCAACGCCAAGCTCCGTCACAGCTTCGTTATCATAGTAGTTGAAGTCGTCCAGAGACGGGGTGTAGGAGTTGATATAAATCTTGCCGCCTGCCAGGTCGAAGTACAGCATCTTGATGTAACCGCTGCCGCCCTCGAAACCAGACTGATAGTCCGTGCAGATCTGGTAGACCGTGCGATCGTATACACCGTCATTATTATCATCAAACACAGTCGTCTCATAGGATGCGCCATGATAGTGGCCGTTCAGCACTGCGAATACATTCGGATTCTTCGCTACCACCTGCTCCTGCACCAGCTCGCCGTAGTAATCCAGCAGATCGTTCTCCGCGGTGTAAGCCACGCGGGTATAGGTGTGGAAGCACAGGATCGCTTTGCGGTCGCTGTATTGCTGCAGTACCTGATTCATCCAGTCGATCTCATCCTGGTAGATATCCCAGCTCATATAGACGATGATCAGATCCTGACCATTCTCCGTCAGCAGGTCGTAGTGACCCAGGTTGTTCTTGTAGGAGCCGCCATAGGTCGGCTGATCCTTCATACGATCCTCGCCGAAATACTTATGATAATTCTCATACTCAAAGGTGGCTGCCGCTACATCATGGTTGCCGCCCAGCACACCGTAAGGCACGCCTGCGTCATCCAGGATCTTCATGGCCTTGTCAGCATTCTCCCACTCATAGATCATATCAAAGTCGTCCACGATATCACCGGTGTGAATGACATAGCGGATGTTCATCGGATCAGCATTGTCCACGATCCAGTTGTTCATGTTCAGGTAGTGCTGGAAGAACTCCTCGGAATAGTACTGCGTATCGGTCTCCCATGCAAAAGCGAAGTCATATTTTGCCGGAACACGGTAGCCGTCCCAGTTGTCTTCCACAAGGGAAGCGGCACCCTGTCCGCTCAGATCCGGCAGTGCCGAACCCGCCGTACACTGTACCATCACCTGTACACTGCCTTCCTGCACATAGGCAGCAGCGGCAAAGTTCGCCTCGATGGAGCCGGTATCATCGGCCTGTCCGACCTCATCCCAGCTTCCGCTCTCGCGGTTCAGAGCAAACATCCGGCTGGCATGCGTCGTATCCGCATTGGAAGCCGTGCCGTCCCAGCGCAGCACCAGCTCATCGTCCTCACCGGTTTCTCCTACCGGTACAGTATAAGTAATGTAGGGAAGAGCCGCCTGCGTGGTCTCAGCAGTGATCTGATCCGCCGGAATGGATTCCAGCTTACGGAATTCCGCCTGCGCACCCTTCTGGTTTCCATTTACTGTGACTGTCAGCGCGGCACTGCTCGCGGTAACATCATTGGTAGCTGCATCTACCACTGCGATTGTATCGTCGCCGATATGGAAGGTGACAGCTTTCGCTGTCTCATTTCCCGCTGCGTCCTTCGCATAGACGGTCAGGGTATGGTCGCCTTCGCCCAGTGCTACGGAATCGGTCTCTACGCTGTCGTTGACACGCTCACCGTCCAGCGTGATGATGGATTCAGCCAGCGTATTCTCCTCCGTGATCTGAGGCGCCAGGCGGATCTCGCCGGAGAGAACCGCGCCGTCCTCCATGCCCATCTCCACTTCGGGAGCCTTGTTGTCTACGATGAACTCTACGGTCTTCTCATAGCTTCCGCTCTTCACCGTGAGGGTATGTCTGCCGGCGGAAAGCTTTGTCGTATCCACGACTGCGCCCACTGCGGTCGCGTCGGCTGCCGGAATGGTGAAGCTGGCATCCAGATAGGGGCACATGCCTGCGGAATCGCCCACGGAGTGAATGGCATTCGCCGCTGTGCTCAGGTTTGTCTTTGCTGCGGAATCTACCGTCACACCGGTGTCCGGATAGGTATAACTCTCCGGGCCAATACTGTCAGGCAGGTAGCTCTTTCCGTTGATCAGCTTCAGCTGAAGACCGCTGACTTTGAAGTCCTCGCGGTTGGCGTCCGGCAGAAGGAAGTCATACACGCTGGAGCCGTAGGTTCCTGCCCAGAAACGCAGTGTAATCTTATAGCTGTCCGTGGCTGCATCGTAAGTAAAGTACTGGTTATCGATATGCACTGCGAAGCCGTTCAGGCGGTAATACTGCCATTTTACCAGAGAAGCAATGCGTACAGCCGCCGCGTCATCCGTCAGGTTGTCATCCGCCAGAACCAGTGCGTTGCGGAAATAGCTGTCCCGTCCTTCCGTGGAGAAGGTATAGTAAGCGCCGTCCTCCAGCATCTTCGTAACCGGATAGTTCTCACCGTCAATCTGAATCGTAGTGTCCGCATTGTCGCCGCCGTTGTTCGCTGTGATCGTTACGGTACCGCCAATTTCCGCTCCATCAGAAATGTTCGTTCGCACACCGTCCACTTCGTTCAGCTTGTGAATTTCTACCTTGTAGACCTCCGTGGTATTGCGGTGATACTGATTATCCGCGCAGACATAGAACTCCACATAGCTGTGGTCGAAGATCTCATTCGCAGAAATATTCACCTCATACAGACCAGGCACGCGGCGAGTGGTCTCGCTGCTGCTCTTCCAGCTGCCCGCGCCGTCGAAGCGGTAGAAGGTCGTGATCTTCGTGCGGGGCAGGCTGCCGGTCACTTTGTAATCGAAGCGAACTCTCAGCTCCTCGCCCTGCATGATAAATGCAGGCACTTCACTGCCCTCGCGAATCGACAGCTCCACTTTGCTCCCGTCATCCTCCGGGAAATGGAATCCATTGCTGCCACCGGGTGTGGGTGACTGCTGTACCGCACTCGGTGTCATGCGGGGGCCCTCCGCACTGGGAGCCAGGTTTACACTCTTCTTGTCCTTCGTGTCAGTCACGCCGTTGTAGTGATAGTAGGATACCATCACCTGACGGCCGCCGTCTGCTGCTGCCGTAATGGCCACGCCACGGTCGGTGTTCTTCATGCCGTTCTGGCCGATCATGCAGTATACATCCACATCATCGGCGATACCATATGCTTCACGAAATTCCGCTTCGCTCGGAAATGCGGTGGTTACTGCCAGTTTATGGCGTTCCCGGTAGCACCAGAATACGGCGCTGGTGCCGGCCTTGATGGTGATTCCGCTCTTATTATAGAGGTCATTGATGCTGATTTCTCCCAGCGCTTCTTTATGCGCATCCTCATAGGTGCAGATCGCCAGTCGGGTTCCCTGTGTCTTGTAGAGGTACTGGAACTGATAATTCTGGTTGAAGTCAATGTCCTGATCCGTGGTGTTGGTGACTTCCACGAACTCCATCAGGTCATCGCTGGCTCCGTACACGGAGGAACGATCACCGTCATTCGGGTAAATCTCCGTAACGTACAATCCGCTGGTGCTTGTCGGAGCGGTGGTATTGCCGCCGCGCTGCTCGGAATATACATAGCCGGGGCTGGCATATGCTTTCTTCGTTGACGCAGATACAGCCAGTCCAATATTCGGAATCGCAAGATCAATACCGAGGCCATCCGCGATGTCGCCTCCGTCTGTCTTGTCAATGGTTCCGTTCACATAGGTGTAATCCGAGAAGATTGTACCGGTGCTCTTTGCCTGCAGAGCAAAGTAGCCGCTAGTTGCCCAATCCTTCCCGTAATTTGTTACTACGATATGTACATCATCGTCGATATAATAGTTGGCTCGGAAATTCTCTACCGTGCCGACATTTGACACATCGCTGCGGCGGTTCCAGAATACAACCGTCTCGCCTGCCCCGATGACTACATCCGTGCTTCCATCCGGCTCCGTGACGGAAATCGCCGTCACAGCATCCTGCTTCTTGCCATACAGCAGCTGAAAATCATCATTAAAGTGAATCTCCTGATCGGACGTATTCAGCAGCTCGACATACTCAAAGCAGTCATCCTTGGAACCGAAATTCGTATTATTCTTTGTATCAAAATCGTTGGGGAAGAGTTCCGTCAGCCACAGACTGCCAACTCCCGCAGGCTCGGCTGCCGCTTCTGATTCTGCCGCCGACTGCTCCGGAGCTGCCGCACTGGCTGTAATCTCCTCTGATTGCGTGCTTTCAGCGGCTCCGCTCTCCGGCACTGTCTTTTCACCTACGGCGCCCGCCGCAGATTCTGTACCTGCATTCGCCTTATTTACCGAAGACTCTGCACCTGCTTTTGTCGTGCCCTCTGAGGACTCCGTACCTGCTTTTGTCGCTGCGGTTGACTCGCCTGCCGCAGAGGTCTCCGTCTCCACTTTCCCGGTTGCCGATACTCCCGCTCCGCCTGATGCCTCACTTCCAATCTCGGCAGCTGCTTGCGATTCTGTGCTTTCTGATCTTTCTGAATAGACATCTTCTGCTTCCGTCACACTTTGACTGGCTTCTTCCGCTGCCAGCGCACCTGTCGGGATAACCGAAACTGTCATCGCCGCTGTCAGAAGCAGCGCAGATACCCTTTTCCAACGTGAATTCTTCATTTTCTACCTCTCTTTATTTACTCTGGGTAATCCCACGCTGTATATTCTAGGAAGTGTATGTTAAATGCACGCCACCAACCTGGTAAAATATCATTAAAATTCCAACTTCGATTCCGATCCTCGGGTGAATTTTGCCTTTTCTTCACCTTGCTATGACTATTGATTTACCACAGTCTGTATGTTATCATGTTAATATCCGTTGACAATATTAAAGGCTCAACAGAGCAACTCTCTGCTGAACTCATGAATGAATAAGCATACTTGATGTCAAATATTCTACCAGGTTCAAAAAAGACTTCAAAACACGCCTATTTATTCAGTATGTAAAGGAAACAAGGATCTATATTTATGGGATTATTGGATTTTTTTAAGAAGCGCCTCGCGCCTGCGCCGGAGGAGAAAAAAGAAGAGGTCATCATCGCCTCGCCGATCGATTACTCTGCCGTTCCGTTCCAGCTGGAGCAGCCTCTCACCACGGAGGATAACCGCAGGGTTCTGAATCAGTGTATGGATACAATGAACCGCCTGCTGAAGCTAGCCGGAGAGAAAGCAGAAATTCCCACAGATTTTGCGATCCGTTCAGAGGATCTGATTTTTACAGGCGTGCCCTGCACCTGCCTGGAGAAATGCCCGAATACAAAGACCGGCAAGGTTCCCCGCTATATCGTAATTCTACATTTCGCGGCGAAGCCCACCCCGGAATCGGAGGCTTCGGATCAGTACAGCGGCAAGATTTTCTTCCTGCAGGACGGAGCGCCCGGCAAGGGATTCATCAGCTGCTGGAAGAATGAGAATAAAATTCATGCTACCATACACTTTGGCCTGAAGGGCTCCACACTTACAGTGAAGAAAGTTGAAGGTCTGAACAATCAGGATGAGATGGTTGTGCTGTACAAAGATTTGTAAAGAATGGGAAGCAGGATAAAGCCTGAATTTATCATTATTTAAATTTCATCATTAGTTATACTAAACAAGCGCCATGCGGAACAACTCCTGCATGGCGCTTGTTTATTTCTTTCTGTTAATATGCTGTCAGCTCAGACTTACAGCTTGAGGCCGCTCAGCAGATCCTTCAGGCTGGTGGAAGCCGTACCGGTCTCCTTGTAGTTGAAGGTATCCTTCTCCTCGTTTCTCTGACGGGGCTCACGTGCAGGGCGGTCAGCTCTGGGCTCACGTGCGGGACGCTCCGGAGCTTCCTGCAGAGCCTTCATGCTCAGGCTGATCTTGCCGTCCTTGACAGCGATAACCTTAACCTGAACCTTCTCGCCTTCCTTCAGAACGTCGGAGGGCTTCTCTACTCTCTTATAGCTGATCTGAGAAACGTGCAGCAGACCGGACATGCCGCCTTCCAGCTCGATGAATGCGCCGTAATCCTTCAGGGAATCTACGGTACCTTCCATAACTGCGCCTACCTCTACAGCTGCTGCAGCTGCTGCCTTGGCTTCGCGTGCCTTCTGACGGGCAACTTCCTTACCGGACAGAACCAGCTTCTTGTTCTCTTTGTCAGCGGTGATAACCATAACGTCGATGGTCTTGCCCTTGTAATCCTCCAGGTTCTCTACATAACCTGCAGCCAGCTTGGATGCGGGAATAAATGCGCGAACATCGTCAACGTAAGCAACAACGCCTGCCTTTACTACGCTGTCAATCTTAACCGGGAATACGGTCTTCTCTGCCAGCATGGTCTCGAACTTATCCCATACCGGATCATCGTTGGGAGGGCCCTGCTTTAAGGATGCTTCCAACTCCGCTGCATAATCTTCCATGGACTCTACAGGTGCTGCAGTTTCTGCTGCGTTTTCCTGAGTGTTCTTAATTTCTTCGCTCATAACTACCTCCCAAATACTACGTACTTGTACTCATTTACAGGCATATGTTATATATGCCCGCTATTTAACGTATCATACCATATTCTGTGCAATTATGCAAATATTTTTTACTGTAAATCCGCATGACTCTGAATAGTTACAAGGTTTTTATTGACCTTTTTTCGGTCTTTTGTTATCCTGTAACTATTCAGAGCGTCAGTGAAATTAATCCATAACTCTGAATACTTACGAAAAAACAGGAGAATATATTTATGGAAGGACATGACAGAGGCAGGGAGAGGCGATATTCCATCCAGAAGAGTCTGTATGAGATCTGTTTCTTTCTCGAATTTGCCCTGGCGATTCTGGTTATCAGTTTCGTCGTGATTGAATTTTTCTCGGAGGCTGTGCTCTTTATCCGCAACATCCCGGATGTGACTCTGGGCGGGCTGGATTATTCCGTCCACCTGAAGCGGGCGCTCGATATCGTCATCGGTATTGAGTTCATCAAGATGCTCTGCCGCCACAATATGGATTCTGTGATCGAGGTTCTTATGTTCGCGATGACGCGTCACCTGATCGTGGAGGAGACTTCCATGCTGGATGGTCTGATCTGCGTGGTTGCCGTTTCGATCCTTTTTGTGGTACGAAAGTTTCTCTTCGTCGCCAAGATCGACCGCACACCTTCTTTCGGCAAGAAGAAGGAAAGCACGGAAGTGACGGAGATTCCTGTCTCCGACAGGGAAGAATAAGCTGCAAATATGCGCCAGCCGTCACACAACTCCGGCTGGCGCATATTTTATATCAGAGCAGCGAACTTACCGCTTACGCTGCAGTAAGGCTCGCATCAGGCTTCTCCTACTCCGTTTTGCCGCTGCCTCCGGCAGTCCCTGTAAATTTACACGATCCTCCTTCTTCGCCTGATGCTTTATGAATATAAGGCCGGGAAATCCCGGCCTGTACATATCGCCGCTTTACACGCTTCTCTGCCTATCCGGCTGCCGGACCAGGATCAGCTTCTGTCCGGGCTTGACGTCCTCTCCGATCTCTTCGTTCTCTTCGCGGATTTCATCCACTGTCGTGTAGAATTTCTTCGCGATTTTCCACAAAGTATCTCCCGGCTGTACACAATATCCCACGATTCCGGGGATACTCCGCACTTTCTCCGGGTCATAATCAACCAACTCCGCGTCCTGAAGGAGCGTGCGGCGGCAGCGGGAGAATACCAGAAGTTCCAGCGACAGGGTCGCCTTTACTTCCGCCTCACCGACGCCAAGCAGCATGATATTCATGGATTCCAGCCCCCATTTCAATCGGCTGACACAGCCAGAGTCCAATCCCTTCGCCTCGATCAGGTGGTGGAACGGGATCGATTCCTCCAGCGTCCGCAGCGGCTGCTCATCATCTGCCGATACATACAGCATGTTCACCAGAAGAACACCATCCACAACCATGCCATCCTCCGCCGCATGTGTCTCATCGATCAGAATCCGTCCGCTTCCCCGGCAGACCTGAAGAATCCGTCCGCCGTCCGGAAGAGAGAGCCGCTCCTGCAGGCGGCAGCGGCTGCTGTTGCGCACCAGAAGACTCTCGAATTCGGTATCCTTCTCCTTCGGAATCACCTCGCGGGAGGGGGAATACAGATCACAAATCACCTCTGCGTTCTCTGTCTCATACAGCAGAATCCACAGATCCAGCAGCGCTTCCAGCCGAATCCGGCGCAGCTCTCCGTCACTGTCCTCCGCAGGCGTAAGGCTGATATGCGACAGCCGGACATTTACGAAAGGAATCATGCCTTCCCGGCTGTCAGCCAGAGGAAGCTGACCGGAGACCGGCACGGTATACTCCTCCCACTGAATCGGCAGGGAACTATCCCCATCAGCCCGATACATGACAAACACGGACAGCTCTCCCCGCAGTTCCAGGCTTCCGTCTGCCGGGCGGCAGTCTGCGGCGCGAAGCTCCACCTCCTGCCATACAAGTTCTCCCATGTTCGGCTTATTATTCCCCAGCTCCAGCTCTTCCGCGACGCGGAAGCTCTCCGACTTCTGCACGGCAATCCGTGTGAGCGGCAGGATTTCCGATCTTGTCTCCAGCGGTTCCCCGGCGGAAGCTGCCGTCATCAATTCTTCCGCGCACAGCCGCTCTGCCGTCACAGTAAAGGTAATCGCAGCGCGGATTCTCACTTTCCGGGAATGAATCTGCTCAATCGCCAGATCCTCAATCACCCAGTCAGCAGTTACCGTATCTCCGTCCGCAGCTCCTTCAAGAGAAATCATCTCATTGATCAGCAGGCTGCCCTCCAGGCATTCCGCCGGACGGTCTTCCGTATCCGCCAGGTAAAGGATCTGATACTGCAGCACACCTTTAAGATTGGCCCGCTCTCCGCTGCAGCGAAGTTCCTCCGTCTCCACATGACCGCGCCCTGTGATGATCTCCTTCAGGTCCGGCTTCGCATCCGGAACATTCCGGTCCTCGTCCAGAGTGACCTGCGTCACAAGAGAGGCTGTCTGCCGATTCATATATACTTTTCTTTTTCTGATATCCATGCTTCCGCTCCTCTCTACCGGAAAATAACGG
The DNA here is from genome assembly GCA_020687485.1 of Hominifimenecus microfluidus. Classification (GTDB taxonomy): domain Bacteria; phylum Bacillota; class Clostridia; order Lachnospirales; family Lachnospiraceae; genus Hominifimenecus; species Hominifimenecus microfluidus. The sequence goes on along the minus strand of JAJEQR010000003.1, from coordinate 40,827 downwards.
GTTCATCCCTGGCTTCCGTCTTCAGTACTATGTACGGATACGACGGTTCTTCGCCGGAAGCTGCTGTCTCCTTCGGGCCGGTCAGCTCTGTATCCAGAACCAGGCTGGTCTCCGTCAGATAGCATTCCTTCACCTGAATACTGTACCCGCCGCAGTCCTGCCTGCCATAACCCACGACAAGATACATCTGCTGCGGCTCGCTGTAGGTCAGCTGGAACGCCTCTCCCTTCTTCTCCTGAATCACCTTCGCCAGCTCTTCCGGTACCTGTCGTTCCGGAACAACGGTAAATTCCAGATCCTGTACCTTCTTCTCCTCTCCGCTTCCGCAACCCACCAGAAAAAGCGCTGCCAGAAACAGCCATAGCACCTTTTTCACCAACAAAAAAACCTCCCTGCGATTCATGCTACAGTGATTGTATGAATCGCAGAAAGGTTTTATGCGTCTGTAACGGAAGGAAGCCGCAGACTCCCGACAGCCCCGGTCAGTTCTTAGGAATCGGCAGCTTCGGAGCAGGACGCCCCAGAACCCGGCAGAGCGCTTCCACATCGTAACCGGCCACGAAGAAGCCGAAGGGCTCCGGACGGTTCTTCACCTCAACCTGGTATACAGCGGCCAGCGGCATGTAGTAGTTGTCTACGCCCTTCTTTACACGATAACGGGCGTATGCGGCATCCGTATAAGGCTGCTCCTTGTTCCAGGAAGGGAAGGATGCATTGCCCTTCTCCTCCAGATGCTCAATGGAAGTGATCGCCGCCTTCGGGATCTCGAAGAGGTCATGACCATCCGTAAGGAAGAGCTTTCCCTCTTTCATATAGGCGAAATACTCCATATTCGTGAAGACGCGGCCGGTGCGGTTCTTTCGCTGTACCGCTTTCCCACTCTTCCACTGATACGTAAAGCAAAAAATATCGATGCGCTCCGCCGAATCCGGAATCGCCAGCAGTTTCTTCAGCTCCTTCTCGTAGTCCTGCATAAGCTGCTTCGAGTCGAAGCCGGGCGTCCGCCCTACTGTCTTCGGAACACAGATTTTACCGAGAACCAGACACAGAAGGAGCACTGCCAGAAGAACAAACGCCGGAATCAGAAGAATCAGAATCGTGTGAAGCGGACGACTGTTCAGATCCTGGAACCAGATCAGCGCCAGTATAAGAAGGATCAGCGGATAGAACCGCAGGATCTTCATACAGCTCCGGCCAATCTGATAGGCCGCCTCACTGATATGATCCGCCGCGTGCTTCTCCGGGATACGCTCTGCATAGCGTTCGTGCAGCTTCGCAAGCTTCCCGGCTGCTCCCGTCACCCGAAACTTCTGACCATCCATGACATCGTACAGTGTCTTGTCCTTTCCCGGCCGGTTATGGTCCAGGTCAATTCCAAAAATATTCCTCATGGCAGCTCCCCCTTGTCCTCTCTCTGGAAAACCATTTATTCGTTTATTTTACAATATACGTTTTTCTGCCACTTGTCAATAGTTTTCAGACTATTTCATTAAAAAAACTTCGCAACGGGCAGAGTTCCGGAAATTCTTCCCTCTGCTCGCGGAACAGCCACTGTGTCAGTTCCGCAATCGTAAAGGATAAATCCGGGACAGCATCCGCCGGAGCCGACTGCCAGGATGAACCGGCGCTTCCGGTCTGCCAGAGAAAGCAGCCGTCATTCTCCGGGAGGATCGGATCATCAACACGCACACAGAGCGTGCGCGGACGCTTCGCCTTTATTCTCGTCATCAGCGCCTCCAGGTTCGCTGGCCGCGCCATGATAATTGGCTTCCTCTCTCCCAGCCAGCCGGTCGTGATCGCTGTGATCTCTTCCGGCAGCCCAGGAATTGCGCGAAAAAAGCTCCGGACAGCCGCCGTCAGGTCAGCTCTGTCCTCTCCGGATTCGTACTCCGGAGTCGTCACCAACTCGCGGAGGATGATCGTATCCTCCACCCAGTAGCTGAAGACACCGACCAGCGCGCCGAAAGAAAAGATTCCTGCCGCATGCCCGTCCTCCGTCTGCGTCTCTGCCTCCGTCACGGCAAGGTACTCCGGTGTGCGCTTCGTATAGACCTGGTAGCGCCGCTCCAGTTCCCGGTTCAGGAAGGCGGCTGCCTCCGCGTACTCTTCCGGGTGCAGCGGGCGGATCTTCAATGAATTCCGGAAAGAGTCCGGAAAGACTTCCTGCCGGGAGCAGCCGCCGGAAGCCTGGACAGATGCCTCTGACTGCGGCCATTTGCCTTCGCATTTCTCATAAATATACCGGAAGTCGAATGGTTCATAAATCGCCGGGTCTGCCGGCATCAGCCATACCAGCGGAATCTGCGCTTTTGCACAGTCGCGCAGCCCTGCCTTCAGCAGGGAAGCCATCTGCCCCCGGTGGCGGTATTCTTTCTTCGTGGCGACAGCGACCAGGTAACAACTGTCTGCCTCCGATCCGCAGATCCGGATGGGATATGGATTCCAGTGAATCATTGCAGTGAGCACTCCGTCCGTCCGAATCGTCTGCAGTTGGTTATCCTTCGTCTTTACAAAATAGTAATAATCCAGGAAAGCAGCAGAATCCTCCGTGAAGATCTCCTCCCACAGAGCTCTGGTATCCGCCGCATCGGATGGACGGTTTCTCTGTATTTCTACGCTCATAGTCATCTTCCTCTCTGATTTCTTCTGATTTCTTGCAAATTCCATCCACTCTGGCTGCACCTGTCTTCCGCATGTGTCTGTATCCATTTACCGCTTCTGCTGCATGCTGAACTTCCGCACCATCATAATCGGATGGTAGGACTGCTTCGCCTTGCGCAGCGCTTCCATACCGACATCGTCCTCCCGGTTCACCAGCACAGCGTCCGCGAATTCATGCACCAGAAATTGCTGATTGATGAAAGTGTACAGGCCGCGGATATCCGCGTTCGCCTTCTCAATATGAATGACAGCCATCCGGTCAGTCGGGTTATAGCTTCCTACCGTAAAGGCTTCCAGCTGACCGTCGATGAAGACGCCTGCAATCTTCGCATTAATCTTATCCAGATTGTTCAGGAGTTCATGAATCCCGACAATCTCTCCCTCCAGATGTTGGCCGACGTCATCGCTCTTCCCGTTCTCCCAGCGGTTCAGGAACTGCCAGATGGTTCCCTTGTCCGCCGGAGTCAGCGCGCGGTACTCATAGCGGCCCTCATACTCTTTCAGGAAAGCATTCACATGGTTCTTCTTCTTGTGATATTTCTTCCCAGCAAGCGTGCGCAGACTCTCCGCATCGTACACATAGTCCGCCATATCGGTAAGTTCCGTAATGTCATACGTGCCTGCAGCAAGATTCAGCGCCTCAATCCCCGGCTCGTCTCCCATCAGCACATTGAAATCCTGCCCCAGAACTTCATTGAAATATTGTTCTTCCAAGTGGAAATAGTATGCCATATCCTCCTTCCGGCAGATTGGGAGAGCACCCTGATGTCCCCCGTGGAGGAAACTCTTTACAAGAACAGCTTTTTCATCTACGACCGCGAACTCCGCCTGATAGTATTCTTTCCATAAGAAGCTCTCCAGGATCACACTGTCGCATGTCAGGTTCGAGCGCAGCTGAAAATACGGTTCCAGACGCGCCATATCCTCCGCTTCCAGCGGTTTGAAATTGATATCCATATGGGATTCCTTTCTTTATATACTTGTAACTATAATCTTTTTACTCTTCCCGGAGACAGAAAAGGCGGGGTAACTCCTACCCCGCCGTTCTTCTCTGGTTCTTACTCTGTGATAGCAACGTACTGAATCGATGTTACAACACCGTTCTCCAGCAGGATCAGCAGCTGGCTGTCACCCTTTACATATTCACACTTGGTATCCGAAGAGGAATCTCCGTAGGCTGCTGTTACATCCGCCAGCTCGGAACCGATGGCGATTCCTTCCGGAGTCGCTACTGTGTCATCCTGCAGCGTGATGGACGCCACGTAATCCACATCGTTCAGCGGATATGTCTTCAGGACAAAGCCATTATACGTATATTCCTTGTCCAGACCCTCGAACGCACAGCTGGCGGATTCGAAATAATTCTTCTCCTTGCCCAGCTTCTCCAGGATCGGAGCCACCTCCGCGTTCATCGCGATCGTGGTTCCGTCCACAGTGAATACATATCCGTCCGATGCAGCCGCCTGCTGCTCGCCTGCTGCCGCTGTCGTCTGTGCCTCTGCTGCTGCGGAGGTTGCCGCTGCCGTCGTCTCGGCAGAGCTGCCGCCACATCCGGCCATAAGCATTGCCGCTGCCAGTAATACTGCTAATTTCTTCATGAAAAATCCTCCTTATTGAGCCGCGCCTTATTCCTTCGACTCATCCACCGGGCGGCCGCCGTAGCTCTTCAGGTAGCCATATTCTTCCAGCTCCCGGTACTGATCTGCCTCCATTTCGTGGTAGAAGTCCACCTTCTCCTGCCATGCCGCCGCAACCTCCGGGTCACTCCGGTGGTCGGGCAGATCATACGTATCCTGCAGGATCTTACCGAAATAGTGGGCCATCTTCTCCGCGCCGGGCAGATTCAGATGTAAACCATTATCATACGTATCGGTATTAAAGTCAATACCTACCTCATCAATCAGCTCTAAAAAATTGATGTACATCAGGTTATGCTCGGCGGCATAATCCTCCATCTGCTCTTCCCACTCATCGTACCAGACGGGATAGATACTGGGCGCTTTCATCAGGACCAGTGGGATATCATTCTTCTCACAGAGCTCCCGAATCATATCCAGATATTTGTAGGAATTCTCGCCGAACTGATAATCTGCCAGCGGCGTCGCCGTCGGATAACTCGTAACCGGACGCACATCCGTGCGCATCAGGTAGCCCTGATGGAAAGATTTCTTCGTCTTAAAGAGATATGTGAAATCCTCCGCGGTCAGCTCGCTCCAGCGCGAATGATAGCGCAGCAGCGGGAACAGGTAGGTGATCCAGTCCTCATCATCCATCATGGAAGCCTGCACGGCATCCCACTTGTACGAAGACCACTTCATGCCGTCCAGCGTAAGGCGGTTGTACGCCTCATTCTGCGGCTCATTATACTTCATCGAAAGTACATTGAACACCACGACCTTCGGCTGCTCGTACTGCAGCATCTCCTCCAGCAGATAATACGACTGCCAGATCAACTGCTGAGAACTGCCCCGGATGTAGCTGGTGATACCGTATTCCTCCCACATCTTAATGGGGGAAATATTCTCGTAGACTTCACAGTCTCCCACGAAGATCACATCGTTGCCTCCGGCGTTGTCATAATATTCCTCAATCAGGCGCCCTTCAATGATATCATTGATATACTTGGGCATCAGAATGGCCTGTGCCAGTCCCAGTCCGCCGATCAGGAGGACTGCAATCAGCACAATGGCCAGAATCCGTTTCTTCTTCATGCCTTCCTCCTTCGGTTAAAACTGGTTGTAGATGAACTGGTTGGAATCATAGCCGACTCCGTATGCGCCCAGGATCAGGATACTGAAGAACAGCAGGAACCATACAATCACCTGTACCGGCACAGACTTTTCGGCCAGCTGCTTCCGCACACTGCCACTGCGGCCCTTCAAGCTGACCAGGAACATCATCACCGCGCCGAAGAGAATCACGCCGTAATCCGCCGCTCCAAGCCCCAGAGCACTGATCCCGGTGAACATGCTGCCCCAGTTACCGGTAGTGAACACCGTGCCAACCTGATGGAAGGTCAGCGGTACATCCCGGTAGCAGTCCAGAATACGGATAAAGCCCATGATCCAGAAGGTACGGATGGCCTGAAAGCCGTCGTACCAGCGGCCGCTCGCCGCCGGAACCTTCTCATGGAAACGCGCATACAGCGGCTCCAGCTCGTAAGAAACCAGCGTTACCACGCAGTTCAGCATACCCCATACGATGAAGTTCCAGCTGGCGCCGTGCCACAGACCAGTCGTGAACCATACCACGATATTCGCCAGATATACCGGCACACGCTTACCGGCCTCCTTCCCCAACTTTTCTCTCGACCACTTGGACAGCTTCAGCATCCATCCGCAGACAGAGATCGGATAGAAGATATAGTCCTTGAACCAGGTTCCCATGGTGATATGCCAGCGAGTCCAGTATTCATTAATGTTCTTGGAGAAGTAGGGACGGATAAAGTTCTCCGTCACGCGGATACCGAAGACCTCGGCGATACCGATCGTGATATCGATGCCGCCCGTGAAATCCGCGTAGAGCTGAATTGCATAGAAAAACACCGCAAGCACCACATAAGCCCCGGTGTATTCCTCCGGAGATCCCACCAGCGCCTTCACAGCTACCACCAGACGGTCCGCGACCAAAAGCTTCTTGAAGAAGCCCCAGAGGATACGCTGCAGACCAAAACGGATGTTGTTCCAGTCCAGCGAATGCTCTTCATACAGCGTCTGCGACAGTGCATCGTAACGGCTGATCGGGCCCTGCACCAGCTGCGGGAAGAACGACACGAAGAGCGCGAACTTCGGCAGGCTGTCCTGACAGGGATATTTTGCCCGGTATACATCGATCAGATACCCCATACTCTGGAATGTGTAGAAAGAAATTCCCATGGGGAGCGCAAAATTCATAAACGTAAACCCGGTGTGAAAGATGCTGTTAATATTGGAGATCATGAAATCCGTGTACTTGATCACGGCCAGGATGCCCAGGTTGAACAGCAGGCAGGCCAGCATCCAGTGTCTGGTCCGCTTCTTCATCCCGGCCTTGTAGGCCTTCTTCTGTTCCCGGTCAAGTTCTGCCTTGTGTACCTTCAGGTAGGCCGCCTGTTCCTGCTGGATCGCAGTCATGCGCTTCGCCGCCCACCAGGTTGTCACTGTCGTGGCGAAAATATACGCCAAAAAGTGGATGCCGGCACAGGCATAGAAGAAATAACTGCCTGCGAGCAGCAGCACCCACTGGAACTTTTTCGGTACCAGATAATATAATAGAAAAATTACAATCAGGAACGCGATAAAATTATAGGATGTAAAAAGCATAGTATACCTTTAATGGTTAATCCTCATCCTGAAGACGCTCGATCAGATCATAAAGAGCTTCCGCAGAGTTGAAATTCTCAGGAATGATCTCCTCCGCCGGGATGGCAACATCATACTCTGTGTTGATCTCCGAAATGATGGTTACGATGTCAAAGGAATCCAGGATCTTATCATCGATCAGCGTATCACAGGTCTCAAAATCGACCTCCGGATGTAATTCCTTCAAAATCTCCAATAAAGCTTCCATACTAAAAATCTCCTTCTTATGTTCGCATGTTATGCCATGCTTTATTTTTTCTCCTGATACATTCTCTTCAATAAGGATCTGTCGATCTTGCCATTCGGCGTCCAGGGTAGACGTTCCATCTGCTCCATATGATTCGGGATCATATAGCGAGGCAGCTTCTCCTTGAGGAATGCGGTCAGGTCTTTTGCAGTTACCTCACCAACATAATACAACACTATTTTCTTTTTGTCATCATCAAATATGCAGCAGGCGGATTTAATTCCTTCTTTTAAGTTCACAATCGCCTCGATCTCGCCCAGCTCGATCCGATGCCCCATATGTTTGATCTGATAATCCTTGCGGGAAATGAAGATTAGCTCCCCTTGCTCGTTATAGCGGCCCAGATCTCCGGTGCGGTAGATAATCTCCGGGTAGGCGTCGTTCAGCGGATTCTGCACGAAGGCTTTCTTCGTCTTCTCCGGGTTATGATAATAGCCCAGCGTAACCGCAGTGCCGCGGATACAGATTTCACCGGGTTCACCGGGTGCCGCCTGCTGATTCTTCTCATCCAGAAGAAGGATATCCGTATTGCGGAAAGGACGACCAATCGGGATCACCTCATCCAGAGCGAACTCACGATTTACTTTATAGTAGCAGCTCATGCCGGTCGCTTCCGTCGGTCCATAGAGATTGATGAACTTCGCGTCCGGAAGATTCTCTCTCCAGATATTAAATTGCTTGATCGGGAATACTTCGCTGCCGAAAGCTACAGTGTGAAGGTATTCCGGCTTAATCTTATCGAAAGTCTTGAATGCGGAGATCATCGTCAGCGCAGATACAACCCAGCAGATGGTATTGATCTTCTTCTCATTCAGGAACTCTACCAGCTTAATTGGGAACATGAAGCGGTCGTGCGGCACCAGATAGGCCGTCGCACCGAACTTCAGGGTCGGATACAGCTCTTTCAGGCAGGCGTCAAAATACAGCGGCGCCTGATTACCGAACACAGTATTCTCGTTCACTTCCAGAACGGAAGAAAGCTGCTCGATATAATCAATCACAGAGCGGTGGCAGGCCACTACGCCCTTCGGAACTCCGGTGGAACCGGAAGTAAAGACGATATACAGGGGATCGGTGTCGATCGCGTGCTCGCGCACCTCCTGCAGCAGCGCCGGATCCGGCTCCGTCGTGCAGATGTCGCTGTAGAGATAGATCTTTCCCTCACCGGCAAAGGCTCCCGCCTCCTTCGCAGTAAATTCGTCACAGATAATTGCATGCGGCTTCAGATTCTGAAAGATCAGCTCGATGCGGTGCTTCGGCATCTCCTCATCGATCGGCACATAGAAGCAGCCGGCATATACCGCTCCGTAGAAGCTGATAATCGCGTTCGGATGCTTACGCATGAATACGACCACCGGTTCCTTATAATGTCCCTGACGCTTCAGGAAAGTACCGATCGCCTGCGCATTCCTTAAGACCTCGCCGAAGGTTACTTCCGTGTCCTCATTGCCATATGCGACTTTATCCGGCACACGCGGCGCTGTCTGTTCCAAATATTCTAGTACGTTTGTCTGCATTCTGTTCTTCCTCTATTTCTTCGGGCAGCCGTTCGCTGTCCGGTTCTTTCCATCCGGTAATCAGGCAGTTATATTCCTGCTTCAGCGGCGCTCCGCAGCGGAGCACGGCCTCACGGGCCAGAACCTCCATCGCGTCCAGCACACCGGAACCGACCGGATACATCTTCTTGATAATCGAAAGCTCGGTACAGCCAAGCACAATCACTTCCGCTCCCGCCGCCATCAGCTCCCGCTTCACTTCACGGAACAGCTCCAGCTCCGGCGGGCGCCCGGCCTTCACGTTATCGTATATCAGGTGCATGACCTTCTTCTGCGCCTCCGCTGACGGGAGTACCGCCTCCATGCCATGCAGCCGCAGTTCTTCCTGGAAGAGTCCGCTCTGAATCGTACCGTCCGTCGCCATAATTCCGGCTTTGCGGACACCGTAATCCCGCATATGGTGAACCGTCTCCTTGATGAGATGGATTACCGGCGTATGAATCTCCTCCTCCAGCTGCTTCTGAAAATAATGTGCCGTAATGCAGGGGATCGCCAGAATCTCGGCTCCCTCCGCCACCAGCCAGCGGCCGGCGTCAATCATCACTGGCGCCGGGTTCTCATCACTAAGTCCCAGAATATACCGTGTGCGGTCGGGCGTACCCGGCCGGCTGCTGATGATCATATTCAGGTGTTCCTGATCACAGGAAGCATCTGTCATCTGTATTACAAGTTCCATATAATAAGCGGTCGCCATCGGTCCCAGTCCACCGATCACGCCCAGTGTCTTTGTCTTCGTCTTAATCATCGTCGTATTCCCAGCCTGCCGGATCTGTGCCAAGACCATGCTCCGGTGTCGCAGGCAGATCCTCATGATCAAAATTATAATACTTCTTCCACATCTTTGAGAAGGCCTCTACCTCCGAATCTGAACGCAGGAAGCAGAGCCACTCCGAGTAATGGCTGCGGGGGCAGGCATCGATATGATACCACTCGCCCTCTACCTGTACCAGACTCCAGAAATGATGCGTGGAACCGCCTACACGCTGTACATCCAGCGTCTCGAAGCCGGCCTCTTCCATCATCACCTTCAGCATAGCAAAATACGTAAAGCAGTCACCGACCCCCTCGGTAAAGCCGCGGATCGCCTCCCCGGTCTCATCGTTCTTATCTGAATCGCCGGTATAGCTCATATTCTCTCTGACATAATTGTAAATAGAGCGAAGCTGCTCCACCTCGCTGTCCGTGGAGTCCCAGCATTCCGCCAGCGCCTCGTCCGCCAGCTCGATCTTCTTCTCGTAGCTTGCCATATCCGTATCCTTCGGAAGTACCCGAATCTCTGCTGTCGCTGTGGTCTGATTGCCAGCGGCATCCGTCGCGAGATAAACCACCGTATACGTTCCCGGCGTCTCAAGATCGACACCGCTGTTATCCACGACAAGCTCCACATCCGTATCTTTATCGTCTGTCACAGTCACGCCATGCTTATAAGAAATCGTATCTCCCACATAAACGGTCTGATCCTGCACACCAGTAATCACCGGCGGCGTGGTATCCGCGATAAGATGCAACACCGTGTTCAGCCGGGTCTCCTGCCCGCCCACATCGGTCAGCACCAGCGTCACCGGCTGATCGCCCGCCTGGTTAAAATCTGGTCCTCCATACGCGTAAGTCAGCGTAAGATCCGTGGCGTCCCAGGCCCATTCCAGAAAATCTGTCGGTACACAGGTCTCGCCGACAGAGAGCGTGAGCTCCTTCACACCGCCCAGCGGTGATACGGTATCCCTGATCTGCAGCACAGAGCTGTACTGAAAGCGGCCGGATGCCAGCTCTACGGTATAATCTCCGGGAACTTTCGTATCGATACTGCTGATATCCGAGACAAAGGAAGTCTCTGCTTTCGCCTGCTTAATCAGGAAATCCTCCGGCTGGGGCAGAGGCGCTCCTGCCTCCAGTATCACATACTGCCACGGACGATTATCCGGGATCTTCCAGTAGAGGACACCAAGTCCGGCCGCAACTGCCAGACCAAATCCGATTCCGACGATCCCTTTCCACTTTTTGAGTGTTTTCTTCTTCACACGGTTACCTCACGCTTCATTCATTGTAACTCGTAACTATTCAGAGCCCCAGCTCGATTCCGCTTACGCTACATCTCGCTGTGACTTCTCGCCATATAGATTTTCAAAAATGTATTCGTTCATGCAAGCATGACTCATACATTTATTGCAAATCTGCATGGCTCTGAATAGTTACAATTATTCTTCCTCCGAATCCGAAGAATCATCCAAATCATCCTCCGAATCTCCGGAATCGTCTTCTTCACTTCCGCCTTCATGCTCCGGATCGGCAGGTGTCTCCGCATCCGGCATCTGGTCCACCACATGGACCGTAACAGTAACCTGTGTCAGGTTGCCTGCCGTATCCACAGCAGAATAGTACAGCGGATAATTTCCCGGAGTCTTCAGATCCACACGGCTATCATCCACTGCTACTTCCATATTGATATCATGATTATCCGACACAGACAGATTCCCGCTGTAATCCGGACGTTTCGTCCCCGTCAGGATATAGAGATCCTCCGCACCTTCGATCAATGGCGGAACCGTATCCTTCTCCAGCGTAAGATTCGCGGTAAGCTCTGTCTTATTGCCTCCGGCATCCTTCAGAACAAGAATAACCTGCTGATGTCCCTCCCGGCTAAAATCCGGGCGTTCCTTATAGGATACCGTCACAGCGGTCGCATCCTGAATATTGGAGACAAAGGATGCCGCATCCACTTGTGTATTCAGTATCGCCGTCTGATCCAGCGCCGTGCCCTCCGGGGGCTGGGTGTCCACCACCTGCAGCGTTGGCCGGTATGTCTTCGTGCCGATCTGAATCTCCACCGTATACTTTCCCGGTTCTTTCAGATTCAGATTTCCCATATGCGTCAGCATCGTCGCATTCGGATTTTCTTTCTTCAGAAACAGACTGACCGTCGGCGTTGCGCTGCCGGCCTCCCAGCGTACCCGGGATCGCACCGGCGAGGCAAAGAACAGCTGATAGACCAGCCAGACAAAACTGAGGAGAAGAAGAGCAGCAAGAACCAGAACCACCCGACGGCGGCGCCTGATTTTCCTTCGTCTCTGCTCACGTTTTGAAATTCCCGGTCTGCGTTCCGCCAAGCCCTGTACCTCCTGTCCGATTCTCCGTTACCGTCTCTGACGAAGATACATTATACCTCCCAAGGCACGGAAAATCAACCTTCTCCGTTATTTTCCTGCTGGGGACGGGTCAGTCCGCGCACGTTTTTTTCTACGAGTTTTCTCGCCAAAAGCACCTGATGGCCACAGCCCAGGCACTTCAGACGAAAATCCATGCCTGCGCGCAGGACTTCCCACTCATGACTGCCACAGGGATGCGGCTTCTTCATCTTTATTACATCTCCAACCCGAATATCCATTATAGAAATCCCTCCAAAGCCTTGCCGATGCTCTCATTGATGACCAGATTGGCCAGACCATCTCTTGCCGTCGCTGTCTTATTGATCAGAACCAGCCGGTTCCCGGTATAGTAATCCAGCAGTCCCGCCGCCGGATATACCGTCAGAGAAGTTCCGCCGATGATCAGCATGTCCGCGCGGCGGATCTGATCGACCGATTCCTGCAGAACCTGCTGATCCAGCCCTTCTTCATAGAGTACAACATCCGGCTTGATGATGCCGCCGCAGCTGCAGCGGGGCACGCCCTCGCTGTGCAGGATTTCCTCCATGGAATGAAACTTATGACAGCGCATGCAGTAGTTGCGGTGAACGCTGCCGTGCAGCTCCAGTACCTTCTTACTTCCGGCCATCTGATGCAGACCGTCGATATTCTGCGTGATCACAGCGGTCAGCTTTCCCTGCTCCTCCAGCTTCGCCAGCGCCCGGTGCGCCTTGTTCGGCTTCGCGGAGGGAGCAAGCATCTTGTCCCGGTAGAAGCGAAAGAATTCCTCCGGCCAACGCATGAAGAAGGTATGGCTTAAAATCTGTTCCGGCGGATAATCATATTGCTGATTGTACAGCCCGTCCGTGCTGCGGAAATCCGGGATTCCGCTCTCCGTGGAGACACCCGCGCCCCCGAAGAAGACCACACGCTCACTCTCCTGCATCCACTGATGCAATGTTTCGATTCCGTTCATCTTTCCTGCCTCCTGATTCTTCCTGATAGCCCTGGCATAGCCTTACAACAGATATGACCGGCTTTCCAGCCGGTCATATAAGAATACCTGATTCCTGCTTACCCGCGCTCGTCAGATCTGTTCAATCATTTCCTTCAACGCTTCGCCGATCTTCTGTGACTTCTCATCCGCATCCGCGAAGGAGCTGCCCTTTACGCCGAAATAGATCTTGATCTTCGGCTCGGTTCCGGAAGGTCTTACGCAGCACCATGCCTCGTCATCGAGCTCATAGTACAGCACGTTCGACTGCGGCAGGCCGGAGGGCGTCGTCTCGCCAGTCGCCAGCACACGGCGGGTATCCGCCTTATAATCGCGAACTGCCAGTACCTTGTGAGTACCAATCTCGGTCGGAGCCTCTTCACGCAACGTGTTCATAATCTTCTGAATCTTCTCCAGGCCGTCGATGCCCTTCATCGTGAAGGAGATAATGCCGTCCTTGAAGTATCCCAATTCCTCGTAGAGCGCCACCATAGCATCCCAGAGGGTCATATTGCGGCTCTTGTAATAAGCGGCAGCCTCGCACAACGCCATTGTAGCGACGATTGCGTCCTTATCTCTCGCGTGTGTACCGATCAGACAGCCATAGCTCTCCTCGAAACCGAACAGGTAGGTTCCTCTGCCCTGATCCTCGAAACGCTTGATCTGCTCGCCGATGTACTTAAATCCGGTCAGCGTCTCGTATACATCGATGCCGTACTTTCTGCCGATTGCCTGCGCCATGTTGGAACTTACGATCGTGGTTACAAGAGCGCCGTCCTCCGGCAGGCCCTTCTGCTCCTTCCACTGGCCGATCTCATAATCCGCCAGCAGGCAGCCGGACATATTGCCGGTTAATACACGGTACTCGCCGGTCGCGGTATCCTTCACGTATACGCCGAGACGATCTGCATCCGGGTCGGTCGCCAGAACCAGATCCGCGTCCTCCTTCTTCGCCAGCGCCAACGCCAGCGTGAATGCCTCTGCCGCTTCCGGATTCGGATAGCTTACGGTAGGGAAATTGCCGTCCGGAAGCTCCTGCTCCGGCACAACTGTAACGTGCTCAAAACCGATCTCCTTCAGGATACGGCGGGCCGGGATATTGCCGGTGCCGTGCAGAGGCGTATATACGACCTTCAGTTCCTTCCCGTACTTGTCGATGCAATCCTGACGCTTGATTTGCTTCTTCAGAGCTGCCATGTAAGCATCGTCCGCCTCCGCGCCGATCGTGATGAACAGGCCCTGCGCCTTCGCATCCTCCACGCTCATCGTCTTCACGGTGGAATAATCCGTCACAGCCTTCACCTCGGACAGGATGCCGGTATCATAAGGCGGCGTAATCTGCGCGCCGTCCGCCCAGTATACCTTATAACCGTTGTATTCGGGCGGGTTGTGACTGGCCGTTACATTGATGCCGGCTGTGCAGCCATAATAACGAACCGCGAAGGAAAGCTCCGGCGTAGGACGCAGACTGTCAAATACATATGCCTTGATTCCATTCGCGCACAGGCAACAAGCCGCCTCTTCTGCGAACTCCGTGGACATATGGCGGCTGTCATGTGCGATTGCTACGCCCATGGCCTCGCTTCCCTGCTTCAGGATAAAATTCGCCAGCCCCTGCGTCGCCTTGCGAACGGTGTATTTATTCATGCGGTTAATGCCCGCTCCGATGATTCCGCGCAGACCGCCGGTGCCGAACTCCAGATCAGCATAAAAGCGCTCACGGATCTCTTTCTCATCATTCTGAATAGCCTTCAGTTCTGCCTTTGTCTCTTCGTCAAAGTACGGATTCTCCAGCCATTCCCGGTAGGATTCCATATAACCCATATCGAGTCTCCTCCTATTTATCTTGATTTTCACACACATGATTATGGTGCTGTCGGACTGCTTCTCACAGTCTTCAGCACCATTATAATCGAAGTGTGGATTTTGGTAAAGCGAATTTTCTATGAAATCCCCCAGAACGCCGCGAGCTGCGCCAGAAACTGCTCTTTCTTCTCTTTCTGCACTTCCAGGGTGCGCAACTTCTCCAGGTTCCGCACGGGAATCCAGCTTTTTCTTCTATTATAATAGGAATTTACCTGCTTCCAGAATTTCTCCGGATATGTCAGCCTGGCATAGAGATACCGCCTCCCGTCCTCGCCCATCGGGCACAGCCGTTCATAAATCTCCAGCATCTCCTTTCCCAGCGGGAATCGCCAGTTCTGCTTCTCCATATTCTTACGCAGATAGAGATACAGATCTGAGAGCGGCACGCCCCAGCCCATATGGGAGAAGTCTACGACAGCCGTGCTCCGTCCGCGGAACAGCAGATGATGATATGTGTACTCCCCGTGGCAGAGAGAAATCTCCGGATCAGCTTCTCCCGTCAGAACCGCCGCCCGCTCTGCCTGCTCGTAATAATACGGGAAATCCGCAAGAATCTGCAGCTCCAACTCTGATTTGTGCCTCTGCCTTCTTACATAACTGCGGATACGCACCAGCTCTCGGTTATGGCGCTCCAGTTCCTCCCGCCAGTCCCGGATATTCACGGGTGACTCTAGCTGCCTGCCGATCCCGCCAAGACCCCGGTGCAGCAGCCCCAGCGTCTCTGTACCGAGCAGGATGTCTTCCCGTGAGCCGGACTCACACTCTCTGCCCTCTGGCCATCGCTTCACGCAGTAGGCCCGGCGGTCGCTGCTCTCCGTGCGGATCGCGCCGTCCACATTTTCCACATAGGTTTCTACCCGGATCCGGTGGTTCTGCGGGAACTGCAGAAGAATCTGATTCTCCCATTGCAGGCGCTTCTCCGTACTGTCCGTCTCCCGAAGCAGCCGCAGCCCATCCTCCGTCTCGCAGAGGAACGCGCCCCGCACCCGGCTCATCCGCTCCACCCGAAACGGATATTTCTCCAAGATTTCCGATTCCCGTTCGTTCATTCCCTGACCTCCCTCGTCCCGGCGGTTTACGCATTACTACCTCATTCTATGTATTCCGAAGGAGGCTTATGCGGGAGCAGGGGGAAAAAGAATGCAGGGAAATGATTGCGCCCGCGCGCAGAAAAGGATATACTTAATAGCAAAAAACACGCCTGCAAGGTGGAGGTGCTTGAATAAGACGAAAAAAATCAGAAAGGACTCATTCTATGTATTTGGAAATTCCAAAAGCAGTTTCAATTATTTTACACACACTAAATGAAGCCGGGCATGAAGCCTATGCTGTTGGCGGCTGCGTCCGGGACGCTATGCTGGGACGCACGCCGGAGGACTGGGATATCACGACCGCCGCCCAGCCGCAGCAGGTGAAGGAGCTGTTCCGGCGAACGGTTGATACCGGCATCCAGCACGGCACGGTAACGGTTCTGATTCAGGACGGCGGCTATGAAGTAACCACCTATCGCATCGACGGCAGCTATGAGGATGGAAGGCATCCGACGCAGGTAGCATTCACATCTCTGCTTTCGGAGGATTTGAGACGCCGTGACTTTACCATCAATGCCATGGCCTATCATCCGGAGGAAGGGCTGATCGACCTGTATGGCGGTCAGCAGGATCTGGAGAACCGCATCATTCGCGCGGTCGGTGTCCCGGAAGAACGTTTTCAGGAGGATGCACTTCGTATCATGCGCGCGATCCGCTTCGCCGCTCAGCTGAACTTCGATATTGAACCGGATACCTTCCAGGCGATCCGGAAATTCGCGGAAAGACTGGAGCTGATCAGCCGCGAGCGTATCCAGGTGGAGATGACCAAACTCTTAAAGTCCGCACACCCTGAGAAGTTCCGTCTCTTCTATGAGACGGGTATTACGGCGATCCTCTTCCCGGAATTCGATGAGATGATGACCATGCCGCAGAACAATCCGTATCACTGCTACTCCGTCGGAGAGCATACGCTACATACGATGATGGCAGTGGAAGCCGATCCGATCCTTCGCTGGACAGCACTTCTGCACGATGTTGGCAAGGTGCGGACACGCTCGACAGATGAAAATGGAATCGACCATTTTTACGGACACGGAAAGGAAAGCTCCGAGATGGCCCGCGTATTCCTGCGCAGTCTGAAATTCGATAACACAACTGTGGATGCAGTCAAGGTGCTTACGCGCTATCACGATTATCATTTTGATATGACAGCCGCCGGACTCCGGAAAGCAATCCATAAGGTCGGCGAGGATTATTTCCCGCTTCTGCTGAAGATTATCTATGCGGATACGATGGCCAAGAGCGATTATGCGAAGGAACGCCTGCTTCCATCCTACGAGAAGGTCTGCGCGCTGTATGAAGAATCGCTTGCCGCCCAGGACTGCGTATCTCTGAAGACACTGGCAGTTAAGGGAAAGGATCTGATTGATGCCGGTGTGAAACCCGGTCCCCAGATGGGAGAGATCCTGAATCAGATGCTGGAAAGGGTATTGGATGATCCGGATTTAAATACAAAAGAAGCGCTGCTGGCGCTTCTGCCGGAACTGCATACTTCCCTTTATTGATTTTTACGATCTTACCGTGTGCATAATTACTGTCTTAATCAATGCAGAAAAGCGCCGCCCGGCGGGTTTCCCCGCGGGCGGCGCTCTTTTTCTCTAATCACTGGTCACGGACCACTGATCACTCATTATTTGTCGATACCGTAGGATACGCAAAGCTTCGCGTACTCATCAGAACCGATGAAGCCGTTTACAACGTTCTCGCGGTTCGTACCAGCCAGAACCTTCAGCCAGTCTGCCTGTCCGGCAGCATCGGGCTCACGATTCAGGAAGGTGCGGTAGCAGCGTGCTACGAACTCCTTATCGCTGACGTTCTGCTTCTGGAACTCATTGCTGAAGAAGAATCCCTTGGCAGCCTCACCGCCGCCGATCTCATGGCTGTGCAGCTTAGCAGCCCATGCCTTGAGACCTGCCTTGTCGTACTTTCTTCCCAGGCACTCCGTATACAGACGGGAAGCGAATGCTTCTGCAGCCGTAGCGAAGATGTCGTACTTCTCGCAGATACCGGTGAACTCGCTGGAGTGGATGAATCCTTCCACGATATCCTCGCGGGTAGCCTTCTTGCTGTCAAGCTGAGCAACCCATGCCTTCTTGCCGGCAGCATCAGACTTGCGATTCATCAGAGTGTTGTAGAGCATCTCTACGAACTCATCGTTGCTGGTGTTCTGCTTGATGTACTCATCGCTGAAGATGAAGCCCTTGGCAACTTCTTCACCGCCGTTTGCACCGCTCGTAAGCTGATTTACCCATGCAGCCAGACCCTTTTCGTCCGGAGTTCTGCCGAGAACATTCTCATACAGGCGTGCTACGAAAGCTTCTACGTCTGTGTACTCCGGAGCAACCGGCTCTTCATAAGCGCCTGCGAACAGGTTCTTTACCCACTCGCTTACGCTCTCAGCGTATACGGTGTAGTCGTAGTTCATCGTGTACTTGTAGTTTGCATAGTTGCTTTCCTGACCGGTGAAGCGGTACAGATCGCCAGCCTTCAGAGCCTTCTGACCTGCGTTTACATCGTTATAAGGATTGTCAATGTAGAACCAGGATACTACCTTGGTTACGGAGTGGTCGGTCTCGCCCCACTTCTTAAACTTCCAGGACTGCAGTCCGGATGCTCTTACGTGGCTGTCGATCCACTCTTCGCTCTTGCCTGCCTCACGATACAGGTTCTTAACAACTTCTGCTACATCCTGCTGAACTGCGGGGTTGTTGCCATCGGTCTCGCCGTTGAACATCCATACAGCTACGTTGTTCTTTACAAAGTTGCTGATCTCTTCCTCGGACCACTTGCCAAGGCTGCTGTTTGCCAGAGTTCCGTCTACCTGAGAAGCTGCTACGTTTGCGCCCAGGTTACCGTTGCACTCTACATAACCTGCAATCAGATCGGAACGCATACGGATTACTTCGGAGGTGATCAGAGTACCCTGAGAGTTACCTACGCCTACGATCTTGTCCTTATCTACATTCCAGTTGGCAATTGCATAGTCCAGAACACTTGCAATTTCCGTAGCGGAAAGGGTGATGTTCGGAGAATGTACGTTTACGCTCATAATGATGGCTTCGGGGAACGCTTCATGCCACTTGGTCATCATGACATCATATACGGTGTTGTCGCCCAGGTTGGTGGCCGGTGCGTATACGCCTGCCTGAGTCGTATCGGTCAGCTCCCAGTAGCATACGCCGCCGCCGCACTGATAGAAGATTACAGGGTACTTCTCTGCGCGCTTTGCGTCATATCCTTCCGGATAGATTACCTGTACCGGAACCTTGCCTTCGGTACCCATCAGCTCGTTCACGATGGTATAACCTTCAGCATCCCAGCCTACATTTACCATCTCCAGCTTGATATCACTCAGACCGGACTCATCCTTGATATCAGACCAGACAGAGCCTTCGATCAGGTTGCCCATTCCATCGGTGGAAGGAATACCATTCTTTGCGCCGGTGGTGTTAACATTCAGGATCAGATCCAGGTTCTTTCTGGGGAAGCAGCCCTTACCGGTCAGGTTCGCGTTGATGGCGATACCCAGCTCGTCGTTCGCATCCTGGCTTCCGAAGAAGATATTGCCCTCAGTATCCATGTACCAGCTGGTGGTGGTCAGAGCGCCGAAGGTATTGCGGCTGCGATCGCTGGTCTTATCGCTGCCCTGATCGATGGTCAGAGTTACTACATTGCCTGCTACCTTAACGTCAGCAATATTTACTTCGCCGAAATAAGGATTTGCGGAACCACGGTCATACAGAGTGAAGTCTGCGGCTGCCAGAGCGGCTGCATCTACGTCCTCTGCGAAGGTTACGGTAACGGTACCTACCTTGTAGCCGTAGAAGTTCTTAACGATGGTGTACTGAACATCTGTTACATAATCCTGCAGATGCTCTTCTGCCTTCTTGTTGGCAGCATCCTTTGCCCACTCGGCAACGCTTTCTGCATATACCGTGTAATCAAATTTATCTGCTCCATAGTACTGAGCATTCTCTTTGCCTGCCAGACGGTAGGTGTCGCCGGGCTTTAATGCTACGCCGTCCTCATTCGGAGTCAGGTAAGCGTTCTGCAGATAGTACCATGCGGTGATCTTGGTGCAGGAATGATCGGTCTCACCCCATGCCTTGAAGTTCCAGGACTGATAACCGGAAGCACGTAGATACTGGTTGATCCACTCGTCGCTCATGCCTGCCGCCTTGTACTCTCTCTTCAGGATCGTGTAGGCATCCTGCTGTACGGCCGGATGAGCTACGTCGGTCTCGCCGTTGATGAACCATACAGCAACCTGATTGTCGATCATATCTCTCAGTTCGTCTGCGGTCCACTTCTTCAGAGAGCTGTTCTCCAGAGTTCCGTTTACTTCTGCCTGATTAGCAAAAGTACCAAGGTTACCATTGTTCTCTACGAATGCGGCTACCAGCTCAGGACGCTGACGAATCACATCAGATACAACAAAGGTACCATAGGAGTTGCCGACGCCGACGATTCTGTTCGCGTCTGCATTGTAATTTGCGATGAAGTAATCCAGAACACCGGCTACTTCCTTCGCTGCTACTACTTCGCTGGTGTTATGTACATCTACGCTCAGGACGATCGCTTCCGGATATGCTTCCGCCCAGCCGGTCAGCATGTTGTCGAATGCGTAGTTGCATCCGGGGTTGTTCGCCGGAGCCAGAACGCCGTCCACGCTTGTATCGGTCAGCTCCCAGTAGCACAGGCCGGAACCGCACTGGTAGAATACTACCGGGTACTTCTCGGCACGGTTTGCATCGTATCCTTCGGGCCAGATTACGTTAACCGGAACCTCGCCGTTCTCGCCCATCATGGTGTAACCTTCTGCCTTCCAGCCTACGTTTACCATCAGGGTCTTGATATCGTCATAGCCTTCATTTACAACCGGATTCCATACGGTGTTCTCCAGCAGGTTGCCGACGCCGTCGGTCATTGCCAGACCCATCGTAAGATCCTCGGTACCTACGCAGAGGATCAGATCCAGGTTCTTACGAGCCTGATAGCCCTTGCCGGTCTTGTTCGCATGAATCGTCATGCCAAGAGCATCTGTGGTATCTTCCTTACCATAGAAAATGTTGCCTTCGCTGTCGATGTACCAGCTCATGGTCGCATAGATACCGAAAGCGTTGCGGCTGCGGTCGGTTACCTTCTCACTGCCCTGATCGATGGTCAGGATTACCTGGTTGCCATCGTACTTCACATCAGAGACCTTAACCTCGCCGAACTGAGCGTCCAGGCTGCCGCGGTCGTACAGAGTCACGCCTGCTGCCTTGACAGCATCCATGTCAGTGCCTTCCTTGAAGGTTACGGTTACCTGGCTTACCTTCTGACCGTAGAAGTTCGGAACAGTAACGGTATCAATGCTCTCTACACGGCTCTGCAGTACAGGATTCTCTTCGCCCTGAACTGCCCAGTCCATGAAGTTCTCGCCGTACAGCGTGTACTCATGGCCTACCTTGGTGCCGTCACGGCTGATACCGCGGCACTGTACTTCGTACTTGTCGCCGGGGTTCAGCTTGGTGTTGTATACGATCTGACCGTCTACGATGTCCATGTCGGGGCCGTAGTAAACCTGGCCTTCGCCGAAGTACCAGTAGTTCATACGGGTTACGGAATGATCGCTCTCACCCCAGTAATAGAACATCTCGGACGGGAAGCAGCTGATGCGAAGGTTCTCAGCGATCCACTCGTCGCTGACACCCAGCTTCTTGAAGGAAGCCTCCAGCTTCGCTGCATTGTCGATGTTATTGAAATCCTGCTCGGAATCGAAGCACCATGCTCTCAGGCCGGTCTTCGCTACTGCGTCATAATCTGCGTCGGTCCAGAGTCCCTGACCGCCCAACAGACCGTTGTTGCACAGGAAGGTGCCGATCGTGAAATCATATACGCTCTTATCCAGCTTGTGGGTTCTCGGAGCACTGCCCCAGGTCGGTGCATCCTGTCCGGCGCTGTAAGGCTGTCCGGCCAGTGCCTGAATAATCGTGCTGGATGCCATCGTGCTGCGGGAATTACCATGGATAATGATATTGTCCTCATCGATGTTGTAGTTGTCCAGCATGTACTTGATTACATTGCAGTCATCTACAACATAGTCGTAATTCTCGCCACCCTTACCAACCGTGGAACGGTCATGGATACCAACTACGATAACATCCTTATCCAGCCATGCAGTGGTAGCTGCATCGTACATTACGTTAGTTCCAAAGTTGTTGGTTCCATCGGAAAGAATCCAGAAAGAAGTACCGTTACCGGAAATGGTGATTACCAGAGGCAGTGCCTTCTGGCCGTCGTAGTTCTCCGGAACATGGATATAACCGCGAACATACTGGTCAGCGGTTCCATCGGTTGCATCCTTTGCCGTGGACTCGATCTTGATGCCAGCCTCTTCGAAGGTAATCAGGCCGCCTTCGCCGAAGTTCTCATCAATCGTGGGAAGCCACAGACCATCCGCCTTGTAGCTGCCGTCCTCATTGGCAAGGTCAGCCGTTGCGGTCTCGCCTGCATGGCTGAGCTTCAGCTCCAGGGACTCTCTGGCCTGATAGCCCATGCCGGTGGTGTTGTTCTCGTATGCGTCGTTGTCGTCTTTACCATAATAGATCTTGCCATCGGTTCCGCGGTACCATGCGCCGGTGCAGTAGATACCGAAAGCATTTCTCTGACGGACACCCTCTTTGTTGGGGCCGTTATAGATCAGCTTGTTGGCTTCGGTTGCGCCGGTGTCGTTCGCAATCTCAAGGGTTACGGTCTGACCGTCAACCTCTGCGGATGCGATCTCGATCTCGCCGAAATCCGGGGTGAGAGATCCGCGATCCTGCAGTACATAGTCTGCTGCGGTTACACCGCTGACATCTACGCCATCCTTGTAGGTGATGTCCACCTCAACCAGACCCTGACCATAGATCGTCATATCGGTGATCGCCTGGATCTCCTTAATGTCATCGATGGAAAGGTTTTCCTTCTTGAAGACTTCCTCTGCCGAAACATCTACCGTCTCAGCGGTCTCGTCCGCCACTTCGGTTGCGGGAGCCTCTGCTTCTTCGGCAGGCGCTTCTGCGTCCTCTGCCGGCTCCGCTTCGGGAACTTCTGCTTCTGCTGCAGGCGCTTCTGCCTGTGTGTCATCAAGTGCGGCAGCGTATACCTGGCTGCTTGCCGGGGTAACAAGGGTTGCAACCATTGTTAACGACAGCAAACCTGCCATCATCCTGCGCACCTGATGTCGTTTACTTCCTGAAGACATCTTTTTTCCTCCTTTTTCTGGTGCCTCTTTGTGCTTCTCCGCAGCTGCTATGGGGCAGCCGCTCATGCTCCCCAGTTTAATCAACTTTGTGTACAAAGGCAATCTTCAATTCTTTCGATCATCCGTCATGCTTAAAATCCATATACATTTCTTAATTTTTGTTTATCAGTTTAAATAATGTACATTTCTTCACCATATCCTGTGCCAACCCACGCATTTTCTCAGAAATTCCCGATATATTCAAGAAAAAATCTTCTCCCATACAAAAAGAGCAGCCCCGAAGAACTGCTCACTAACCACTAAACACTAACCACTGACCACTAACTACCGGCAAAGAATTACAAAATAACCAGCATACAGAAGAAGCAGACATGCTCCCATCGCACGTCCCAGCCGCTGCGAAGGAATACTTCCGAACCAGAGAACCACTGCGCTGATAATCGCTGTTCCCAGATCCAGGTAAAAAGCATCAGCGAAAGGAATCGGACGAATCAGCGCTACCGTCCCGATGATCATCAGAATATTAAAAATATTGCTGCCGACCACATTTCCCACTGCGAGATCCGCGTTGCCCTTTCGCGCTGCCGTCACGGAAGTCACCAGCTCCGGAAGAGACGTTCCGAATGCTACAATTGTAAGAGCAATCATACGATCGCTCATACCGAACATTCCGGCAAGCACTGTTGCGCTGTCTACAACAAGGTCACTGCCCCAGACAACCATTGCTCCGCCAATCAGAATTTCTGCCAGATACCAGAGGATCGAATGCTTCTGCTGCTTTCCTCCCTTCGTTTCCACGCTCTCTTCTGCAGAAACCGAAGCAGCCGTAATTCCAGACGCAGCAGAATCTTTCAGATCTTCCGTTCCCTGTTTACGGTGATTCCGGCTCAACCAGAATAGATATACAAAATAAAGGATAAACAATCCCCAGAAAATTACGCCTTCTGTACGGCTAATCCGGCTTCCGCTGATTCCAAAAGCCGTCAAAAGAAGCGTAACAGCGATCATAAAGGGCATTTCATATCGAATCGTTGACCGCTGAATCCGAATCGGATGAATCAGTGCAGTCAGCCCAAGAATCAGAAGAATGTTCAGCGTATTACTCCCCACGACGTTGCCGATTGCAATCTCCGGATTATTTTTCAGAGCTGACGCGATACTGACTGCCGCTTCCGGCATGCTGGTCCCCATCGCAACAATCGTCAGTCCGACCACCAGCTGCGGAATTCCCATCCGCTCCGCCAACGAAGCTGCGCCATCCACGAACCAGTCCGCGCCTTTAACGAGAAGAAGAAAACCTGCGATAAGAATAAGTACCTGAATGACCATGTTGCTACCTCCTTGTGTGTAAACTCCGGGTTCCCGCTTGCTTCCGCTGTTACCAATAAAAAACGAGACCCCTGCCAGAATTATGGCAAAAGTCTCGCTGTTTCATTCCTTTCCGGATGGAAAAACCATCGTATTGACGAAAAGCACACACCTTCCGGCGCCAGCTACTCCCTTTTGTTGTCTGTACTATACCGGAATTACTCCAGGCTGTCAAGTATTTTCTGCACATTTTCTGTGCCATAGATCTCCTCCAGCCAAGCTTTCACGGTAGCACCGCCTGTCTGGCGAATCATCTCATGATCTTCTTCCGAAAGCTCCACGATCTCCATATTTTCTCCGATCAGGGCTTCGTATTCTTTTTGCTTCTCCTGCGCATAGATATCGCCTTCACGCAACGCATACGATACGGCATCTTCGAAGATCCCCTGATCCATCTCTGGCAGACTGTCCCAGAATGTTTCATTAATAAAGAAACCATTCAGCAGAAAACGATGTTTTGTCTCAACAAAATAATCCTGATATTCATAGAACTTCCGGCTGCAGATCACCTCAATCGGATTCTCCTCAGCATCGACAAGCCCCATCTGAAGTGCCGTATACAATTGATCAATATCATAGGCTGACGTTGGCTTTGCTCCGAGCTGCGACCAGAAGCGCGTATCCCCCTCCCTCTCGACCGTGCGGATCGTAAGTCCTGAAAAATCCTGCACTGACGAGATCTTCCGGCTGCTGGTCAGCACCCGGTACATCGGCGACATCATCCCCAGTAGGCGGCAGCCATCCTGCTCACACTCCTCCTGAATCAGCGCATAGAGCGGGCTGTCCGGCTGCAGCTTCTCCATCATCTGTTCCGGCTCCACATCCGTAAAGGCCGGAAGCCACGATAGAATATCCATACAGGAATCGCTGTTGCCGCCGATCCGCATTTCAATCCGCCCTGACTTTACCGCGTGATAATTGCCCGCAATCCTTCCATAAGTATTCGCGGGATAAATCTCAACCTGGTATTTTCCGTCCGAAACCGCCTCCAGACGTTCCTTAAAGATTTCCGCCATCTCATAGATCGAACTTCCTTCCTCCTGCGAATGTGTCAGGATCAGTGTCGTACATTCCTTTTCCTCTGACTCCGCATCCAGACTCACAGTTTCCTCTTCATGGTAAGAAAACCAGGAGACCGGCGTTTCGGAAGCGCCACATCCGGCAAGCAGAATCAGACAAAGCAACAGCAGCCCGGTGCTCCACACTCTTCTATTATGATTTCTTCTAATTTCCTTCATGCTACATCCCCTGCCTTCTCTTCTGTACGCGGTACTGAGACGGCGTAACATTCATATGCTTCTTAAATACCCGGCTGAAACTCTGCGGCGAATTGAATCCTGTCTTCAAACCGATTTCCTGCACGGAAAATCCGGTCGTCTTCAGAAGTTCACATGCCTGCTGAACCCGATACCAGTTCAGATAATCGGTGAAGCTTCCATCCGAATACTTTGCAAAAAGCTTGGAGAGATAGCCGCGGCTGATGCTGCAGTTTTCGCTCACAGTCAGAAGCGACAGATTGCTGTCGTCATAGTGATTCCGGATATAGTTCTTCGCCTGCTCCAGGTAATGCACCTGCGCCGTTCCGGCCTGCTCCATGATTTTCTCTACAACATTCTCCAGGAACTGCTCCAGCCAGGCTTTCAGCTGTTCTCGCCTCTCAGCAAAGCCCTCTTCCACGGTAAAAGCCATGCGTCCCTCCAGCCATCGTTCTTCACATGGAATCTGACTGCGCAGCAGGTATTCCAGGATTTCATCGATATAGTCCAGCCAGATCTGGCGCTCTTCCTCTGGATATTTCTCTGTACTCTGCAGAATCAATCGCATGCTCTGCGCGGCCTCCTCCGGCTCTCTGCTGATCCTCTCCAGGCAGAGATGTACTTTATTCTTATAAACCGAGCACACATCCTTCGGATCTTTGTTCTCTGTATTATAGTAGAGTTTTTTCCGAAGTTCCTCGCGTGCGCCCACGAAAGCCTCATCCAAAGAAAACACATCAGAAAATACTGCACTGACTCCCAGAACCGGCGTCCCCGGAGAATTCTGAAAGCGACTGATACATAATTCTCCGAACTCCTCCTCCCAGGCACGAATATTCCGCACGGAAAGTTCCCGGGGAAATCCCAGCACAATTACAATTCTCTGGTCATTGTGATTCAGGATATGGCACTGCGCTTTCTCCTTCCAGAAATTCCTGGCCAGATCTCTGAGAGCAATCCGGCTAATCTCCGCTTCAACCGCCGAGAAATCCTCTTCTCCCTCCCGCAGAACCTCAGCCAGAATGATCTTGTAGGAAAGATCACAGTCAAACGGAGCCGCAATCTCCGAAAAAGTTCTGCGGATCACCGTCTCGTTCTTCTCATTTCCATCAATAATATCCCGCAGCACCTGTTCCGTCACTGCCCGGCTGCTCTTCTGCAGCAGTTCACTCAGGCGGTTTTCATGATTTTTCTGCTCCTGAAACAGGCTGCTGATCAGCTCAAATTCATTCTTCGTCCCCCGTGTCGCAAGTTCACTGCCGGATCCTTCCGGATTTCTCTGCTCCAGGATCGCCTGCAGAGTCCGCCACATCGGCCGGCAAATCAGGACAATCAGAACGATACCGGCGGCAACTAGCAGAAGAAACGCCGGTAGCAACGCAGGGAAAGAGTCCTGCAGAACTGCTCCCAGTGAGAGCGCACCCTCATTTTCGTCCAGAAAACCCAACAAATGGAGTTCCACACTGCTGCAGCTGTGAGCCAGAAGCTTTCCGGCAGCATTCGGCAGTTCGCAGACTTCATCCCCGTAATTCCGCACTTCACGGTTTACAACCTCGAACGCCTGCTCATCCGGATATTCGATCTGATCCGGGAAGAGCGGAGCATCTCCCAGGAACGGATAAATCTCAAAATCCGGGCGGAACGTCGTCACGTTTTCCGAAAAGTTCTGGTACCAGGAGTCCCCATTAATCTCAATGGCTCCCAACACGGAGCGCCTGCCTCCGGGCAGTTCACAGAACAGGTAGAGATTTCCGTTGAACATTGCAATCGTATTCTCCATCTTCTGCGCCCGGCAATACGCTACCACCGAGGCCTCCTCCGTATCGTCCAGCGGCTTCACCGTCTGATCCGAGGAGAGCAGCGCATCCCATTGCTCCGTATAAAGGAAGGCACGCGCAATCAGCGGATTCTCATCCGCCAGCTTTTTCAGCTTCTGTACAATATCAAGCGCAGCCGGATTCGAGAAAATATCCTCCTGCGAAGCCAGCATCTCCAGAACATTTAGATCCAGCAGCTCTTCCAACTGCGTCTCGGATTTCAGGATCTGATCCTCCATCTGATTCCCGATCAGATTCAGAGCCGCCAAATTGCCGTTAATCTCGTGTTCCTGACTGCTCTCCCGATAGTGACTGCTGATCACCAGATAGAACAGGCTGCAGATTCCCAGAATCAGCACCACAAGCACCACGAGGATTCTGCAGAAAATACTTTTCAGACGAAAGGTATGAATCGCCTTTTTTAAAGAAAAATACAGAGAATTCTTATTCACTAATGAAACCTCTCCCACATTTTTGTTTATAACCTGTATTATATCGTTTCCGCTCTCTGTTTGCAATTTCTTTTGGAACAAAAATGTGAAAGTCTGAAAATTCACAATTACTCGCCAAAA
This sequence comes from Hominifimenecus microfluidus, assembly GCA_020687485.1. GTDB lineage: Bacteria > Bacillota > Clostridia > Lachnospirales > Lachnospiraceae > Hominifimenecus > Hominifimenecus microfluidus. Next base: position 12,706 of record JAJEQR010000003.1, on the reverse strand, counting down.
AGAAAACCGCTGACTTTTCATTGCGTCAGCGGCTTTCCTTTTCTGCGTCTTCGATCGTGATCAGTGACTGAATTAATTGTCTTGTATATGCAGTTCTGGGGGCTCCAAGAACTTCACTGGTGCTGCCGCTCTCTACAATCATCCCATCTTTCATAACCAAAACTCTGTCACTGATCCCCTGCACCAGAGCCAGATCATGCGAAATGAACAGCAAAGAAATCTTTGTTTTTTCTTTTAACTGCAGAAGTAAATCTATAACCTGAGCCTGGACGCTCACATCAAGAGCGCTTGTGATTTCATCGCAAATCAAAAGTTCCGGCCCCACAGCCAACGCGCGGGCCAAAGCCGCTCTCTGACATTCCCCTCCGCTCATCTGAGCAGGAAACTTATCCAGATATGCCAGAGGAAGTCCTACCATAGATAAAAGTTCGGCTGCTCTCATCCTGCGATTTCCCGGATACGCAAATCGTTTCAGAATGGTTTCCAGAACCTTCCCGATTCTCCACCTGGGATCAAAAGAATCCACAGGCATCTGAAACACCATCTGCAGGAACTTATAATATTCCCGGAAATACGGATATGCAGCACGCTCTCCCCTCAGAAAAACAGCTCCGGAATCCGCAGGTGTAAGTCCTGCTATAATCTGGGCCACTGTACTTTTTCCTGATCCACTTTCTCCAACCAGAGCCACAAATTCTCCGCTGTTTACAGTAAAGCTGACCTGATTTACCGCATGAACCAGCTTTGCGTGTTTGCTGGAAAGAAAAGATTTATCCAGATTTTCCACTTTCAGCAGTTCCATCTACAACACCTCGCCCGACTTCCAGCAACGCACATAATGTCCATCCAAAATTTCCCGGAAAGCCGGCATTTGTTCTTCACATATTTTCTTTTTCTCCGGGCAATGATTCACATATGGGCATCCGCTGCTTTCCTGTGCTCTCATGGCAGTGCCTGCCGCCCGGAAAATCGGCTGATTCATTTTGGGAACGGCCTGTATCAGATTCTGAGTATATGGGTGCGCCGAATATCGTATGATCTCCCTGGTACTCCCATATTCCACAACACTGCCTGCATACATTACATAGATTTTATCCGCCATATAAGAGATTACGCCAATATTATGGGAAACTATCAAGATCGACGTTCCTGCCTCTTCTCTTACACGCAGCATCTCTTCCACCACCTGCTTCTGCACGGTTACATCCAACGCACTGGTAGGCTCGTCTGCAAAAAGTACTTCCGGTTTTCTTACCATGGCAAGAGCAGCAGCCGTTCGCTGACACATACCCCCGCTGAGTTCAAAGGCATATTTCCCCAGAATCTCTCTCCCGTCACGCAAGCCGAATTTTTCCATCAGCCGCAGCATCTCATTCTCTGCTTTCGGATAACTTACTGTCTGATGTGCTTTTACAAACAATCGCAGTTCCTTCCCGATTTTTCGAATAGGATGGAAGGAATCCATTGGATTTTGCGCAATCAGAGTCATTTTCTCGCCGCGCAATCTTCGTAATTCCTCCGCCGAAATTTTCAACAGATCCTGCGTCTTATAACGAATTTCTCCAGATGCCACACGACCTCCCTTTCCAAGAAGTCCCATAGCGGAATAAATGACGGTACTCTTCCCACTGCCGGATTCACCTACAACTCCCACAATTTCACCATGTCCTACAGACATGGAAATTCCCTTCAAAATCAGGGAATTTCCATACATCGTATTCAGGTTCGATATCCTCAATAATGCAGCGTCTTTCATTCTTTCGTGATCTTCCATAAAATAGAAGCGTCCCCTTGGTCACTTCCGAATTGAGCGGTCAGATTCCTGACTTCTTTTTTTGCCACTTGGTAGTTCAGTACATGCATTAAATAAATATGATCGTTCTCTGTATACAGATACTGCTGCATCTCCTGCGCAATCTTCGCTCTCTGCTCTTCATCTGCAGTCACTGTCAGTTCATCCAGAAGCCTGTCCACATTTTCATTGGAAAACTTTGTAAAATTGGATGTAGCACCTGTACCAAATACCGGCTGCAAATAGTTGTAGCAATCTCCCAGAGTCTCTGTATTATATCCGTACGTTCCGAGATTGTATTCTCCGTTCATCAGCGTATCTGCGATAGAGTCCGTTACCGTGATTTCGGAATCGATTCCGATAGCCTTTAACTGCGACTGGATTACCTCGCTAAGCGTCTTAAATCCATTCTTATCATAATACGTAATATTCAGTTTTACCGGTTCCCCGTCCTTTTCTACAAAGCCATCACCGTCGGTATCGGTATATCCTGCAGCTGTCAGAAGTTCCTTCGCTTTATTCTGGTCAAAGTCCGGCTGCAGATATTCCTCCGTATAGAACTGGGAATCCTCTGTAAAGATAGAACGAGTCGTCGAACCATGTCCGGCGTACACGCCATCCACAATCTCCTGGCGATTAAACGCGTATGTTAATGCCTCTCGAAGAGCAGGATCCTGGGTAAACGTATAATTCGGATTTACATACAGGTAATACACACGCCGTCCATTATATTCACTGATTACATAATCGTCATTCCCCTCAAACAGCTTCAGATCGGAATCCGATACGGAGGCCCAGTCCAGTTCACCCGATTGCATGGCCAGCGTAACCGCGTCCGCCGACAGATCTGCTTTTGTATGAACCTTTGATGCCGCCGGCATTCCCTGCCAGTAATTCTCATTTCTGGAAAGTTCGCAGTTTCCTTCCGCATCCACACTGTCAAGAATATACGGACCGGTTCCTACCAGCCCCTTACTATAATCTTCCGATGCCGTAGTATCAAAAATGATGGCATTGGAATCGGACAATATACGCGGAAGAATCGCACAGATTTTATTCGTATGAACGGTTAATACCTGTCCGTCCGCCTCCATAGAAGATACATCCGCCAGCGTTCCTAGTCGCGTATTATTCGTAAAAATATAATCCAGCGCAGCGCGACAGGCCTCTGCATCCAGAGGATTGCCATTCGTAAAGGTAATGCCCTCCCGAATTGTGAATGTCCATGTTGTATCATCCGTCTGCTTCCAATCGCTGCAAAGAAATCCTTTTACTTCTTTCGTATCATCATCCAGCACGAATAACGTTTCACATGTCCCCCGGAAAAGGCTTCGGGATCCTGTATAATCTACTGCCGGATCATGTGTAACTCCCGCCGATGCATTGCTTGAATTTACGCAATAAGTCAGCTCAACATCTCCCGATTTCATATCAGATGCTGTCGTAGATACCTCTTTATTCCCGCAGCCTGCCAGCATACTGCCAAGAATGGCAATGCAAATCAGTCCTTTTGCTTTTCTCTTCATCACTAATCTTTTCCTCCACTTATTTTAAATTTTTGTTCTAAATCTCATTACTTTCGTCTTTTCTCGGATTTAACTTCGCATTCAGGCTGTCCCCAAACATTCCCATAATCATAACGGTCAATACAATCGCTGCTCCCGGAAAAAGGATTGTCCAGGGCGCTGTCTGAAAGGTACTTCTTCCATCATTCAGCATCGTTCCCCATTCCGGATAGGGCGGCGGACTGCCCAGTCCCAGAAAGGAAAGGCCGGAGAAGCTCAATATTGCATTTCCTACATGCATGCTTGCCGCCACAATCAGCGGAGACAGACTGTTCGGCAATATCGTGTATAACAGAATTTCCAGACCTGACATTCCGGATACTCTGGCCGCGCGCACATACGTTTTTTTCTTAATATCCAGCACTTTTGTTCTGGCCAGACGCGCATACTGTGTCCATCCTGTAATCACCATGGCAATGATACAGTTTTTTAAGCCGCTGCCCAGCATAGCCGCTACTGAAATGCTAAAAATCAGATTAGGAAATGCCTGAACCGCATCTACCAGCCGCATCACAATGATATCTATCCTGCCTCCGGCATAACCGCAGACTGTACCAATCAGGGTGCCAATGACGAACGAGAGCATCACTACCAGGACTGCTGCAAAAATGGAGCGGGCTGCTCCATGAAGCAGTCTGCAGAAAATACAGCGCCCCACATAATCATTCCCCATCCAGTATTCACTGTCCGGCGGCGCTGTAACCAGGGAAAGGTTAATCTCATAGGGATCATGCGAAGCCAGATGCGGAGCCAAAAGTGAAAATATCAACAGCGCCAGAACCGCCACGCTCCAGAACAGGAATCTCTTGTCACTCCGATCTAATTTTCCTGTTCTTCCTGTCTTTTCTCCCACTTTCTGCTCCTTTCATTCCTTCCAGAATATATTCCTGCTTTACTCTTGGATCCATATAGGCATAGGCAATATCCACAACCAGATTCACCAGCACATAAACGACTGCCATCACAAGTACATACCCCTGCATCAGCGGATAATCACGATTCGTAATAGAATCCACTGCCAGCCGTCCCATGCCCTGATAAGTACATACCATTTCTATAATAGCGGTTCCTCCCAGCAGATTACCGATATTAATACCTGCAACGGTCATAATTGATGGCATCGCACTCCTCAACGCCCCCTGATACAGAACCATCCGTTCTTTTAATCCTCTGGCACGTTCCATGCGAATATAGTTTTCTCCCAACTCTTTCACAACCGCTGCCCGGATTTGCCGGATATAGGTAGCTGACAGACAGAGCGCCAATGTCAAAGCCGGCATAAGAATCCCGATCCGCTTTCCGGAGCTGATGGTTGGAAGCCATTTCAGCCGCACGCCCAAAAAATATGTCAGCAGCATAGCCGCAAAAAAGCCAGGCAGAGAACCGGTGACAAACGTCAGCCCACGAATCAGCAGATCCAGCCATCGATTCTCCTGTATGGCGCACAAGACACCAAGCGGGATCGAAATCAGCAATGTCAGCAGCATTCCCAGCAGCGTCAGCTTCAGCGTATTCGGAAAATATCTCAAGATCTCCTCTTTCACCGGATTTCCGGTAAAAATTGAAGTTCCCATATCGCCATGAAAAAGTTTCCCCAGCCATCGAATATACTGTGTGAAGAAAGATTCATCCAGCCCCAGTTTCTGCTGAAGTTCCTCCACAGCTTCTGCTGCAGGCGCATCTCCTCCCTGAGACAAATAGATCACTGCAGGATCTCCCGGCGATAAATACATGAGTGAAAAGGCAATAAAAGAAATCAACAGCATAATGGGAATGATCCACAACAGCCTTTTTACAATATACTTCTTCATACCTCCGCTCACTTTTCATTCATGGCCGCAATGAGGAACTCCGTGTAGTATCCTTTTCCGATTCCATATTTTAGAAGTTTCTGAGGATAAGAAACCTCTTTGTTTATAATCTGAAAACCAAACCTGGGAAGGTTGACCTCATCCCATTCCCTCGGACGGTTGAAACGCGACATCGGGAGTTCAAGAGCCGTCTGATCGCAAAGAGAATAATCATATGTTTCCTTTCGATCCTGCATATGAGCCGAACCATTAATCTCAATGATACGTTCCCGGTTCTTCTGATCCTCCTCATTAAATAAATAGTAATAATGATTCGCATCCAGATACACAAGAAGCCCACCCGGCTTCAAAACACGCTTCCAGCTAAGAAAAGCTTTTTCCGGTTCCGCAAGAGCCCATGTGACATTTCTCGATACAATGACGTCAAAGGAATCATCTTCAAAAGGAAGTTCATCAGCGCTGGCACAGAGCATCGAAATCTGCTGACCATACGTCCGGGCATTTTCCCCGGCCTTCTCCAGCATATTGGTACAGAGATCCACTGCGGTTACCTCGTGTCCCATCATAGACAGAGAAATGGCGATAATCCCTGTCCCCGTGCCGATATCCAGCACTTTAGCGCTTCCCTCCGGAAGATAACGCCGGAAACGTTCCTGTATATTCTGAATTCCTTTCCCGCTCGAATCCATACCAAAGCTTTCTGCTCGCTTTTGCCAGTAGCTCCACATATTTTTCTCAGCATCCGTCTTTACGCTTTTCACCGCACAGACTTCAAAGAGCGGCGACTCGCCGTAAAGATCTTTCTCCCATTCCTCATAAACAAAGCGCCCGATATCCTCTGTGATCTCAACGTGCATGCCAAGATGATTCAAAATTCTGACATCCCAGTCAGGTCGCACCGTGTTGGTCAGCGGAGCCGTTTTAAAATATTCCATATCACCCCCGGAAACCACTTCCCGGCGTCCATATTTCTGTAAGTACCGTGCCTCCCGTTCTCTTACCCTCTTCATCTTCTCCGGATCAAAAAAGTGCATATGCCAGTTCGCATCGTATATCAGCAGAAGTCCGCCCTCTTTCAGCACTCTCTTGAATTCCGCATAAACCATCTCCGGATGTTCCAGCGTCCATGTCACATTTCTCATCACCACCACGTCAAAGGTCTGATCCTGGAAATCCAGCCGATTTACATCCATTTGCAAATATTTCGGCTCTACGCCAAGCCGTTCCGCATTTTCTCTGGCTTTCTCCAGCATTCCTTCTGAGCTGTCAATCGCTGTCACATGGTGTCCTTCTTCGGAAAGAATACAGGCAAAAAAGCCAGGTCCTGTACCTACATCCAGAATTTCAAGCCCTTTTCTTCCGTTCAGGTGCTTTCCAATCTGAAGCTTCCACGCATTCTTTCGAAAAGAATCCAGCTCGCTGGAGATATAGCGATTATATCCTTCGCCACTGGCCCAGCGGCGATCTCTTTCTTCTTTATTCATGTCAATCCTCTTTTCTCTTGTACTATAATCTCTTTTTTATGATAATGCAGGTAATATACTATCATACAAACAGCTGTTATTCCCCAGGTAACCGGATATACAGACGCCACGCTTTCCGCATTTCCTCCCTGCGGCGCTATCAGGAACAGGAGTCCCGTTCGAAGCAGACATATATTCATCAGCACAATCCACATCGGGCATTTGACTTCTCCACACCCTCGCAAACTGTCTCCCAGAATCTGAAGAATACAATAAAGGAAATAGAACGGGAATGATATGCGGATGATCCTGCATCCAAGTTCTATCACTGCCTTTTCTTTTATAAAAACACGGAAAAGTGCAGCACCGCACAGCAGCGCCAGCACACTGATAACAATTGTCATAATTATACTAAGCAGCAAACAGATTTTTGTCCCTTTTCGTATTCCTTCCCTGTCGTCAGCGCCCTTACACTGTCCTGCGAAAGCCATTGCAGCCTGTCCCATTGCCACAATCGGCAGGTAGATAATAAGCTCTACTTTAAAATAGGCCGTAAAAGCTGCGATTGCGTCCTCACTAATGGAGTTAATATGATACTGAACCATCACATTGGACAATGTAATCACAAGAGACTGAATTCCTGCCGGAACGCCTATCCGAATCACTTCACTCAAAATGTCCGTGGAAAAGCGAATCTTTCGAAATTGGAACGCATATTCCGAATCCATCTTATGCAGACGATACAACGTCAGAGCTGCCGCAACTGTCTGAGAAAAAAGCGTAGCCAGTGCAACTCCGAAAACACCATTCGCCATAATCCGAATCAGGAAGTAATCTGCTGCCACATTCACCAGACCTCCTGCCAGCTGAGCATATAGAGGAGATCGGGAATCTCCTACCGCGCGCAGCACACCGGAGCCCATATTATAGACAAACATAGATGCAAATGAAATACAGTAAATCCGCAGATAACCTACCGCATTTGCATGAAGCTCCGCCGGTGTATGAATCCAGGCCAAAAATACCGGTGCAAATAAAAAGCCAACAACAAACAAAAAAAATCCGCCAGCCAGGCTAAAAGCGATTGCATTATGTATCGCACGGCTCAGTTTTCCATAATCTTTTGCTCCGAAGATATGTGACACTACCACACCGGTTCCTACCGACATACCTCCGAAAAATCCAACCAGACATGTAATCAGAAGTGAACTTGCGCCAATAGCTGCCGAAGCCGACTTGCTAATCATATTGCCTACAAAAATCAGATCTACTGTATTATATAGCTGCTGTACCAAACTGCTTAACAGTAGCGGAATTGCAAAAAATATCAGATTTTTCACAATATTCCCTTTTGTTAAATTCCTTGTTTTTGCCATTCTTTCATCCTCTCCGCTATCAGTCATTGTAAAGTATTAAAATATACTTCACAAGCCGGGTGGGGGGATATAAATTACATATTTTTCATTTTCTGCTCAATTAAAATACAAAAAGAAAGCCGCTGACCTCAAATTGCGTCAGCGGCTTTCCGGTAAATGCAGGCAGTCTCCTGTCAAAGGCTGATGTCAGCTGCCTGCCTTACACTCTTCATTTTTTCACCTGTCGGCGGAAACAATACTGCCGACAGCTTCACACTTATCTGCGGATTCCATAAGATACGCAGAGCTTTGCGTACTCATCCGATCCGATGAAGCCGTCCAGAATGGACTCGCGATCCTTGCTTTCTGCCAGAACGCGCATCCAATCCGCCAGACCCTTCGCGTCAGGCTCACGGTTCAGGAAGGTACGGTAGCAGCGGCTTACGAATTCCTTATCGTCCAGGTTCATCTTCTCGAACTCAGGACTGAAGAAGAATCCCTTCGCAGCCTCACCGCCGCCGATTGCCTGGCTGTGCAGCAGAGTCGCCCATGCCAGCAATCCGGCCTTGTCGTAATCTCTGCCCAGGCACTTCGTGTACAGGCGTGCAGCAAATGCTTCCGCAGCCGTCGTAAAGATATTAGTCTTCCGGCAGATGCTGATGAATTCCGGCGAATGGATGAAGCCCTCCACGATCTGCTCGCGGTTCGCGATGCCCTTGTCGAGCTGAGCGGTCCATGCCTTCTTGCCTGCCGCGTCGGAATTGCGGCCCAGCAGCGTGTTGTAGAGCATCTCTACGAACGCGTCATTGCTGGTGTTCTTCTTGATGTACTCATCGCTGAAGATGAAGCCCTTCGCAACTTCCTCGCCGCCGTTCGTGCCCTTCTTCAGGACATTCACCCATGCGGCCAGACCCTTCGCGTCCGGAGTTCTGCCGAGAACCTTCTCATACAGACGAGCAACGAAGGCTTCTACATCGTCATATACCGGCGTTACCGGAACATCAGGCTCATCCGTATCCGCATACTTGCCTGCGAATACGTTCTTCACCCACTCGGATACGCTTTCCGCATATACCTTGTAATCGAACTTGTCAGCGCCGTAGTAGTTTGCGTTCTCCTTGCCGGTGAAGCGGTAGGTGTCACCCGGCTTCAATGCCACGCCATTCTCATTCGGAGTCAGGTAAGGCTTCGTCAGGTAGTACCATGCCGTGATCTTCGTGCAGGAATGATCAGTCTCGCCCCAGGCCTTGAAGTTCCAGGACTGATAACCGGAGGCTCTCAGGTTCTCGCTGATCCACTTGTCGCTCATACCAGCAGCCTTGTACTGCTGCTGCATAATCGTGTAGATATCCTGCTGAACCGCCGGATGTGCGGAATCGGTCTCGCCGTTGAAGAACCAGATCGAGATCTGATTATCCAGAACGGCCTGCAGCTCTGCTGCCGTCCAGTGCTTGATAGCGCTGTGCTCCAGCGTGCCGTCTACAGTAGAGCCGTCGGTCGGATTACCCAGTCTGCCGTTATTCTCTACGAATGCGGAGATCAGATCCGGACGCTGACGGATCACATCAGACAGGATTACCGTACCGAAGGAGTTGCCTACACCCACGATTCTGTCCTTATCTACATTGTAATTCTTGATGAAATGATCCAGCACGCCAGTGATCTCCTTCGCAGAGACAACCTGATCCGCGCTGTGAACATCCACACTCATGATGATGGCTTCCGGATATGCTTCCGCCCAGCCGGTCATCATGTTGTCGAAAGCGAAGTTTCCACCTGGATTGTTTGCCGGAGCCAGAACGCCGTCCACGCTGGTATCCGTCAGCTCCCAGTAGCACAGGCCTGCGCCCGCCTGGTATACAACCACCGGGTACTTCTCCGCACGCTTCGCGTCGTAGCCTTCCGGCCAGATCACCTGAATCGGAACATATCCCTCATCGCTCATCATCGTGTAGCCTTCGGCCTTCCAGCCGACATCGATCATCATGCTCTCGATGCGGTCATAGCCTTCATTCACAACGGTATTCCATGCGGTGTTGCGAAGCAGATTGCCGATTCCGTCGGTCATCGCCAGGCCATCGGGGATTTCCGTGCCTACGCAGAGGATCAGATCCAGGTTCTTGCGGGCCTGATAACCCTTGCGGGTCTTATTTGCATGGATCGTCATACCAAGAGCATCCGTCGTATCCTCGGAGCCTGCAAAGATGTTGCCTGCGGTATCGATATACCAGCCTGCCGTCGCATATACGCCGAAAGCGTTGCGGCTGCGGTCCGTCAGCTTCTCGCTGCCCTGATCAATCGTCAGGATTGCCTTGTTGCCGTCATACTTTACATCCGAAACCTTAACCTCTCCGAACTGTGCATTCAGACTTCCGCGGTCGTACAGCTTTACGCCGGCCTTCTCAACAGCTGCCATATCGGTGCCATCCTTAAAGGTTACGATTACGGTGCCGACCTTCTGTCCATAGAAATTCGGGATGGTTACGGTGTCAATGCTCTCTACCTGCTCCTGAAGAGTCTCCTCGTTCAGCTCGGATTTCTTCTTCGACAGAACCCAGTCCATCATGCCCTTGTAGCCGTTGGGATCGTTCTTGCCGTATACCAGATCCAGATCCTTACCCAGACTCTCCTCGGCATCGGAATAGGTTCCGTAGTAACGGTCATTGTCATAGATCGCGTACCACTCGTAGGTGGGCTTAATCGAGGAATGAGCACTGGACTCATTCATATCCGTATAGAGCTTCTTCGGGAAATGCGTGATGCGCAGGTTGTCCTGCAGCCATGCTTCCGTCTTGCCGCTCTCCTTATACAGGTTCCAGAGAGCCGTGTACATCGTCTCCGCTACTACGGGCGGGGAGATAAAGTCGTCGTTGCCCTGGAAGAACCATACCGCTACATTCTGAGATGCCGCAAACTTCATGATCTTCTCGTGCATCTCCACGCCGCCTTCCCGCTTGGACAGGTAGGAGCTGTAGCCGCCGTTCTGAACTACGATAGCTGTAATATAATCTGCGCAGTCACGAAGCAGAGCTGTGGTACGGCCTGCGCCCTGGGAAGTACCGGTCACATAGACGCGGTCACGGTCTACTGCGAAGTTCGCCAGCGCATAGCAGAATGCTGCACGCATCGCGTCATCTCTCTCGTAACCGTCCTCACGGGGCTGGTTGCCGCTGTAGTACTGAGGCGCAATCACGATCACATCCTCATAACCGTAGTCAGCTGCCTCGGCCCACATGGAAGCCGCCGTATTCACTGCAAAGTGAACGCCGACATTGTTGATCTCGGTTCCGTCTGCCGCTGCCTTCACGGTCACACACTCGCCGGTGCCGTGCGTATATACGAATAACGGGTACTTCTTCGCGGGATCATAATTCTCCGGCAGGTGATACCAGATGTTCACGCCCAGCCCGGACAGAGTCGCCTCGTTCAGGTTGCCGAGGAGGTCGTCCTCCGTCAGATTTTGATGATCGCTTTTCGTGGTATTGCTGCTGATGGAGTACTCATAGTTGTTGTTCTTAAAAGTAAAGCCAGCCAGAACATCATTTGCTTCCTTATCGTTCAGATGCAGGTACTGAAACTCGTCCAGAACCGGGAAGGTGATGTCGTCTGGATCAATCACTGCTTCGAAAGCCGGAGCCAGAACTTCACCCGCCGCGTCAACGACGTCCGCCTTCTGCGCGATGCCGATTACATAGCAATCGTTCAGATCCTTGCGGATTGCCAGAGAAGCGGTGGTGTCCTCGCCGGTCTTGTAGTAGTAATTATCAACCACAAGGCCAACCTTATCATACTTATCGGTCTCGATGATCACATACTTACCGGGTACGGAATCTGCACCTTCCGGCAGCAGCTCTGGCTCGGAGTTCGTGTAGACACGGGTAATCGTAGAGCATGCGTACTCGCCGGTCAGGTTGTTCGTCTCCGCGCGCAGCTCGTAGGTATCCGCCGACAGCTTCGACGCATCTACGGTATCCTTGTACTCTACGATGACTGCCGAAAGTTTCTGGCCGAACGGGCCGGGAGCTGTGATGGCCTGCGTATGAACAATCTCTTCCGGTTCGATCTCCTGCAGCGCCCAGTCTTCAAAGTTCTCTGCATAAATGGTATACGCATAGCCATCCTTGGAGGAGCCTGCATTCTTGCCATACCAACCGTCCGGCAGCGTGTAGGTATCGCCGGGCTCCAGCTCATTATTATATACCAGCTGTCCATCCACAACGTCTACATCGGGGCCATGGAAAGGCTCGTCTGCAAAGTACCAGAAGTTAATACGGGTCGTGGAGTGATCACTCTCGCCCCAGTAAGAGTAGATATTGGTGGGATAACCGCTCAGGCGGATATCGTAATCCTTCACGCCGACCTTCTCGTAAGCTGCGATCAGAGCTGCCACGCTATCTACGTTATTGGTGTCCTGCTGACCGTCGAACACCCATACGCGAAGTCCGGTCTTTGCGATTGCTTCTCTTACTTCTTCATTCCATTCACATCCGTCGTTCCCAAAGCCGATCTTATCGCCGAGCGTACCATTGTGGCACAGATATACGGAAATGTCAAAATCATAGACAGACTTGTCGAGAGTCAGCGGCTGCTGGTTCTCTTTCGAAATCTGGTTGTTGATGTACGGCTGTCCGGTCAGCGCCCGGATTACCGTGTTCGAAGCCATCGTGCCGCGGGAGTTTCCGTGAAGGATGATGCGGTCGCGGTCGATCTTCGTATACTT
>JAJEQR010000039.1 GCA_020687485.1 Hominifimenecus microfluidus | reverse complement strand
GCACCGGTACAGTAGATGCCGAGCGCGTTGCGCTCACGCTTGCCAGCGTTCTCACCAGTATAGATAATGGAATTGTTAGCCGTAGCAGCAGTGTCATTGCTCACTTTCAGAGTCACGGTCTGGCCTTCGGTCGTTACGCTGTCAATCGTGAACTTCGCGTAATCGGGACTCAGACTGCCTCGATCTTCCAGCACGTAATTCGCTGCCGTTACTCTGCTGACATCAACTCCTTCTCTGTAAGTTATAATAACTTCCGTCAGGCCCTGACCGTACATGGTCATATCAGTCACTGCCTGAATCGTGTTAATGTCGTTAATTGAGAGGGTTTGGGGATTAAGAACTTCTACTGCCTGATCTTCCGTTGTCTCAGAGACTTCCACTTCGGAAGCTTCGGGGACTTCGGATACTTCTGTGGGGTCGTCCGCAGGGACTTCCACTTCCACTTCGGGAACGGCTTCTTCCTGCGTTTCGACAGTTGTCAGTTGCTCGTCGTCCAGTGTCGATGCATATACGGTGCTGCCTGCCGGCGTGATCATGGTCACTGCCATTGCCAGCGATAACAGTCCAGCCATTGCTTTTCGAATCACCTGACGTCTTTTCACCTTAGAAGACATATATTCTCCTCCTTTTCTTTTTTGAGAACCCCGGTGCATAGGTTTCTTCTCGTAAGCTCCAGTTTAGAGAAGAGTGGAGGAAAAAGCAATCTACAGTTTTCGGTATGATTTATTATTTTTAGACTACTCCATTTTTGTCCCATTATTGTGAAACTGAGCCATATATGTTCAGGGAGTCCTACGGGTTCCAGACTGGAGCACTCTGAAACTGATAGTTGTCGAGGTAACGAGCAGTGCGAAAAGTCAAGGCAATCGACTATGGGGAGCTTGCTCACCGATAGCCGAATTGACTTGACTTTTCATAGTACGACAGTACGCATGAGCGAAGGCAACGCCGGAGCGAATGAGGCACTGCGAGTGGAGTTCTCAACTTCCCTCAAACTTTACGTGAGGCTCCGCGCAAACCCCTGTTTCAGAATAGAACTTCGAGGAAGCCCGCTGATAACTTGTACCAGAGTAAAACTTTAGGGAATCCCACTGATAACCTGTACCAGTGTAGAACTTCGCAAATATCAATTTTGAAGTATAGTCTCTGTTGAAATCCAGCTCTGGTCTCAATCACATTTCTGATCAAATTTTATCTGTCCATACCAGTCAGTTGAATCTTATTCATTTGCTCTAAAATAGATTTCTTAACAGAGACACTCAGATAAGCTGGATTTAATTTACGTTTCGCATACGCTAAATAAGTATCCTTCGTCTGTTCAATTAAAACAGCAGTAAAGAATCGCTCCCAACTAAAATAATCCTTACTTTCCACATATTCCGATGGGTCTTCCAATATTTCTCTTATACGACTATTCTTCAGAATACCTGCGTTCAGAATCATCCACTCAAAGGATTCCGGCAAATACAGTGCCGCATTTTTTCTTTCCTGAAGAAGCTGCAATACACGATCTATCTCTGAACCAAATGCTGCACCATCAGCAATTACAAGTACTTTTTTATTTTTATGATTATTTAAGCAGTGGAATATATTGGATTTTCCATTCATAGACTCACAGTCTAACTGGTTTTCTCTGCACACCTGCTCAAAAAACTGATTTCCGGAATTACTGTCTTCAGTAACAACAATTTCAGGAACAATCGGATTCTCATACGTATTTGCCCCATATATTCGATAAAATTCATGATAGCTCTGCTTTAATGTTCCATATCTTCCGGACGTTCGAATTCCATATATTTCTTCCACACTATATGGCAGTGACGGCAGGGATTCTCTTGTAATAATCACATAATAATTGTCCGTTTTCTGAATGGTATCTGCAAAATCTACTGTCCTGATAAATTCATTTCCTTCATCGATAAATACAATACAATCCGAGATCACAGACAGCTGCTGCTTCCATAAAGTTCCTTCCAGTACATAACATTCCTTATCGCAGATCAGCTCTACGGGAGTGCCGGATGGATTATTCACAAAATCCCGAATCATATCTACGAGTGTTGTTTTTCCGGTTGCGCTGTTTCCCTGAATAATCGTCAGATTTCTCCGAAGCTCGAACTCATATTTTAAGCGCTTTGTTGATACAATAACTCTGTGCTTTCCCCTCATCACATCCTCCAGTTATCAGACAAACTCACCTGCAATCGACACCAGTTCTTCCGTAGAGTGAACGATCTGATCCGTATTTAAAATATGAATCGTAAACGGTTCTGGCCCAAATCTCATCAGATGACGTAAATTAATGGTTCTGTCTTCGTTTTCCGCAATTTTTAATAACCATTTTGCGCAGTTATCTCCGCAAGTCGATGCATTAAAAATTTTGTCTTTCTCAAATGCCACCAGAATTAATGTTTTTACACCGCCGGATAGGCCTAGTGGAGGTATTTTCCCCAAAACCGGACTATCAATCACCCCATTTTCCAAAACAATGGATTGGTCAACATCTTTTATCATTTCCTTCACAAAAGGCTCTGTAATCCACTCGTCCTCATAATCATATTTGAAGTATGCTGCAGTATTATAGATTGCTTCCTTCATGTCTCCATAAAATATCTTCAACATACGATTTCTTTCCTTTCTGTCAGACTGAAGTTACCTTTCCAAATTCTGTCTGACTCACCCAAAATATCTATGCACTTATTATATCGCTTTGCCAGAATATTTTCCAGCTGCAAAAGGAACCGCTTCCCGAACAGTTTTGACAGGAAATCCTGTTTTCTTAATTCGCGTTCCATTCTATTTTTACTTTTCGGTTTTCTCAAACACTGTCACCCGGATGACCGCTATCCCGCTCTGCTCTGCGACCATATGCGGAAGCGCGGTCAGGTAGCAGCCCGGCTCCCCGTGGAAGCCATATTGGTTCAGCTGCTCCCGCACCTGCGCCAGAAGCTTCTCATGAGACTCTGCCATTGTACGTAGGAAGAAGGTAATCGCTCATACTCTGCAGCTCGCGGATGCGCTCCTCGATCCGGTTCCGTGCCGCGAAGAACGCTTCCGCCCGCGCCTCGCTCCCGGCCTGCATAATCTTCTGAATCTCCTTCAGCGTATAGCCGGAGCTTTGCAGGATTCGGATTGTATCCATCTGCTCCACTTGCTCTGCTGAATATTCTCGGTAGCCATTCTCCTGCATATGATCCGGCTTCAGCAGCCCGATGGCATCATAATAATGAATTGTCCGCCTCTCCGTCCGGCAGATTCTGGCAAATTCACTCGTATTCATATTTCCGCCTCTCGTTATTCGTCTCTCCCTGTTGTTCTCCCTTCGACACTCATTCTGCCTCTCCATCACTGTTTTCATGATTCATTTTCGTAAAGGGCTTGACTGTAACGTTACGTTATACCTTATGCTAAGCATAACGGCACGGGCAGAGAACGTCAAGCCCGTGTCAGAAAAATCCGGGAGGGAAAATATATGAAGAAAGCGAAGTATCTGATTATGATGGGAATTATCTCCGCCGTCGATATCTTTACAGATGAAACTTCCTATATGATCACGAACGTGAACAGCACAAACGTCCTGGAGGCGAACAGCGGAGAGATCGCCGATCAGTGGTACGATTTCGGCGGTATCGAGTGCCGCTGGTACCTGAAGCCCGCCGGGGACGGCAGCTACTATCTGATCAACCGCATGAAATGAGAAGCGCGTCGTTGCAGTCGGAACCGAAGACGGCACACAGGTTGCGCTGGAGGAGCCGAAGGACAGCGCAGCAGAGCGCTGGTTCATCGAGGACGCCGGGGACGGCAGCTATACCTTCTGCAACGCAGAGAACAAGATGTACCTTTCCATCGAGCATGACGGTGACGGCAACGGCAATGTCACTGTTCAGAATAAAGAGAAGACTGCTTCCAGCACATGGACGATTGAGGAGAGCCGCTATCAGGGCGAGCCGGAGCAGCCAGATGGCGACCCGACCGGCGAAGCCAGCGTGGCGCTTGTCCGTCAGGAGCTGATCGCTCCCAACCTGATCGAGCTTGCCTTCGATCGCGATGTAAAATACGCGACCAATACAGAAACCTACCAGGTAACGGTTGACGGCAAAGACGTGACAGAGTTCACGATTCCCTGCTACTTCGACAATATCCTCTCCATCCGTCTGCCGGAATCCGTCGGCGACCCGGAGAATGCTTCCATTCAGGTAAAGATCTGCAATCAGTATGTCCGCGATGAGAAGGACAACTACCTGGCGGACGGCAAGACCTGTGACGTATCCTGGAATCCCTATTACACAAAGTCCTACACCAGCGAGTGCGGCATCACCATCAAGGGCTGTGATCTCGTCAAGGACAGCATCTTAAAGTACGCGGCGGACGTTACTGATATCATGGCTTCGAAGCATCCGGAGATCGCGGAGGCTCTTGTGGCCGCAGGCGCGGATATCGCCCTCTATCCGGCGGAGCAGAATATCTACTATATTCCGGAGGAGCGCGAGTTCTACAGCCCGGACGCTTTCGGCGTGGAGGACTTCGGCGGAACCGTCGAACTGCCGACCACAGCTCTCGCCGCCAATGTAGAACGCGACCGCGAGCATGCCATGTATCCGGATACGAATGTCATGGCTCACGAATTCGGCCATGCGTTCCACCTGATCGGAATCAAGACTGCAGACCCGGCGCTCTTCGATGAGATCGACGCCACCTATGAGAAGGTCGTTCTGCAGGAAGGCAAATGGGCGAACAGCTACGCCGGTTCCAACCGCGATGAGTACTTCGGACAGCTGGCCGCCTTGTGGTTCAACGGACAGGCCGAAACCCAGACCTGGAACGGAGTCCTCGGCCCGGTCAATACCCGCGACGAACTGAAGGAGTACGATCCGGAAAGCTATGCGCTACTGGAGAAGATCTTCCCCGCAGACAAATATTTCGCTTCGCCCTGGGCGAAGGAAGATACCATCGATAACTTCGATATCAACGGAAATCCCAGGAATTAAGACGTTATTTATCGTTCATACGTATGCCCTACAGACGGATTCCCCCCTGTTTCCGTCAAGAAACCGCTGTCAGTCACCATGCCTGGCAGCGGTTTCTTCTTTATTGCGAGTGGCTTCTTCGTTTTAATAATACAGCTGCAGCTGAAACCAGGCCCCGGTCTCGCAGTCCAACGCCGCCAGTCTGCCGCCGTGCTTCATGATAATTTCATACGCCAGGTTCAGCCCGATTCCGGTATTGCGCCCGTTCTCGATTGACACATCCGTAAAAAAGCGCCGGAAAATCTGCTGCTGATCCTCCCGTGGAATCCCCGGCCCGTCATCCTGGATATTGATATTCACACACGAATCCGTCTCCTCCGTCCAGATGCGGATATGGCCATATTCCGGCGTATGCTCGATCGCATTCCGCATCAGATTAATCAGAACCTCCTGAATCCAGAAACAGTCGCACAGCACTTCCTGCTCGATCGTATAGTCCCAGCAGACCTTCTGATGCTTCTCCCGGCTCAGCCCCATCGTCATCTGCTCCACCCGAAGCATGATATCCTCCATCACCACGCGCTCCAGCTTCATCGTGACTGCATTATTATCCAGGCGGGTCAACAGCATCATCTGCCGCACCAGAGTCTCCATATGATCGATCTGCACCCGGCTCTTCATCAGCAGATCCTGCTTGACCGGTTCCGTCTCCATATCCTCCAGATAATTGTGATACAGAGAAATCCCGGCCAGCGGCGTCTTGATCTGGTGTACCAGGTTCTCCAGATACCGGGTCTGCTTCTGCATATTTTCCTCCTGCGCCGCCTGATCCTTCTCCAGTTCCTCCTGGCAGCGTTCCAGGCAGTCCCGGAAATACTTCGCCTCCGGCTCCTTTGGATCGGGCAGATGCCGCTTCCACAGAAAAAGCGATTCGCCCAGCACGTTCAGTTCCCGGTAACGCCGGATTTCTCTCCAGCCATAAAAAAGCAAAAGCAGCACTCCCAGCGCTGCTATCATACACCATCCATAGAAGAAAAATTCAGAGGAATTCGTCCGGCCAAGTTCGCGATAGCCTCGGCGTGAGAAGCTGCTCTGCGCCAGCAGGTCATAACCGGCCGCATAGTCTTCGTCCGTGGGTTCCTGCATCACCGCCTCCAGAAAATCCGTCTCGCTGCCCTCATACAGAACGGCCAGCCGCCCCATCAGCGCCAGCTGATCCCGCCGCTGCACATCCGCCAGCTTCACCAGGACAAGGCCGCCTGCCAGCGCCAGGACTGCCAACCACAGCGCTACCAGCAGTGCGATCCGCACTTTCTTCTTCCGTATCTCCTGTCCCATCCGAGTTTTCCCCTTTCCACACTCTCATAGACACTGGACGCTTATCATATCCTTACAGCCGACAAACGCTTACTGTCTATCTCCGTTCTTCCGTCACCGGCAGAACCCAGCGATAACCGCGCCCCCAGCAGGTCTCGATCGCCCCGGAACACCCCAGCCGCTCCAGCTTCCTCCGCAGGCGGCCGACATTTACCGAAAGCGTATTGTCCTCCACATCTTCCGAGGAGTTCTGCCACACCTGCTTCAGCATATCATCCCGGCTGACCCGTCCTCCGGCCTGACGCAGCAAAAGCGCCAGAATCCGGTATTCCAGCGCAGAGACGTCCAGCGGCTTCCCCTGCCAGCAAACCTCCACAGACTCTGCGGATACGAAAAGATCACCACAGCGGTAGCCCTTCATGTCCGGCTTCCTGCAGGTTCGCCGCAGCAAAGCGCTCATGCGCGCGACCAGCTCTCTGCTGCGAAACGGCTTGATAACGTAATCGTCCGCGCCCGCCTCAAAAGCGCGAACCGCATAGTCTTCATCCTCATAGGCCGTCAGCACCAGAATTGGCTGCCGCCCCGCCCGGCGAATCTCCCGGCAAATATCGATGCCATTTCCGTCCGGTAAATGAATGTCCACGCAGAAGAAGTCATAGGAAGAAAAATCCTGCATCATCGTCTCCCGGTAAGTGCAGACTGCCTGTACCTGATGTCCGTTCTCTTCCAGAAGAAGCCGCAGCGCTACCGCAAGAAGCATGTCATCCTCAATCATAAGCGTTCGAATCACAAGAATCCCCCCTTCTCTTCTGCTTTCTTTTTCTGCTCTTATATATAGAGCTACTATTGTAACATAACTTCCCTGAAAAATCCATAGCTCCGGAGTAGTTACGATTATTTCTTAATACATACACTCCCACTCTGTCTCCGTCGGATGAACCCGGAAGGAAATGTAGCCGCACTGCCAGTATACCGTATTCTTCCGCTTCTTCTCCTGATCCCGCCGGGAAGGGTCTCCATGCCTGCAAGCCCGCGTCTGCCCGGTGTACTTCCATGCGCCATACTCGGTGTATACGCTGCTGCGCCCAGAATCTGTACCACCAGTGTTATTCGCCTCTGAGAACTCCGATACACATATCCCGGCACTGCCGAACAGCATGCTCAACGTCAGAATCCATACGTGAAATCTCATAAGCATACCTCCGTTAACAAGGAGGGGCAAGGCGCATGGCCTTGCCCCTCTAAAAAGCAAAGAGTTAAAAAGTTTTTATCATTCAGTTAATTCTACTTCGCCATGCACACCCAATCCGTCTGTGTTCTGGTCGTCTTATACTGAAGATAACCACAGGAATTACATTTCCAATATACAGTATTCGTTCTCGTTCTCTCCTGATCCTTTTTTGTCGGAGTTCCATGACGACAAGCCCGGATATTTCCCGTATACTTCCACGTTCCATATTTAATAGACTCACCAGTCATAGAACCGCCGCATTCACAGGTAATCGCTCTCGCGCCACTCGCCTGCGTGTCTGCGGCATATGCTCCCACACTGCCCAGAACCATCATCATCGCCAGCACCATCATCCAAAACATTCTCAGTAATTTCTTCATAGAAATTTACCTCCTCTTACGTGTTGAATTTGTTTGCAGGTTACGTATCAGCTGATATTTTTATTATACAAAAAAAGTGTGACAAAATCCTGACATCTGACCACTTTTTTAAATTTTTTTACATCTTTTTTCAACTTTTTTTGAACGCCCACTGCTTACCAATATACATACAAGAATCAGCAATACGCATACCAGCAGGTATTCCGCCATGCTAAATCCAACATCAATAGAAAAAGGAAGTATAACTACATAGTCATCTGCTATTGCTCTCGTGTAATACTCCTTATAGTCGATCACAGACATTGTAAGAATCGCAGCTCCAATCGCTATCATTCCAAGAATCGCTGATTTTGACATCTGCAATGATGTCTTCCAACTTCTTTGGATTCCCAGATATTCCAGCGTCTGCAGCGACTCATTCTGGTATTGACTGGCATTCTTTGAGACTCCGGCAAGGATAATCAACAGGAACAAGGCTCCTAATCCACACAGGAAACTATAAAGCACAATGTCCAGATACAATTCCTGGCGCAGCTGCACGGTTCGCTCTCTGTGGTTCTCATAACTCAACCCGGAAGCATCCGACAGTGCCTTTGCGACCTGCGTATCCGTTCCATACCCTGCTTCAGAAGAGGCAACTACACGAACTCCCTGATACCGGTCAATCGACGGCCAGGAGAACTGTTCCAGGAAAGCTTCACTGCAAATCAGACTATACGTAGATACTGATAAATTAAGTTGTTCATGAATCGTATCCGTTGATTTCATACTTCTCAGAATACCATCAATTCTTACCGCCTGTTGCTCCAACGTGCCGTTATCCGGCAGATAAAAAACGTCCAGCGATATTCCTGTCGGAATGCTCTCCTCGTAAGTTACTTCTTTTCCGTCCTCAATGTTGGCCTTTACGGATTCTTCGTTAAGATCAGAATACGCAGAAAAAAACTCCATATATAATTCATTCGCTTCAACTTGTGCCGGAAGTACCAGAATTGCAGATTTACCAGCGAAGAAATCCTGGATATCTACTTCTCCCTCATCCAGATTATTCAAAAACAGCTGAAGAGTTTCTTCTGAGTTTACAGCCAATATTTCGGTATCCATTTTTCCTTGTTCCAGAAGAGATTCTTTTTCTTTCAGGTTTTTCTGTGCCTGCTCATATTCCTGCTCATAGAGAAAATATTCTTCAAATCCTTCTTCCATCATATCCAGATTACTTTTTGCAATTTCAGCCTCCCTCTGATAATCCATCAGTTCATTTTCCGCTGCAAGTTGCTGATAGGGCGTTCCCATCCATTCGGAAATATCTATCGCAAAGTTATCCTTATACCCCGTATACTGATATGCCTGATAGCCGGAGATTCCATAAAGCAAGTCTATTGCTTTCATATCTTCTTTGGGTATCCCATCTCCATCTTCCAGGCCGCCCCAAGTACTCAACGTATAAGCGTCTCCATAATAATTAATCTCAAAATCCAGAAGATTATGTTGATTGGTTATCGCCCGGATTCCGATTCCCGGCAGGATCAGCACTCCACACATGATAACAAGCTGCACTACTGCCAGCCAGGGATGTGTCTTCCACTGACGCATCCACAAAGTACGGAAGGTAACGGCTCCGTTTTGTCTTCCTTTTCGCTCTTTCTTCCCCTTCTTTTTATTTTTTTCTGCTATATGCAGACGACTCAGTTTTTTCATCTGCAGGAAGGGAATCAGGTAAGATATCGCTACCATTCCGCAGCCAATTCCCATAGACATCAGGAGATGGATTGCAGAGAAGCCATAGCTTAACGAGAATCCCAGCAGTGCGGAAGATAATGGCATCAGTAGTGCGAAAATCAGCAGCGCTCCGCCCACACCGAGCAGCATGGAGATAAGACCAAATCTCAGTGCTTCCTGGAAGAGAATTCCTTTCAGCCGCTGGCGGTTTGCTCCCAGAAGTGTCAGCGATCGCCACTCTTCCCGGCGGCTGTGAACAGAAGTCACAACTGTGAGTCCCAGAATGATTACCGCCAGAACTCCGCTCAAGGTACGAACGGCTCCCATAACGGTCTCTATACTGTCCGAAGCGTCCTTGGGATAAGTATAATCATTCCGAACCAGCTTTCGCTCAAAAGTTCTCAGTTTCTGCTCCCGTTCTGCCTGCGAAGGGATCTTCGCAATGGAAGTTCGAATTCCGCCATCCATGATGTCTGCTTCCATCTCCTCCATGTTCCATTCCTGATCGCTCAGCATAAGGAAGGTTTTATAAGGTTCCGTCTCCCAGCCGGAGAAGCTGTCTTCTGTCAGCAGGACACCGGGCAGCAGCGCACGATTGCTGATGCACCAGTTTGCCGTGTAATCCGCGATAATTCCGCAGACGGTAACATCCATGGTTTTCACTTCCGCATCCGAGATTCTCTTTCCATCCACATCGACAGGGGACATTTCCAGATGAATCGTCTCGCCAAGTGTACCATTGCCTCCCAGACGTTTCAGCAGAGATGCCTCTACAGCAGCCTCTCCGGCGCTTTCCGGAAAGTGCCCGTCCAACACCTGGATACGCGAGATGCCTTTGGCATCCTCGTCAATGCCGCCCACGCCGTAATCGCCGTCCAGGCCATCATTTGCAAGCATTCCCTGACTCCAGATGTAACCGAAGTGCTCAATGAATGGATTCTGATCCAGGGTATGAGTCTCCCCCAGGGAGGGGTCTAAGTTCAATAGTGCGAACTGCCACTCGCCGTAAGCATCCTTGCGCCTTTGGTCCAGCGTTGTCTCCAGACTGTCACTCAGCAAAAAACTAAATTCCATCAGGAAGAAACTTAATGACATGACAAGAAGAATCCGGATAAAATGCTTCCGGTCTTTTTTCCATCGCCGAAAGCCGGGAACCTGTTTCAGTTGATCCATACGCCGCACCTCCATTAAATTAACCAAACCGGCTCATACCATTTTTTTATCCACAGGCAACATCGTCCCTGGCTAAACTAAAATGCCATTTTTGTTTGGCCAGGATTTTCTACATTTCATACCCGACATGCCCTGCCTTCTCCCACTCTTCCTTGATATCTTTCGGCTGAATCTGGCCGTCTTCCATCCACCAGACCTGATCGGCGCAGGATGCGGTCTCCCTATCATGTGTTACCATAACAATCGTCTGATGGAAGCGGGCGCGGCATACCTGCAGGACGTACATAATCTCCTTTCCTGTCTTGTAGTCCAGGTTGCCGGTGGGTTCATCCGCCAGCAGGATGCTGGGCTTGGCTGCCATCGCGCGAACGATGGCGACTCGCTGCTGCTCACCGCCGGAGAGCTGATCCGGATATTTGCCCATCTTATCCGAGATTCCGCAGCTTCTGGCCAGGTCCATGATATAGTCTTCGTCCGGCTTTGCACGATCCAGGCACAGCGGCATGCAGATGTTCTCCCATACGGAGTATTCGCGGATCAGCCGGTACTGCTGGAACACGAAGCCGATCTCCCGGCGGCGCAGGGCGCTGACCTGCTTCTCATTCATACCAGCAACCTCCTGCCCACGTAGCAGATAGCTTCCGGAGGTGGGCGCCAGCAGAGTGCCGAGGATCTGCAGCAGCGTAGATTTGCCGCAGCCGCTGCGCCCCATGATTGCGATGAATTCCCGGTCAGGGATGGTCAGGGTGATGTCTCTTACTGCATGAATCTCTTCTCCCGGCATCGAGTAAGTCTTGCAAAGATTCTTTAACACGATAGGTTCTGCCATAGATTCTGCCATAGGTTCTGCCTCCGTCCTTCTATTTTGTTTCGTGTGATTTTTCTTTATATTAATAGTTTACCAGAAAAGTGTGACAAAGTCCTGACAGCCGATGAGAAATTGCTGATTTTTCTATTTTTTGCAGAAAAAGCACCCATGACTGGTCGTTGAACCAATCATAGGTGCTTTCTCTTAAACTATATTTTTCCCGGCTTGCCCGGTATCTTAGAATCAATAATCGATTATTCGTACAGCGGATACTTCTCGCAGATCTTCGTTACCTTCGCACGGATCTCGTCGGCCTTCGCCTCGAAGTCGGTGGCTGCCAGGTAGATGCACTCGGCGATGACATCCATATCCTCTTCCTTCAGGCCGCGGGTGGTAACGGCTGCCGTGCCAAGACGCACGCCGCTGGTTACAAAGGGCTTCTCCGGATCATTCGGGATCGCATTCTTGTTCGCAGTGATATATACCTCATCCAGACGGCGGGACAGCTCCTTGCCGGTGATGTGCAGGCTTCTCAGGTCAAGCAGCATCAGGTGGTTGTCCGTGCCGCCGGATACAAGATCCACGCCGCGCTTCGTCAGTCCGGCTGCCAGTGCCTTTGCGTTCTTCACAATCTGTGCCGCATATTCCTTGAACTCCGGCTGAAGAGCTTCTCTCAGGCATACGGCCTTACCGGCGATAACGTGCTCCAGCGGGCCACCCTGCATACCGGGGAATACTGCCTTGTTGATGGCGGGGCCGTACTCTGCCTTGGCGAGGATCAAGCCGCCGCGCGGGCCGCGCAGAGTTTTGTGGGTCGTGGTGGTGACTACGTCCGCATAGGGCACGGGCGAAGGATGAGCGCCGCCTGCTACGAGGCCTGCGATATGCGCCATATCTACCATGAAGAGGGCGTTCACCTTCTTCGCGATCTGGCCGATGCGCTCGAAGTCGATGACGCGAGGATAAGCGGAAGCACCTGCTACGATCATCTTCGGCTTTACTTCTTCTGCCTTCTTCTCGAAAGCATCATAGTCGATCAGTCCTTCTGCATTAATACCATAAGGAACAAAGTTGTACAGCTGACCGGACATATTGACCGGTGCGCCGTGGGTCAGATGACCGCCGTCCGCCAGGCTCATACCCATTACGGTATCTCCGGGCTTTAACAATGCAGCATATACCGCCAGGTTCGCCTGTGCGCCGGAGTGCGGCTGTACATTTGCGAACTCTGCACCGAAGAGCGCTTTCGCTCTCTCGATCGCCAGATTCTCCACGATATCTACGGCTTCGCATCCACCGTAGTATCTCTTGCCGGGATAGCCCTCGGCATACTTGTTCGTGAGTACGCTTCCCATGGCTGCCAGAACAGCCGGGCTTACGATATTCTCCGAAGCGATAAGCTCCAGATTTCTTCTCTGACGCGCCAGCTCCTGATTCATGGCAGCGCCGACTTCCGGGTCCGCCTGCATTACAAATCCAATGGTGTCCATCATGTCGCTGTACATAGATTGATTCCTTTCTTTTCCTCTGTCCCTTCCGTTGCGGGACATTTCTCAGACTTTTCTGTCTGCGTTGATGTTATCACAGCATTCCCTATTTTTCAACAAAAAAAGACAGGAGATCCGTTTTTTTTGATCTCCTGCCTGAATTACCGTGCCCTGCGGCACTTTCATGTCAATCAGAAAATTAATACGCCTTGCCCCAGTATACGAGGGATTTTGCAGGCTTGCCGCAGCATACGCAGTTTTCGCTGATGCGCTTCTGCTGGAACGGCATGCAGCGGGAAGTTGCTGTGGTGTCCTCCTTGATCTTCAGCTCGCAGGCTTCATCGCCGCACCACATGGCTTCTACGAAGCCGGGCTTGTTGGCTACCGCATCCTTGAACTCGTCGTAGGTACGTGCCTCGGTCATATGGCTGTCCATGAATGCCTTTGCGCGGGCGTACATATCGTTCTGCATCTGCTCCAGCATCTCCCCTGCCACCTGAGTCAGCTCGTTGAGAGCTACAACTCGCTTCTCACGGGTGTCGCGGCGTACCAGAACGCACTGACCGGCCTCGATATCCTTCGGTCCGATCTCGACACGCAGCGGGATTCCGCGCATCTCCTGCTCGCTGAACTTCCAGCCCGGGCTCTTATCGGAGTCATCTACCTTTACCTTGAAGCCTGCTTCCTTCAGCTCGCTGCGCAGCTCCTCGGCCTTCTCCAGAACGCCTTCCTTGTGCTGAGCGATCGGGATGACCATGATCTGCGTGGGAGCGATGCGGGGCGGCAGTACCAGGCCGCTGTCGTCGCCGTGTACCATGATGATTGCGCCGATGATACGGGTAGACATACCCCACGAAGTCTGGTGTACATACTGCAGCTGGTTGTCTTTATCGGAATACTGGATGCCGAAGGCGCGGGCGAAGCCGTCGCCGAAGTTGTGGCTGGTACCGGACTGCAGCGCCTTGCCGTCGTGCATCAGAGCCTCGATGGTATAGGTCGCCAGAGCGCCGGCGAACTTCTCCTTATCCGTCTTGCGTCCCTTGATGACCGGGATAGCCAGAACGTTCTCGCAGAAATCTGCATATACATTCAGCATCATAATGGTACGCTCTTCCGCATCCTCATAGGTGGCGTGAGCGGTATGACCCTCCTGCCACAGGAACTCTACGGAGCGCAGGAACGGGCGGGTGGTCTTCTCCCAGCGGACAACAGAGCACCACTGGTTATAGTTCTTCGGCAGATCACGGTGGGACTGCACGATCTTCTTATACAGTTCGCAGAACAGGGTCTCTGAAGTCGGGCGCACGCACAGGCGCTCCTCCAGCTTCTCGTTGCCGCCGTAGGTTACCCATGCCACTTCGGGAGCAAAGCCCTCGACATGGTCCTTCTCCTTCTGCAGCAGGCTCTCCGGGATGAAGAGAGGCATGGATACGTTCTCAACGCCGGTCTCTTTGAAGCGGGCGTCCAGCTGGTGCATGATGTTCTCCCAGATCGCATATCCATCGGGACGAAGAATCATACATCCTCTGACGCTGGAGTACTCTACCAGCTCCGCCTTCTTAACTACATCGGTATACCATTGCGCGAAATCCTCCGCCATGGGAGTAATCGCTTCTACCAGTTTCTTTTCTTTGGCCATTTATATATTCTCCTTTTCACACTAAGAAGTCTCAGCATAAGATTCCACGGAATCAGGTTTTATTCTAACATAAACAACACCCGATGTAAACCTCATCCCTTATACCTTAAAGCGATAACCGACTCCCCAGATGGTTTCGATGTACTGCGGCTTCGAGGTATCGTACTCGATCTTCTCGCGAATCTTCTTGATATGTACGGTTACGGTTGCGATATCGCCGACGGATTCCATTCCCCAGATATTCGTGAAGAGCTCTTCCTTCGTGAATACGTGATTCGGGTTCTGCGCGAGGAAGGTCAGCAGGTCAAATTCCTTGGTAGTGAAGTTCTTCTCCACGCCGTTGATATAGACACGGCGGGCGGTCTTGTCGATCTTCAGTCCGCGGATCTCGATGATCTCGTTCTGGCGGCTGCCGCTGCCGATCAGGCGGTCATAGCGGGACAGGTGCGCCTTGACGCGGGCCACCAGCTCACTGGGGCTGAAGGGCTTTGTGATATAGTCGTCTGCACCCAGACCCAGACCGCGGATCTTGTCGATATCGTCCTTCTTGGCGGATACCATCAGGATCGGCGTGTTCTTCACCTGGCGGATTCGCTTGCAGATCTCGAAGCCGTCCGTGCCGGGCAGCATCAGATCCAGGATAAACAGGTCGAACTCCTCCTTCAGCGCACGCTCCAGACCGGTATCGCCCCGGTTCTCAATCTCCACTTCGAAGCCGGAGAGTTCTAGGTAGTCCTTCTCCAGCTCGGCAATGCTTTCTTCATCTTCTACGATCAGTATCTTACTCATTTGCGGGAACCTCCTGATATTTTCTTAATACAAAGTGCATGATCGTTCCGGTGCCTTCCCGGCTGGTCGCCCAAATCCGGCCGCCGTGATCCTCTATGATCTTCTTCACAATGGATAGACCGATGCCGCTGCCGCCAGTCGAGGAATTTCTGGAAGCATCCGCGCGGAAGAACCGGTCAAAAATATACGGAAGATCCTTCTTCGCGATGCCGCTTCCATTGTCCTCCAGCTCGATCTGTACGAAATCACCGGCGTCCCGGATACGGATGTTGATGATGCCCTTCTTCTTGTCCAGATATTTGACGGAGTTGCTGACGATGTTGTTGACCACGCGCTTCAACTGCTCGGCGTCGCCGATGATCACAGCATCCTCGTCCAGATAGTTGTAATACGTCAGATCGATATTCTTTGACTCCAGATCCATCCGCAGCTCGTCCGCGCAGTCGCGGAAGTAGTCGTCCACATGGATCTGCGTAAAATTATACGGGATGCGGTTCGTGTCGATCTTGGAATAAATGCTCAGCTCGTCAATCAGGTTCGCCATATCGTTCGCTTTATTGTAGATCGTGCGCACGTACTTGTCCAGCTTCTCTGGCGAGGAGGCCACACCGTCCATAATGCCCTCGCAGTAGCCCTTGATCGCCGTGATCGGCGTCTTGAGGTCGTGGGAAATGTTGCTGATGAGCACCTTGCTGTCGCTGTCGTACTTCATCTTCTCTTCCGCATTCTCCTTCAGATGGCGGCGCATCTGCTCGAAGTCCATGCACAGTTCGCTGATCTCATCCCTGCCCTCGACATCAATAGCAAAGTCCAGGTTGCCATCCCTGATCTCGCGAGTCGCCTTCCGCAGCGTGCCTAGCGGACGCACCATGGAGCTGTAGAGCCATACGACCAGCAGAAAAGCCGTAAGGATCAGCACAAGGAGCGTGATGTAGATGACATCACGGATAATTCCGTTGATCGCCGGGAGCATTGCGCTTACGCTCGTCACGATAAAGAGGCTGCCCTCGCTGCCATCATTGAAGAGGAAATCCCGCTGGCTGACGAGGTACTGGAACTTTCCGCCCAGATAAAAACCCTCCATGTCGAGCGTCTCCGTCTTCCCGGCATACTCCGGCAGGCGTCGGTACAGCTCCTTCCCGATGCTGTCATCGCCGGAATAGACGATCTCGCCGTCCCGGCGGATTACCAGGAAAGAGTTCTTCTCTTCCAGCTCCTCATTGAAAGTGTCCAGGTAATCCGGATCCGTCAGGCAGGCCACATCCCCATCCAGAATCTCCTGCGCACTGTCACGCATAGACTGTGTTAATCGGCTGAACATTTGAAAATAATCGGAGGCAATCAGCCCCTCCGTATCCGTAATCCCGTAGGACTGACGCAGTGATTCGATCTGGATGCGATTGATCCCCCAGAAGGTGAGCACCAGCATCAGCACCGGAGCCAGAATCACCGTCAGAAATACTACGATCATCTTTGTTCTGAATTTCATCTCAGCTTCATCTCCCTGACGGTCTGCCCGCCGAACTGCAGAAACGTGTTCGCGTTGATAAAGAACAGCTGGTTCACGGTTCCGTCCAGCATGCCCTCATACTTTACACTTCCGTTCTCATTCAGCAGCAGGCATTCCGAACTGTTGTAAAATGCCAGATAGCTTCCGTTAAACTCCGCGTGCGTGTAAGCGAACGGAATATCCCGCGCCATCAGGAGCACGCCATCGCTGTTGTATACCCGCAGCTGATACTGGCCGTTCTCGCCGTTTAATACGACGCCGACCTTTCCATTTCCGGCAAATACACTCTGCACCTGCGAGTCACAGGGCACAGAGGTGATCAACTGGGGCGAAGCCTCGTTCTGCAGAGAGTAGAACTCGATCTGACTGTCGCCGAAGGCACAGGCTCTGGTGTCGCTCAGGTACTCGACCTGCGGAAACAGCGTCTCGCCGTATGGGAACATGCCGACCACACGGTCGGAGCTGCTCTTGCCCACATCAAAATTCAGGAAAGTGATCCGGCTCTGCATACTGCCCTGATCCATATAGATCATGGACAGGATCAGCCCTGTTCCGGTCGGTGACAGCGACAGATCCATCGGGTAGCCGGTCGTCTCGGTAAGTACATTCTTCACAGTAATATCCAGCTTTAGTCCCGTCCGGTCATAGAACTGGATCACGCTGGAGTCCGTATCGTCCAGCATCAGTGCCGCCACGCCGTGCGCCGAGATCGTAAGACCCAGGATCGGCATCGTGGTCGTAATCGTCCCCAGCATACCGTCCGTACCGAAGATCACCGCGGTCTGCGCCTGCCGGTCTCCGACGATTCCGTAGCTGCCGTTCACCGCCATAACCGGAGACTTCATGCTATAGCCGTAATCCCACACGGCCCTGCCGGATGTATCTAGCAGTGCCATGCCGTTCGCCGAGTAGCGGAGCATTCCGCCCGCGAAAGCTTCATAATGGTTTCCCTCGGAACTGCTCTCGATCTCCTGTACCTGCTCGATCGAAGTGTACTGCCGGTAGGTGTCCCAGGTGCGAACCGCCCAGAACAGGATCATGGCCGCGACGAAAGCGCCGCCGATCAGCAGAAGCTTCCGGATACGCTGCTTCTTAAGAAGAGCCGGATCTTCTGCCGCCGCAGTCTCCGTGCTCCCTTCATCCTCCGCAAGATCCAGATCCTCGATCTCTTCCGTGGGATTCTTCTGCGGATCATCCTCCGACACTACCCGCTTCCGGAAGATGCTCCGGTTCTTCTCTTTCATATATTCTGATTTATCACTCATGAATTGATGTTCCTTCCAGGTATTTCTCTTCCGTATTATACTATATTTTCTTCTCCGATGTATAAAAACTTTAGAAAAAGTGGCGAAAAAGAATCGGGAAAGCCCCGCTCTACGGAAGCTTCAGCCACTGCTCGCTTAAAACTGCGTCCTCATCTTCGATCTCATTCAGCGTCTTCAGCTCGTCCAGCCGGTCCAGGTTCCCGTAGATCCGGAGACAGACACCACGCAGCGTCTCTCCCGGCGATGGCAGATAGAGAACCGGCGCGGAGACTTCCGCCGCTTCAGTTCCGGCTTCCAGTGCAATATAGTCATTGACAGTCTCCTCCAGCCCGCGCAGCTGCTGCCCGTAACTGATCGCACTGATGAGAAGGATCAGCGCAGCGGCACAGGCCGCCATATTCTTCAGGCGCTGCCAGCTCTGCTCCGAGAGTCGGGGCGGCGTCCAGGCTTCCCCGTGCGCCAGGCTCTTCTTCTCCTCCATGCGGGCGCGGAATTCCTCAATTACGCGCTCGCCGCCGGCTTTCTCCCAGCCGGCTGCCGTTCCTCCAGCGATATAGTCCTGCATATTCCGGTTTCTCTCATAATATATGTAGTACCCGTTCATACGGGTCATCTTTCCTTTCCAGAGCATATAGAAGGCTTCCTCATCCTGGTCGTCGTGCAGCAGAAGCACCTTGCTCCCCTGCGCAAAAGTCTCCTCATACGTCCGCTTCAGGGAGAGCTTATCCACCATGCCGCCGGATTTTTCATATACAAACCAGCCGCAGACTCCCATTCCGGGGAAGAAGCGTTCCATTTTCCGCAGGATATCGCTCCAGGTCTTGTCGGTAAATTTCAGACGGCCCTCCGCGTACTCCGCCGCCTGGGTTTCCACTGCTCCGGAAATAAAAAGGCAGGGAACTCCCTCCCGCTCTTCGTGCATGCCCAGCAGGACTCCCACACGCCAGCACTCCGTCGTCAGCTCCAGCTTCTGAAAATAGGTGCAGACATAGTCTTCCACATAGATCCGGACCCGGTCTTCTTTTTCGCCCATCTGCCTCATGTTCTTCGGCAGAAGATTCCGATATTCTTCCATATAGATCTCACCCCCTGCACAGATTAGCATATCCCCGCTGCAGAATCTGTCGGAGCGTGTCCGTAGAGGAGGGAAATATTTCGACACGGGCATTATTATCGCGTTCTGCCTAAGATATCTGCCGGATGCGGCTGCAGGAACTCAGCCTCCGCACATTGGATGCCGTCGCAGATGCAGTCCGCCAAGTGCATCACAGATGCCAGCCGGACGCTCTGCAGGCAGCGAACCTCCCGGCAGGAACTACCTCCCACAACGCCGGTAATAAAAATGTCGCCGACCTGTTCCAGCTGCTTGCTCACGCCAAGCCCCGGACAGAGTGCGCCGCGCCCCACGGAGATCCAGCCGACCTGCTCCTGCTGTCCGATGGAGGCGTCGATCGCGACAACCAGGTGCTCCGGGTAGAGGCAGCGGATCTCGCGCATGGTATCCGCCAGGTTCACGGCATGCACCGGCCGCTCCAGCGTCCCTACCACCAGGCGTTCAAACCCAGCCAGCCGCTCCAGCTTATACCCGATCAGAGGCCCCAGGCTGTCTCCGGTCGCACGGTCGCTGCCGATACATAAAAACAGGATTTCCGTCTTCTTTTCACAGCGCTTCGCCTCCTCGATCAGCTGCCTCAGATTTCTGCCGAACTGCCAGGGTGAAAATCCATTTCCCGCCGGATAATAATTCACTTCGCCGTCTTCCTTCTTCTCTTTTTCTCTGAATTTTATCCGCAGTTTCATCTACAAAATCCCTTCTGCTGCCGCAGAATTTCTAAATGTGCCGAATATTCACGTCTTTTTCATACTCAACGCTACCGGCTTCTGCATATCTACAGCAGAAAGTATTCCCCACCCGCTACAGTTTTATGCGCGCAAGGTAATACCCGGTCTCTCTTCCCTCCCGGTGCCAGCGAAAGCCGAACAGCTCCGCCACCTTGAACTCCTGCAGGGGCAACGTTCCGGGGACTCCCAGGTAACTCTGCTCCGATTCCGGGTCCCGCAGCAGCAGAAGGCTGCCGTGATCCTGATATGCCATCTCCACGAAGGGGCAGCTGCCCCAGCCCCAGTATTCTCTGGGAAGCCGCCCGATATCCTGCAGGCGTATCCGCAGCACTTCCCAGGAATCCGCATCGCCGAACGGCCGGACCGAAGGGTAGATGCGGCTCAGCTCCTCCCAGGTCAGGCGTGGCTCCTCCATGGGGACTTCCTCGAAGGAAAGCATGTGGAGAACCTCCTCCGGCGTCCGCTGCTCCGCATTTTCTTCCTCTCGCTGCTCTCGGACTTCTTTCTCCTCCTCTACCACACTCTGTTCCGGTTCTGCGCTCTCTTCCTCATCTGCCACTTCCTGCTCCGGTTTTCCCGTCTCTCTCTGCTCCGGTTCTTTCTTCTTCCTCTCTTCCTCCTCTTCTCTCTGCTCTGGTTCTTTCTTCTTCCTCTCTTCCTCCTCTTCTCTCTGCTCCGGTTCTTTCTTCTTCCTCCCTTCCTCCTCTTCTCTCTGCTCTGGTTCTTTCTTCTTTCTCTCTTCCTCCTCTTCTCTCTGCTCTGGTTCTTTCTTTTTCTGCTCTTCTTCCTCTCTCTTTTCTCTTTTCTCTGGCTCTTCCTTTTCTCGCTGCTCTGCTTCTGCTTTCTCCGCCTGTTCTTTCTTTTCCTTTTCGATCTGCTCTGCCTCTTCCTTCTCCCTCTGTTCCTTTCTGGCTCGTTCCTCTGCTTCCGCAATGCGGTCATCCCAGAAGGTGCGCAGGCAGAAGGCGCTGTCCTCATAGCGAATCTCCAGCCCGGAGTACACAGCGAACTCCGGCTGCCCGCTTTCTTGCCTCCACATATAGCTCTCGCCTCCGGCGCCCGCATTTCGCAGAACCATTCCCAACGGCTGCTCTGGAACTCCGTATCCCAGCAGCACCGCCTGTCCGGGGCTCTGGCTTTCGCGCACATCGACCCGGATCTGCGTCCGTACGCCGCGGCAGTCTACCCGCACGGCCCCCGCGATCTTCTCTTTTTTCTCGTTCCGGTATTCATACAGATAGGAGACAAATCTCCGGTATTCTCCCATAAAAAAATCCCCTCATACGCTGCTTTTACTGGCATTGTATGAGAGGATTGCTCTTTTCATGAATATTATAATTATTCCAGATTTCTGCTCTATTTTGCAGAAACCTTCTGATAGGAGGAGACATCCGGAATCTCAGGATCGTCGGGCATATTATAGACGAATGAGAGCTCGATCTGCTCCGTCACCTGAATCGTGCGGCCGCCGGCCTGAATCGTCCCGGTCACGGTAAGAATTTCTTTCTCCGGGCGGCTATCGCTGTTTCCTACAGTAAGCTGACCGGAAGCGTTCTGAAAAACAAGTACGCTGTCCGTGCCGCAGGACTCGGCAAAACGGTTCCACTGCTTCTGAACACCGGGAATCTTCCCTACATTTTCCCCAGTAATCTCAAAGTCATAGATCGTGCTATTCTCGCCGTCCGTCTTGTCCAGGCGCTGAAAATCCTGCGCCTCCAGACCGGAAAGCGGAGCTGCCGCCGGTCCAAGCGACGCCTCGGCAGTCTTCCAGTCACATTCCTCCGCATACTGGTTTCCCCGCATGCTTGTATAAAGCATCGAATCCTTATAATAATTGCTAAAGGAAATCTGCATATCGTCGCCGCCAAGATTCATCGTAATCGTACTGTTGGTCATCCCGGCTTCCGTATTCTCTCCACCAGGATTTTTAATTTCCAGAAGTCCCAGCAGCTGAGACGTCATTACCGTACTGCCGTCCTCCATGCTCACATTCTGCTTAATCAGGATATTGGCCCGTTCCGACGCCCGGTAGGCTGCGATCGATTTTTCATAGGAAGCTTCCTCCGCTGTCTCGCCTTTGCCGCATCCGGTCAGGCACAACGCCAAAATCCCAAGCAGCGCCAGACATTTCCTTCCGCTTCTTCTCAGCCGGTGCATATTCATGCCTTTTCCTCCTCTGAAACCTGCACGCGTTTCTTACTCAGTAAATTTGCGAGCTGCGCGAACTGCTCCAGAGACAGCGCCTCGCCGCGCACAGACGGGGATACGTCCAGCGCCGCAATCGCCTCCTGGATCTGCTCCTTCGGGAAGAAAAGCTCAGGAGAATTGTTCAGGCTGTTCGCCAGCGTCTTTCTTCTCTGGTTGAACGCCGCGCGAATCAGTCGGAACATCAGCTTCTCATCAGCCACCTGTACCGGCGGCTGTTCGTGCCGGGTCAGGCGGATCACCGCCGAGCCGACATTCGGCCGGGGGATAAAGCAGTTCGGCGGAACATTTGCTACCAGATACGGTTCCGCATAATACTGCACCGCCAGGGAAAGCGCGCCGTAATCCTTCGTACCTGGCTCTGCCTTCATGCGGTCTGCCACTTCCTTCTGCACCATAATCGTGATGCTTTTTAACGGAACGCCGCTCTCAAAGAGTCCCATGATGATCGGCGTGGTGATGTAATAGGGCAGGTTCGCTATCACATGCAGCGGGCAGCCTTCGTTGTACTCGTCCGCAATTGCTTTTACGTCTGTCTTCAGAATATCGCCGTGAATGACCTTTACATTCGGGCATTCCTTCAGCGTCTCCTGCAGAATCGGGATCAGATGATCGTCGATCTCTACGGCTACCACCTGGCGCGCAGCCTCCGAAAGGGCCTGCGTCATCGTGCCGATTCCCGGTCCGACCTCCAGCACACAATCCTCCTTTGTCACACCGGCAGACTGAATAATCTTATCCAGCACGCGGGCGTCCACCAGGAAGTTCTGGCCGA
This sequence comes from Hominifimenecus microfluidus, assembly GCA_020687485.1. Lineage (GTDB taxonomy): Bacteria > Bacillota > Clostridia > Lachnospirales > Lachnospiraceae > Hominifimenecus > Hominifimenecus microfluidus. Next base: position 11,448 of record JAJEQR010000039.1, on the reverse strand, counting down.
AACGCTTCTGAAACGCGAACTCATTTTTCTGAATTACTTCTATCGTCTTCTGCGGGTTTACTAATTTTTCCATGTGCCGTCGTCCTCAAATATTCTCTGTCAGGGAGCTCTCCGGCTCCGGCAGGCGGTAAAAACGATGCGCATTCGCCCAGGTCACTGCGATGACTTCCTCCTCAGAGATTTCCTTCAGCTCCGCGATCGCGTGGATCACATACTCCAGATTCAGCGAAGAATTGCGCTTGCCCCGGTGGGGCGTCGGGGAAAGATACGGGCAATCCGTCTCCAGCAGAATCTGCTCCAGCGGGAGAAAACGGATCACTTCCTTCAGCTTGCGGGCATTCTTGTACGTAGACACGCCGCCGATGCCAAAGAAATGCCCCATCTTCAGGTATTCGCGGGCCATCTCTACTTCATAGGAGAAACAGTGGATCACCATCGACATATCCGCGCCTCCGGCCTCCCGGATCAGATCCAGCGTATCCTTCGCTGCGTCGCGGCTGTGAATAATCACCGGCTTATCCAGCTCCTTCGCCAGCGCCAGCTGCTCCAGAAACCACTTCTTCTGGATCGCACGATCAGGCGTATCCCAGTAGTAGTCCAGACCGATCTCGCCGATCGCAAGCATCTTCGGCTGCGACGCGATCTCACGCAGCCAGGAAATGCTGACTGTGCCGTTCTCGAATTCCATCGTATCTGACGGATGCACGCCAGCCGCTCCGTAGAAGAAATCGTACTTCTGCGCCAGCTCCAGGGAATGCTCCGTGCCTGCGCGGTTCGCACCTACATTTACCACTGCGCCGATCCCGTGCTCCCGGAGGGAGGCGATCACCGCCTCCCGGTCCGGGTCAAATGCCTCGTCATCATAATGGGCATGGGTATCAAAAATCTTCGGTGTAGAATTCATCGTCATTAGCAAATCTCTGCGCCTGCAGGCATATCCTTCTCCGGAGTCATCAGCGCCAGATTGCCTTCTGCGTCCTCTGCGCACAGCAGCATGCCCTCGGAGAGGATACCGGCCAGTTTAGCAGGCTTCAGATTCGTTACTACCATAACTTTCTTGCCGACCATCTCTTCCGGCGCGTAAGCCGAGCGAATGCCGCTCACGATCTGCTTCACCTGGGAACCGATCTTTACCTGAGAGCAAAGCAGCTTCTTCGACTTCTTCACCGCTTCACAGGCGATAATCTCGCCGACCTGGAACTGCAGTTTTGTGAAATCATCGAAGGTGATCTCCGGCTTTGCTTCGATGTCGATGCCGGCCTGCTCTTCCTTCTCAGCGGGAGCTTCCTCTGCCTTCGGCGCGGGGAACTTCTCTGCGACACGAGCCATCACCTCATTCAGATCCAGGCGCGCGAAAAGAATCTCCGGCTTCTCGGTTACCTTGCTGCCACTCTCGTAATGGCCGAAGGTCTTCATATCGTCCAGAGAACGGATGTCGGTGTTCAGCTGTGCTACGATTCTTTCCGCCGTCTCAGGCAGGAAGGATTCCAGCAGGGACGCGCCGGTTACGATAGACTCCACCAGATTGTAGAGGACAGTCGCCAGGCGATCCTGCTTCGTCTCATCCTTCGCCAGAGCCCAGGGCATCGTCTCGTCGATATACTTGTTGCAGCGCTTGAACAGGTTGAAGATCTCGGTCAGAGCATCCGCCACACGCAGCTCTTCCATCTTCGCGGTTACCTGGTCCACGGTTCCGGTTACAACTGCCTTCAGATCGTCATCTACCGGCTCTGCAGCTCCGCAGTCGCGAACCACGCCGCCGAAATACTTGTTGCTCATGGCGATGGTACGGTTTACCAGGTTGCCGAGCGTATTCGCCAGATCGGAATTCAGACGTTCTACCATCAGCTCCCAGGAAATCACACCGTCGTTCTCGAAGGGCATCTCATGCAATACGAAATAGCGAACCGCATCCACTCCGAAGAAATCCACAAGGTCATCGGCATACAGAACATTTCCCTTGGATTTGCTCATCTTGCCGTCGCCCTGCAGCAGCCAGGGGTGTCCGAATACCTGCTTCGGCAGCGGCTCGCCCAGCGCCATCAGGAAAATAGGCCAGTAAATGGTATGGAAGCGGATGATATCCTTGCCGATCAGGTGCAGATCCGCCGGCCAGTATTTCTTATACTGCTCGGAGGAGTTGCCGTCCGCGTCATAACCGATACCGGTGATGTAGTTAGTCAACGCGTCCAGCCATACATACGTTACATGCTTCGGATCGAAGGTAACCGGGATGCCCCAGGTAAAGGAAGTACGGGATACGCACAGATCCTGCAGGCCGGGCAGCAGGAAGTTGTTCATCATCTCGTTCTTGCGGGCTACCGGCTGGATGAATTCGGGATGGGTGTTGATATGCTCAATCAGGCGATCCGCATATTTGCTCATCTTGAAGAAGTAGGCTTCTTCCTTCGCGGGCTGTACTTCGCGGCCACAGTCAGGACACTTGCCGTCTACCAGCTGGGATTCGGTGAAGAAGGATTCGCAGGGGGTGCAGTACATGCCTTCGTAGTAGCCCTTGTAGATATCACCCTGGTCGTACAGTTTCTTAAAGATCTTCTGTACCTGCGCTTCGTGATTAGCGTCTGTAGTACGGATGAATTTATCGTAGGAAGTATTCAGCAAATCCCAGATGCGCTTAATCTCTCCTGCGGTCTTATCTACGAATTCCTTGGGGGTTACGCCGGCAGCTTCAGCCTTCAACTCGATCTTCTGACCGTGCTCATCGGTTCCGGTCTGGAAGAATACATCGTAGCCCTGCGCTCTCTTGTAGCGGGCGATGCTGTCTGCCAGTACGATTTCATAGCTGTTGCCGATGTGCGGCTTGCCGGAGGTGTAAGCGATTGCCGTGGTAATATAATACGGCGTCTTGCATTTTTTACACATGTTGGTTTTAATCTCCTTTCACATAAAAAGAACTCCCGTCTTCGATTCTTCGAGGACGAGAGCGATGTTTGCTTCGTGTTACCACCTTCGATTCGTTCCGGCTTCACAGCCGAAACCTCTGTGGGTACGCGGTTCATACCCTGGCGCGTTCACGGGCGCTCCCGTCGCAGCCTGTGCCCATCTCCGGTTCTTCTGCAAGGGCAGTCGGTGCGCGGCTCCGAGGTCATGTTCTCCGCGGCTTGGACGCTCCCTTCTCAGCAGGCGGGGGCTCTCTGTGGCCTTCGCGGCACGGATACTCTTCTCTTCACAGCCTTTGTCTTATTCTATTCGATTCTACCCCAGGAAAGATGATCTGTCAAGGGGGCTCGACCAGCTTCCTTTTAGTTCCGGACGTGAAAACGAGTTGCAATCTTGTACTGTATACGCTATTATAAAGTAACAAAAGAGAACGCTATTTTCATTGCAAAAAAACAGATGCGCCTCCTGCAGAAACGGCTGCAGGAAGACACATCTGCTTTGTGGCTATGAAAGATACGAAGCCCATGAAAACGGAATACCAATAATTACCGGATCAGATAACGCCCGCCGTGATTCCGCGGCACCAGACACATGACAACCAGGCTAAGAATAGTTTTAGATGGTTTGATGATAGTTTGAAGCATGGCCGTCTGATTAAATGCCGTCACGAAGACCGCTCGGCGCTGTATGTAATTCCGGAAAGCATCCGACAGTTCCGTTGTGAAAAGGATTCCAGAAAACGACTTCACAGTATCCAAGAACCGACAATTGAAATACGGAACGAAAAGAAAACACGAGCGCTATCTGGTGCTGTAAGAGCCGTAGACGTCTACGCTTACGCCGCTGGTATTCTCAACGAAGACCTGATAGTAGCCGGATTTGTCAGCAGTATAGCTCTTCGTTAATGAATCGCTGCCAATGCAGGCTGTTCTTGCTCCATTCGGCTTGATAATACCCAGCTTTACCGATACATCTGCCGGATCGAAATAAGCCGTAGCAGAAATCGTCTTTCCAGATGCTACATAGAACGTTCCGGTCTGCTTCTGCACATTATTCTTTACGGTCCACTCGAAAGTGCCGTTTGCCTTCACACGCGCACCATCCGCAACATCGGATATTACAATAACGCCGGGAGCCGGGCCAAAGTCTTCCGACTCCAGCCAGTCAATCGCCGAATCTTCCGGGGTGATGTCTTCCACCATCGTGGCATAATATAATTGCTGATATCCTGCAGCCAGTGTTCCGGTGGCCGCAAATACCGAACCTGCGCTGAGACATATGATGCCCGCACACATAGCAGCTGCGACCTGCTTCGGTACTTTCTTCGCATTCCTCTGTTTTGACATGTGAGATACCCTCCTTAACAGTTCATGTTCATCCTCCAGCAGGCCTGTCCCACCCATAAGGTTCAGCCGTTCCTGCTTTTGGGTAAACGCAAGAATCTCCGCAAAATAGAGTTTTGCTCCGCCGACTACCGGAGCTGCGCTGGCATCACAGTAGCATTCACTCCAGAAGCAGAATTTTTTGTATACTTCCTTCGGCAGCGGATTGAACCACTGCAGGCAGAGAATCGATGTGAAAAGCGCTTTCAGCCATAGATCCCTGTGTCTGTAGTGTGTAAGCTCATGTGTCAGGATTACCCGAAGTTCCTCATTATTATAACCGTGCTCCGGAAGAACGATCATCGGCCGGAACAGTCCCCGAATCACCGGAATCTGTGCCTCATAACAGCCGTATACCGGAATTTTCCTTCGAATCTGCAGGCGCCTGCAGATATCCTTGCACACGATGCCCCAATCATCTTTGTGCGGAATTCTCTTGCAATAATATTTATATGCGCCTATGCCGGCCAATATGTATTTTCCTGCTAAAATCATTGCTCCGGACAGCCATATGATTCCAATTGCCATAACGAAGTAGTAAATCACCGGCGTCAGCTGAAACAGTACGCCGCCCCAGAAGGAGAACGACTTGCCTGCCAGCATCAGAATCATATATACCAGCGGCAGTCCCCAGAACAGAATTGCGCTTCTGATGCCATAATTAAAAAGGTGCCAGCAACCGGCACTTTCCAGACGCAGCGCGTACGCCAGCCAGATCTTAACAATCATGCTTCCGGAAAGAGAGGTTACCAGCACCATAATAAATGTCTGAAATAAGATATTACTCAAGTCCATCCAGAATCTCCTGGATCTTCTCAGCGTCATCCTTCGTGATACCCTTGCTGTTGCAAAGCGCACTCAGGAAATTCGAAGCTTTTCCTTCAAACCAGAAATCCGTCTGCTCTACGGCCAGCTTTTCTCTGTAAGCAGCCTCGGACTTAACGACTCTGATATAAGACAGCTTTCCAAGACGGTAGCTCTTTACGAAGCCTTTCTCAGACAGACGAAGAAGGAAAGTACCGATCGTGGTTCTCTTGTAATCTTTGTCGTAACGTTCCTTCATGATCGTCATCAGCTCCGGAACCGAAATGTCTGTTCCCGCATCCCAGATTGCTTTCATAATCAGGGTTTCGGTCGGGCTCAGGTTGCGGTCTTCATACGCGGCCATGATTGCATCCAGGGATTCCATTGTTGTTTCCATTCTCTTTACCTCATTCTTTCTTTTTTTGCCTGCGATTTTCACTTTTGTAAAAGCAGATTTCACAATTCTTGGTTCGTACCCTTGCAATTCTCAGAATTGTATTCTACTTCTAAGATACTACAAAAACGTTAATTGAGCAAGCTTTATTTTTTCTGTTCGCACACAAGTTAAATTGTTTTACATTTAATAGTCTACTACAGTTTCCACTTTTTGCCAATCCCTGTTTTTAAATTTCACCGCTAAATATGACTATTTCCCGGATTTTTTTGCTTTTTTCTCCGACTTTTTATCCGTCTTCCTGTTCTGCTGAGTTCTGATCCTTTTCCTTTCTCTTTTTTTAGTGCTGATGCTTTCCTCATAGTGACTATAATATTTTATTCATAGCCCACCACTTCTATGACAGGTTTACGGCCATTTTATAAGAACTTCCATCCGTTTTCTACCATTTTACAGACATTTTCTACTATTCCTACAAGTCGATTGCTTTCTGCGTCCTGTTTTTTCTTCTTTTTCCAGAATATAACGTTTTCCCTCGCTCTCTATGATGTGTAGCTATAGCGATCACAGATGGCCTGCCTATATTTACATGATTTCCTCCAAAAAAGAAGTAGAAAATTAGGTCTTGACTTTTTCATCTTCCGTACTATAATGAACCGTGGAAATAATATAAAGTTCACCAAAATTCGTTGATGAGAACAATGCCGTCTCTTTCATTATTTTGCAGAGAGCCTGTGGCTGGTGCGAACAGGTAATAATCAGATGTCGGATATCCTCTCTAAGAAGCGGGCTGAAAGCAACAACCAGTAAACCTCGCCGGTCGCCTCCGTTATCGGGATAGCGTATGCAGTACGTGAAGTGCAGCAGTTTTTTTCTGCTGAATTAGGGTGGTAACGCGGATTTTATTCGTCCCTTTCCGGAATTTTCCGGGGAGGGATTTTTTTATTATCCTCCATCAGGTATTTTGATGAACCAACTTTAAAAAGGAGGTCTTTTGATCATGAAGTCACTACAGAAAGCTAGCAAATTTTTATCGGATTACACATCGATTGTTGTAATCGCGATCGCGGTTCTTACATTTTTCGTTCCTCATATGATGGGATGGGTGAATTTCCAGCTGTTTACCGATCCGGTATCCAACAAGTTCACCTCCCAGTCCATCATCATCGGCGTCATCATGTTCAGCATGGGACTGACACTGACGACCGAAGATTTCCGGATTCTTGCGCAGCGTCCGTTCGATATCTGTATCGGCGCGATCGCGCAGTACCTGATCATGCCTTTCCTGGCGCTTGGCATCTCCCGTGCGCTGCATCTACCTAACGGCATCGCGCTCGGTCTGATCCTGGTCGGCTGCTGCCCCGGCGGCGTATCCTCCAACATCATGTCCTACCTCTGCGGCGGCGATGTTGCCTTCTCTGTCGGCATGACGACGGTATCCACCCTGCTTTCCCCGTTTATGACGCCCCTGCTGGTATCTTTCCTTGCCAGCGGTACGGAGATCTCGATTCAGGCGCTCCCGATGTTCGTATCCATCATTGAGACCGTTATCCTTCCGGTCGGCCTTGGCTTCCTGCTGAATTATATGTACGGAAAGACTGAAACCTTCCATAAGATCCAGCCTCTGATGCCCGGTGTCGCCGTGCTCGGTCTGGCCTGTGTTGTCGGCGGTGTTATCTCCTCTCAGGGCTCCAAGTTCTTCCAATCAGGCGTTGTCATCTTTGTTGCGGTTCTTCTTCACAACGGGCTAGGCTATCTGCTTGGCTACGGTGCTGGAAAGCTGGTCGGCATGAATACCTCGAAGAAGAGAACGATCTCCATTGAAGTCGGCATGCAGAATGCCGGCCTTGCCACCAATCTGGCCACAACGACCGCTCAGTTCGCCTCCACACCGGAATCCGCGATCATCTGCGCCGTCTCCTGTACCTGGCATTCGATCTCCGGAACGCTGCTGGCCGGTATGTTCGCCCTTCATGACAAGAGAAAAAAAGCAAAAGAAAGCAAGTAAGTACAGAAAGCATCTACACAAAAAACAGAATATAAGTATAGAAAGAATCTACACGCAAAAAAAGAGTGGGCCATCTGGACAATTCCGAATGAACCCACTCTCTTCTTGTAAATTCATATGGTAAGACGTGACAGCAAGACACAGCGTAAGAAAGCCGCAGCCCTGAACCGCCACCTCTTATGCCGCTCAGGCGGCAGCTGCTGTGCCTTCCGGCGACTCTGTATTCATATCACCGGAAGTTCCCGACTCAGCGCCTTCATCCGTGGAAATGCTGTCCTCAGCCTGAATATCAAAATACTCGATCATTCTCTTCTCAATCAGATCAAACGGCATCTCACCGATCTCCAGAATGAACTTGTGGAAATCATACGTCGATACTCCGGCTTTCTCTGCCAGATCCCGCAGATTCATAAACTCCAGATAACCGACGTAGTACGCCGGATATGACGCCGGGTCCGGAGCAATCGTATCGAACAAGTCCTGCGCCAGCGTCTTGTCCTGCAAACCAAGACTTCCCAGGAAGGTACTGACATCGTTCACATCCCAGCCTTCATAGTGGATGCCGAGATCCACGCGCGTATAGATTCCCTCCGAAAACGAAGCATTCGCCGACAGAACCTTTGCCAGCGCCGGATCTTCCAGACCCAGAGAGTAGCCATACTGAAGCTCTACATAGGTTGCCCAGCCTTCACTGTAACCATTCCAGCCAAGCAGATAACGGATCGGAGACAGCTGAAGACTTCTCTCATACGTATTCTGATACAGATGTCCCGGGAATCCCTCATGGGAAAGCGTCGTGAAAAGATCCATACTGTCATATTCCGGATTCCGGTTAATGTAGATGGAATTCTTCTGCCAGTCATCAATCGCCGGAATCAGATAGTAGGCCGGGCTCTCCAGCTTCTCCATGGCTTCATGCACATATTTTAATGTATAGGAAGTTGTTACCGGCTCCGGGAAATCTTCTCCCAGATTTCCCGCCAGATAATCCAGAATTTCCTCCGGATCGCTGTAAAGGAATTCATAGGAATCCAGCTGATCCTGCAGAGACGACTTCTTCATCAGAATCATATAAATCTCCACCGCATCCTGATTGATCTGGTCTTCGGTCATCTGAATCAGCTCCTCCGGTGTTCGCTCCGTCCCCACTTCACTTCTCAGAAGTTTCTCATAATATTCTTTTCCACCTTCATAATTCGCAAGACCGTCCGCCACACTGCGGCTTCCCTTCAGCTCTTGAAGCTTTGAAATCAGGCGCTGATATGCCGGAATCAGCTGATTTTCTACGGCAGCTGCCGCACGGTCAATATACGCCGTTTTCTCCTCATCGGTAAGCGTATCGAAGGCCTGAATGTTATCGCGAAGCACCGTAAGAATACAATTCTCATCGCCGGAAAGGAAATCCTCACACTGCTCCACAACAATATCCACCGAAGCGTCGCTCATAAAGTAGCCCTTCTCCGCGCGGCGCTGCTCCACCTCCAGCAGGCAATCCATATATGCGCCGCTCTCTTCCAGGAGAGTCAGACAGTCTTCCACATCCTGCTTCTCTGCGAAGGCATATTCACTGAACAGGATCGGAATCTGGGTCTGTACACCGCTCAGGGGAGAAAAATATTCATAAAACCAGATATCCTTTGCCTGCTCGATATTCTCTTCCAGGGTACGCTCCACTACATCATATGCCAGCTGCTGTTCATAATTCAGAGAATTATAATTGAACTCATGCAGATGATCCAGTTCTTCCTGCGAGGAGGTATCCTCCTCAAATACCACATCTGCATCCATATCCCCCCAGGTAGCTTCTGTGCGTTCAATCCCCATTTCTTCCGGATGCAGGATCATAAAATGAAGATCAAACGTATTCTGTGTAATGGATTCCACAAAAGTATCGTTCAGATATTCATCAAAAGCTTTCTGTGCTTCAATCTGTTCCGCCGTGTAAGCCTTCGTATCTTCGTAAATCGTCCCTTTCTTCTCCGGAGCAATCTCCAGCACCTGCGCAGAGGCTTCCTTCTGTGATTCTGTTTCCCGCGTCGAAGTCTCCGTCTGCACATCGGTGCCAGAGGAAGCCGCCGTAGTCCCTGTCTCTGTGCCGCCGCACGATGTTACTGTTACAGTTGCCGCCAGAAGCATGGCCAGCACAGATGATATTTTTTTCTTGTACACTGCAATCTCCCTTATTCTGTCTCGCTTTGTTTTCCGGTTACTGTCAAAAACTCCCCTGTGTATTATAAGGGTCGTTGTCTTGCCAGTATACCCTTTTTTTGAAAAAATATCAACGAAGAAATTCTCCTGCACTGTCTCCGGCCTTTGTATGACGTTTATTCACAACGTTTAACTATTCGATGTCAAATTCCGGCGGAGAATCCAGGTCATGGGGAACCGGCACTCCGTTCTTCTTCCGCTGACGCACACACTCAGTCAAAAGGTATTCAATCTGGCCGTTTACGGAGCGGAAATCATCCTCTGCCCATGCAGCGATCGCATTATACAATTTCGGGGAGAGACGCAGCGGAACCTGTTTCTTGCCCTGATCTGCCATATCAGTACAGACTTCCGGAATTTACGATCGGCTGGGCATCCCGGTTACCGCAGAGAACAACCAGAAGATTGGAAACCATCGCTGCTTTTCTTTCCTCGTCCAGCTGTACTACATCCTTCTCGGAGAGTCTTTCCAGTGCCATCTCCACCATACCGACCGCACCGTCCACGATCATCTTTCTGGCGTCGATGATTGCGGATGCCTGCTGACGCTGCAGCATAACCGCCGCGATCTCCGGCGCGTATGCCAGATACGTGATGCGCGCTTCCAGAATCTCCAGTCCGGCATCTTCTACCTTCTGCTGAATCTCCTGGCGAATCCGCTCGGCTACGATTTCGCTGGAACCGCGCAGGCTTCCTTCATCGGCAATGCCATCGCCCGTCGTGTCTACATTCTCGGCAACATCATAAGGATAGATTCTTACAATATTTCTTAATGCGCTGTCACATTGCAAGGAAAGATATTCCTTATAATTGTCTACGTTAAAGACGGCCTTTGCGGTATCGACAACCCGCCACATAACGGCGATTCCGATTTCAACAGGATTGCCCAGGCAATCGTTGACTTTCTGACGATTATTGTTCAAAGTCATGACCTTGAGAGATATCTTTTTGCTCTGAGTACTAATCTCGGTTCCTGCTGTAGTACCGGTTGTAATCTTGAGCAGCTTGCCGGCAGAACCGTCATCGACATCGCCGCTCTGATTCAGGCGGGTTTTGGCTGCGGGATTTACGCTGCTGCAGAACGGATTTACGAAGTAGAAGCCTTCTCCCTTCAGGGTTCCGATGTACTTGCCGAACAAGGTAAGTACCAGGGCTTCCTGCGGCTTCAGGACACGAAGTCCACAGAACAAGATCCATCCCAGGGATACATAGGTGATGCTGATTACTAGAAGAACAACTCCCAGTATAGGGGTTCCCAGCTCTTCATCAAGCATCAGGGCGCCGAATACGATGCCTGCAATTGCTACGAAATACAGGACGATATTCAGCAGAAGAACCAACATACCATTCTTTCCTTTTGCAATGATTTTCTCTTCCATCTTTTTGCCTCCTGTTTTTGATAGCTTCATGATATCACTTTAATATCAATCTGTCAAGTTTTCCTTCAATTTCTGGAAAAGGTTTTCCTCTGGTTTTATGTGGAGGCTCCGCACAAGCTTGGGGATCTTGTTTTCCCGTAGATTACATCGAAACAATAACTTATTCTCATTTCCGATGCTTTTAACCACTTTCGGAGATTTACACACAAAAAACAACTTGACCTTTCGGAGCCAAACATTGGTAGTGTGGTAGATACAGAAGAAAAAAGATCCGCAGAATCTCTGCGGATCAAAGCTCCCCGAGTAGGGCTCGAACCTACAACCCCTCGGTTAACAGCCGAGTGCTCTACCATTGAGCTATCGAGGATTATT
>JAJEQR010000038.1 GCA_020687485.1 Hominifimenecus microfluidus | reverse complement strand
TTCATTCCGTCCTCTGTCGGAATCATCTGCTTTTTCTCACGCTTTACGAATCCGTCTTTTACCAGTTTTTCAATAATATCTGCTCTGGTGGCAGGTGTACCAAGTCCTTTCCTCTCCACCTCATCCCCCATATCTTCTGCTCCGGCTCGCTCCATGGCAGAAAGCAGGCTGTCCTCTGAAAGCTTTTGTCAAGGGGGTGCATGGATATTTTTCATATTACTTACGCAGATTCTCTCTCTGCTTCTGCCTGAATAATGCGTTTCAATCTGTCCTCAGCAGTCAAACCGCTACTATGGTCAAAAAACACTTTGACTTTATAATTTGTTTTGCCTTGCTTAATCACAAAAACTCCATCCGGTTTATTTTTCTCCGAATGGTTATTTGGGGTGGGTAGTGTACTGTTCACGATATTTGTCATACGATATTCCTCCTAATTAAATGAAAAAAGCCCGACAAGGAAAGGTCTGACAACGAAGTTCCGACAACGGACATCAGAAAACCTTTTTTCTTTATCGGGCGATACTATTTTTTTACTATTTCCTTTTTCTTTATAATATTGGTTGTCATGGTTGTCAGAGAGGGAAAAGTGCCGCAATATCAAGGCTTTCGGGATTTTTGCCCGACAACCAGACCGACAACCGGCTCGACAACCGAAGCGACAACGGGCTTTTATTTTTGCTTCAACCATTCCTCCGGAAGTCCTAACTGTTCCATTTCCTCTGTCGGGATTTCCTGAAAACCATCCATGCTGTTGTCAGGCTCGTTGTCGTTCCTGATACGCTCCCAGCCCTTTTGTCTGCGGTAAGGCTCTGGAAAATATCTCGGATTGCTGAACGCCATCCAGCCTGTGACAGCGTTATTCATAATGTCATTGATCTCTCGCAGTTCCCATTGTTTCGGTTCGTCATAATCATGCCCCAGTGCTTCCTTGTAAAGCTGCTTAGAGCAGACTATGCTGCCGGAATAGCGTTCCAGATAGTCTAAAATCTGTCCTGCCTTTGTGTCCTCCGGCATAAAATCCTTTTGGTGGGCTTTCAGATAATCGTTCATAGCCGGACTGAATCTCAGACGGAAATTGCCGCTTCTGTAAATCTCCATAGCTTCTGCCCACATCTGATTGATATACTCTCTGGAAGCCTGTTCATCCGCCAAAATATGAACCTCAGCCCTTTCAGGATAGACCATAACCGGAACGAAGCGGCGGTTGCCTGTTCGGTCAAGGGGAAGAAAGTCAAGGGTATTAGAAGAACCTCCAAACACACATTGTCGTTTTCTGTCTGCCGGATGTGTTTCATACGGTATCTTATAGGTTTCCTTTTGGCGGCTCAGAAAGGACTTGATTTCTTCAATGCTCTTAGCGTTAGCGGTTGCAATCATTTCCGACATTTCAATAATCCAATGCCCCTGCATTTTGCGGTACACATTTTCATCATCCAGCTTTTTCAAGTCATCAGAGAACCAGTCATCATTGACCGCAAGCAAACGGAAGAAAGAGGACTTTCCAGCTCCCTGACCGCCCACAAGACAGAGCATAACCTCAAATTTGCACCCCGGCTTAAAGGCTCGTGAGATAGCACCCAACAGAAACAACTTCAATGCTTCATAGGTGTAATCATCTGTATCAGAACCGAGAAAGCGGTGCAGACAGAAGCGTATGCGTTCTGTTCCGTCCCATTGCAGGGCATTAAGAAAATCACAGACAGGGTGGTAACGGTTTTCGTTGGCAATAACCGCAACTGCGTCTATGATTTTCTTCTCTACGGTCAATCCATAGTTTTCTTCAAAATATAGGAGCAGATATTTCACATCCACATCCGTCAATGTCGGGCTGTCACGATACCAACCGAGGGGCTTCACAATGTCGATTCTTTCGGTCAGAAGATTTTTTCGGATAGCCCCTTTCAAAAGTGGATCATATTGCAGAACACGCTTATAATTTGCGGCAGTATTATAAACCTTACCTTTCTCGCTCTGCTCTAAGCTGTTTCGGATTTCTTCTACTGTGCATGGTTCTGTCTGCTGACAGTTCTGCAATTCGCTGTTCAAGTTTTAACACCTCCTTTCTCTGTTCTGCCACAAGTGCTTTTCGTTCCTCCAATGAACCATACAGAAGAATATCAAGCAGATATTCGATATAGTTCTTCTTATGCAGTGCTTCTGCAAACAGGGGATTCCATTCCTCATCCGGCTGTTTAGGAGCGTATTTCTTTTCCCATTCTCTAAGAAGATGAAAATAATCCGTCAGCACCTTGTAGCAATGATTTTCTCCTTTTTGATACTTCTGTTCCGGTGTCGGCTCACGAATACGAGGGCGGACACTGGGCTTTTGTCGGCTGTCATAGTTAAGACCAAAATCTTCAGCAAGTTTGACAGCAGCTTCCCTCAGCCCGATACCGAATAGCTTCGCTGTGAGATCAACAGCGTCTCCGGTTGCTCCGCAGCCAAAACAGTAATAGCGTTCATCCAGCTTCATACTGGGGGACTTATCTGAGTGAAACGGACAGCACGCCATACCTGTGCGACCCACTTTCAAGCCATAGGCTTCTGCGGCTTGTCGGGCAGTAACATTTTCTTTTACAACTTCAAATACATTCATGTGACTCCTTTCCTGAAACGAAAAAAGCACCTGTCATTTTCAAAACGAAAACAGCAAGTGCCTTAGAGTTCCATATTTAATTTTAGGTGCAAAAAAGCAGGAGACCTTTTCAGATTTCCTGCTTAGCAAAGCTGTGAAGATTTAATTGTGGTTGGGTTGCCAGTTATACAAACTGGAAATTTTCTTTTTAGAATGAATTATTTAATTTCTACAATAGCACCATATTTCGTATGCGGAAGATATTGTACCTTTAAATAAGTATTTTTATCAATATACCTTGAAAATACTGTGATTTCGATTTCATCATCTTTAACTTTATCATATAGAAAAATACTTCTTCTTTCAGAAGATATATCTGCACCACCATGAGATTGTTCAGTTACATATCCTTCTGCATAACTATACTGTTTGTTTATGATGTAAGGCATATCTAAAACAAAATCTTTCAAATATAAGATTAAAAGAATAGCTACTATAACAAGAATGGTATTAGCCAATCGAAGAAATATTATATCATTTTTTCCAGTATATTCTTTTTTTATCGCTTCTTTATCAAAAAATATCGAATAGATAAGTTTTCTTTTTTTAATTAGATAGATAATGCAAGCAATTAACGCTATAACAAATAATGAAACTCTTATAAACAATCTAAATATAGCAAAATCCATAATATCATCCCCTTAAACTTCAAGTTTGTTGCTTACATTATACTTCATCAACCTAAAGAATGGAAGATTTTTTCTTGCCTCCCAAAGCAAAAGCACCTGTCATTTTCAAAACGAAGACAGCAAGTGTCTTAGAGTTCCACATTCTATTTTGAGTGCAAAAAAGCAGGAGAACTTTTCAGATTTCCTGCTTAGTAAAGCTGTGAAGATTTAATTGTAGTCAGTTTTTCTTATACCATCCGAAATTTATACTTTAATGTTCTCTCATAACAAAAATCAATTTTGTCCTCCAACAAAAATACCGTTTGGGGGATTATCCCATATAAAATTATCCTCAGCCACTTCGCTCTCCAATGCAATTTCAATTTTATATATCCCCACATTTTGAGCATTTTCATCATCCTCACTATACATATAAAAATTCATACAATACCGTTCCTTCTCTGTCAATATGAGATACATACCATCCAATTCCGTTTTCCTTTTACCATAGTTGCTTTCACTTGATGATGCACAATCGCCCTCAAAACTTTGGATACTGCCCTCAATATAATCGAAAAAAGCAGAGATTTCAGTGTCTAAATTCTCAATGTTCTTTTTGCTTTCTTCGGAAAATAGAGATTTGAGTTTCTCTGAATCCTGTTGCTTACATGCCTCGATAATTTGTTGACACATCTTATCCGTTTCATTTTGTTCAGAGCTAAACCAGTCATTGAAATATTTGTTAGAGCAGCCTGTTAAACCGAGTATAATAATCACACTGGAAAGCAACAATACTTTTTTCATATAATTACATCCTTTACTGAATAATTGCAAAATCACTTATTGGATTAAGGTCATTACAAAAAATTTCTTACTATCATTATACTTCATCAACCTAAAGAATGGAAGATATTTTCTTACTCCCTAAAGCAAAAGCACCTGTCATTTTCAAAGTGAAAACAGCAAGTGCTTTAGAGTTCCATATCCTGTTTTTTGCTTTTTGCCTGATCCGTCCGGCTGACTTCACGCTCTGCAATTTCTTTCTTTTTGCGGCTCAACTGCTCTATAATAGAATTTTTGGCTTTCTTCTTGATTTGCTCCGTTCCGGCTTTTTTGACCTCCGGTTTCATCAGCGTGGTTTGGATTTTCTGAATGGTTGATTTCATAGCGTTTGTGATTCTGGCAATCACGCCATCCAATCGTTTCACTGCATACTCAACTTCTTTCTTTGAAGCCTTACGCTCAGGGGAGAGAACCCACGCTTTAGACTGCTCCACCAGCTTAATATCCTCCTTGTGCGTTTCCAGTTTTACAGTATCAGCAACGACCTCAACCGCCTTGTCATAGGCAATATCGGCAACCTCGTCCACCAGAGCTTCCACATCTTCAATCTTCATCGTGAGTTCTTCCAACTTTTGCTCCTGTGCTGCCAGTTGCTCCTTTTGCTTGAAAAGAATATAGTCCTGTTTTTCCAGATAAGCACGACCACCATATTCCGGTTCTTCTTCCAGTTGTAAGCCATGCTTTTTCGCCACATCAAACAACAGCACTCGGCAGGCTGAATCGAAAGTCATCTTGCGGTTATTTTTTCTTCCGACAGGCTTCTCCGGTTCTGGCAGTTCAAACCCCAGTGCTTCCAAAGCCTTTTCCTGTTGTGGGGCAATCTCCCCATATTGATTTTCACAGTCGAACACATGACGCTCGTGAATATGAGGGGTGCTTTCATCCAAGTGCAGTGCCCAATTCAGGATATGGACATGAGAGCCGAAACGCTCATTTACGATTTCCATAAATTCTGTGACGATCTCAATGAGCAGTTCTGGTGGAACATGATTATCAAGCGTTCCAATCTGATAGACCGTTTCCTCTGGGCAGGTCTTTTTGCTTTTGAGCAAATCTCCGGTTTCCTTATTTCTTTCAGGGTGTCGGTTCTTCACATTTCTTTCGTTCTGTCCGGTCACAAAATCACGATACCGCTGACGATAAAAAAGCTGTTCCACATCTTCAAAAGTGGCAGACAGCTCATTTTCCTTTTCGGGATTTTTGAAATTGCGGAAGCCATTGTAACAGTCCCAATAGAGATTTTGTTTGGCTCGTTCTTCGTCAATGTGTTCGCTGTTGGCAATGTCAAAACTGCGGTCATTGTGCTTCGGATTATAAACGCCATTCTTTCCGGCTCGTCCATTGTGCCTTGTTAATTTCACATGAGTTCCTCCTTCTTTTTGATTTCCCCGACAGGGGAGAAGGGCAGCGAAGCTGATTCCTTGCGGCTTTCTGCGTCAAGTAATACCCAGTACTAAGTGGCGAAACGCCACTTAACTGGGCAAGGCTGCCGCCCTTGACCTGCACAGGGATATTGCATTCCCTGTACCCATGCACAAAGGGTTGCACCCTCTGTACTCCCGCCCGAACAAACTGACTTCGCCCCGTCCCAAGCTCTGTCAGTTCCTTCGGTTTTACAAAACAGTCCACCGGACTATTTTGCAAAAAGAAAAACCGACGCATGATCGCTTTACGCTCAATACATCGGTTTCTTCATCTGACCTTGACGGTCATATTCAGTTGTGGCAGATTAGCCAATTTAAAAAATTACTCTGGCACATCTACTGAGTAGCTCAGACAATCGCCTCTTTTATTGCTTTTCAAATCGTTATAATACCACATATACATCGTTCTACCATATTCTTCATATTCTATAATCCCATCTGGCTTTTGACCTTCTACTTCTAATGAGTAAATTTCTTTATCATGTGCATAGCCAAAAACGAATCTGGTATCCGGATAATTTGGATTTAAGTCTTGTTGAATATCACTTATTGTTAAAGATAAATGGATAAATTTTTTGAAGTCTCCCCCATAAGTGGTATCTGGTGTAGTGGTAGCTGGTGTAGCATTTACAAACGCATATTGTGTACTTTCATTTTCTATCTTTTTTTTGCAGCGTGCAATCACAAAACCTTGAACGGGATCGTTATCACTTCCTGCCCGATAGAAAATAGTATCATACTGTTTGCCATTCCATATATGCAATATTTCATCAACATGATTAAGAAAATCTTCTGGAACAGAAAATTCTTCATTTTCAGCATTCAAAGGAGAATTCAAAATAGCTTCTTCGACAGAACTATAATATATGAGTTCAGAATCCTTTTTATCGTAATCACTCAAATTGAATTCGACATATGCATTGTCTTTATTGTCATCTTCCGGAACATAAGTATAACGACCATTTTCAATATGGTCATCATAATCAACAAACAGTCCAATACATATCAGCGCTGCAAAAATCAAAAAAACTATTCCTACAATGATTAGCAATATTTTCAAAAATTTTTTCATACAAAAGTCCACCTTCTTGCTTCATTTCAGTAAATTATATCATACCGATATGAACAATTCAATTCACGCTCTATCAAGTAGTTTTTTACTTACCTATAACGCACATTTCCGCAAAATCCATAGTCTCCGATACTTTCCTCACAGGCGATATACAGTCGGAATTCTGTCAGCTCATGAAATAAGAAAAACCGACGCATGATCGCTTTACGCTCAATACATCGGTTTCTTCATCCGACTTTGACGGTCATATTCAGTTGTCTAACATCGTACTGTTATAAAATCTATGTCATTTACGATTCTTCTTATGCTGATTTGTCCAGTAAGATTTTACAGGGATTCTTCTTCTCTCTATATCTTCCATAAATTCTTCTTTATCGATATTACTATCAATGGTAAATAGCTTTTCCCCATTTACATATACACGCACAGAACCTTTTTTTCTCTCGCAGTAGGTAATATCCCCAAAACGAAAAGTTCTCTTTTTTCCAAAAGTTGACCGCCATGTGATTTCATCTCCGTTCACTTCCAGTTTCCACATTACCATATTGACTATTCCGCTTATGCCTACTAAAAAAAATATTCCAAATATACAAATGACAAACATATCTTCTTTTTCCCTAAGACTCATAGCCGTACAACAAGCAAAAAATATTGTACCTACGATAAATGCCACGACAAGGAATTTCTCTGTTTTTATTGTATAATGCGTTCTAATTATTCCCTTTTTCTGTTCTTCCTCTCGTTCTTTAGCTCTCTTTTGTTGAAGATTTACAAGATATTTCAAAAGAAGAAGTACAACTAAATAGGGACCTATTTGTGTAATTATATTAAAACACATTCGTAAAAAATCATTCATTTTGCCCTCCATAGTCCCAGATATATAAAAATGATTGTTTGAAATCGAGCATTAAAAACCTCAATTTTTCATATTTTATTATACTTCATCAACTTAAAGAATGGAAGAAAAAATTTTGTGTGCAGAGTTCCTGTTCAAGCCTTGTAACGCACATTTCTGCAAAATCCATAGTCCCCGATACTTTCCTTGCAGACGATAGGCAACGGTCAAAACATCAGGTCTGCACCTGACATTTTAACCGCATATCAGCCCTGATTATCACATTGTCCCTGCTGGCTGTTCAGCCCATGCTTTTTCGCATATTCGCTGGCTTTCTGTCTGCGTTCCTCACTGTAAGGCGGCAGGAAGCGGATAGACAGACGGGACTTTGCCAGCTCATAAGAAACACCGCCTTGAACATTGGATTTTTCCAGTCTGCAAAGGTCAGGGTACTTCTTAGCAAAAGCAGCCAACCTCTTTTTCAATCCGGCGTTGTGGGTGTAGATATTTGCCTTGTCCTCGCCCTCATTAAAGAGAACGATTGTTTCTTTCTCAATCTTCGTAAGTCTCGCCATAGCAGCCCTCCCTATGGTTTTTCAACACACGCAGCTTGCAGTAAAAGCAGCGATACCACCTTTCAACACCTTCAGCACTCAGCTTAACGGAAAGCATATAAAACAGCTTCTTCGCCACTGGATCGGGTGCAAGGGCAGCTACCATACGCAAACGCTCGACAGTTGCTTTCAGGTTCGGACAGCCAAAGGCATAAAGGGCTTCCATTTCATTCCGGTTCATCTTCATTGTGTTTTCCTCCTTAAAGTTTGATAAATGAAAAGCGACAGACACTTCATAAGGAAATACCTGTCGCTTCGTTTACGATATAAATTTGTTGGTTTTGGACTTGATAAAATCAGCAGTAAATCATTTCCTGTCTGATGATTTCTTCGGCTCGGTTACGAATAGAGTTCATGGACTGTACCCACAACATCTGATTGTCTGCTTTCATGGTTTCGGTCACACCCTCGGCTTGTTTCATCTGCTCAATGATAAGGCTGCATCTTTCCGTTGCCTGTTCGTCCAGGTCAGCAAGGTAAGTATGCAGTTCGCCGGATAAACAGAGGGCAGAGAACCTTGTAGGGCGGTACTGCTCCAAATATGTCCTGTGCAGTCTGCCCCACATACCGATAGGGCGGTGTTCCTCCGGTAGCTTCAAGTCCGGCACATAGTAATCGCCCACAAGAACATAGTCCAGACCGTTGCTTTTGTCATGGATTCGTGATTTCAATTCTGTCATGCTATTTTTTCTCCTTTCACTTTTTGCCGATTTGATTTGCTTGTGGCGTTCTGTTCAACACACACATTGCTATCAGAACTTTTTTCTTCTGCTATACGCTCATGCTCCGCAAATTCTTTTGATTTCTCACGAATCTTTTTCATATACTTACGATTGGATTCTCGTTTTCTGCGAAGTCGTTCCGCCTCTTTTTCAGCAGCAATCCTTTCTTCCTCTGTTGGCTCATGCTGCTCCACAGGTACTTGAAATTGCCCGACATAGTTAAGATATATCTCCACCTCTGTGGTGCGGTCTGCACCTTTTCCTTGTGGCTCGTGAACCAGAATTTTGTCGATAAATTCATTTATCATGGCAGGAGTAAGTTCTGTAATGTTCTCATACTTTTTAACCAGCTTTAGAAAACGCTCCACATTATTTTGACCGCCTATAATCCGTTGCATATCAGCGGTGTCAGTCTCAATAATCTTGTTCAGCTCGTTCTGCTCATTTTCATAATCAGTAAGCATACTCTGAAAAAGCCTGTCCGGCAATCTTCCAATCACATTATCTTCATAGATTTTCCTGATAAGCATATCCAGTTCGTGAACTCGCTTCTGATTTCTTTCAATGCGGTTTTTTACAGTTTCAGAAACAGCAATATCTTTCATCGCCGATTCTTCTTGCAGAGAATAAACAAACTCCCGCTCATTCAAAGAAACATAATGGCAAGTCTCCTGTATGGTTTTCAGAATGATGCTTTTAAGTGCTTTTGTTGAAATATGGTGGCAAGTACAATGCCGGTCATATCTCTGACAACCCAGATTATATGTGGAACATTCATAACAATCTGCCGGATTGGAATGACTTGTCCTTTTTTCGCCTTTGGCAGTATAGTATATTCTTTCTCGCCCTTTCCGCTGCCTGTGATTATACATCGGCGCACCACAATCAGCACAGTAAATCTTTCCGGTCAGAACATTAGGCTCGCCCATAGGAGCTGCTTTTCTTACATTCTGTCTTAACTTTTGAGCAAGCAGCCATGTTTCTTCATCGACAATAGGCTCTTGTGTATCATCAAAAACCACCCAATCTTCCTTATCTGCCCTTTTCGTCTTTTTGTCCTTATAGGAATTTTTGAATGTCCTGAAATTGACAGTCTTTCCGATATACTCTGGTCGGGCAATCAGAGTAGTAACCTGATTTCCTCGCCACATATACGGATTTTCTTTGTCATAGTTGCTTGCATGATTTCCAAGTCCCTTTTTGCCAAGATAATAAGATGGTCTTTCTATTTTTTCTTCTGAAAGTTCTCTTGCTATCTGATAAGGTCCTTTTCCCTCAATAGTCATGCGATAAATTCTGCGGACTACTTCAGCAGCTTCTTCATCAATAATCCAATGGTCGGGGTTTTCGGGGTCTTTCAAATAGCCGTATGGTGGAATATTACTTGTATGAGCGTTGCCGGAAGAACCTCTGGATTTCAGTACAGCTTTAATTTTCTTACTTGTGTCCCTGACAAACCACTCATTCATGATATTCAGAAAAGGGGCAAACTCACTGGTTTCTTGACGGTCACTGTCAATACCATTATTGATTGCTATAAATCGAACTTCCTTTTCTCTAAACAGAATGTCAGTGAAAAAACCTACTTGCAGATGATCTCTGCCGATTCTGGACATATCTTTGCAGATACAGGCAGTGATTTCTCCGTTTTTAACACCTTCAACAAGTCTGTTCCATGAAGGTCTGTCAAAGGTCGCTCCACTCCAACCATCATCGGTAAAATGAACAAGATTCGTAAAACCATGTTTCATAGCATAATCTTCAAGCATTTGCTTTTGAGATGGAATTTGTCAAGGGGCTTTTCTGCAAAACACAATGTTTCTGAAAATAGCGTTCAAAATATATGCAGAGCCGTTAGTCCGCAAAGGATGCGAATTATCGGCTCAATGGTTTTCTTTTATTTGTAATCATTACTTTTCCAATTCCAGATATTCTTGTCCCATGAAGAAGATTTTCAATTCGTTTTGATCTACTTCTATCTCAAATTCTACACTACTATTTCCCTGTGTAACACAGATTATATCCGAGTAAGAAAAACTATAATATGCGTCACCGCAGGATAGACCCGAATCGGGCATATCTTTACTCACAGCAAGTTCCCCGTTTTCTTGAAAGGTAAATATCTCCTCAGCATTTGCATCCTTCCATGTGCCAATAATATCTTTTTCGTTCTGAATGCGATTTACTTTACCAACACATACAATGGCAAGTATAACTGCACCAACAGTCAAAGCAATGCCTGCAACTCTCTTTACCAGTTTCTTTTTACGCAATTTCTATTACCTCTGTTTCAGTTGCTTTGTTAGATTGAATGATTACATATTGCTCAATTTCAGTTCCTCTACAATTTCCACCTTTGATACGCTTCTAACAGCAAACAGCATAGCGATACATACCATAGCGCCGACAGCCATAACTGCAAGAGCATAAATACCGCCGTTCATATAAAAAGCAAATGGTGTCATACCCGACGATATGAAGTAGTAGATAGCACAATGAATCAAAAAGCTCACAGGCAACGCAAGAACCAATGCTTTTACGCCGTACAAAACAGCTTCGAGCAATAGCGTACATTTTAATCCTTTGGCAGTCATACCAACAGAACGCAGAACAGCAAATTCGCTTCTTCTCAAATGAATCGTATTCGAGATAGTGTTACAAACATTCAAGCTGATAATAACCGTCATCAGGATCGAGAACAGGCAGATTACCAGTTTTGCAATCGTATATACCTGTCTGGAATTATTCGTTGCGGCTGCAATGTCCACAGTTTGCGGAAATCCTCTGTCAGCCAGACATTCCATTGCTTCTTTATGCTGTGCTGTCTGTATTCTCATTTCCACATAGGCGTTATCATCTATCAGCAAGTTAAAATAACTTAAAGGCACGATGAGGACAGCTCGATCTCTCACAAACATGGATTGGATATTTGCATTTTCTTCTGAAACGATTTCTTCCACGATAATCGGCAAGGCATCCTCGGATGCCCCCAGCGGAATGATTTCTGTTCCCGGTTCAATAAGAAACGGTGAGCCTGCAATTACCCGATTTTGTGCCGAATTATAGTATCCCATAGTCTGATTGAGCAAAATTCCATGATTGAAATTTGTCACATCCAGACTGAATCCATTTTCATCGCAAAAAGAGACAAAATGTTCTTCGTCCAATCCTACGACATATACCTCTGCTTTCGTACCATTGATAAAATATCCTTGCATATCAGGATTGATTTGTTCCTGCGAAAATTCAGCGGTCATATATCGCTGAAAAGAATAGGAAACATCCGCAGTGATATTTTCATCCGATAATGCCCCGATTGCGACAGGAATATCTTTGTATTGAATCATCGAAATCACATCAGTATAACAGGAACCGTCCTCCTTCATATCCAAGGATGTCTGATAAAGCATAAAATCAGAGAAACTATATAAGGAAAGGGCAATTACCACCGACAAGAAAATAGAGCCGGTAATCGCTCGGAAGCGTTTTGGATTACGCTTAATATTTTTTGCTGCTAACGAACCATAAATGCCAAAAACCAAAGAAACGATTTTTCCGTCACGGAATTTCTTTCTTGATACCGCATTGTTAGACTGGCGGATCGCTTCAATAACTGTAATTTTAGCTGCTTGCTTCACAGGCTTTCTACTTCCGAAGTACAAAGAAGCAATGCCGGATAATCCGCTGACGAGCAGGATCAATCCGTTTACCTTCAAGGACAGTTCTACGATGCCAAAAGTGAATGTTTCTCCAAAAGCTGCCCTGACCACACTTAATAACAGAGCAGATAGCAGGATACCAACAACCAATCCAAAGGGTATGCTCACCACTCCCAAAAGGAAGGCTTCTAAATATACGCTAAGGCGTTTTTGCCCTTTTGTGGCTCCAATACTGGATAGCATTCCCATCTGCTTAATTCGTTCCTGTAAGGAAATGGAGAGGGCGTTGCTGATCATTGAAGCAGATGCAGCCATCAAAAGACAAACGACCATGACCACCAAAGCAATCAGTTTTGCAGCTCCTTTACCCCCGGTAATTCCATGATAGACTAACAATTCCGAATGAAACTTTGCTACATGACTGTCTACTGCCGCAGCCACTTCTTCGGCTTCTGTATAGATCGAATTGGATAAATTCTTTGCCTTGACATACGCAGCAAAATCGGATGCCGTTTTGTCAACACCTGCAAAGGCATTATAGTTTGCTGCGATTTTTGAGTCATTCACATCTGACAGAATACCAACAACTACATACGCTTTCTCTTTTGTTGGAACGAAGCTTTCTTCTTCGCCCCTATAATTTGTCAGCCCGGAAAGCTGGGCATTATATTCATCCCAAATTCTTGAACCAAGAGTTAAAGAAATCGTATCTCCAATCTCTGTATTCATGTTGTTTTTCTTCAAAAAAGATTCTGAAATAACAATCTCATTTTCATCTTGCGGGAAACGCCCTGCAAGCAAATACTGATTTAACGAAAATCTTTGGGTAAAGTTCTCGTCAATCTCGCCAACGGAGAGCATTGTACTGTTGGATTTCTCCCCGTAAAAACTGTTTCCGGCAAAGCGGAGAAGCGAAACTTCGCCTACATTGTTTTGACTATATAGCTCTTGAACCTGCTCCCAAGTCAAATCCTCCATGTAGTAGTCATAATCGCCACCATACACTTTTTCTTTCTCTTTCAAAAAATCAACCAACGACCATCCCCCACAGAGAATAGCGGTTATCATACTGATTGACAAAAGAATGGTTAAAAGTGTGAGTAGGGTACGCTTTTTATTCGACAACAGATTCCTGAGTGTAAGCATGAAAATCATATTCATCAGCGTATCACCTCATCCCTCACAAGTCTGCCATCCTGAATTTCCAGAATACGGTCTGCCTGCATTGCGATTTCACGGTCATGGGTAATCAGGATCATTGTCTGGCGATAGACTTCATTGGATTCACGCAGAAGTTTCATAATATCCCTTGTGTTCTCCGTGTCCAGATTTCCCGTTGGCTCATCCGCAAGGATAATCGCAGGTGCGTTAATCAACGCTCGTCCGATTGCCACTCTTTGTTGTTGACCGCCGGATAACTGACTTGGCAGGTGCTTTCTACGCTTTACCAGTTTGAGTGTGGATAGCAGTTCTTTCAAACGCTCCTGATTGATTTTACGCCCATCCAATCGAATCGGCAGCGTGATATTTTCCTCGACAGTCAAAACCGGGATCAGATTATAAAACTGATAGACAAGCCCAACCTGCCTTCTTCTGAATACAGCCAATTCATCTTCATTTTGCTCATAAACATCCTGTCCATCCACAAATACTTTTCCCGAAGTCGGTCTGTCAACACCACCTAAAATGTGCAACAGGGTAGACTTGCCAGACCCAGATGCTCCAATGATTGCAACAAACTCTCCTTTATCGACGGAAAAAGAAACATCTGACAAAGCATGGACAGGAGCATTGTCCATTTCATAGGTTTTGCAGATATTCTCTACTCTTAATATCTCCATAAAAAGTTCCTCCATATATTTTTGCAATTCAGTATAGCAAAGCCAAGTGACTGCTTCATTACTTTTTCATTACAAAAATGTCACTTAAAAAGGGGCTGCATTAAGCAGTCCCCCGATAAAAGCAGATTTCAAATTTTGCACCGCCTGACTCCCGATTTTTCGCTTGGATGACACCACCCTGATTGACAATGATCGTCTTTGCCAGAGCCAACCCCAAACCGGCATTACCGATTGTAGAGCCACTTCCTTGATAAAATCGGTCAAATAAATGGGGGATGTCTTTTTCCTGAAAACCTGTTCCGCTATCCTCTATAATGATCTGTGTCAAAAGAGGTCTTTCTATTGCCTTGATTTCGATAGTGCTGCCCTCTGGTGAATGTTCGATACAGTTTTTGATTACATTCCCCAAGGCTTCAGCAGTCCAATCAGTATCAAGAGATAGTTTTAATTCTGCCGGAATCACTTGCGTGATTGTCTGCATTTTTAATTCTGCCGCAATCTCCAGAGGACGAATTGCTTTTTCTACCACATCTTTTAAGTATACCGCCTGTGGCTTTAGAGTAATCGTTCCTGCATCCAGCTTGGATATTTTCAGAAGTGTGGCTATCAGCCACTCCATTCTTGATAAGAGCATAGTCTGTTCGCGGATCAGCTCATACCTTTCTTCGTCAGTCAGTTCCTCATTACACAGAGAAGCATTTAAGATATTCAGCGATGTCAAAGGTGTTTTTAATTGATGTGAAATATCGGCTAAAGCATTTGCCAAATTACCTTTCTCCATTTTCAGAGCTTCTGCCTGTTCAATAAGCCGTCTTGTCATCTTGGATATTTCATCATGTAAAACAGATAACTCACCTTCTTGAAACTGCCCAAAAGAAATTTTTTCATCTCCATGTAACAGCCTATCAATATGCAAACTAAAATCAGCAATTTTCTTGTATCTCTGATATGTGAAAAAGAGGGAAACTGCACTGGATGAAATGATAGCCGACAGAACAATCCACACAGCTTTGCTATCAACGATAATGCCAATGCCGCCCCAAAATAGAATAAGAATACTGCTGACAACAATTTGCCTTTTAACTTCTTTATTTCTGATAAAGTCCATATCAACCCACCTTATAGCCAAGCCCACGAACGGTAATTATGATTTCCGGCTCCTGCGGATTGGTTTCAATTTTGTCACGTAGCCTTTTCATATAGACAGTCAATGTATTATCATTGATAAACTCCCCAGTAGTGTCCCATAAAAGCTCCAACAATCTTCTGCGAGAAAGGACAATACCTTTGTTACGCAAAAAGACTAACAGCAACTTATATTCCATAGCAGACAACAAAATCTCTTTCCCATTCTTTGATACGGTTGCTTGATTTGTGTCCACAACTAAGTCGAGGTAACTGATAATGTTTTGTGTGTTCTTAGTTCTCCTTAATACGCTGTTGATCCTTGAAAGCAGTTCTCTTGGTCTGAACGGTTTGCTGATATAATCGTCAGCCCCCATATCTAACCCAGCCACAACACTATATTCATCATCAGAAGCCGTTAAGAAAATAACTGGCATAGTTCCTCTTTCTTTAATTGCAGAACAAACAGAAAAACCATTTCCGTTTGATAATTGAATGTCCACCAAGGCTATATCGTATTGGTCGCTATCCAATTTTTCTATTGCTTCTTTTTGACCGGGAGCATTTTCGATTTTGAACCCTTCATTTCCTAAATAGTCTGATAATGAGGATACGATACTTTGGTCATCCTCCACTAATAACAATTTACTCATCGTGTGTTCTCCTTGTTGTCAGCTATAAATTCATTTTTATTTTGTTTATATCTTCCATCAGCCGGCTTTTGGGCATCTTGGGGAATTAGCCATGCACGAGGTAGCCGAACAATTCCATCAATGCGATTCTCCTCACACAGCTTTTGAACACGACGCACCGATATTCCCCAAAGTTTAGCCGCATCCTGTACTGTCATGTATTCAAACATAGTTTACCTCCGCATCAAATAGTTATATATATTATATACGCACAAACGAACAATATCAATGGGCTGTTTGTAAACACTTAAACACTAACTGTGTACGAATTAACTCGGCGCTAACAATTTCCGTCATCCTGTTTCGGATATTATTTATTTTTCCACCCAACCCATTCTGTCCGGGCAGCTACCTTTAATTTTTTGTTACGCCTCCTCTGCTGCGAGCAACTCTACCAAAACCGAAGGACCATATTTTCAGACTGCCGAGCGACCTCGACTGGTGCCAAACGATTTTGCTGAGGCGATAGAAAATAGAATTGCAATGTACTATAATAAAGGTGTGAAATTTTCCCTCGCTTCTGTAAGATTGTCCGCCAGATCCATAGTACATAGGTGAGGAGGTGGATACCTTGTTAGAGGATGTGAAGATCATTGAACTGTTCTTTGCTCGTACTGAGCAGGCAATAGCTGAACTTGCTGCAAAATACGGTTCAACTTGCAAAAGAATTGCAAACAACATTTTGAAATGCGAACCCGACGCAGAAGAATGTGTAAATGATACATACCTTGCTGCGTGGAATGCAATTCCTCCAGAAAGACCTGACCCACTCAGAACCTATATTTTTCGTATTACCCGCAATATCGCTACCGCAAAATACCACGCAAATACTGCACTAAAGCGAAACAGTTACTATGATGTTGCACTTGATGAGTTGGAAGAGTGCCTAACTTCTGCATCTACTATTGAACAGGAAGTGGATGCAAAGGAGCTGTCACAGGAAATTGATCGTTTCCTTGACAGCTTGGATCAGGAAAGCAGGGTTATGTTTGTAGCAAGGTATTGGTACTCAGATAGCATTACAGAAATTGCAAAGAGGCTTCGTACAACAAATAACAATGTGTCTGTTCGCCTTTCCCGAATCAGAAGCAAACTTAAAAATCATTTACAGAAAGCGGGGTATGATTTATGACACGAAAGAACATCTCTGACGCCGTTGGTGGCATTGGTAGCCGTCATATCGAAGAAACGGCGAGTTATCAGGCAAAGAAACAAAAAAGCATTTGGCTGAAATTTGGGGCAATTGCTGCGTGTCTCTGTCTAATCGTGGTGGGAGTGTTTAGTATGGGATTATTCGGCAAAAGTACAGAAACAGCTACATTAGGTGATGGAACTACCATATCTTTCACTAAAGCAGATACGGTAGCCTCTGCTCTGAGTTTGAACTTGCAAGCACGAGCATTGACCAAAGATGAGGTTCAGACTATTTTCGGTGATCTTCCGATTTCCGGAGATGCCCTCTTTACCTTGGACGATGTAGCATTTGTTGGCTTTGATGGTCATTACAGCGATATGAAATTTGTTGTTTCGCTGTCTGGGAACAATCTTATGGATACTACCGTAATTGGCAAGGGAAATGTATCTATGGTTGGAGATACGCCAGTTAAAGCTGGCTACTTCGTTACAAATGCAAACAGCGAAGGAATTAAGACTGTGATCTATTACGCCTATATCACATTTGATAACTATTCCATCTATATCGAAAATGCAGGCGGAGAAAGTGAAAGAGAGGCTGTTCGAGCGGAACTGATGGCAGCACTTGATAAGTTGTTGGAAAACTCTTTTGATTTTAAGTGATAGAATTCGATTAAATATTGCAAGCACCGGTATGGAAAACCCATACCGGTGCTTATTTTACGCTTGACGTATAGGGATTATCTCCATCCCCCTATGTCACAGACTTCACCTGAAGTTTCAACCTCCAGCACTTTTAACGTTCCATATCTCTGTTTTTCATCTTACGCTCAAGCCGCTCCGATCGCCGCCTTTGCCGCAGTTCTCGATCCATTGTCTTTTCCTGTGCATATTCGTCAAGATAGCCAGACACATCCCGTAGGCCACTCTCCATCAACCACCAACTGAACTTGTCGCCATAAGCCGCTTCAATGCGTTGGGCTGCTGCTTTCTCTCTGTCAGGTCGAAGTGCCTTCCGCTCCAGATAAAGCTGCAAGGAATCAAAGCCGGAAGCTTGCTCTTTCAGCTCGGCATACTCAGACAATGCAGCCTCCAGCTCTCCGGCATACTTATTCTCCTGCGCCTCAAGCCGTTTGAGATTATCTTCATAGCGGTCAATCTGGCGCTGGAAGATATCGCTTGTGGCGTCCTCTGGGTATTCCAGAGAATGAAGCAGCATAGCCTTTTCGCTTTTTAGCTCCTCTAACTTTTCCGTCAACTCGGCTATTTTGGAGGCAAGCTCACGGTGCCTGACAAAGTGGATCGCAGGAAGGGATTTCTTTTCAGCCAGTAGGGACTTCCGTTCTTTGGTTGTTTCCTTTATCTGCTGCACAAGGGAGCGGTACTGTGCCAGATTTGGCTTCAGAATATTCAAGGCACCGGTCATCTGTTTCTTGCTGCTGCGGATATGCCCTAACTGATAGCAGAAGATCAGCATATTTTCCCGCAGCTTTTCCAACGCTTCTGCAATAGCGGGCAGCGTGTTCTTCACCGCCTCCGTAATTTTCTTGAACTGCGCCTTCAGTTCCCGCAGGAGCCTGTTGTCCGCCTTGATCTGACGGTTGAGTTCGCACCTGTCGGACACGATACCTTTCTGTTCCAAAGCACGGGCAATCACGCCCTCGTGGATGGTGGGCTGCTCGTCAATGCCTCGCTCGACAAAGCTGCGGTGGTCGATGCGCTCCTCATGACCGTATCGCTCCAAATATTTGTTTGTCACATCTGCCCATGCTTTGCGCCAGATAAGGAGCTGTTCCTCGCTGTTCCAGCGTTCAGAAATGGGATTCTGTCTCCCGTATTTGGTGCTTTTGGGATACTTGCTGGCACGCTCATATCCATGTTCCTCAGCTGCGGATGGTGTCATATACACTTTCTTCCTGCCTACCTTGTACTGGTACTGTTTCTCCCATCCGTCAGCCTGTGCAGCCTTAAACTCGGCAGCGGTAAAGCCCCGTTCCTCACCGTCACGGCTGCAGAGATATTCCTTCTCCGTTTTGTATTGCCATTTGCCGCTTTCATCAAGCGGGCGCACCGTCAAGAGAATGTGGGCATGTGGATTATGACCCGGTGGATCAGGATCGTGGATTGCCAGATCGGCGCACATCCCGTCTGCGACAAATTGGTTTTGTACGAAGTCCGTCAACAGCGTCTGCCATTGCTCTAGGGACAACTCTATGGGCAGGGCTACCACAAACTCACGGGCTAAGCGGCTGTCCTTGGTTTTCTCGTTTTCCTCCACGGCGTTCCAGAGAACCTCTCGGTCTTGCCATGCGGGTGGGGCCATGTCCGGCAGGAATACCTCCTGCCACACAAGCCCCTGCTTTCGGGTGTAATCGTGCTGTACTCCGTCATAGTCATTGAGGATGTGGGAGCAGCTGAGATAAGCGGAGGCTGCACAGGCGGAGCGTCCGGCTCCCCGGCTGACCACCTTTGCCTCCAAGTGGTAAATTGCCATTTGCGTTCACCTCGATTCGTATTTTGTGAGGGGGTGGTAAAACGCCACCCCTTGGTTTCTGTTTCTCTTTGCAAAGAGAAAATGGGCTGCATTGCTGCCCATATCTGCGATAAAGCTGCCGGTGGCAGGTTTTCGCAGGCAGGAGGCGGGCAGAGTATCTGCCGGATTGGTGCGACAAGCAGCAATCTCTGCATCAGCAGAAGCGCCGACTGCACAGGGAATGCTGACTTGCGGCATTTCCTGCCCTCTCTGGAGAAGTGTCCGATGGACAGTTCGTGAAGAGCGCACGAGCCCGACCAACGGAAGGGATACCACCGCCTGCTTCGCAGGTGGTGAGTAAGTGCGCCCTTCGGGATAAAAAAGGAAGGGACGCCCCGGTTGCCCGGAACGCCCCTCGCAGATTAGTGTAGCTTCTCATATAACAAGTCCTCTAATTTTTCAAGCTCCATTTGCTGAGCCTCTGGAAATACTTTCTCCAAAACAGCGCCCTCCTGAATCAAGCGTCTGGTACGGGCCTTTCGCTCTTTCGCCCGATCCCGCATTTGTGCCTCCTCCAATCGGTGCTTGGCCTGCAATTCTTCCTTGGTCATGATCTTTTTATTTGCCATATCTGGCTCCTTTCTGCCGCTGGGCGGCTTCGTGATAGTAAAAAGCAGGGAACTGGTATCACACAGATACCAACTCCCTGCAGAACTGATGGTAAATTGTTTTCCTCATTCTGAGAATTGCCAATTTGGTAGCAAAGACGGATTGTATTGCCACCAACATAGTAGTAAAATCAAGAAAAGTAATTTCAAAAGCCGTCTGCAAAATCCAGCGCAGCTGAAATGTCCTCCTCGGTTTCCTCCGAAACAAGAGCAGCGGCAGGCTGTGCGCTCTGCATAAGCTGTAGGATACCGCCAAGGCTTACCGGCGTACAGCTCTGCAAGCTGCGTGAGATGGTATCCTCGATCCGGCTGAGGAAAGCGTCCTCCTTCTCCCGTGTTTCCAGATAGGGATCATCGGCAAGCTGCTTGCTACGGTCAAAGTAAGCGTTGACCGCCGAAACGACTGCCTTGCTGACTGAACGATATTCTCGCCTGTCAAGGCTCTGCAAATGCTCCCACGCCCTGCGGTCTGCTTCGTTCTCCAGATTCAGCCGAAGTGTTGTTGTGTAGATTTGCTTCATACAAGATCGCCTTTCTTTTGCATTTTCTGTGCAGACAGCAGCTCATAGCCCTTGGCTGTGGCGCAGATGTCATCATTGATCATCACCCGGCTGGCATCATATTCTCCGAAATTCTTCACCATGCAGCTTCCACCGCCGACAACATAGAGCCTCATCAGTTCCGGGTCATACTCATGCTCACGCAGTCTGCGGAAGATGCCTGCGGTGTAATCCCTCGCTGTGTTCTGGATAGCAGTTAGGTAGCGTTCGCTGATGTCTGCCGTCCCAAAGCGAATCACACGCTCCAGAATCGTATCATCTACCGATGCGCCAAACTGCCGCATGAGATTTTCCCGGACAGCAATCATGCACTGGTTTGTCCCGTACTTCTCCGTGAAGCACTTCTGAGATAGCGGACGGCGCTCGTTGATATACATGACATTCATCGTTCCGTTGCCAATGTCGCAAAGCATATTGATGCCCTTGAATCCCCGCAGTCTGTCCGCCACAGCGGAGAAGCCCTGCGGGAAGATGTCCGCTCCGGCAAACTCCACATGATAGCTGACACCACGGAAAATGAAATCCGCCATTTCATTCTGCAACAGGTACGCCTTGAAGCTATCCTTCTGTTCGCTGACCCAAGTAAGAGGGAGCCCCGCCGCCAAATGCACACGGGCAGAGGTCTGCTTGCGGATATTCAGCTCTCTTGCAATGGCAGCAAGGGTCAGAATATAGTAGTCACCGTCTGTCATTTTGTCAGAGATAAACTCCTTGTGACCTTCGCCCACGGTGTAATAGCTGCCGTTGTAGACAAGCAGATTGCTTTTGAAGGTCGGCTCCTTGTCAGAGATGATCACGCCCGTAGGAAAGCAGCAATGTGCAGTCTTGATATTCCCATAGCCGTGGTCGATGCCGATGATTATAGGGTTATTGTTCATATAGTTCATAGTTTGTCCTTTCTGCCGCTGTGCGGCCTTGAAAATAGATTGTTTGTGTACGGCTCTGTACGGTAAACGCCAGTGCTGTACGCCGCTGTACACCGATTGGTCTTTGGATTTTGCGTTTGCTTTGTCAAATCGCTGTTTATACCGCAAGAAAATGCGGTAATCGCAGCACATTGCACATAAAGAACGCTGATTTTGCGGTAAAATAGCTTTTTGAAAACGGAGTTGAGAACTGCCGTACATCGTGTACGGCATGTACGGCAGTTTTGAAGTCCAGTTCTCATATTTAATAAGGAAGCAAGTTCATCGCCTCCACTCCGATAAATCCACGCACCCGCTTTCCGGCTGCGTACACATTGTTGGTAGCCTCCACATTATAAAGCCGTTCATTCTGGGCCAGCTCTGAGCTGATACGATTTGCTGACATAGGCTTTTGTGCGTTGTCCTCGCACCAGCGGAGATAGGCTTCATAGATAGCCTTGGAGCTGGCTTCGCTGTCGGCCTTAAAGCGGATATAGCCCTCGGATTGCAAAAACTCGATCACATTGTTGCTGCTGCGCTTTACTGTCTCCATATTTTCTTTGGCTCTATCGCTGATGGTGAACTGATACTCGTTCCCAATCAACCGCCGCAGACCCTCCAGACACCACAAAAAGATGCCCTCACGCTCCTGTGTCAGCTTATCCACCAGAAATGGATCATCGGCTCGTCCTGCTGGCCTGTCCTTGGTGGTCAACACGATCTGCCTGCGGAAGAAGCCGTCTGACTTGTCGTGCAAAGCGGTTAAAGCGCCGTTGCCGAAGCAAAGAAAGCGGACATAAAGCTGGCTCTGATAGCTTTGAACACCCTTGCGTTCCATATCCATCTTGCACTCTGAGGTCACGATGGATTTGATATAGTTGGTCTTGGGCAGGGCACTCATATCCATATCGTCATCCACCATCAGCAGCTTGTTTTCCAGGTCTGCACGGCTGAAACGGTTGTTCTCTACCTTCTGGATGCTGGTGGTATTCATGTTATCTCCCAGCATGGAGCGCATTACAAGTCCGATTCGACTCTTTCCTTCGCCGCCCTTACCAATCATCAGGAGCATTTTCTGCCCCTTTGTGGTAGGCAATAGGCAGTAGCCCATATACTCCTGCAAGGTGGGAATGTCCTCCGGGACAAGCAGCTCGGATAAAAATTGCAGCCAGCGCACAGGCGGCGGTGCATCGGGGAGATAGGCCACACTCAGACGGTTGTTGCAATAGCTTTTGTCCTCGGTGAAACGCCCATCCAGAAAGAGTGTCCCGTTTGCCACATGGATACGGTCAGTCTCGATGGGCAGGGGCGGCGAATAGGCTTGCAGCTTGATACTGGCCAGCAGATTTGCCACCACCTTGGAAAGCCCGGAGGTCAGACAGCCGGAGATCTCCTCCAGAATGAGATTGCCGATTTGCGCCTCGTCCTCAATCAGTCCATCCACTGTGAACAGCCTTCCTCTGACACATTTCATGGGATGCTTTTTTAAGAACTGCTGACAAAACAGCACTTCGTTGATGCGTTTTCCATCATACCAATCGGGAATGCTTTCTTCAGGCGGCATAACCATTGGGGTATTCAATTCGTCCATAGGTTTCCTCCTTTCGCAGTTGTTCCAGACGCTCCTTTAGTGCTATGATTTCACCATCCGTCATCCAGTCCTGTACAATTTCCCGACGCTCATAGCTGTCACCAAAGGTGAGAATGTTCAGTTCATATTCAATCTGACTGAGCTTGTGGCAGGCTTCCACGAATAAATCATGGACTGGCTCATCCGGCGTTTGCGGCGCATAGTATGCTTTCCATTCCTCCAAGCAACGGTAATAGTCCGATAAAACAGAAAAGCACAGACGCTCGTTTTCTTTGAGCTTCTGTGCTTCTGTTCGGATACGCTTTGCATTGAGTGCCGCTGCGCTGGGCGGCTTGTCCGGGTCAAGATGAAAGTCTATCACCAGCTTCATGGCTGCGTCGTAGGGCTTGAGATCAAACAACCTTGCAGTGAAGTCAATGACATCTCCATGCTCTCCGCAGGTAAAGCAATAATAATGGTCGTTTGCCACATACAAGCTGGGGTGTCTGTCATTGTGAAAGGGGCAGAGCGCCTTGCCGTGCCGGTTGACCTCAAGGCCATACGCCTGTGCCGCTTCCCGCAGGCTGACGTTGTTTTTTACGGTTTCGAATAAATTCATGTGTCCTCCTTTGCGTAGAAAAAGCGGCTTGCCCTGATATAAGGCAAACCGCTTCCTCAAAATTTATTGTTTTATTGGAAATATTAAGCCGGAGAGGTAACTGTCTCCGCTGCCAGTTTTTCCTTCCTGTTCGCTGCATTGCGAACCCGCTGGCCTTTGATATGCCCCTCATATCGGCACTCATCACTGCAATACTTGACATTGCTTCTTGTGGTGGAAAAGGTCTTACCGCAGTTTTCACAAGTGCAGTCACGCCGCCTGTTTTCTGCCGCTTCCTGCCGGTAGAACTTCGCCCGGCAATTCGGTCCGCAGAACATAGCAGCCGAGCTTTTGGATTCAAATCCCTGACCGCAGCACTTACAGGTTAGCTGAAAAGGCTGCCCAACGGTGTGCTTCCCGGCCTTAATCAACTGATAGCGCTCCCGGCTTTTGATGCG
Source organism: Hominifimenecus microfluidus (assembly GCA_020687485.1). Lineage (GTDB taxonomy): Bacteria > Bacillota > Clostridia > Lachnospirales > Lachnospiraceae > Hominifimenecus > Hominifimenecus microfluidus. The sequence goes on along the minus strand of JAJEQR010000038.1, from coordinate 10,391 downwards.
ATGCTGGCGTAGCTGCTCCTGCCGCTTGATTTCCTCTGCTGTCAGCTCCGGGGCAGGAAGTTCAAACTTTCCGATGAATTTCAGGAAGATTTCTACCTCCTGCGTTCTGTCCCCGTCGATGCGCTCCGGGGCATGAACGATGATTTTATCAATAAATTCATTGATCATCGGTGTAGTCAGCTCGGAGAAATCGGTGTACTTTTCTGCCAAAGCAAGGAACTGCTCTACACGGGCAGTATCTTCCTCATAGCTCGTCAGGCTTTCCTCCGTTTCTGCAATCTGTGCGGAAAGGTTTTTCTGTTCGACTTCGTACTCAGCAAGCAGGCTGTCAAAGCGTTCCTCAGAAATTCGGCCTACGGCAAAGGATTCATAGAGCTTTTTAATGATCGTATCCAGCTCACTGTGGCGCTTACGGTCTTTGTTCAGCTTTCGTTTGGCATCTTTGGCCGCCTCCACCTGCCTGACCTGTGAAGCGGCTCGTATCTTCTCGGTGAATTTTTCCCGATCTGCTATGGCAAGCTGGCTGACAGTGCGGATTGTCTCTAAAATAAGGATACGCAGCGACTTAGTGGTAATATAGTGCCCGCAGCAGTCCTTTCCATGCTTCTGATGTGCCAGTGTATAAGAGGAGCAGTCAAAGAAATCCGACGGATACGGAGTGCCTTCTGTACCGCCTCTGGAACGATGATTATACATCTTTGCGCCGCAGTCCGCACAGTATAAAAGCCCGGTCAGGGGATTGGCTTCGCCTATGGTATCAATACGCCGTGGCGTTTTCCGCAGTTGCTGAGCAAGCTCCCATGTTTCCGGCTCGATAATGGCCTCATGGGTGTTCTCGAAGATCAGCCAGTCCTCCTTGGGATTAGGAATAGAGGTCTTGTCCTTATATGACAGCTTGTGGGAACGGAAATTGACCGTATGCCCCATATACTCAGGCTTAGACAATATCTGCCCCACAATATAGCCGCTCCAGTTATAAGGATATGCGAACTCGGTCTTACTTTTCCAAACGCCAATGCCTTTCCTTGCAAAATAGACCGCCGGAGCTTCTACCTTATCTTCAAAAAGGATTCTGGCAATGTCATAGGGGCCTTTTCCCTCGATGGTCAGACGGAAGATGCGCCGCACAACGGCGGCGGCCTCCTCGTCAATCAACCAATGGTGCTTGTCGTTCGGGTCTTTCTTATAGCCGTAGATGGCACTGTTGGTGGTAGGCTTGCCTGATTCCCCCTTCACACGGATAGCGGTTTTCTGCTTGCGGCTCAGATCACGCAAGTACCACTCGTTCATGATGTTGAGGAACGGAGCAAATTCATTGCTGTTCTGGTCGTTGCTGTCCACGCTGTTGGCGATGGCAATAAAATGAATGCCATGCTGACGGAACATAACCTCCGTGTAAAAGCCGGTCTGCAAGTAGTCACGTCCGATTCGGGACATATCCTTTACGATCACACGAGCCACCTTGCCAGCTTCAATGTCTGCCACCAGCTTTTTCCATGCCGGTCTTTCAAATGTGCCGCCTGAGAATCCGTCGTCCGTGTAATGGGCAAAGTTTGTGTACCCCTGCTGTGCGCAATAGCCCTCCAAGTATTTCTTTTGATTCACAATGGAGTTGCTATCCCCAATCTGGTCATCGTCACGGGAAAGTCGTTCGTATAAGGCGGTGATCTTGTCCTCAGTCTGAATGATGCTCATGATGCGCTCCTTTCAGACTGACGGCTCATTTGTGGTACACCAATTATATCACAAGTTCCGTCGTTTGTAACTACTTCGTTGCGTATCATTCGTAAAATTTTATCCTCCATTGTCTCTTTCCCACTTTCACTGAAAGCGACTCTCACCTTGTAGGTGGTGCCGCCAATACGTCTTATCATATACTGTGCCTGTTTGTTTTTATCCATAGCGTTCCTCCTTGAAAAATTCATGTTCGTTTGATATACTAATGGTGGTTCCGACTGATGTAAGTCGGTGGCATCTTGTGTCATGTTTCATAAAGCTACCGCAACTTGCGTCCTCCTTTCTCTTGATACGGGTTGAAAAAGTAACCTAAATAACCGCTTATCAGATTACCCTCTCACTAATAGGAGAAATCCGGGGTGTAAATCGGAACTGTTTTTGAAAGAAATTCAAAAAATTTTCGGAGGTGAGGTCATGACAGATGAAAATAGAACATTTCTCCTGTTCCCGGATGACGGTGATGACCTAACCGAATGGGATGAAGCCTCCGATCTGACGATACAAAACGAGCAGTTAGAGGAAATCCTCTCCGAAGAACGAGCCTTAGAGCTGGAAAGAGAGCTGGAGCAGGACGAAAACCCAAGGGACTACACCGTAGAACTGGAGGACGAAGAGGAAGAAGCTGCTCCTGTCAGCGAAAAACGCTTAAAGCGCCAGATACGGGCAGAGGCGTTGGCACGGCTGGAGGATGCTGCAAGAACAGAGGACGACTTTCGATACGTTGTCAGCGAATGGGACAGGTTGGATCGGAATCGGGAACGACGGGAGCGTGACCATGAAAATCTCCGGGGAGATGTTCCGTTAGAATACATGGCAGTTCCCAATCCGAAGATGATTCCGCTGTATTTGAATCTGCCACGATACCGCCAGCTTGCCAGCGGCAATTTTCTGGATATCATTTTTTCTTGCCCCTATGAACTGCATGAGTTGGTTGCAAGCTCATTTATTTCTGAGCTGATACGCAGCCTTACCATTGATCAGAAGGAAGTGCTGTATTACCTGTCCATCCGGCAGTACAGCACCATACAGGTGGGTATGATACGGGGACAGACAGACCGAAACATTAGAAAGCTCCGAAAGAATATCCACAAGAAGCTGCAAAGAGCGGTTTATGATTACCTTTTGGAAAAACAGAACGACTGTGGAAGCCTAACGCTGCGGGAACGGCAGTTCTTAGAGGAATATGGGCTTTTGCTGAAAGCCTATGGCAAGGACGCCGTTATCCTCCGGGAGAACAAATCAAAGCCGAGGAAAAAGAAAGCTGCCCTTGGCAGCAGCAAGGACAGCGAATGATCTGATTGAATTTGATAAGCAGATGACCGAAAGGAAGGATTTGCGTTATGAATACATTTTTTGAGCAATCCCGTTCCCATTGGGTGCGGTATGAACGCTATGAAATCAAAACAGGCAAGGACGGGAAGAAATACATCACCCCGGCAAAGGATGCCAGGCCGGATGTCTATAACCCACTCAAGGAAGCCCCGGACATTGTGCTGGATGCTCTGAATGTGGGGATGCTGATGATGAACGGCAAGAAAAGCTCTGAGCCAGAGGTAGAAAAGGCAATCTTGGAATTTATTACCCACTATGGGCTGCTGGGCCTGATGACGGCCCTGCCCACCACGCCGTCCTTTATGGATTATGAGGCGGTATATCTGCCAAAGAACCATTTTATCAAGGAAGAAACGATGGAGACGGAGAAGTATCTGTCCCTGTTTTACCCCTTTGATAAGCTGGATGTGGTCAAGAACGGTGTGGAATCCAGTTGGAATGTGTCCAGCGACCGGGCAATGATTGCACTGACCATGACCTTTATGGACGAGCCGATGGCAAAGACCATGAGCTTCCAGCGGGCGTATGCAGAGCCTTACGATTGGGTGGCACAGCAACTCAAGGATTGGGCATTTAATATGCTGACCTCTTTCTTCTATTATAATGACTATGATTCCATGGAGGAAGAAAGCCGGAATATGCTGCGTAAGTCTATGGCTGCATTTGGCGGCATTGCACCCACCTATCATATAGAGCTGTTGGATAGGCCAACGATCTATTGGGATTTCCATTCCCTGCTGTTGGGGATTCAGATGATGTTCAGCTTCATGCTGGTGGACAGCACAAAGCCGTTGCGGATGTGCAAGCAGTGTCAGAAAGTGTTCCTGAGTAACCGGGCTAACTCCGCTTTTTGCAGTGCAAGGTGTAAAAATCAGTATAATGTTTATAAGAGCCGGGGAAAGAATAAATCAGAGGATGGTGATAATAATGCCTGAAAATCAGAACATAGAATGGAAAGCTAAGTGGAAGGATGACTATCTGGAATGGATTTGCGGCTTCGCCAATGCACAGGGCGGCAAGATTTATATTGGCTGTGACGATGATGGAAAAGTTATCGGCCTGCCCAATATCCGCAAGCTGCTGGAGGATGTTCCAAACAAAATCCGAAATGCCATGAGCATCGTGGTGGATGTCAATCAGCTGGAGCGTGACGGGAAAGAATATCTGGAAATCGTTGTTCCACCATATCCCGTTGCCATAAACTGCAAAGGTGTCTATTATTATAGAAGCGGCAGCACCATGCAGACCCTTTCTGGCCCAGAACTGGAGAGCTTCATTCTACGCAAACGTGGTGCTTCGTGGGATAATATGCCCTTGCCGGGATTTACGTTGGATGATATTGATGATGAGTTGGTCAAGAGATTCAAGACCCTTGCCGCCAAGAAGGGCCGGATCGACCAAAGCGTTTTAGACGAGGACAAAGCGGATTTAATGGAAAAGCTGCGTCTGACCAATGCCGGGTATTATACCAACGCAGCGATGCTGCTGTTCTGCAAAGACCCTGACCGCTGGCAGCTGGGCGCATACACAAAAATCGGCTTTTTCGAGAATGATGCCGATCTCCGTTATCAGGATGAAATTCACGGCTCCTTGTTGGAACAGATTGACAAGATCATTGAAGTCATCCATCTGAAATATATGAAAGCGAAAATCACTTACGAAGGGATGCAGCGCATTGAGCGTTATTTTGTTCCCGACGCTGCCCTGCGTGAAGCCCTTCTTAACGCTCTATGCCACAAGCAATATGAAAGCGGCGTTCCGATTCAGATCAGCGTGTATGAGGATAAGCTGTATATCGCTAACTGTGGTAGGCTTCCAGACAACTGGACGGCAGACAGCCTGATGTCCAAACACGCATCCCGCCCTTACAACACGGCGATTGCGAATGTGTATTATTTGGCCGGCTTCATCGAGAGCTGGGGACGTGGTATTGAGAAAATCTGTCAGGCTTGCAAGGAAGATGGAAGCCCGCTTCCTGCGTACACCGTGCATCCCGGCGATATTATGATTCAGTTTACAGCGTCAGAGGATCGGGTTATTCGATCTGCCACCTACAAGGTGACAGAAAAGGTAACAGAAAAGGTAACAGAAAAGGTAACAGAAACCTTGGATGAAAAATCCATGCAAATTCTGGCCCTGATTTCCGAAGATCCTGCATACACATCTACCACCATAGCAGATAAGCTATCTATCAGCAGAAAAACAGTTTCTCAGCGTCTGAAGGAGCTGAAGGAAAAAGGAATCATCGAGCGCATCGGGTCTGACCGAAAAGGCTACTGGAATATAAAGAGCTAAGTGATACAGAATTAGCCCCACACCAGCGTTCATTCATGCTGATGCGGGGCTAACATGTGTTTAGCAATATACAAGCTCCGTCAGAACAATTTCCTCTGCACGGTTATGAATGTTGTTCATGCGCCGTACCCATTCCATTTGATCGGTAGCTTTAAGTGCCTCGGTCACACCTTCCAGTCGTGCCATAGCTTCGCACATGATCTCCATACGCTGATTGCAGGATTTGTCTATCTCTGCAAGATGTTCATGCAGGGTGCAGCTTGTTAGGTAGTGTGCATAAAGGACGGGACGATGCTCTTTCAAGTAGCGGCGGCGCATACGGCCATACTTACCGATCTGATATTCCTCGGTCTCCGGCAGCGCAAGGTCGGGGATATAGTAATCGCCAACCTTCGTATATGTGCCGCCCATTTCTTCAAAAATAGACTTCATTTTCATGCTCCCTTCGTGCTAAAATGTCAGCAGTTATGCGGATTTTTTTCCTTTCCCACAACTGCCAGACCAATTCACCACAAATGAGCCGCCAGTCATGTAATAGTATTAGGCGGTAGAAACCACCCTCTACATATTACATCTTGATGAACTATACTGTTACTCTCTCCAGCATTATCATCATCACGAGACAGTCTTTCATACAAAGCAGTAATGCCATTGCTTTTATCTTTTTTTCTTCTCATGCTGAACTCCTTTCTTCAATTCCTATCCACTCCTTACGCTCACAAAATATCACATCTGTATAATGCTTCGGTGGCTGTGTGAAATGCTCGGAAACCTTTGTCTGCTCCACTGCAATCGTCATGCCCTCACAAAGCTCCGGCAGCTTCTTTTCTTCCTCGGTATCTGATTTATCTTCTGCGGTCTTATAGGAATTTTTGAAGAAATCCTCAAATTCCTTCCATCCATTTTTCCACACTTCCTTGCCGGATACCTTAAATACAATATTGTTGCAGGTAATCTCTGCCTTTGTGGAATTATAAATGTGCTTCTCCCCGGTCGCACACAGCAGACGGTTTGCACAAAGGGAAAGTATCTTCATCTCACTCTCCGGAATCGCCTTTAAGTCCTGCTTGATGATCTCCATGGTCGGAATGATTGCATGATGGTCTGTCACTTTTTTGCTGTTCAAAATCCTTTTTATATCCGGATTGAACATGACATTCTGCTCAAACAACAGAGAATTGAAAATCGCTTCAATCACATTTTTTGCAGTACCTTCCATGTCATCGGAAAGATACTGGCTGTCCGTTCTCGGATAAGTGACAAGTTTCTTTTCATAGAGACTCTGGGTATATTCCAATGTCTGCTTGGCAGTAAAGCCAAACAGACGGTTTGCATCCCTCTGGAGTGTGGTAAGATCATAGAGCTTCGGTGGTGCTACCCACTTTTCTTCCTTTACCACGGAAGTGACAAGAGCCTGTCCGTTTTCACAGGCTCCTGCAATCCTCTCTGCTTCCGTTTTATCACTGATATGCTCTGATACCGCATCCAGACCATTTCCCATGATGTGAGCCATATAATAGGCTTCTTTCTTGAAATTCATGATTTTACTTTCACGATCCACCAGCATGGCAAGTGTCGGTGTCTGCACTCTGCCAACCTTCAATGCCTTACCGCCATATAATACCGTAAAAAGTCTTGTTCCATTGATACCCACAAGCCAGTCTGCTTCCTGCCTGCATAATGCTGAATGATACAAGTTATCATAGTCGCTGCCTGGGCGAAGATTATGGAAGCCGTCACGGATAGCACTCTCCTCCATAGAAGAAATCCATAAACGCTTCATCGGTTTTCTGCATCCTGCCATGTTGTAGGTCAGGCGGAAGATCAGCTCACCCTCCCTTCCGGCATCAGTAGCACATACAACGGCATCTACCCTGTCATCATGCATGAGCTTTTTCAAAATCTGATACTGTGCTTTTGTATCACTTTTCACTTCATGCTGCCATTCCTGCGGAATGATCGGAAGGCTCTCATAGCTCCATTTCTTCCATGCTTCCTCATAGCTTTCCGGCTGTGCCAGTTCTACCAGATGTCCCACACACCATGATACCAGATACTCATTGCCTTCCAAATATCCGTCCTTACGCTGTGTGGCACCAAGAACTGCCGCAATGCTCTGTGCCACACTCGGCTTTTCTGCAATAACAAGCTCCATCTCTATTCCTCCCCATTTTCTTCATCATTATTGTTGTTGTTATCTTCATTGTCATATTCCGTATTGTCCTCTGATTCTGCATCGCTCACAGTATCATCTCCACCATTTAGGAAAGCTTCGTCAGAATCCTGCTCGGCTTCGTCCTCGTCCTCATAATCATAGTCCTCATCAAGTTCGTCCTCATCTTCATCCTCATCAATAAAGTTTTCCTTTTTCTTCTTGGACTTCACAACATATACCACTCCGATCACAGCTACCGCAGCAATTCCCATTAAAATATATGTAAAGCCGGAACCATCTGCTTTTGCGGTATTCTCTTTCGGCTCACTTGTATCCTCCGTGCTATCTTCGGTGCTGTCCTCAACATTTTCTGCTCCCTGTGTTTTATCTCCTGTGGTATCAGCATTATTGTTTGATAATGCGCTGTCTTTGGTAGGGATTGCAGATTCCAAAGCCGCAGAGTTTTTCGGAAGTATCTCGCTGTTATCCGTTGTGGTATTCAGCAGGTCGTTTTCACTGACTTCTGTAAGGAAATACACCTTTTCATCTTCCCCATCACGATCAATCACAAGATAAAATACCTTTTCTGATGCAGTCTGGATTGTGTAAAATTCCTTGCCTTTTTCTGTGGTCTGGCTGTCACTGCTCTGGTCTGCATCCTTAGAAATATCTCCCGTACTTGGAGATTGCTTTGCTGTTGCGGAACTGCTTGAAGTTGTTCCACTGCCTGTCTGGGAAACTGTATTTCCATTCCCATCCGTTTTCGTATGCTCTGTGACTTGTGCGGTTGCAGAGCTTGGCTTGGTTGCAGACGCATCCACCGGAAGCTGCTGTGCCGGATCTTTTTCACTGCTGTCCTTATTCTCCGGATCGGTGTAATACGGATTGGCTGTTTTATAGATTTCAGAGGTATTTCCTGCATTATCCATGGCAGAAATCGTGAAATACTGATACCCTGCATCGAACTGTTGCAGACGGATATTCAAGGCTCCATTCGTATGCTCTGTAAACTCATAGCCATTGACATAGATTGCCTTGATACCGGAATCCGTATCATGTGCCTGAATACTCAATAGACCATCGCTGACTGCCGCATTTAAGGTAGGCTTGGTAAAATCAAAGCACTTGATGTAGCGATTTTTCTCGTAGGTCTTGCCCTTCTGGTCTGTGACCTGCACATAAATGGTGCTGTTTTCGGAAATCTCTATGTACATATCCTCGGTAATGTCTGTCCAGCTTCCATTCTGCCCGACTTTTGCCTTTACTGTCTGAATGGTAAAATTGCCGGATACAATAGTATCCACCACCTTGACTGTTACTTTCGTGGTATCGTTATGCCACCCAGAAGGTGTATTGATTGTAATTTTCACACTCGGATTGATATAGGCACATTCCTTGTAATCCTTTGCACACACCTCACAATCTTCATCTACTGCATACTGACTGCATTTTTCCTTGCAGGTGCATTTTGCGGCAGGCTGTGTCTCCTCAGTTGTGCCTTCTGTGGAATTTTCTGTTGTATTCTCCGTGGACTGCTCTGTATGATTTTCTCCACTACCGGAACTGTCCTTGTTATCAGTGCCGAACGCTGTGCTTTCTGCACTGCCTTCCTCTGCCGCACTCTCTGTTTTCTGCTCTGCAGTATCCTCCGCATGAACCTCTATCGTATTTGTCCTGTTGGCAAAAAATGCCCCAATCGGCATACAAAAAAGTATTGCCGACAGCATAAGGGACACTACCGCCCTAGCCGATAATTTCCTGTTTTTCATTGATTGAAACCTCCTTTTCCTGTTCCCGTTTCTGTAATAAATTTCTGACTTCATCCTCACTGAGCTTGTTTAACATCTGCAAACGCTCCGATGAGATTTTATATTTTCGTATGATCTTCATGGCTTCGGCATCCTCCGCCATCTGTTTCTGTTCTGCAAGGTCTTTTTCCTTTGCCTGTAGCTGTGCTATCTGCTCTCTGACCTTTTTAAGCTGTGAATTGATTCGTTCTACTGACAAAAATAATTCCTCCCTTCGCTAATTCAATCTTCCAAAACCATAGAAATGGCTCTGCCAGTAAGAAGTATTGATTGATGTGTACTGAATTGGATCACCGCAATGCACCATCGTACCGTTTCCACAGTAGATACCAACGTGTGTAACCGGACGTCCTGCATTATAGGTTCCTGTAAAAAATATAATGTCCCCTGCCTTTGCATCTGCCGCTGATACCGGAGTACACTGGTCATAAATGCCCTGTGCTGTGGTCCTTGGCAGGTTATGTACGCCACTGTTTGAAAATACCCAGCATACAAAACCGGAACAGTCAAAACTAGCCGGAGCTGTGCCGCCAAAAGTATATGGCATTCCCAGATACCTGTTTGCTTCACGCATAAGCGTCTGTACGGTTGCATCATCATAGGATTCCGGCGGTATCACATTGCTGGTTCCTCCTCCGGTGCCGCCCGTTGTTTCTCCATAAATGGTCTGTTCTCCTGCTTCAAAATAAAATAACGGGTTATAATATTCCCCGTTATACAGACATTCGATATGAAGGTGGCTTCCGGTACTGCTTCCTGTATTTCCGCTTTTGCCTATATTGTCACCTTTTTTTACACTCTGCCCTGCGGACACATTTAAGCTGTCCATGTGGGCATATTTTGTGGTATATCCCTTACTGTCCGTAATCACCACATAATTTCCATAATAGGAATCGTAAGTTGCTTCTGTTACCGTTCCATCATGTGCCGCATATACAAACGTTCCTGTCGGCACCGCTATATCCACACCCCTGTGAAGCTCCTCGGCTCCGGTGTTTGGATTTTTCCGGTAGCCATAATAACTGCTGATATAGTAATACCAGTAATAATCAACCGGAGAAGCA
>JAJEQR010000037.1 GCA_020687485.1 Hominifimenecus microfluidus | reverse complement strand
GCTAGCTAATTTCTTCCGTCATTTACCTTGTTAAGGTTTTTGTTCGTTTCTGAAAATTTTTAAAAGAATTTTCAGGGTTGGATACATTGTTCATTTGTCAAGGTTCTTTGCTTTGCTGTTCAAGTGACAGCTTGTATATGTTATCATAACTCGCTGTTCTTGTCAAGCACTTTTTTAAACTTTTTGTTGAAGCTTTTCAGCAGCAACTTTTAAAGTTTATCACATCTCAAATGATTTGTCAATAACTTTTTTCATGATCTCAAAATCATTTTAGATGTCTGTGTTGCTTTTTCTCGAAAGCTTGTTTATTCTAACATTCAACTTTCTCTTTGTCAACACTTTTTTTACATTTTTTTTGCAATTTTTACAGTTTCTTCTATTTTTCTTTTTCCGACCTTTACCACGCGAACTTTTCTTATGAGAGTCCGAACTCCTCCGGATCTATTTCCGGACATACATTCTCATAAGAAGCGATGGCAGAGGCCGCCAGGCGGGTTCCGATTTCGACGGAATCCTGCAGAGACTTTCCATAGGTAAGACCACTGGCGACTCCGGCGCAAAAAGAATCTCCGGCGCCGGTCGTATCCTTCACATCCACTTTCATAGCGCGGCATACGCCCTTATGTCCTTCGCAGTCAGCATAGACAGCACCTTCTTCCCCCATCGTTACGACCAGCGCGGGAATCTCCGCTTTATGAATCTGCCGCTCCACGATATCGCACATCTGTGCCGGCGTTTTATCGCTGTAATCCTGACCGAAAAGAATACCGCTCTCCAGAAGATTGCAGATGAAACAGTCGAAGCTGCTCAGGTAGTTCCATCGCTCGGCTGCGATCGTCATATTGCTGACAACACCATACAGCTTCTTCCTGTACTTCTTACAGAGCTCTGCGATCTTCTTCAGGATCTCTTCTTCAATATCGATCTCTACCAGGATAGCGTCCGCCTCCTGAAAGATCTCATCTCCCCTTTGGTTCAGAATGTCAAGAATCGGCATCAGATCCGGTCTCTGTGAGATGGAACCAGCGACGTCACCGTTATTATCGAATACTGCCAGCCAGGTTCCCATTCCACTGGGTACGGCTTCCATATACTCTGTATTGACATGCTGCCGCTTCAATCGCTCTATGACGTCCTGTCCGAGGGCAGAATGATCCACCAACCCCAGGAAGCTGGGGTTCAGACCAATATTGGCGATATCTTCCGCTACATTGCGGCTGACTCCGCCATGGCGGTACTCGATATAACCAGCGTTCCTTCCATCCGGAATATAGCGGTCATGCGGAAAGCCCTTGATATCTACAAATACAGATCCTACTACTACGATTCCATTCTTCTTTACTGCCATTGTGACTGCCTCACTTTTATCCTGGGGTATGAAAAGACCGCAAAGCTTTTTCAGACGTCAAACTTTACGGTCAATCTGATTGCTTTTGCGATAAGCAATCTCCATTATATGAACTTCTGCCTTTTTTGGCAACCGCTTTTTCTTCGTTTTATGCACTGTCTGTTACAGATAGGTAACTTCCCAGTTCACCTCATCCGCTGTGATTCTGGCGAAGCCGCCATTTATCATCGGCATCTTGGGCGGCAGATGTCCGAAATCCGCGTCCATGATAACTGGCACCCGGTACTCGCGCACGACACCCATGACCGCTTCGTACGAATCCATCCCCATCAGCTCCTGTCCGAAGCACAGCGGTCTTCCGATCACAAAACCCTTCACATGTTCGAACCAGCCGGCATGCGACAATTGCCACATAACCCGCCGGATAGACATAACATTCAGATCGCAGGATTCCAGATACCAGATCAGGCCGTCATCCTGATATCGCTCCGCAAAGTCAACGACATGATCATAGCAGGTTCCTGCCAGCATGGACAGACAGTCCAGACAGCCGCCGATCAGCCTTCCCTCCATAGATACTTTGTCCGCCGGATTTCCCGACTGTGAGAACAGGCGAAGTTGCTTTGCCTCCGTCAGATGATAAGGTGCCAGCGGATTTTCCTCAGACTTCAGTGATTCCTTCTCCCATTTCTCGTAACCGGAGAAGTGTTTCTTCGCGCCAGTCAGAAGATCGAAAGCATCCCGGATCGCAGGATCCCATGGAGTCATGCCGAATTCCGCCGCACATGGTCCGTAAATGGAAGCCACATCACACAGGGTTGCCAGCAAAAAGGTAAAATTCGTGTTGTCGGAATAACCCATATACCACTTCGGTTCCGCTGCACGAATCCGGTCAAAATCCACGAAATCCAGTGTGGTACACATAAGCTCTCCGCCGCCGCAGGATATCAGCGCCTGATTTTCGCTACTACAGTAGAACCGTGTCAACTCTTCTCCGCAGGCCTCTGGAGTATTGCTGATACCAATCCCCTTCGCCTCATAGCAGTTCGGTCCCACCTGCGTCCGGTACCCCATCTGTTCCAGGTGGAGTCTGGCCGCATTGAATCCAGTGCGGTACGGCTCAGTTGCGCAGCCAAATGCCGGTGCAACAAATCCAATCGTTCCGCCAGCCGGCAGAGATTTGGGATATCTCATATTCATCTCTCCTTTTCCACATTTTTATGATTTCAATCCAACCGTTCTGGTTCTATGCTTATCCGGGTACTCCCATAAGCAATCCAATCGTATGAACAAGAAAAGCCGCCAGCCATGCAATCACACATTGCCATAAAACCACGGAGACCGCCCAACGCCTTCCCATTTCCCGGCGAATCGATGATATTGCTGCCACGCAGGGAGTATAAAGAAGACTGAATACCAGAAGACTCATAGCCGCTAATGTTGTAAGTGAGTTCTTTACTCCGGCAGTGAAAAGAATTTCCATCGTGGACACTACGCTTTCTTTGGCCATAAAACCACTGATCAGTGATGTTACAATCCGCCAATCTCCCAGTCCAAGCGGCGCAAAAAGCGGCGTAATCACGCCGGCAGCCGTTGCCAGAATACTTTGGGAAGAGTCTTCCACCAGATTAATATGAAAATCAAAGCTCTGAAGAAACCAGACAACGATTGTAGCCAGCAAAATTACTGTAAATGCTCTCTGCAGAAAATCTCTTGCTTTCTCCCAGAGGAGCTGTGCAACATTTTTCACGCCCGGCAGTCGGTAGTTCGGAAGTTCCATAACAAATGGTACTGCTTCTCCGCGAAACAGCGTAGATTTGAAGAGGAACGCGACAAGAACACCTGTAATAATCCCAAAGAAGTACAGTCCTGTCATGATCCACCCGCTCTTTCCAGGGAAAAATGCATTCACAAAGAACGCATAAATCGGAAGTTTCGCTGTACAGCTCATAAACGGTGTCAACAAGATTGTCATCCTGCGGTCCCGCTCACTGGGAAGCGTCCTCGTAGCCATAACAGCAGGTACCGTACAACCAAACCCAATCAGAAGCGGCACGATACTGCGTCCGGACAATCCAATCTTTCGCAGCAGCTTATCCATAAAGAAAGCAACACGCGCAATATAGCCGCTGTCCTCCATCAGAGAAAGGAAGAAGAACAGCGTTACAATTATCGGCAGAAATGACAGTACAGAACCAACTCCTGCGAAAATCCCATCAATAACCAGTCCATGTAAAGCTTCATTCACATGTCCCGCAGTTAACGCCGCGTCCACAATATGCGAGAGCGCTGTGATTCCCATATCAAGCAGCTCCTGCAACCATGCGCCAATCACATTAAAAGTAAGGAAAAACACAGCCGCCATAATACCGATGAAACAAGGAATTGCTGTATATTTTCCAGTCAGAATCCGATCGATCTTCTCACTACGCAAACGTTCTCTGCTCTCCCTTGGCTTTACGACTGTACTTTCACAGACCTTCTCAATAAAAGAAAAGCGCATGTCAGCCATTGCTGCGTTGCGATCCAGGCCTCTCTCCTTCTCCATCTGCAGAATCAGGTGCTCAATTGTCTCGACCTCATTCTGATCCAGCTGCAATCGTTCCTGAATCAGCATATCCCCTTCGATCAACTTAGATGCTGCAAAGCGGATCGGAATTTCTGCATGTTCTGCGTGGTCCTGAATAAGATGACAGACTGCGTGAATACAACGGTGTACCGCGCCGCCATAATCATTCTCCCCACAAAAATCCTGTCGTCCCGGTCGTTCCTGATACTTTGCAATATGAATCGCGTGTTTTACCAGCTCATCCACACCCTGATTCTTCGCTGCTGAAATCGGAACAACAGGAATGCCAAGCAAAGCTTCCATCTGATTCACATCAATCGAACCTCCATTGCCTGTTACCTCGTCCATCATATTCAGCGCCAGCACCATAGGCACATCCATCTCCAGCAACTGCATCGTAAGGTAGAGATTTCGCTGTATATTGGTAGCATCTACAATGTTAATAATCGCTTTCGGGTGATTATCCAAGACAAAATTCCGGGATACAATCTCCTCACTGCTGTAAGGTGACATCGAATAAATTCCCGGAAGATCTGTCACACGTGTGTTCTCCTGGCCACGAATCTGACCATCCTTGCGATCTACGGTAACACCAGGGAAATTCCCCACGTGCTGATTGGATCCTGTCAGCTGATTAAAAAGCGTTGTCTTCCCGCAATTCTGATTTCCGACCAATGCATAGGTAAGCATTTCACCATCCGGGAGAGGATGCTCATCCGCTTTTACATGATATTTTCCGTCTTCCCCCAATCCCGGATGAACACTCTGGTTTGTATTCTTTGCACCGTCATGACGATGCGAACGTCTTTCAATCGGTGTTATCTCAATCTTCTCCGCATCCGCCAGACGAAGCGTCAATTCATACCCATGAACCTGAAGCTCCATAGGATCCCCCATCGGTGCAAGCTTTACGACGGTAACTTCTGCGCCGGGAATCACTCCCATATCCAGAAAATGCTGACGAAGTGCGCCTTCTCCTCCTACTACACGGATTTCTGCACTTTCTCCTACCTGCAGCTCTCTTAATGTCATAATCTCTGTCTCCCGTCCCACTTATGTTTTTATTTGTTAAAGCCTCTCATAATATTACATTGTTTTTCTGATTTTTTCTACTGATTTTTCATTTTTCGCCAATAATACCCGATCCCGTAAGCATCCGCCAGGAACCAGCCAATCGGGATCGCAATCCAGATTCCGAAGACGCCGACAGCCGGGATCGAAGAAAGTACATATGCCAGCAGCACGCGGGTTCCCAGTGAGATTACGGTAAGAACAACCGAGAGGAACGGCAGATTCACCGCCCGGTAATAGCCATACAGCACAAACAGAATCCCGATTCCAACATAGCATGCTCCCTCCGTGCGAAGATACTGCACGCCGACCCGGATCAGTTCTTCACACCCCTCTGTAACAAAAATCTGCATCAGAGGACGCGCGGCCAGACAGACAATGGCACTGATCGCCGCGCAGAACAGTACTACGCTGATGGTAGACTGACGAATCCCCTCCTGGATGCGTTCTTTCTTCCCTGCACCGAAATTCTGAGCGACAAAGAAAGAAAAGGCATTACCAAAATCACCTGCCGGCATATACGCAATTGTATCAATCTTTACAGCAACTGCGAACGCCGCCATTACCGTTGTACCGAAACTGTTGACAATTCCCTGTACGACCAAAATTCCGAAGTTCATGACAGACTGCTGCAGACAGGTAAAACCGGACAATGAGAAAATCTGCCGGATATTCTCCCGGTTCCACGTCATATCCTCCTTGCGCACCCGATACTGCGGATAATTTTTCAGGAAATACAGAAGAATCAAAATCCCGGAAATGTGCTGTGCAATCACCGTTGCTACAGCAGCCCCCCGGATTCCCATATGAAGATCCCGCACCAGATAGATGTCAAAAAAAATATTCAGAACTACCGAGACACCAAGGAAGGCCAGAGGAATTACAGAGTTACCAATGGATCGCAGAATATTGGCAAAATAGTTATACAAAAAAGTCAAAAAAAATCCGGCAAATACATACACCAGATATTCTTTCATATCTCCCGCTGTCTCCTCCGGAACCTGCAGCAGGCGTATCAGCGGATTCACACAAAGATACAGCCCTGCCATAAGAAGTAGTGTGATTATTCCAATCAGTACAAAAGAAAGAAAGATGCCATTGCGGATCTTCCCTTCTTCCTTTGCTCCCCATGCCATGGAGATGAATGCACCTGTGCCAAGACACAGGCCGATAATGATGGATGTGATAAAAGTCATCAACGTATATGAAGAACCAACCGCTGCCAGTGCCCGATCGCCGATATAATGTCCCACGACCCATGTATCCACCAGATTATATAGTTGCTGAAGTACATTTCCCAACATAAGCGGAAGGGCGAACAACCACAGACTGGCTGTGATGTTCCCCTCCGTCAGATTTCTGTCTTTCTTCATACCTGTTGACCACGCTTCTTCTCGTTATTCTTCCGCCTGCTTCGCATTCATCTCTCTGGAAAATATGACACACTGATTTTTCCCACGCTTTTTCGCCTGGTACAGCGCGTGATCCGCCTTCTGATACAGCTCCATATAGCAATCTCCTTCATCCGGAGCCATAACAAGACCGATACTCGCAGACATCGGCCGCTCCATATTTCCGACAGCGAGCGAGTGAAGCTTCGTCAGGAGTTCTTTCGCCCGCGTTGACGCATTCTCTGCGTTTTTCACATGCTTCATGAATACAACAAATTCATCGCCGCCAACTCTTCCCAGAATATCACTCTGCCGGAAATAAGACTGCAGCAAACTTCCGAAAGCTTCCAGCGCCTGATCGCCGGTCGCATGACCGTACTTGTCATTGATCTGCTTGAAACAGTCCATATCCATGATAAAAAACGCATGATGCACTTCCGGCTGTGCCTCCTGCAAAAAGGCATTAATTTGCTCTTCTGTATTCTTCTTGTTGTAGAGCCCAGTCAGAGAATCGCGCTGTGCATAGTACAGAAGCTCCCGATTCCGGCTACCACTGATATGGATAATATAGCAGATCAGAAGGCATACAAACAGGCTGAATACTCCCAGGAAAGTAGTTTCGTAATTTCCAATAAAGCTATACGCGTCCTGCGCAGCTGAGACCGGAATAACATAACAGATCATCCAGTCATTCATGCCAAACGGCGCATAAGCCAGATATCTGCTTTCTTCAGTCTGCGGGAGAATGTTAAGCTCCAGCAGTCCCTGATTTCCCTGGGAAAAATCGTTCTGTACACGTTCCAGGTCATTTGAATTGTAATTCTCGCTGTAAAAATCAAAGAAATTCTCGCCATAAGTAAATGTCTTCTGATAAACCGGCTCGCCATGATGCGCGATAATCTTGCCCTCCGCAGTAACAATCAGGCTGTAACCAACGCCGCCGAATGTATCATTCAGCATCGTCTGGCTAAGGGCTGTTACATTATAAGAACCACCGACAATTCCAATGACTTCATCGCCGCGATAAACAGGAACACCAAGTACCACGCGGGTCTCCTGGTCTACACTGCTCTCCAACGGATCGCTGAGTGTCTCTTTCCCGTTCATACCTTCGATAAAATAGCGTCTGTAGGCAACATTCTTAATAACGCCATTGTCATAGTGAGAAGTTCCATCCGCTTCAATCAATGCGGTTCGATCCAGATCCGTATTCTTCTGAAGGAAAGCAATGGTTCTCAGATTCTCTTCGGTAATAAAGCCTTCACGCTCTCCAATTTCTTCAGCTACACTGTTCAGATACTGGTAGTGCAGCTGAAGGATGGAGACCAGATGATCGCTCTGCCTGAGAAGATTCTCCCGCATAGCATCCTCGGATTTGTCACGAATCATCCGACTGGATGCCAGGAAGAATATGATCAAACTAACCGCCACAGCAACAACAAACACCGCAATACCAATGATGTAATGCCGAACTTCTATTTTTCTTTTTTTTGCTGCACCCATACGCATCTCTCCTGCCCTGTGGCGTCCTGCGCATATTTGATACTTCTCCCTGTACAGAACGAACATTTTACGGATTCGTTTTATAGTTGTTTTTATTCTACCAAAGACATTTGAGATTGTCCAGTAGCGGTCAAAATTTGTCAAAAGAAACTATATTTAGATTCCATAACGGGCACAGATTTCTCTGAATTCCGGAGAATCGGCGAATCCATTAAATACATGTTCTCTGCTTCCGCCGCCCCGAAGCACATTCCCCCAGGCGCTCAGTCCGGAAGCATCTGCTTCCCGATCCAGAAAGACGCGATACATTACCTTTATGAAATCAGTATCCGAAAGATGTTTATTCTGGAATTCACTGGAGAATACAAAGCCAAACGCTGCCTGCTTGGCTGTATTCCGTCCGGTCAGGATTGCATTGCACCATTCGTTCAGTCCGGCACTGTCTTCACGGCGTCCCAGGCAAAGACGATAGCAGCGAGCCACAAACTTCGTCACACCTTCATTCTGGTCGGCCGGAGCTGTCAGATTTGCATTGCCGCGTTCAATGCCGTAGGATTCGCAAATCTTCGTGAACTCATCCGATTCTGCAAAGCCACGGAATACATGCATGCGCGTAAGGCCACTGTCCAGTACATTCAGCCAGGCCTGCAGTCCGGAGGCATCCGGCTGGCGATTGAAGAATGTGTGATACAGAATCGTCAGATATTCTTTATCGGAGAGAGAACGATTCTTAAACTCGACACTGTCGATAAAGCCCTGCGCAACCTTTGCTCCTTGCTCACTGCCAGAGCGAAGAACATCTGTCCATGCCTGCAGGCCGGAGGCATCGGCTTTTCTTCCAAGAATATCCTGATAGAGGCGCTCAACAAAATCTTTGACGCCATCAAAGATTTCAAGTTTTACATTCACAGATGCGCCCTGCATCTGAACACGGATCGTCTGGCTGCCCAGGCGATTCGCGTCATAACCAGAAATCATGCTGTTCTGGAGCGGTACCGCCGCGCTTCTTCCATTTGTATAATTGGCAATCACAAGAATCCCCTGTTCCGAAAGATCGGCTCCCACAGAATAGCGTTTCTCCATTCCAAGGAACTCCAGACTGCTTACGGTGTATCCGCCGCCGAAAAGCTGTGACCACGTCACCAGGGAGAAACTGTTATCCACGCCAATTCCAATCGTCTGGAAATCTGGTGACAATATATTGGCACGATGTCCTTCACTATTCATCCATGACGTGACAGCGTCATCCACAGATGTCTGCCCCATCGCCAGGTTTTCTCCGGAACACCAGCTGGGAATTCCGTACTCATCATAAATCGTACTCCACTCTCTTCCATCCGGGCGCGTATGCGAGAAGTAAGTTCCTGCCTCATATGCACGCTGCACCGCTGCATTTGCGAGATCTGTGTCATACGCCAGTACATCCAGTCCGTAATCCGCCCGGATCAGATTCAGCAGAATGAGTTCGTATAACTGAACATTCAGCAACGTCTCATCATCCAAACGATACGTCATCGACGATTCGGCCTCGATCTGTTCCGCTATCGCTTCCGCCTGTACCTCGTAAGATGAAATATCAAGGGAAGTTTCTTCCATTGTCTCCGCAATTTCATCATTCGAAGTAATTTCAGTAATCGCGGCAGCATCTTCTCCGGTCTCGGATGCGTATGCAGGCATTGCCGTACCGGCACACATGCTGAACGCCATCAACAGGGCAATTATTCTTTTTTTCTTCATCGTATTCTTATCCTTTCGTCTTGTAAATTGTAGAAAAGCAGAGGAAAACTCTTGCATTTTTCTTTCATTGTGTTATAATAGCTTCTGTCTTGGGGACATAGCTCAGCTGGGAGAGCGTTGCGTTCGCAACGCAAAGGTCGCGGGTTCGAATCCCGTTGTCTCCATATCGTACTCCGGAGGATTTTCCTCTGGAGTTTTTTGTATTTTAGTCAATCCCGACGCGGATACCTCCTTTTCGCTCGGAAGGCTGAATCAGCACAGTTACCGGCTCACCGCCGCTCCACTCAAAAGCATAGGACTCACCGGAGGCCTGTCCAATGAAGGTCTTCCAGTTAAGATCCGCTTTAATCTGCGGGTCACAATGTCCGTATCCCATCCAGCAGATAACAGCATCCGGGTCCACAGAGATGGTATTTCGGCTGTTCACATTGCTCAGTACCAGCGGGTTGCCGTCGGCAAGAACCGCAACATAGGCTTCCGGTCCTTTCCCCGTCAGAGTAGTTGTCGCCAGTCCTTTCTGTGAGAGGACACCGCAGCCGATAAAACGTACGTTGTAATCGCAGTCTTTCGTGAAAGCCAGAATGTTCTCAGATTCCACGGAAACCACTTCGTCATAATCTAGCTTGTATACGATCACATGCTGTCCGTAATTCGCATAATAGGTAACGGAATCCCCGTTCATCGTTACTTTCATAAGCGGAAAGTTCTCACCGGTGACCCGGCGAACCAGAGAGCCGAACGCCGCCTGCATCAGACCGCTCTGCGGGCCGAGCAATACCTTTTCGAAGCGATAATTCTTCCCGTTTGGACTGTCACCTGCGATAAAAGCGCCCGCCTTGGTGTAAAGAACATCGTTCCCTGTGCATGTTACTTTCAATGTCAGTTCATTCAGTGTTTCAAGTGTCAGCATTTTTCTTTCCTCGTTCTTTATCCTTCTTATCCTTCAATTTCCACACCGTAAATGGCGCACTGCCCGGCCAGATCCTTGTTCACACCGTTCCCAACCGGATTGAACTTCCATTGCCCGTTGTGAAGATAGATCTCTCCGATCGTCATGGACGTTACATTCTCATAGTACTGATCCATACAAAAGCTGAGCAGTTCCTTCCCGGTATCCGCATTCAACAGGCGGATATAAGCATCCTTCACCATGCTGAAGTTCTGCTTTCTCGCGAAAGCTTCGTGGATCGTGAGCACAAATACAATTCTGCAGATATTTCCGGACAGGTGGTCCAGATCGATCGGGATGGATTCTCTTCCGCCATCCTGGCTGTCTTTGACAAAGGAGACGCTTCCGTCCGGGCTCTCCGGCTGCCCGTAGAATACAAACCAGCTGTCATCCGGCACTTTGCCGGACATGTCCAGCAGAAAGGCAGAGGCATCGATATCGCAGTCCACGCCCTTCAGGTTCCATCCGAAACTGGCGCGGATCTTATGCAGCACCCCTCCCATGGGATCAATCGGTGATTTCTGTCCCTTCTGCAGCGGACGCGTAAAGTTCGGAAGCACGAGATCCGAGAGCGCTCCTCCGGAGGATACTGCAGGTTGCGTACTCTGACTGGCCGCAGAAGTGCGCGAAACTGCCGCCTGCGGATGGCTGTATGTGTTTGGCGGAATCTGTGAATGCCCGTTCGCAGACATCTGCGGCACCGCTGTACGGTACGGCTGACTGTTCCTGCGCGGAGTCTGCGGACAGGTATCATATGGTCCTTTGGGAGGAATCCGCACGCCGGAGGCATCCCCTGACCGATAATTAGTTTTGTAGCCGCTGGATCTTGTACGGTAATTGGTCACTCCGTTCAGATCCTGCAGATTCTGATTACTCAGCGCTCCGCGCACCCGGCTGTTTATACTTTCCGCTGTGCTTCCGGATAGCGGAGACGTTATTTTCTCTGGTATCTCTATCATAATCTTTTTCCTTATAATCTTCTTTTCTGATTATGTTTCTTCCTGTATCCTATACATCGGCCAGATTCTTTATCAGTCCGCATACTTTATAACTACCAAGATCCACCCGGCTGATTTCATACGGGACGCCTTTCTCCTCTGCCAACCGATGGATATGTTCCAGTTCATCGGCTCCTGCGGAATTTCGATTCACGACGATCTTCCATGGAATCCGGCGCAGCAGCACGCGGGTCGCTTCTCCGATCCCAGGTTTGATGAAATTAATATCGGAGATTCCATAAGCTTCTGCGATTTCTTTCACTACCGCTCTTCCATTTCGGCAGACAGGGGAATCCCATCCGGCAGACTGTGCCTGTGCATTTTCCTCTTCAAGGACAGAATCCACCTCCTCAGATTCCGGGAAATGGAACTTCTTTTCTATGCTTTGAAGAAAAGACTCCGACAGATCATCATCCTCCAGCTCCCGGTAGTACACAGCGCCGTGAAAGTCATCCGCTCCGATGAGATCCGGCCGCAGGAAGGTACGGCTGATCAGGCCGGTTACAACCGCATTCAGACAGGAGGAGGGAATCAGGATGTCCTCATGTGTCCCGCATAATGTTGTCAGTCCTGCCGGATCCGAGAGGACACCTAATTCCGGATTCACATCCGGATAATCTGCCAGTGCCTCTTTCAGCTGGCTCAGAATCGCGCCTTTGCCGATCCAGCCATCCACAAACTGAAGCTGTTCCGGTGCATATTTCTCCAGGATCACATGCATGGCATTCTTATCAATGCCGCGTCCGCGGATAATCGAGATTGCGTAATGAGGGATATTCACTCCATATCGCTTCTTCAGATAACGGCGGAGCAGAATCCCGATCGGAATTCCGGCTCTGGCAAGCGATACTAGCACCAGTGAATCGCCTTTCTTCCGGTAGAGCTTCTCCGCCAGAATGCCGACTGCCTCCGCGGTGGCTGCCGCGTAATGCGCTTCCGCGCTCCGATATGCCTCCATGTACGCTTCCGATGGCTTATATTCCAGCGGGAGCATCTCACAGTAGTGCGTCCCGCTCTGAATCCGCCGTTCCCTCTCAGAAGCGGGAAGCGGCTCGATCTGTCCGGTGATATCCTTTAGAAGGATCGTTACATCCTCCGGCGCATAACTGCTTCTCATCATCACTCATTCCTCCAGAGAATCCGGCGTATTTTTTTGCTCCCGTATGCTTCCAGCGCGCCCAGAAGGCTTTCCCATCCTGCCTCACAGAGCGGTTCGGCATCGGTCACGACGTACACCTGCTGATAAAAATCCAGGTTGTAGATATAATTTACCCGTCCATCCTCGTACAGACTGTTCAGGCAATTGCGCAAGTGCAGCGGATAGTCGGAATCCCCACTCACCTCAATAGGGCTGCGGGTAAGCGCATGAAAGGAGACATTAAGATCCGGCCGCACCTTCTCCAGGTACCGGCCAAGGAGCATACCCGGATACATAAATTCCTCCGTTCCCAGGATCAGGATATGTTCTCCGCTGGATGGTTTCTCCAGCTGTGCCGCCGCTTCCGCAACGAAGCGTTCACACAACCGGTGTATCTCGCTCTTTGCTCTTACAACTCGCAGATTCGCGCAGTCAGGGATTTCAATCGCCGGCTGCCCTGGAGTCCCTGCCGGAGGAAACGGAGCATCCGCCGGGGAGCGGTATGTATAGCGAGGAATCCACTCGCTATGGTATTCTGGTGAGATCCGCAGAAGATAATCACAGGGAATGCTATCCGCCTCCATCTTCTGCAGACGATTATCTGTCATGCTGTTCACCAGCGAGGCGATACCGAAAGAAAAGGATTCCTCCGGAAATTCCTCCTGCAACGCATGAATCAGTTTCCGGATCGTGTTCCCGGTTGTGACCTCGTCTTCCACGAACACCACCCGGTCGATCTGCGGCAGCACTTCCTCCAGATGATTCCGGACAAGGCGCTGCTCCGTCGCATGGCTGTGGGATTCCGAAAAGAAGAGGTACTCTCCCCCAGGAATATTCTCGCGCGTCGTGCTCATGACGAAGGCTGCATTTTCAGCGGCTTCCGCGACAGCAAACCCGATCGCTGTCGCCGTCTCCGCGAATCCAATGATCAAAAGGCGTTCGTTTCGATAACGCGCTTCCACTCTGGCTGCCAGCAGCCGAAACAGCGTCAGGCTGCTCGACGGCGATACCGGCATATGCTTGCCCTGCCTGGGATTCACATAGAGATAACTTCGCTTCGTGTTATTCTCTCTTTTGGCGACCCGAACCAGGTCCCCGCACCGGATCTCATACAGTTCCATGATTTTTCTCATTTCCTCTGTGATCGCATCGGAAAAGATCTCCCCGCAGAAAATCGTATTTCCGCCGTCATCATTGTCCATCGAATCTTTCCATTTCGGGAGACAGAAGCGAATATCCGCCTGCCGCAGCATGGTAAAGTCCGGTTCGCTGTCGCCTGCAGCCATAGTAAGCAGAGCCGGATGTCTTCTGCGGTAACGCGCCAGGGCCTCTCCTTTATCCAGCGAAGCCGGAAGCACATAGACCTTCCTCGCATCACAGAAAATCTGAAGATGCTGCGGATCGGCCTCTTGCTTCAGGTAAGTGCAGATTTTCTCCGGTTGATCCGTCTTTAAATAGAAAAGAAACGGTGCTTCCGTAACGATGGCCGCTTCTCCTGCCTGCTCCACAGCCAACCGCCGGACGCGCTCCCACTCCGCCCGGTTCGGCTCACAAAGGCACAGGGATTCTTCCGTCCATGCCGGATCTTCGATCCCGTGGTGAAGAAGCTTTGCGCCGCCGCAGACAAGAACGTCCTCCCAGTGAAGCGCCCGCGCCATCGGAAGAAGCCGGCGGTACTGCGCCGTCGTGCGCATCGTAATCGGGATGACAGTAAAGAATTCCTGCTCCCGGAAAAAGCGCCAGGTCAGTTCCGTCATAAAGCTCTGCATACTCCCCCGAAACTCCTCCACGCACCGGAGCGGCCCCAGAAGAAGATGACGCCTTGAGAAGATCAGCGTACCGTCCAGATCAGTGAAAAATAGAACTGTGGGGTTTACTGCATGATAGTTTTCATTCATAATACTATAACATTCTCCTGTCCCGAATATGGAGAATGGAGGAATCCTTCTGCGGAAGGATTCCTCCAAAAGTTATCATCTTACAGGTATCTCTTCGCGAAATCTCCGATTGACTTATCGGAGGTTCCCTGTCCGATCGCGCTGAACTTCCATTCGCCGTTGTAACGGTATACCTCACCGAAGAGCATCGCAGTCTGACCGGAATAATTCTCTGTCAGGTTGTAGATACACATCTCATTGTTGTTTCTGGCATCCACCAGACGAACGAATGCGTTCTTAATCATACCAAAATGCTGATTTCTGGCCTCCGCCTGGTAGATATTGACGGCGATTACAATACGGTCATACTCAGACGGCACCTGATTCAGATCGATCATGATCTGCTCATCATCCCCCTCACCTTCACCGGTAAGGTTATCTCCCATGTGCATCACAGAACGGCTCTTGTGCGTCAGATTTCCGAAGTATACGATATCTTCCTTGCCGGTCAGCTTTCCGTTTTTCAATAACAGTGCGAATGCGTCACAGTCGATCGGCTTCGGCTTTGGAGCAAAGAAACCGTGACGCTTCTGTTCCACTTCATCCCAGCCAAGGCCTACTATGATCCGGGAGAGCCCGACATTCTCTTTCGACAGACTTACTTTCTGCCCTTTTTGCAGTTTTACTGACATATCTGTCACCTCCGCTTATTCTGCGTCAATTCCGTAATGTGCGCACAGCGCTGCCAGGCCGCCCTGGAAACCACTTCCGATCGCATTGAACTTCCACTCGCCGTTGTGCTTGTACAGTTCACCAACTACAACTGCGGTCTCAATTGAGAAGTCCTCCCCCAGATCAAAGCGGATCAACTCTGTATTGTTGGACTCGTCCATGATATGGATATAGGAATTGGAGACCTGACCGAAATTCTGGCGTCTGCTCTCCGCATCATAGATCGTTACCGTGAAGGCGATCTTCTCGATGTTGGCCGGAACCAGGCTCAGATCGATCTGAATCTGCTCGTCGTCGCCATCGCCTGCACCGGTCAGGTTGTCGCCCATATGCTTCACGGCTCCGCTCGAATGCTCCAGGTTGCCATAGAAGACAAAATCCTTATCTGACGTACACTTGCCATTTGCGCCTACCAGGAATGCTGCAGCATCCAGATCGAAATCGCTTCCGGAATCAAACGCGTTAACGTCCCAGCCAAGACCTACCATAATCTTCTTGAGTCCGGGATTCCCCTTGCTTAAGCTTACTTTCTGTCCTTTGGATAAATTAATCGGCATGATTTGTTTCCTCCTTATGCTTTCCTTACTTCTCTATGATTTATCTTGCGTCAGGCATATGATACATCTGATTGAATTCCTGCTTGATCACTTCCAGCCGCTTCTGATCCTCCGCGCGCTGCTTGCGGGCATTGTCCTGAATAGAACGTGTCTCGTCGATACCGCTTACAATCGTGCGCCAGGTGGTCTCCAGCGTCTCGATCTTCACGGAACTGCCGGACGCCATGCGAGCCGTCATCTTGGACTGCTCTACCGTATTTCTCGCGTTCTTGATCAGGAGCTCGTTCGTCTTCTCATCCAGCGCAGCCATAGAGTCCGCCTGGATCTTTTGGCGCTTCAGCATGATGGCCTGAGCCAGAGCCTGTTTGAATACCGGCAGGGTGATGATGAATGCGGAATTGATCTTTCTTACCAGGTTCATGTTCGTGAATTCCATCGTCTTGATCATCGGGATCGACTGCATGGCCACATTTTCCGCCGTGCGCAGATCCTGCGTGCGCTGCTCCAGCATCATCAACGCCTGGTTCAGGCTGGTCAGTTCGAATTGAATAGACTGATCGCCAGTCGCTTCCATATCGGCCTGGCGCTGTGCAATATAGGCTTCCAGCTCGTGGCAGCCCTGTTCACCGGCCAGGATATATTTTACCAGATCATGATAATAATTCACGTTCGCATCGAACATCTCATTGAGCTTGCGGTTCGACTGCTTGATCTCGGACTCGTACTGCTTCAGCTGTACGTAGATCTTGTCCACTTCGTCGCCCATGGTGTGATACTTCGCCAGGATCTTGTCGAGCTGCTTACGCATATTGCCGAACAGCTTGCCGAAGAAGCCGGGATCATCCTTAATCTCTTCGATATCGAACTTCGACATGATCTTCGCCAGAGTCCCCAGCATCTCGCTGGATTCATCCAGCTGAGACATATTCAGGCTGTTCAGTACTACGTCTGAAGCCTTGGAAATCTCCTCGGCGGCTCCGGCACCGAAAGTAACGATCGTCTCCAGATTATTGATCTCAATCGTGCTTACCAGCGCGTCCACTTCCTGGGAATTTACCAGTTCCTGATTCATCTGCTGACGATCCGCCACAATGTCATACGTCTTTACTTCTTCCACAACATCCGGTACGGCAGATGCGTCCGCTGTCTGTGTCTGCACTGGTGTCTTGCTGAAATCCAGTCCCATAATCATGTACCTCTCTTAAATATTTTGTCTCGCCAGGATACCTTCTTCGCTGCCGGTCTTCCGTCCAGATTCGGGACAGATAGATCGTACATATATTCTCCCAGCTGGTGCTCTTCCATAATGTTCTGGTTAAAATAGCGTTCCACACACTGATAACCGGTCGGTACAAAGAATAGAATATCGAATCCGATCAGGTGAAGGAAAGCAACGGTAATCGTATCCTCCAGGGAGAGAAAAGTCTCACCGGTGATCACATAGACAAGCTTCGGGTTCTTCTTCGTAAAATCAAACTTCTGGATCATGCGGAGAATATCTGTCTCCAGATTCAGAACCGTTGACACAATGGTATATTCGGTTCCATTCTCAAAGGTTCCGCGGATAATCCTCTGATCAATCAGAAGCTGCAACTTCTCCAGAAGATATTCCTGTGTATCCTCCCGGAGGACACCGTATGGGTACGCCATATGACCACGAATCTTCTCCTTCTGAAGTCTGCCATTTCTCAGGAATTCCACGGCATGCGCCTTCATCGGATTCGCTGAAGTGGATGTTAGATGCGGCACCGAGAGAATCTTCTTCGTGTACGGTGTCATCAGCGTTCGGATTTCATTCCAGTACGCCGGCAAATCGCCATCCTTTACCCCGGATACTTTCGCGAATATCACCGGCATGGCCACCGTTGCGTCCGTCGTTGCAAAGTTCGGGCGGTATTTTAATTCCTCATCCCAGAGGATTGCGATCTCCTCATACATCGTCCGGAGAGAAACCGCGTTTGCTTTCGCATACTGACGGTTCCGGTAGATTCCGGTATTTTGATACATCATCGCATCCAGATCCCGCTCCGCATGGTAGGCCGCCGTGCCTGCCTGCAGAGCTACCCCCTCCTCCGGATACACGGTAAGGCTCAGCGACTCTTCCGCCTTTACTTCGTACAGCCACTGATCTTCCAGACAGCATGCACGGCTAAGATCCGGCCGGAAGACAACTACATCCACCGGAAGTCTTGCAAGAAATCGCAGGAACAGTGCTTCGTTCTCATTGCGGCAGCCGCCCAGATAGAAAAACGCGGCTACTTCCGGCATATGCCATCCGTGAAAGAGCGGTTCCGCAAAGCGCTTCAGCAAGCACAACAGATACACGGCTCGTCCGGTCAGGCGGTTCAGATTGCCGGAATCCTTCGCATACTCTTCCGAGATCAGATCCGCGAACACCTTCTTCACAAGCGGCTGCAGCTTCGCGTCCGAAGGAGCTGTGATATTCATTACAAGCTCCGCAAGCATCTGCTCCAGGTTCTGATAATTGCTTCGCCGGATCCCGCTGATTTCATCCGGAGTCAGCGGTTCCAGACGGTCATTCACAATCACAAGCCGCCGGTTCGCTGCCCGGATATCCAGCTGCAGCTGATATAGATCCGAGGGATATGTCACCCGGTCCTCCACGCCGCTCAGTCTGGCGAAGCAGTTGTAGAAGAAGCCAGGATCACTGCCACGAACAGCCGGTTCCTTCCGAAGAGAATCCCATACGGTTCCGTTGATCCAGGCGTTCGTACAAGCATGCAGTTTCGTCTCGCCGCCGAACAGTCTCTGCCGGTTCGCCTTCTCCTGCATGACCTGCCTCATATTCTTCAGAGAATAATTCTCAGGGAACGGTTTCCCGTTCTCCACCGGGAGCAACCGCGAATATGCGCCAGTGGAATCCAGCTGCTGATAAGCCATATCGCCCTGAACCTGCAGCAGCACCACATCCGCGCCTGCGCCGCTGATCACACTTAACAACAGAAGTTCGTAGATACTGACAGTTCCTTCGTAAAGGATCTTGGGAAGTTTTTCCTCTCCCAGGCGGTTGACGATACGCTCAAACTTATAGTACAGCCAACACATGAACTTGATATAAGCGTTTTTCAGCATATTCTCATTCTTGCCGGCCTTCTGCAGTCCGGCAAGTACGTCGTAGATGGAACCGGCCACCTGCTCCCGCTGCCGCCCGTTCATGCGCGGCAGCCATTTCTGCAGGCGATCGAGGAGGAATCCCATATTCATCTGAAATTCCATGCCCATCATCTCTTCATAATAGGCCAGCTGGCGGCTATCCGGGTTCGGCAGCCGCCCCTCGATGATCACACCGGAGAGTCTGGCTTCTTCGTAATAGCGCCGCAGGAAGGCTTCGATCTCTTCATTCCAGTCACAGATCCGGTAAAAATACACGCCCGGACGGCTCCTCTTTCCGAGGTCTGTAAAATAATCATTCAATTGATTTAATTCAATTTGTTCTGCCATGATCATCTCTGCCTTCTTGTTTACTTTTGTTTACGTTTTACTCTTTTTTGCCTCCGTGCATAATCGCCTTGCGGATCATGTCGATCGGAATAACAAGGAACGACATTACAATACAGATCAGCCATGCCTGCAGGCTTAACGGCTCCGCATCCAGCACTTCTCCACCGAACGTAACAAATACGAACTGCATCAGGAAGATGGAGAGCATAACCAGCCAAAAGTTCTTGTTGCGGCCCAGATGTTCGAACGGATTAATATGGCTCGTTCTCGCATTGAAGCCGTTGAATGTAATCGCCATCATAAATGTGGCGAACAGAGCTGAACGCAGGTAGGTATTATCCACATCGCCGAACAAATCGCGGATCGGCGGGAAGAAGAGAATGGACAGGCAGATGAACGTGATATAGACCGCACTCACAAGCACTTGTGTCAGCATTTCCTTCGTGATGATGCTCTCATTTCTGGGAATCGGCTTCTCTCTCATATATTCACGCAGAGCAGGCTCACTTCCGAAAGCGATTGCCGCCAGCGTATCCATCGCCAGGTTAATCAGCAGCAGCTGAATAACGGAAAGAACTACATTCGCACCGAGCAACGGGCCGATAAAACAAGTCAGAACCGCCGCCACGTTAACCGTCAGCTGGAAGATCAGGAACTTGCGGATACTCTTGAACATCGTGCGTCCGTACAGGATCGCCTTCTCGATGGATGAGAAGTTGTCGTCCAGGATTGTAATATCTCCGGCTTCCTTCGCAACTTCCGTACCGCTTCCCATCGCAAATCCAACGTCTGCCTTCTTCAGAGCCGGCGAATCGTTCACTCCGTCGCCGGTCATGCCGACTACGTAATCCAACTCCTGTGCAATGCGCACCAGACGGCTCTTATCCGTCGGCAGCGCACGGGATACGACGCGCAGATGGGGCAGAATCTTCTTAAGTTCATCATCGCTCTTCTCTGCAAGTTCTGCGGAAGTAAGTGCTACATCGTCCTGATCGGTCAGAAGCCCTGCTTCCTTCGCGATCGCTACCGCCGTCTCCTTGCGGTCGCCGGTTACCATAACGACCTGGATGCCGGCATTGCGCACTTCACGGATCGCATCAACAGCTTCCTTACGGACGTTGTCACGGATGCTGAGTACACAGACAAGCGTAAGATCCCCCTCATCTGTTGCGCGATTCACCTTGGCTACTGCCAGCAAACGCATGGAACGTCCGGCCTGCGCATCGATATAGCTGGTCAGATAGTTCTTCTCCGTCAGTTCCTTCGTCTCACCGTTCTCATCCACATAATGTGTACATCTCTCAATGATTTTCTCCGGAGCGCCCTTGATATAGGTCACGCTCTGTCCGTTGCGGGTGATCGTTACGCTGGAACATTTCTTATTCGAATCAAATGCGTTGAAATTCTTCACATCATCCCGGCGGATGGAATCCGCCACCTGCGAATCCATCAGGAAGGACATCAGCGCGCGGTCGGTACTGTTACCGCCAATCACGGACCCCTGCGATACTGTCGCGCTGTTATTCACGCCGATACCGGTTACGATATCGTAGCGCAGTGATGGATTGATGCCAGACAGCTTTGAGAATTTCGTAACATTACCGGTTGCGAGCTCTACTACAGAAAGCTTTCCTTCCGTAATGGTGCCGGTCTTATCGCTGAAGAGGATACTCAGACTTCCCGCAGTCTCCAGACCATTGATCTTTCTGACAAGAACGTTATCCTTCGCCATCTTCATACTCTGGAATGAGAGCAGGATGGAGGTCAGCATCGGCAAACCTTCCGGAACCGCACAGACGATAACGGTAACTGCCACGGTAATCGCATCCATAATCAGGCGGATCCATCCGTATACATCATCAGGAACTGCACCGGAAATCAGCGTTTTCAACAGAACAGCAGCGATAATCGTAATCGCGCCGATATAACCGAACGTGGAAATCTGCTTCGCCAGCTTGCCCAGTTTCACCTGAAGAGGAGTCTCACGAGTTTCTTCCTGTACTTCCAGAGCAAGCGCGCCGAACAGAGTGCTGTCGCCGACCACACGAACTCTCAGATAACCCTCACCTCCGCAGACAACTGTACCGCGATATGCGTAATACGAATTCAGAAGATCCTTCGTGTCATACGTGCCATTCTCCGGAAGCGGGATCTTGTCCGCCTCTTCCGTCTCACCGTTTAAGGCTGCCTGATCGACTTTCAGGTGTCCTTCCTCGACCGTACCGTCGGCGGGGATCTTATCGCCAGCCTGCAGATAGACCAGATCTCCCACAACCACGTCGTTCACATGGATCTCCATGAGAGCACCATCACGGATAACCTTCGCTGTCTCCTTGGCCTCTTCTTCCGCCTTAAGCGCCGAGGCCTTGCCTTCCTGCTTGCTCTCACTGATCGATGCTACGCCGTTCGCGATCAGAATCGCGATCAGAATTCCAACTGGCTCAAACCACTCCGCCTGCCCCATAAAGAACAGAACTACCTGAATCACAAGAGCCACCATAAGAATCATAATCATGGGATCCTTGAAGCCCTCAAGAATCTTCTTCCACAGAGGATCCGGCGGAATCTGTGTCAGTGCGTTGCTGCCATGCTCGCGGCGGCTTTCTTCCACCTGCTTCGATGATAGTCCTTCCAATTTCATACGCTCTTCTCCATCGTTTTATTTGTGAAAATCATCTTTCACTTCGCTTACCATTTTACGAAATGTCATACAATTTGTCAATCTTTGTCTGTAATGTCTTCTGTTTTTTAGTTTTATTATACCCATATGAAACCTCAGGCCTCGTCGTGATTTCCCAGTGCTTCCTTCAGCGTGCGCCAGCCGAGAACCGCGCACTTTACACGCGCCGGCATATGCGCAATATCACGAAGAGCCGATGCCTCTTCCAGGCTGTCAATTTCTTCCTCCGAAGCTTCTCCCTGGATCATTTTCAGGAAGGTTTCGCCCAGTTTCAGTGCCTCATCCTTATGCTTCCCGATAATCATACCAAGCATAATATCTGCCGAAGCCTGGGAAATCGCGCATCCGTCCCCAATGAAAGCCCCGTCGGAGATTACATCACCATCCAGCTTCAGCTTCAGAAAGATATCGTCGCCGCAGCTCGGATTCACGCCTTCCAGGACAATATCCGCATCCGGCATATCATACTTGAACTCCGGATGAATATTGTGCTCTGTCAGAATTTCATTATAAAAACTTCTATTTTCCATATCCCATCCGCTCCCTTAAAGTGGAGACGCTGGCCAATAGGCGGTCAACCTCTTCCTCAGTATTATAAAAAGCAAAACTTGCCCGTACCGTCGAGTTGTAGCCCAGATGCTTCAGCAGCGGCTGCGCACAGTGATGACCGGCCCGTACCGCGATATCATCAGCAGCAAGAATCTCGCTGATATCATGCGGATGAACGCCATCCACCGCAAACGCGACAATACCGGTATGCTCCTCCGCCAGTTCCGAACCAAGCACATGCACATAAGGCATCTCCTTCATACCGGCCAGTGCGCGGGCAACCAGCGCCGTCTCACGGCGTTCCATCTCTTCATATCCGATCTTCTGCAGATAATTAATCGCGGCATGTAGCCCGACAGCTCCGGCAGCATTCACCGTACCGGCCTCGAACTTGTGCGGAAGCTCCGCGAAGACGGCTCCTTCTCTTGTGACCGACTCGATCATCTCACCTCCGGACAGGAAAGGCGGCATCTTCTTCAGCAGTTCCTTTCTGCCGTACAGCGCACCGATTCCCATCGGGCCGAAGATCTTATGGCCGGAGAAGGCCAGGAAATCTGCGCCCAGTGCCTGAACATCCACTGCTTTATGCGGCGTACTCTGCGCACCGTCCACGACCATAACAGCTCCCTTCGCGTGCGCGAGATCTGCCACTGCGCGGATTGGATTCTCCCGACCGAGCACGTTAGATACCTGCGTCATGGCAACAATCTTCGTCTTATCTGTAATCTGTGCCGCAATCTCATCAAGATCCACGCTTCCATCCGGGCGGCACTCAATAAAACGCAGCGTCGCTCCTGTCTGGCGGCAGACCATCTGCCAGGGAAGAAGATTGCTGTGATGCTCCATAATGGAGACAAGCACCTCATCGCCGGCATGAACCTGCGTCAAACCATAGCTGTAGGCAATCAGATTCAGTCCTTCTGTCGTATTTCTTGTAAAGATAATCTCTGAGGTGCTCTTCGCGTTCAGGAAAGCGCGAACCGCTTCTCTGGCATCCTCATAGGCGTCAGTAGCAGCTATGCTCAGCGGGTAAAGACCGCGCATCGGATTGGCGTTGCAGGTTCGGTAGAAATTATCCTCCGCATCGATGACGCACTGCGGGCGCTGCGCCGTAGCGGCATTGTCCAGATAGGCTACGGTACTGTTCGCCAGCAGCGGAAAATCATTCTTGTAATTATACATTTTCTGTTCCTCCCAGCTGCTTCTCTACGATTGCAAGAGCCTCCGAATCACCGGCAGCTCTCGCCAGGCGCTCCAGTGCAGCTCTCGCCAGAATGTCCTCTGCTGTCTCTTTGCCAATTCCGCGGCTTTCAAAATAAAAGAGCGTCTCGTCGTCCAGGCTGCCAATAGTAGCGCCGTGGTTACCGACAACGTTCTCCTCCGCGCACAGGATCAGAGGAACTGTCTTGTTGGATACATCGTCGCCGAGCATCAAAACCGTCTCCTGCTCATTACCGACAGAACCGGCAGAGCCTTTCTTGAAGTCGATCGTTCCGCGGAAGATCTTGCGGGCGGAATCCTTTAACGCGCCGGAAGCATTGATCTCGCTCTCTGTCTTCTTACCGAACTGATCAACGACAAGATTCAGGTCGATGATCTGCTCCTTCCGGCCAAGATAACCGATATCCGCTTTCAGCGAAGATCCGTCCCCGCGAAGCGCACAGTAGCTGTCGGAATAGAAGTCGCCCTTTCCGGCAATGATCTGGATCAGCTCGATCCGGCTGTTTGCCTCGCAGTCGGATTCCATATGATTCTTTAACGTGGAACCTTCCTCTGTATCCGAGATCTGAATCAGACGAACAACAGAGCTTTCCCCGGCAGTAATCTTCGTGTCTACCGCAAGTGCCCGGTCGGCATGGAAGATCTCAAACACCGTGACGGAAGTCTTCGCCGGAGCTTCAATCTGAATGGTCCGGCAGCTGTAATCGCCTTCTCCCTGAATATCGAACCGTACAGGCTCCGCCTGCGGAGCGGTTACGGTATCGCTGCCGAGATCGGTAGTTTCCGCAATGTTCCAGGGCAGGGCGGTTTCATTCACCCCCAGCCGGTTCCAGGTCCGAGTGGGGAGCTGATTGATAATGATATTTTCTTTCATTTGTTCTTACTCCTTTCCCTTCTCAGCCGATGCTTCCCTTCATCTCAAGCCGGATCAGGTTGTTCATTTCTACGGCGTATTCGAGAGGCAGTTCCTTGGATACATTGTCGGCGAAACCGCTGACGATCAGCGCGCGGGCATCCTCCTCGCTCATGCCGCGGCTCATCAGGTAGAACACCGCGTCGTCACTGATGCTGCCGATCTTGGCTTCATGTCCGATGGAGGCATCCTTCGTGCGAATATCCATGGCCGGGATCGTATCCGAGCGGGATTCCGAATCCAGCATCAGAGACTGGCAGGATACGGAAGATTTCGCACCGGACGCATTCTTCTCCACAACTACACTGCTGCGGAAGGTGCTGATCCCTCCGCTCTTGCTGATGGATCGGGTATTCATATAGGAGCTGGTATTCTTGCCGGCATGGACAACCTTGGCGCCGGTGTCCAGATTCTGACCGGCTCCGGCGAAGGTAACGCCTGTAAATTCCATACGAGAATTGTCGCCCTTTAAGATACTCATCGGGTAGAGACAACCCACATGGGAACCGAAAGAACCGGATACCCATTCGATGGTGCCGCCTTCTTCCACAAGAGCACGCTTGGTGTTCAGATTATACATATTCTTCGACCAGTTCTCGATGGTCGAATAGCGCAGGTGCGCATTCTTCTTTACAAACAGCTCCACGCAGCCGGCGTGCAGGTTCGCTACATTGTACTTGGGCGCGGAACATCCCTCAATGAAATGAAGGCTGGCTCCCTCGTCCACAATGATCAGCGTATGCTCGAACTGACCGGCTCCCTTCGCGTTCAGGCGGAAATACGACTGCAGCGGAATCGACAGATGAACGCCCTTCGGAACATATACGAAAGAGCCGCCAGACCAGACTGCTCCGTGCAGTGCCGCGAACTTATGGTCATGCGGCGTAACAAGCTTCATAAAATACTTGTGAACCATATCGGCGTACTCGCCCTTCAGCGCGCTCTCCATATCCGTATAGACAACACCCTCCGCAGCTACCTCGTCGCGAACATTATGATAGACCAGCTCGGAGTCATACTGCGCGCCGACACCGGCCAGGGACTTGCGCTCCGCTTTCGGGATGCCAAGACGCTCGAACGTGTCCTTAATATCCTGCGGAACATTCTTCCAGTCATTCTGCATCTTCGTGTTCGGACGAACATAGGTCGCGATGTGGTCGATATCGAGTCCTTCAATAGAAGGGCCCCAGTCGGGAAGCGGCATCTCGTTATAAATCTGCAGGGACTGCAGACGGAACTGCTGCATCCATACCGGATCGTTCTTCTCCTTCGAGAGCTGATCCACGATTGCAGGCGTCAGGCCTTCCTGCATTCGGTAGGCGTCGTGCTCCTCGTCGCGGATATCATATACGCTGCGGTCGATATCCTCGACGTAGCTTTTTTCTTTCGTATCAGCCATTGCCGTTCTCCCCGCTTTCTTCGGATTCCGACTGCAGCACCTGGAATCCGTTTTCATTGATCTCGTCAACCAGATCAGCGCCGCCGTTCTTTACGATCACGCCTTCCTCCATGACATGAGCAGCATCCACATGAAGTGCCTCCAGAATACGGGTGGAGTGCGTGATGATCAGCAGAGAACCGTGGGTTCTCTCACGGAACAGACGCACGCCCTCGGATACGATACGGACAGCATCGACATCCAGGCCGGAATCGGTCTCATCCAGGATGGCCAGCTTCGGCTCCAGCATCAGCATCTGCAGAATCTCGGCTTTCTTCTTCTCGCCGCCGGAGAAACCGACATTCAGATCACGCTCCGCATACGATTCGTCCATATGCAACAGAGCCATCGTCTCCTTCAATTTCTTTTTAAAGTCCCACAGACGAAGACGACTGCCGGTCCTCTGCTCCAGCGCGCTGCGAATAAAGGCGCTTAAGGTAACACCTGGAACTTCCAGCGGATTCTGGAAGGAAAGAAAGATTCCCTTGTGCGCACGCTCATTTACCGGAAGCGCTGTAATATCTTCTCCCTCAAACAGGATTTGTCCGCCGGTAATTTCATAGGCAGGGTTGCCGGTGATGGCATAGCCAAGTGTGGATTTGCCGGTTCCGTTCGGACCCATCAGTACATGGGTCTCATCTTTTCCTACAGTAAGATCTACGCCGTGAAGAATCTCTTTGTCTTCCACGCGTACACGCAGACCCTGGATTTCAAGCAGACTTGCGTTCTTCATATTGAATGTCCTCTTTTCTGTTTCTTTTGTCTGTTTCATTTTGGGTAACGATTCAGAGCCCCAGCTCGATTTCGCTTACGCTTCATCCCGCTACCAATTCCTACTTGTCTGGTACGAATTATAAAACGCCTTTCCTAGCATGTCAATAGAGATTCTGCGTTTCTTCTTGACTTTTTTCTGCAGGTGGAGTAAGATCCATTTTTAGAAAGTCTATTTTTAGACTTTATTGAGTTTTATCTGCAAAGGAGGAATTGTATGGATGCTATAAGCCCATCGGAGTTTCTTACTAT
Source organism: Hominifimenecus microfluidus (assembly GCA_020687485.1). GTDB lineage: Bacteria > Bacillota > Clostridia > Lachnospirales > Lachnospiraceae > Hominifimenecus > Hominifimenecus microfluidus. The sequence continues at coordinate 11,567 of JAJEQR010000037.1, read as the reverse complement.
CAGTAAGAAATTTCTGCATATCTATGAATCTTACTGTGCGCCGATCTGTGAGAAATACCAACTGAAGCAAAACGAACTGGATATTCTTCTTTTTATCGGGAATAATCCAGAGTTTAATACAGCGAGAGATGTCTGTGAGATTCGTAAGATCAAGAAAGGAATTGCTTCTGTGATGATCGAGAATCTGGTGGAGCGCGGATATCTCCGCCGGGAGGCTGATCCGAAGGACCGGCGCATTCAACGCCTGATTCTGACCGAACCATGCAAACCTGTTGTGGAGGATGGCCGGCGCAGACAGAAAGACTTTTTTGATGCAGTTCATTCTGGGCTTACACTGGAAGAGCTGCTGACGTACCAGAAACTTTCGGATAAGATCCGTCTGCAGATTATTAAAATGGAAGGAGAATTAGAATAAATATGACTACTTTTCTTGTATGTCTTTTTGCCGGCCTGGGAGCCGGTCTTGGCACCGGTTTTGCCGGAATGAGCGCAGCGGCTGTGATCAGCCCTATGCTGATTGCTTTCCTTGATATGGAACCGTATCAGGCGATCGGTATCGCGCTTGCCAGCGATGTTCTTGCCAGTGCAGTTTCAGCGTATACCTACGGGAAGAATAAGAATCTCGATGTGAAGAACGGACTTGTCATGATGGTTACAGTTATGATCTTTACCTTTATCTCCAGCTATGCGGCCAGCTTTGTTCCCAGCAATACAATGGGCGGTTTTTCTACCTTTATGACACTGCTGCTGGGAATTAAGTTTATCGTGAAGCCGGTGATGACGACAAAGGAGACCATGGCAGCGGCCGATCCAAAGAAACGCTTCGTCCAGTCTGTGGTTTGCGGTATTGTGATCGGGTGTATCTGCGGCTTTGTCGGCGCCGGCGGTGGCATGATGATGCTTCTGATCCTGACTTCTGTGTTGGGATACGAGCTGAAGACAGCAGTGGGAACAAGTGTTTTTATCATGACATTCACGGCATTCACCGGATCCGCCAGTCATTTTGCGATCGGTGGTATGCCGGATCTTACAATTCTGATTCTGTGTGTGATCAGCACACTGATCTTTGCGCGAATCGCTGCAGTGCTTGCGAATAAGGCTCCGGCAAAGCTGCTGAACCAGGCGACCGGTGTGATTCTGGTGATTCTTGGCATCGCGATTCTGGCGATGAAATATCTCTAATTCTTGTAATTTTTGCAATGAATCGATAATTTTCCCCAAATGGAAATTGAAATTCAAAAAAAGCAACGCTATAATAGCAAATAGTGCCCTTGGCATTCCCTTTACCTTTTGTAAAATCATCGTGGGAGATTATAACCTTGAATACAAACCGTAAGAAAAATACCAGCGGGGAGAAATCCCCGGTTGTTTTCTATTTGCTGATCACTGCTGTTACTCTCTGGTTTCTCGCTGCCCAGATTTTCGGATCGGATCAAAGCATGCCCAAAATCTCAGAGCAGGATATGATCTTTACCGGCAGTTTCACCTGGGAGAAAGCTGACGGAAGCATCGAACCCATCTCTGTTCCCGGCCGCTATGAACTTCCTGCAGGCGAGACCATGACGATCCGGACGACGTTTCCTTCGGATTATGACGCCACCGCGATTGCGATCCGCTCCTCCCTGCAGGACATCCGCTTCTATATCGACGGAGAGCTTCGCGCCGAATATTCCACCCGAACCGACCACAGTATACGAAAGAATTCTTCCAGCGGCTATGCGTTCTGCGATACATCCGCGCAGGATGCCGGGAAGGAACTCGTGATCGAGCTTACCACTTACACGAATAACTACTCCGGTGTTGTAAATACAATCTACAACGGCGACCGCTCCGATATCTGGAGACTGATCTACCAGGATTATGGTCTGGCGACGGTGATTGCTTTCTTTCTGTTTTTCGCCGGCGTTGTAACTGTGCTTTTCGGCGTAGCTCTCGGAATCGTCTATCGTTCCCGTTTTGACATGGAATATCTTGGCTGGTGCATTATGATATCCTCTGCCTGGATGCTCGGCGAATCCAATATCCGTCAGCTGCTGGTTCCCAACCAGTCAGCTCTCGGAACGCTATGCTTTCTGCTAATTCTTCTGGCTCCGCTGCCGCTTCTTCTCTACGTGAACAGCGTTCAGTGCGGACGCCACAAGACGCTCTTCAACCGGCTTGGCTTCGCCGCCATCCTTAATTTCTTTGTCTGTACACTGCTGCAGCTGACCGGAATTGCTGACTATATCCAGACGATGCCGATCGCGCATATCGTTCTCGTAATCACGCTTGTTGTGATGTTCGTTACACTCCTTCTGGATGCGCGCCATGGCTATATGGAGAAGGATCATCTCCTGCTCTTCGGCTTCTTCATTATCATCACTGTCGTCTCTATTGAATCAATATCGGTGTATATGATTGTATCAATCTCCGGGATCTTTATTGGAGTGGGGACGCTGATTTTTCTTTTCATCAATATCATTCGCACCATCCGGCATGTCCACGAACTGGAAGCGGCGCGTCAGGAAGATGAACTTCGTCAAAGTAAGGAGCAGTTGGAGAAAATCTCTCTGCAGATCATGCAGATGCTCTCCACTACGTTGGAAGCGAAGGATGAATACACGAAAGGACATTCCCTCCGTGTTGCGGAATATTCCGCCCGCCTCGCGAAAGCGCTTGACTGGAGTGACGAAGATGTGCAAAACCTCAAGCAGGCCGCCTATCTGCATGATATCGGCAAGATCGGAATTCCGGATACAATTCTGAACAAACCGTCTAAACTCTCCGAGGAAGAGTATGCAATTATCAAGCAGCATCCGCTGATCGGAGCCGAGATTCTGAAGAATATCTCCCTGATCCGCCATGTAACTGAGATCGCGAGAAGTCACCACGAACGCTACGACGGCAAAGGTTACCCGGATGGGCTGAAAGGAGAAGAAATTCCCATTCACGCCCGGATTGTGGCGCTGGCCGACAGTTATGATGCGATGAATTCCCGGCGTATCTACCGTGCCCCGCTCCCGCAGAACGTCATCCGCGAAGAGATTGCAAAGAATCGCGGTACACAGTTCGATCCGAAGCTCACGGATCTCTTCCTGAAGCTGATGGATCATGGGGAGCTGAAGCTGGAGGATACGCCCTCCGTGGAAAATTCCATCCCGGTTCCCGGCGTAGAACTGGAAGTCGGTCGGTTCGTCTCCGATCTGATGTCCACGCTGCGTTCCCAGGAGGACGCGGAGAATTTCGATCTGCTCACCGGTCTTCCCCTGCGCAATGTCGGAGAGCGGCTGGCGGCTCAGCTTCTGCAAGAGCATAACGGTTGCCTGATCTTCCTGGATATGGATAACCTGAAGCAGATCAACGATTTTTATGGTCATAAATCTGGCGACCGGGCATTGCGTACGCTCGGCCATCTGCTTTCCGAATGTTTTGAAGACAGCGTGGTCTGCCGTCTCGGCGGAGACGAGTTCCTTGTCTTTCTTGCCGACGTATCCCAAGATTCCGCGACAGAAGAGATTCAGAAGCTGTTCGACCGTTTCCGCACAGCCAAAGCGAACGATCTTGAGATCCGCAGTGCTTCTATTTCCGCCGGTCTGTGTATGTGCAGCAAGGGCGATTCTTTCGAAGATCGCTATTCCAAGGCGGATAAGGCACTCTACTATGTGAAACAGAACGGAAAGGAAGGTTTCTTCTTCTATCAGCAGATGGAACAGGAGTATATGAAGGAGCCATCCTCCGGGAAGGATCTGGCGCTTGTCGCGAAAGCTCTGCAGGAAAGCGGCATGTACCACGGCGCTCTGGATCTGGATTATCGGGATTTTGCCCGTATTTTCGAATATATCAACAACCTGTGGGATCGCCACCTCTGCCACTGCTATCTGGTAATGGTAACTCTGGAGACGGCTCCGGATCACGTTCCGTATATCGAGAATATCGAGCAGGCGTTGGAATGTATGGAACAGGCGATCCGTGAGAAGATCCGCAAAGTAGATATATGTACCCGATACAGTTCCATGCAGTATTTGATCATCCTGTTTGAGCCGGAGGAAAGTCAGATTCCAAAGGTCATGGACCGCATCTTCATCCAGTATTACAAGCTGTATGGTAAGAATAATTTCTATCCGCGCTACGATTACACAGCGATTCAGAATGAGAATAAGAACGAAGAAAGCAGGCGTACAGATTAATCCGCGCCTGCTTTCTTTCTCCTGCTCTTCCCTTGAAAACTGTGTTTATCATATTTCTCTAATAGCCTGCTTCCAAATCCACCACATGCTGCAGCGGCTCCTGATTCAAAAAGTGCTCCATATTCTCCATACAGATCTCCCAGATGGTATCCTGCACCTGCTGGTTCCCGCCGAAGCTGGGACCTGAGATATGAGGCGTAATCATCACGTTCTCCATATCCCACAGGGGAGAATCCTCCGGCAACGGCTCCGTCTCGAACACATCCAGGATAGCGCCTCCCAATGCTCCCTCCTGCAGCGCGTCAATCAGATCTGCGCTTCGCACCAGATTGCCCCGTCCCACATTCACGAAGAGGGCATCCGGCTTCATAAGCGCAAGACGCACACGACTCATAAGCCCAGTGGTATCCGGCGTGCGCGGCAGGCAGCCGATCACAAGATCCGCATCTGGCAGATAATCGTCCAAATGATCCGACGTGTCCAATTGGTCGAACCTGGGGAATTCCCGGCTTCGGATCGGACTAGAATCCGTATTGGAAGCAGAAACGCAGACCGTATCACCATCAGATGATTTCTGTCTGTGAATACCTGCTGTGCTTACGCCAAAAGCTTTCAGACGGTTGGCAATATTTCTTCCGATATCACCGGTTCCAAGGATCAGCGCCTTCTTCCCATACAGTGTCACTGCATGGTCACATTTCCTCCAGACATGCTTCTTCTGATTCTCATAATATCCTGGAAAGGCGCGGTACATCGCGATCACACTTCCAATCACATACTCCGCGATGATCGTGCCGAATGCACCGGATACATTCGTGAGCGTGATTCCGCTTAACACATCCTTCATGCGCATATACTTATCTGCTCCGGCCCAGGTAATCTGAATCCACCGCAGAGACGACATCGCAAGAATTTCTTCCCGCTCCGGCTCACCGATCACAGCGTCCATTCGCTGCAGAAGTTCCTCTGACACCGACTTTCTTTCCGGAAATATCAGTTCACACTTTCCGCCAAATCTTTCCGCCAGCTGCTGCCGGACTTCACTGCCACATTCCGCCAGTATCATTACCTTCTTCATTCGTACTCCCCCGAACCTGAATACACCGAAATGAGACCTTACCGCCTCTCTGCTTTTCCGGTGCGCATTTTATACACCTATATTAAATCGACCTTTCCATCCGGTCAACTATTAAAATTTCATTTGACAAATTCCGAATAAGCGTTCATAATAGCAGATGTTCCATTACTTTTTGAACACCAGGAGGAACGTAACGTCTTGTTAACCAAAAATCAATTTGACGTGCTGTATTATGCCGTCACACATACCAACGATGTCCGGCTGTCTCAGAGATCCCTGGCGCAAAGAACCGGCAAATCCCTCGGATCTGTAAACAGCCTGGTCAAACAGCTGTCTGCTCTGGGTTACATTGATTCCGCAATTCAGGTCACCGCCTCCGGTCTCGCCGCGCTGGAACCGTATCGGGTAACCAATGCGGTCATCATGGCTGCCGGCATGAGCTCCCGGTTCGCCCCGCTTTCCTATGAGAAACCGAAGGCGCTCCTGCAGGTAAAGGGCGACATTCTGATCGAACGGGAAATCCGCCAGCTTCAGGAAGCCGGAATCCACGATATCACCGTAGTCATCGGATATATGAAGGAAAAACTCTTCTATCTGGAAGACAGGTTCGGAGTAAAACTGGTCATCAACGAGGATTACTACCGCTACAACAATCCATCCACGCTGATGCTGGTGAAGGATCAGCTGGCGAATACCTATATCTGCTCTTCGGATAATTACTTCGAGTTCAATCCGTTTGAGCCTTATGTCTATCAGGCGTACTATTCCACGATGTACACAGAAGAAAAGACGGAGGAGTACTGTGTTTCCACAGACAGGAAAGGGCGCATCACCGGGGTTCACATTGGTGGAAGCGATACCTGGTACATGCTCGGTCACGCCTACTTCGACCGCCGCTTCAGTGAAAAGTTCTCGGAAATTCTCACAAATGAATACGAGAATGCCGTAACCAGGAACGGACTCTGGGAAGATCTCTTCGCGCGGTATGTCCGCGAGCTTGAAATGTATATTCGCAAATGGCCCGGAGGTCTCCATGAGTTTGACTCGCTGGATGAGCTTCGCACCTTCGACAGCGCTTATATCGCCAACGTGGATTCCTATATCTTCGACAACATCTGCGAAGTGCTTCACTGTACACCGGACAGTATTCACGGGATCACTCCACTCAAAGCGGGACTGACCAACCTCTCCTTCCATTTCACCTGTGACGGAAAGAATTACGTCTACCGCCATCCCGGCGCGGGAACTGAAAACTACATCGACCGTCCGACGGAAGCGGAGGCTATGAACATTGCGAAAAAGCTGGGACTGGATGATACCTTTATCTATATTGATCCGGTCAAAGGCTGGAAGATTTCACACTTTATCGAGGATGCCAGTACCCTGAACTACCATAACGAGGATCAGGTGCGCACCGCGATGAACATGCTCCGCCGTCTGCACACCAGCGGTATGACCATGCACGGGAAGTTCGATATCCGAACGAAGATCAACAATTTCATCGACAAGCTGCAAGATACCGACATTACCGGCTTCGGGGAGCTTCAGGAAATGATGCAGACCCTGTACGGATATCTCTGTCAGGACGAGGTTGCTCCCTGTCCCTGCCACTGTGACAGCTACGATCCGAACTTCCTGCTGGATCGTAAGGGCAAGATGTACCTGATCGACTGGGAATATGCCGGTATGTCTGATCCCGGCTGCGACTTCGGTACCTTCGTGGCCTGCTCCGACTACTCTGCGGAGGAAGCGGAACATGTGCTAGCTATCTATCTGGATCATGAACCCACATCCGGAGAACGCCGCCATTATCTAGGCTATGTCGCTATGACTTCATATTTCTGGTATCTGTGGGCGCTGTATCAGGAGAAATGCTCCAAGCATGTCGGCGAATATCTCTACATCTGGTACAAGTATTCGAAGCAATACGGCCAACTGGCTCTGCAATTATATGAGGATAACGATGGCACGAGCAATAACCATAAGGAGGGAAAACTTTGAAACAGGATTCCATTGAACAACTGATCTATGAGGAGACGGAGAAACGGCTGGAAGAAATGCAGTCCGATTCCTATGAGTTTCCGAAACAAATGACGAAGACCGATTACACGGTGATTGCCGTATCGGTGATTGTGTGCATCGGGCTTATCATTGCCTGCATGCTTGGAGGGATTTAAGCTATGACAAACAAAGAAAACTATATCCGGCAGGAAACGGTCACCGGCGTCGTGCCGATGCTGAAGAAGGATCGTCAGTACTCTTTCCTTGACCTTTTCCTCTCTACCAGCGGTTTCGCCATCGCGACCTGGTGTTACACACAGGGCGCTTACGTAGCCCAGTATCTGTCCTTCAGCCGGATGCTGATCAACATCTTCTGCTTCAATATCGTATGGGTTCTGATCGAATGCCTGCCCGTTATCTTCGCGTCGCGCTACGGCATCGATCTGTGGATCTGGCTGCGGTCGGTACTCGGCAAGAAGGGCGTCGCCATCCTGTCAACGGTAATCAGTGTCGCGAACTTCGGCTGGTACGCCGTTGCTGCCGGTCTGTTCTCCTCTTCGATGATCAACCTGGCCGGAAAGTTCGGCATCGTGCTGGATAAGAACCTATGGGGACCGATTCTCGGCTGTCTCTGCGTCGTTCTCGGCACGTTGATCGCTTTGGGCGGACCGAATGTTATCAAATGGACGAACCGCTTCCTGGTAACTGCCCTTCTGGCGGTCGGCATCGTGGTTGTGGTACTGTGTTTTACTTCCGTTCCGTTTGCGGATATCCTCGCGGTTCAGCCGGATCTGGGTGAGATGACGCCGCTGCAGGCCTTTATGGTATCAGCAGAAGGCAACGTCGCCTTCGCCTTCTCATGGTCCACGCAGGCCCTGGTTCTGCCCCGTCTGTCCAAGACCGAGCGCGGCGGCTACTGGGGAACATCCCTTGCCTACGGTGTAGTAGCCCCCTTCTTCGTTGCTGCCGGCGGCGTTATGGCTCTGGCCATGTTCGTTCGCACTGGCGTATATGAGAGCGATCCGACGACAATGCTGTCCACGCTCTGCGGCTCCGGCTTCGCTCTGTTAAGTCTCCTGCTGGTTGCCTTCGCCAATGTCGGCACCCAGGGAACCGGTTCTTACGTCAACTGCATGATCGTAAAGAGCGGTATGCCGAAAGTATCCTATAAAGTTCTGGTGCTGATCGCCATGGTATATGTCAGTGCGCTGACCGTCTGGGGCGGCGTAGAGGAACACTTCGGAACCTTTATCTCGATTGCCGCATTTATTCAGGCTCCGATCATCGGCATGATCGTGGTGGACTATCTGCTCGTCAAGAAGAGAAAAATCTCGCTGAAAGCGGCCTACTTCATCGAAGGACACGACGCTTATCAGTTCACAAACGGCTTCAACCTCGTCGGACTTGCCTGCGTAGTAATCGCCTGCGTAGTAACAATTCTCTTTGTATACAACCCGCTGACCGGCGAGATTCAGAGCCCACTGTTCCTGATCTTTACTGGAAGCGGCTTCGACGCAATCTTCGGCGGACTGCTTTACTGGATTGCCAGTCTCACTCCGTTAAAGAAGTACATGCTTCGCGACCGCGACGATCTGGAGATCGTGTAAGTGCCAAAAAATTCATACTGAGAAAGCCACCGTATAATACAGCATAAGCGAAATCAGGCGGCATAAAAAATCCCCCGGACTCCACATCAACACTGGACTCCGGGGATTTCTGTTTCATTACTTTTTTTATTTTGCCTTTTATAGTCTAATATTGACTAGCCTACTATTGTTGATACGTTTCCATATAGCAGAATCCGGAGAATTCCCATCAAAAACAGATGACCGGCATAGAAGAAATAGAAGAACCACTTCATGCCCCTCCAGTTTCCCCTTGTCCCGTTATAGAAGTGCATAAAGGGCCATACGATGAGGATGCCATACTGAACAAGTCCGTAGGTCACATCAATCGCCAGGCACCAGACGATTACATACATACTGATATACAGCATCATGCCAAGCATCTGCTTCTCCAGGTTACCGCGATTCTTGTGAATATGCAGCGTACACAATACCGGGAAACAGGACCAGTCGGACGGGAAGGCAAGCACACACAGCAGCACAAGCAGTACAATCTTCTGCCACTGCTTCAGAGGGAAGCTTCTTCGGCTGTCATCATCGACATACAGTGCCAGCGCTGCGCAGAAAAGCGCCCAGATCACGCTGGTCTGATTCAATATCGAATCCCGAAACGGAATCATGGAGATCCCGAAGCAGAAATTATAGGCAAAATGCGAAATAAATGCAAATAGAAATAAACGCTGCAGGTACTTTTTGAAATTGTGGGTGTACTGATATCCTTCCGAGATCATGAACCACATGACCGGTGCTGCTAGTCTGCCGATGATGTGGATCAGCAGAATCCACCACTCCTTGTGAGCATATCCCGGCCATAGCGTCCACGCCAGATGATCCAGTGCCATTGCCGCAATCGCGCACAGCTTTAATTGATTCCCGGAGAGACCGCTGGTTGTGTTCTGCCGACTCATATCTTTTCTCCTTATGATTTTATTATCCAGGCAAATGCTCTGGCTGTTCGGAATGCGGAATCCCGGAAATGCCCGCCGGAATTCCACTCCAGTGTGGTCTGTATTCCATTCTGCTGCAGCCATTCTTCCGCTTCCCGGATACATTTTCCAACTTCAGCCATCACCAGATTTCTGGTCTTCTCCTCCCGGTCGCCGAGACTTAGATATATCCTCCGGCTGCGGATACTGTGAGTCTTCATATACTCTATGAATCCGGGGAACCAGACAGATGGTGATGCTGCCGCAATTCCGGCGAATACATCCGTCTGATAAGCCGCCCATAAAGCAAACAGCCCGGCAAGCGAATATCCGCCGATATAGTATCGCTTCGTATTATCCCGGCACAGCGACAGAATCTCCGTTAAAGTTGCTGCCGCACCTTCTCCGAAGCCTTCATTGCCAAATACCGCAGGCGCTTTCCAGGGGGAAAGCGCGCAATTCCAGTCATTTACCGGATACGCAAGAAACCAAAAAGAGACTCCGGTCAACCTGCCAATCTCCGCAACTTCGCTTTCCAGTTCCGCAAGCTCATGCGCTCCGGTCGGCTGGATCAGAACAATTTCCGCTTTCGGATCACCATATTCATACACTCTCATTACTTTCCAAAATACTCCCTGATCTTGCTCATGCGCTCCATCTGCATAACCTTGAATGGACATTGCTTATTGCAATGGCCGCAGGGAATGCAGTCGGATGCCGTTTTCTTCATCGTCAGATAATGCTCTTTTGCAATTTTCTCGATGATACCGACTACTGGACAGGCATCTGCATCGACGAATATTTGCATGAATAGCCTTCTCCTTTTTTAATTGCGTATCCCATATCATATTTAAATCACATATCCCATATCATATGCTTCTTGATAAACAGCTTTATTTGTCGTGTATTATTTATGTGGTAATGTATCAGTTCTGCTGTTCTATGACTCTTTCCAAAAGCGAAAGACAAATTGCCGCTGCCGTTCCGGCGGCTTCAATTTGCAGATCGTTTTCCGCAGAAGCATCAAAAAGGACTTTTCCGGAAGCAGGGAATTCTTCGTCCGGCAGCCATAAATTGAGCTTTATCGGAATGTGGGGCAGAAAGGAAAACAAAAAGGACAAATCAGATTTTTCATGCAGTTCCGTTCCACCCAGCTTAGCAGCGGCTTCCCAGATTGTCTGAGGGTCATGCAGACCAATCCGGCTGATAATACGGTCATTATCCCGGTCAAAGCTTGTACCCTTTGCCAAGCCGCCGGAGTGAAATTCGCTCAGGGCAAGAAATTTACCTATAAGTGCAGTTCCTTTCGTATTTGCCAGATATTGCAAAATTGTCAGGTCATGCCACATTTCCAGCTCCGGAGAAATCTGACATTCCGGCCAACTGATCCGAATAGGGATTCCTAAGGTTTCTGCGTCAAATATCGTTCCATCCCAGCACAGTCCGGTCAGTACGGAAAGCTGAACAGGATCTGCGCCTTCCAATTTCTGTCTGGCGGCAGAGCGCATCAATTCAAACTGCCTATTATTCTCCATCCCGCAAAAACTCCTGTAAGCCTGCCCGAATGAACCGATCAATGGTCTGTTGTACGTTGTGCCAGTCCCGGCAATTGTTCTGAAGCATCAGCCGGTTAATGGTCAGACAGCCGTGAATTTGGAAATAGAAAATGCTCTCTGCCTGGTGAACCTCACATGACTAAAGTCACGTGCTTCTCAGCCGCTTTAAGCGGCAAGACGAAATATCGGCGGATACGCCTGTAACTTAGAATTGC
>JAJEQR010000036.1 GCA_020687485.1 Hominifimenecus microfluidus | reverse complement strand
ACGGTTCCGGTCGTGTACGCATACTCCTTCTTCGTAAGGATATTACCACCGGCATCATACGTATAGAGCCAGGTTTTCCCCGCCGCCTGGTTATTTTCTCTTACCAGCTGCTGCAAAGCATTATAGCGGTAGGTTGTTGTCTTGCCACCCATCCGAAGCAGTGCAATATTCACGGCACTGTCATATCCGTACTCGAAGTGCCTGGTATCCCCTCCCAGGGTTTCGTTTTTCCAGCCATTCACTCGCGTGGAAACATGTGTAGAATCCGGATTCTCGTGGTAAATCGTTGTATGTAAATAAATTTGAAATGGTAATTTCTTTTTACGATCTATCATAACACATAATTCTCATTTCTTGTCTTACACTTGTCTTACACTTTTTTACACCACATTCGCAGAAAAAAAGCCCTCCTGCATATCATGTAATCTTCACATGATATGCAGATGGGCTCACCTATCTTTCTTCTACTTTTTCTTTACCAGACAGCGTTTTTTATAAAACGAAATCCCATAACATAAAATATGATCGTAAGCATCCTCGAAATCTTCCGCGTATCTTCTCTCATCGATCTGCTGCAATGCCTTATTGCACTGGTTTTCCAGGCCATTGAATTCCTTCGTTCGTTTGGCTTCAAAGATTGCGACTCTGCCATTGATGGAATCGCATACAATCACATCGCTTCGTCCCTCTCCGTGTTCTTTATTCGACTGTACCTGATACCCGGCTCCTGCAAAAATGCCAGAAAGGAACGCATGGTAAAAGTCCTCGCGATAGTCATGGTAGCTGATTGTCCGGCGCAGAAGAACACTCATTTCCTTTGTAATGCTTTCACAATCGCCGCTCCAGACCGCCTCAAACAGCGCCGTCCGGTTCCATGTCACTGCACTCACATCAAACCATTTGCTAACACTTGATTCATAGATTCTCCGGATCTCTTCATTCGGAATTCTTAGCGCCACACTATCCTCCGGCAGCTCACCACTAATTTCATCACTTCTGATCTGCGTTAAATAGCCAGTCAGGTACAGCATACTCCACAGAGTCTCTTCCGACGAATGCAGATAATCATATGTCAGATTTTCATCCACTTTCTGAACAATATATCCGTCACCTATCAGAGTCTCCAGCTTTTTTCGAACATTTCATTGGTCAAATAGCAAATGAATTCCAGCAAACAAATGATTCGTAGTGCCTTTGATTTTTTGATGCTTTGTGCTATAACACGAGCAGAATAGGTGTAAATGTGAAATAGCGCAAAGTGATGTATTACATCTGCTCCCCGAAAAAATATTTTTTAGCCAAACCTGTAACGATAAAAAAAGCTAAATTAATCCATCCGATTATCCATAGTTCATCATAGTTTAATGACACATGTAATTTTACCAATAAGTTTTCAAAGACCGGCGGATTTAATAATTCTGCAAGAATACCAATCCCACCGTAAATCAACATAATAACTGCTGATACCCTGTGAAGTAGTATTAGAGCAGTTTTCAGAACTTTACTCCCAAATAGATTCATATGCTCCCCTCTTTCTGTATCAGTTATTCGTTCTTGTTTTCCTATCACGTAAAAGTCATATTCTGCAACGCTGATAACATTTCTTTCATATCCGTATCCATATCATCATCTATATCTGCAAAAAGTAATACTCTTAGTTTACCAAAACGTCTGTATATTTGGGATATTGTCCATGTACAATCCAGCAGATAATAATCAGCTTCACCATCATTGCTTTCCATTCGAACAATTTCTCCATTCCTTTCTATCCCACAATATACACAACAGCTATAATCATTTTTCATAGGTAAACCGTCTGGCGACCATTCCTTTCGAAGCCTATTTGACCATCCTAATTCAAAATGCAATTCACAACCATGTTCGTGAATGAATGGTAGATACTGTTTTGCTGCCTCCTGATACTTTTTAAATACTTCGTACTCAAAACATCGTATCTTATTCGCTCTTTCACCTGTAATCTCAAACTCTATCACATCCTGTCCTCCCAAATTCTCTCATAAACTACAGGAAAGCATCCCCCTGGAATCCGATACGCCTGAATCCGATCCCAGAAATATTGAACTTTCCTATCAACTTTCTTCTTTTAACATTTCCAGATTACTAATCCAGGCTTCATCTCCCAGCGCCTTTGCACATTTCATGCAAGTATCATACCAACATTGAAATTCTGGAATTTTTTTCAAACTCTTCAGGCGTTCTAATATGCAGAAAGCTCCCGGCCAGTTCATATCCTGTAACCACTCCAACATTCCATGCAGGCATGATACCAATTCTTTATTGGTTCTTTCTGCCAGGACTTTTGCGCAATTCTCCCATACGGACTTTCCGTACGGTGCTCCCGGCTGCAGAAAGGCATTCAGGCATTTTATATTTCTTGCCAGTTCTACGCCTTTCTTCTGATCTTCTATGCTGTTATTCCAATCCATTAGCTCCATAACATAATCAATATCAACCATTTCTACTAAATGCCCTTCTGTAAACAAGCCAAGAATATCAATTCATTTTACAAATCGATTATAGCACAACATTCTCGTCTTTTGTGTTACTTTTGCCTTACACTTTTCAGAGACGTCTTCCCCTAACTTCACCTTGCCCCCCCCACCTACGCCTCTTTCCCTAACGCAAAAAAAACCTCCCAGCTTTTACACCGAAAGGGACTTTCTGCATTTCTTAGCTAACGAGCTGCAGGCCCAAAATAAACACGATCTTTGCCGTTAGCTACAGTATAGATAATGGCAAGAATAGATTCAACCCCTGCCGTCTGCACAGTTTCATTTATGGTGGTGCCAAGTGTGCGGGCATGGAGGTTTAGCTACCATTTTAATTGGATTATAGTCTCGAGATTATAGCTTTATCATACACAAGCTTTGTTTTTTTTGTCAATTATTTTTATTTTTTTAATTTGCAATGTTTTGATATCAGGGAAGTTATTCATAGAATGCGAAAAGCCGCCCCCTACCAGGGGCGACTCTCTGCTACTGTATCCAGGATCTCCAGTGACTTGAAACTCCGGTCGATATAATATTCTTTTAATTTCTCGATTGCCCGGGCGAACTCCCGGAAGACCTCGTAGGTGAGGATGAAGGTGTACAGGCGCTCCACCGGGCTGCAGAGTACATAATTCCAGGCGTAGGCTGCGCTCTCTCCGGTTTCCGCGAACGGAGCCTCGCTGTACTCCCCGTGGATCGCCATGGCACGAAGCTCGTATATGTAGCGCACCAACGGCTTCGGAAGGCTTTTCTTCTCCAGCGCCAGCAGAGAGACATAGATCAGCTGCAGCATGGCCGTCTCATCGATGTTCTCTCTCCCGTAGTAATCCGCGAATTCCATGAAGTAGCTCGCATAGCAGGTCTCCTCCAGATCCATCGAAATATTCTCGAAGTAGTTCCGGATTTCCATGGAACGCACGGTATAGGAATTTCTCCCCTCGTATACATAGAAGACTCCGAAGGAGAATGGGCGGCTCCCCGCCTGAAGACTGCTGCCCTGCCGTCTCGCGCCCTTTGCGAAGGCAGAGATTCGCCCCCGCTCTCTGGTTAGAAGCACCAGCCGCCGGTCATATTCTCCCATCGGCATGGAGGAAAGCACGATTCCATTCAACGCAAGCAGATCACTTGACATCGTCGCTCCGGTAGCCGTAATTCTTCAGATAGAGTTCGTTGTCCCGCCATTCCTTACGGACTTTGACCCAGATCTGCAGATTCACCTGCGTTCCCATCAGAGCCTCGATCTCGTATCTGGCCTGGGAACCGATCTTCTTGAGCATCGCGCCCTTCTTTCCGATGATGATACCCTTGTGGCTCTCGCGCTCGCAGACGATCGTCGCCTGAATATCCATCAGACCGTTTCTTCTCTCGGTAAAGCTCTCGATCGTAACCGCGATTCCGTGAGGAATCTCGTCCGATAGGTTGCGGAGCGCCTTCTCGCGGATCAGCTCCGCCGCGATCTGGCGCATCGGCTGATCCGTCACGGTATCCTCATCGAAATACTGAGGGCCCGGCTCCAGATATTTGAAGAGCACATGAAGCACTTCGTCCGTATTGATATCCTTCAGCGCTGATACCGGAATGATCTCGGCAAAGTTCAGCACCTTGCGGTACGCGTCGATAAACTTCAGGATCTCGTTTTTTTCTACCGTATCGATCTTATTGATAATCAGAATTACCGGCGTCTTCACCTGCTTCAGCTTCTCGATGATGTGCTGCTCACCTGCACCGATATAGGTGGTGGGCTCCACGAGCCACAGGATCACATCCACTTCCTTCAGGGTATGCTCAGCAACGTTTACCATGTAGTCGCCCAGCTTGTTCTTCGACTTGTGAATGCCGGGCGTATCCAGGAATACGATCTGACCGCGATCGTCTGTGTATACGGTCTGAATCCGGTTTCTCGTCGTCTGGGGCTTATCGGATGTGATCGCGATCTTCTGCCCGATCAGATGATTCATCAGCGTTGATTTTCCTACGTTCGGCCGGCCGATCAGAGACACGAAGCCGGATTTTTTCATTGTATCCATTCTAATATTCTTCTCCTCACTGAAGCAGATTTTCCGTGGAAAGGAACACATCTCTGCTCTCTTCAATCTTGCCGGCGTTTCCTACCACACAGATCGCATGACTGTCCACAACGGCTCTCACATGCGCGGCCAGTGCCCACAGATCCTCCACGGTACAGTCGATAATCTCCTCCCGGCTCTTCTGACGCATCTCGTCCGTCACTCCGGTCATCAGTGCGCTGAACGCCATACGTCCTTCATCATAGGCTCCTCTCGGATGATCCACACTTCCGATGGTGCTGATAATCAGTCCGGTCAGTGCCTGCTCATCCAGCTCCAGATGCTCCAGGTAATCCGCTGCCTGCTCGTATACCTCCAGCGTACGCTTCAGATGAGGGTCCCGGTAGGATACGAATCCGGCATCGCCGGTTCTGGAGAAATGGCACATGCAGCCGTAAGCGCCTCCGCGGACACGAATCTGATTCCACAGATATTCATCCGCCAGCAGCCCGCGAAGCACCTGCAGCGCTCCCGTGTAGGGAAGTCCCGCACGGCGGAAATTGCCCCGCACGGCGACATACTGCACACTTCCCGCTGTCTTAAATCCCTCGTTCCGGTTCTCCGGGCGGAAGGAAGCCGCCGGTACGGCAGCCGGAAGCGAATGCTCTCCTTCCTTTCCATGGAAATATTCCGGAAGCGTCTTTGCCAGATCCTCATACTCTTCGTCACCGCCGATTACATTGATATACATCCGCTCCGGCTGAAGATACTTTGCCGCCATCTCTGCCAGCTTGCGGGAAAGCTCCTCCCCGCGCGCCTCCAGGTTCCGGCTCAGCTCTTCCACATAGCGGCAGAAGCCGATACCGATGATCTGATCGCGATAGGCACAGGCTTGTGACAGGTAGGAACCGGCGCGCAGGAACGCCGTTGAATGTCCGTTGTTCTCCATGCGCATACCGGTTCTCGACCGGATCTGCCCGATCAGATCCCGCAGGCGCTTCTGATCCTGATAGCAGGTCTTCGTCAGAATCTCCTTCATGAATTCCAGGCCCTTCGCCAGCTGTTCCGGCATTGTCTTCGTAAAGATCTCAAAGGTCAGGCGGAAGCTGTCCTCATCTTCCGCATCTCCGTAGATCGTCGGCTGTACAGCGATGCCTCCGGTATAGATATTCACCTCCTGCGACAGTTCCTGATAGGTATACTTCTCTGTATCCATCATGCACATCACGGAAGTCAGCACACCGAAGAGCGGCAGCTCCTCTTCTTTCATATCGCTGACGTCGAAGAGCAGGCGCAGGTACGTGATCCGGTTCGTATCCACCCGGCTGTGATATACCGGAATCCCGGCAATCTCCTTCTTCACGCACTCCCGGTACTTTACATTCTTTTCGATATCGTCGCGCGTCAGCCGGGGCAGACGATCCATCAGTGCCTTCGGAGAAGGAGTCTCCTGATAATCCACCAGCTCCTGCGTCTGCTGAACCAGGCGGTCGATCTCCTCTTTCGAAAGGGACGCCTTGTATGCGGCCAGGCGCTCCGCCAGCGCGGCATCCGTCCGCTCCGCCAACCCGGCCTTCGGAGCCAGCATTACCAGCGTACTGTGCGGATTCCCGATCAGATATGTGCGGATCAGATCCTCAAAATATCCGGTGTTCAGGTTCTTCCGCAGGAAAGCGAAGGTCTCCTCATACTCCAGGTGCATCAGCGGGTCGGCGTCATACAGCCAGCTGTCGAAGCACTCGATCCCATAGATCAGTCCCTTCGGCGTGGAACCGGTATCGCACTCTCTGACCTGGAATTCCATCGAATTCAGCGCCGCCAGAAGGGCACGCTCCCCGATACCTTCCTCTGCAGCCTTCTTCAGCGTATCGTCTACGACACGGATAAAGTCCGCCTTGCGGTTGGCATCCGTATCCTTCACAACAACGTCAAAATACGGCTGTCGCTGATAATTCTGATAGCCGCCCATGACATCTCCGCCGATTCCGGCATCCAGAAGAGCCTGCTTCAGAGGTGCACCCTGGAAGCCGAGCAGCGCGTACTCCAGTACCTGAAAAGCCGTCCGGAGCACCGGATCGGTGTTCTCTCCGACCACCCACTGACGAGCGAACCAGAACTTTCCGTCCTCACTGTCGCCCTCCGGCAGAGGGTACTCCTTCACGAATTCCCTGGGGGCGTCGAACGCCGGCTGCAGAGGAATCTCCGAATCCACCGTGATGCGGTCATAGTGACTGAGGTATTCCTCGTCCATCCACTGCAGACGCTCCTCCATATCCATATCTCCATACAGATAAATATAGCTGTTCGAAGGATGATAATACGTCCGGTGAAAGTTCAGGAAGTTCTCGTACGTCAGAGAGGGAATGTCCGCCGGGTCTCCGCCGGACTCATTACGGTAGGTAATATCCGGGAAGAGGCTGGCCTGACAGTAGCGGCCCAGAATCTCATCCGGCGAAGAGAAGGCGCCCTTCATCTCGTTATATACCACACCGTTGATCGTCAGAGGATCCTCCGGGCTCTCCAGCTCATAATGCCAGCCCTCCTGACGGAAGATCTTCTCCTCGTGATAGATCATGGGATGCAGCACCGCATCCATATAGACCTCCATCAGATTCCGGAAATCCTTCTCGTTGCAGCTCGCTACCGGATAAATCGTCTTATCCGAAAAAGTCATGGCATTCAGATACGTCTGCAGGGAACTCTTCTCCAGCTCGATAAAGGGGTCCTTCATCGGGAAGCGGTCCGAACCGCACAGAACCGAGTGCTCCAGGATGTGAGGCACACCTGTGCTGTCGGAGACCGGCGTGCGGAACGCAATCGTAAATACCTTGTTGCGGTCATCGTTGGAGACCAGAAAAATTCTGGCTCCCGTCTTCTTGTGTCTTAGTACAAAACAGTCGGAGTTCATCTCCGGAATAAACTTCTTATTTACCAACTCGTAAGCGTCAGGAATCCGCATATTTTCCATTCTTTCTTGTCACTATCTCCTTCACTTGTCTTCTCAGCTCTGCTCCGCAGCAGCTTTTTTCTTTTCTTCTGCTGCTACATTCTTTCTTCGCAGGATATCATACTCCATCAGCTCTATGCCAAGATCCGGATACAGCTTCTGTCCGGGATGGGGCGCGCTCTCCACGGAATTGCCATTCTCGTCCGTCAGGCTCTTCACAACAACCGGAAGATTGCTGCCATCCGGCCGCATCACTTCCAGCTCTTCTCCCACAGAGAACTTGTTCTTCTGCAGGAAGAAGGGTCTTCCCTCCTCCATGAAAATGGTTCCCAGATAGGTATAATCCTGGTTATAGGTGTTGCTTCCGTAGATCTGCGAGTTCTCATCCGGCTTTCCGAAATAGAATCCGGTGCAGAAATCCCGGGTCGTGCATTTATTTACCTCTTCCTTATACCAGGAGAGCTTACGATAGTATTTCTCCGGATCTTCAAAATAATCATCTATCGCCATACGGTAGGCGCGGGCGACTGTCGCCGCGTACAGAGCCGTCTTCATGCGGCCCTCCACCTTGAAGCTGTCGATTCCGGCATCCACCAGATCCGGAATATGGTCGATCATGCAGAGATCTTTCGAATTGTACAGGTAAGTTCCTCTCTCATCCTCGAATACCGGCATATATTCTCCGGGACGGGTCTCCTCCACCAGATGGTAGCGCCAGCGGCAGGGGTGCGTACAGGCTCCCTGATTCGCGTCACGGCCGGTCAGGAAATTGCTGATCAGGCAGCGGCCAGAATAAGAGATGCACATGGCTCCGTGGACGAAACTCTCGATCTCCATATCATCCGGAATCTGCGCACGAATTCCTGCCAGCTCCTGCAGAGAAAGCTCTCTCGCGGATACGACACGGCGGACGCCCTGCTCATACCAGAACAGGTACGTTCCGAAGTTCGTGTTATTCGCCTGGGTGCTGATATGAACCGGCACTTCCGGCAGAAGACTCTTCGCCAGCGTGTACACGCCGGGATCGGAGATGATCAGCGCATCCGGCAGTGCGGACTGCTTCAGCAGAAGGAAGAACTTCATCGCCTTCTTCATATCATCGTTGTGCGCAAAGATATTTGCCGCCACATAGACCTTCGCTCCATGCTCATGGGCATAGCGGATGCCTTCCTTGATCTCCGGTATGGTAAAATTCTGCGCCTTGGCACGCAGACTCATCGTTTCGCCACCCAAATATACGGCGTCCGCACCGTAGGCTATAACCGTCTTCAGCAGTTCCAGGCTGCCGGCCGGCATCAGTAATTCCGGTTTTTTCTTTTCTCTCATATCAGATTCCTTCCTGTGTTCTGTTCCCTGTCTTTACGCTAATGGTAATCCCGTCGCCGATCGGAACCACCGATGTCGCAAGCTCCGGGTGATGCTTCAGCTCATACAGATAATCCCGTATCCGCGCATGAATCGTGCGGTCCCGTCTCGGAATCACGAAGCGGGACTCCAGCAGCGTACCGTCCTGCAGCACATTATCTGTCACCAGGACGCCTCCCTCCGCCAGAAGCCGCAGGACTTCCGGGAGGAAGTGCAGGTACTGCCCTTTGGCCGCATCCATAAAAATAAAATCGTAGGGACCGGCCAGTTCCTTCAGGATATCCGCCGCATCCCCTTCCATCAATGTGATCTTCTCTTCCATCCCGGCGCGGCGGAAATTCTCCTTCGCAACGGGAATCCTCTTCTCGTACTTCTCTATCGTAGTAAGATGAGCGTCCTCCGGCATACACACGCTCATGCATAAAGCCGAATAGCCGGTCGCTGCCCCCACCTCAAGAATCCGCTTCGGCTGGTTCATCACGATCAGCGTCTGCAGCAGAGAGGCCGTCTCCTTCCGGATGATCGGAACCTGCTCTCTCGCCGCGTGCGCTTCAATCTCCGCGATCAGCTGGGTTGGTTCCGGCTCCAGAGAACGCAGATAGATGCTCAGGCGTTCATTGTCCATTTGCCATGCCCTCCGTAGATGCCGCCGCGGATTCCTCCGCCGCTGTCTCCTCTGATCCGTCGCTCTCCGATTCTGTCTCCCTGTGAAGCGCCAGCGCCGTCGTCTCCTCCTCGGTCTCCGGCTGTACGGTCATAACCGCCAGCATCTCCTCTGGCGTCTGCGCTGTATTCAGCGTATAGCTCCCCGGCTGAATCGGATAGCGGTCACTGGTATAGAGCGCGGTCTGAACCAGGAAGGTATTCTTATCCTCCACCAGACCCTTGCTCACCAGAAGAGACGCAATTTCCTCCTTCGTCATTCCCTTGCGGATGTTCACGAGAATCTCCGTGCCCTCGCCGGAATCAACGGCCTTCACAGTAAATGCCTGATAGCCAAAGTCGTACGCCTTCGTGATCCCATAGTAGAACAGGATCGCTAACAATGAATATACAATGATCCTTACACCAAAACGGCTGACCACCATGGTTATGGTGCTCAGCGTATAGTTGTTCTTATGCTTCTGTGTTTTTTTCTGTTTCTGTGAATTCTTCTGCTCTCGGTTATCCATGAATGCCTCCTGTCAGGCGCGGTCAGAATTCCAGGTCAACATCGTCCAGAAGCTCGGCAAAAAGATTGATCAGATAGTCAAGCTCCTTCTCGTCCTCCACGATCTCGTAGACTGCCTCTGTATCCGCGCTGTCGGATTTATCCTTCAGGATGTAGCAGTTGCCGTCGCCGGACTCCACATCTGATGCCAGGATATAATCCATACCGCCGATTCTGGTCTCCTCCAGAATATAAAGCTCCAGTTTCTCCCCGTCCTCGCCGGTCAGAATAATCTTCTCATCCATATATGTTTCTCCTGTTCTTATTCGCCGGCCGTAACCGTGCCGCCCGCGGCGCTGTCCAGATATCCCTGCAGGATAAAGACCGCCGCGATCTGATCGATCACCTTCTTGCGGTTCTCCCGGCGCACTCCGGACTCCATCAGCGTGCGATCCGCCGCCACCGTCGTCAGGCGCTCATCCCACATAATAACAGGAAGACCGATGCGGCGTTCCAGCTGTCCCTTGAATTCCAGCGCCTTCTCTGCGCGCTCGCCGACAGTGTTGTTCATGTTCTTGGGAAATCCCAGGATGATCTTCTCCACCTGGTATTCCTGTACCAGTGCCTCGATCCGGGCCAGTGTCCGCCGCAGCTTGTTCTCCGCCGGACGTTCGATCGTCTCCAGCGCCTGCGCAGTGATCCCCATCGGGTCGCTGACAGCGACGCCGACCGTAACGCTTCCGTAATCCAAACCTAATATTCTCATGTTCACCTCTAATATCTGGACTGCATAACTTCGATATAAACCTTCATCAGCTCTTCCAGAATTTCATCACGCTCTACCTTGGAGATCAGAGTACGTGCTCCGCCGTAGTTCGTCACATACGTGGGATCTCCGGACATAATATAACCGACAATCTGGTTCACCGGATTGTAGCCCTTCTCCACCAACGCCTGATATACCTTCTCAAGTACCTCTCTCACTGAAACCTGCTTCTCCTGTACGGAGGAGAAGTTCTGTGTTCTCTGCAGATCTGCCATGTAAATCACTTCCTTACTCATCTCTGAATTTTCCGAAAAACAACAGTAGTTTTCATTGTAATACAGATTCTTAAAATCTGCAAGGGGACGGCTTTATATATTTTTAAACTCTTTATGAAGCCAGTCTATAAATCCATTGCCGCGGTCAGTCCCTCTGCCTTTATCACAACCACTTCTCCCGCATGGTGATCTCCTGCCGGGACGGTTCCGCGAATATACTCTCTGGTATGACCGACATAGACCGGTTCGCCGTCCTGCGTGATCTCTTCCTCCAGCAGCAGCTCCACATTCTTTCCTTCGTACCAGGCTCGGAATTCCTCCGAGTGGCGGCGACTCATTTCCAGAAGGATCGCGCTCCGGCGGGTCTTCTCCGGTTCCGGCACCTGATCCGGCATGGACGCTGCCCGCGTGCCCTCGCGCACCGAATACTTGAAGATGTGCATCTCGTAGAGCGCAAGCTCCTCCAGATACGCTCTCGTCTGCTCAAATTCTTCTTCCGTCTCGCCGGGGAAACCTACAATCACATCCGTCGTAATCGCCGGATGCTCGAACACCTCACGCAACAAGCGGCATTTCTCCGCGTATTCCGCAGAGGTATACTTCCGATTCATGCGCTTTAAGGTCGCGTCGCAGCCGCTCTGCAGTGACAGATGAAAATGTGGGCAGATCTTCCCGCAGTCCCGCAGCGCTTCCGCAAATTCGCGTGTAATTACACGCGGCTCCAGAGAACCCAGACGAATCCGGGAAAGCTGCGGAATCTCCGCCATCCGCAGGATAAGATCCTTCAGATGCTCTCCCATCGGCGCTCCATCGAAATCACAGCCGTAGGAGCTCAGATGAATGCCCGTAAGAACAATTTCCCGGCAGCCGTTCTCCGCAAGACGCGCTGCCTCCTCATAAATATTCTCCGGCTGACGGCTTCTCACCCGCCCGCGGACATAGGGGATCAGGCAGTAGCTGCAGAACTGATTGCACCCGTCCTGAATCTTAAGAAAGGCCCGCGTATGGCCGGTGCTCCGACTGATATGAAGACTCTCATAGCTCCGCGTGGCATTGATATCCAGCGTAGCGTTCGCATGCGTCTCGATCAGCTCCGCCAGACGGCTCTTCTGATCGTTGCCGATCACCAGATCCACCGCTGTGTCCGCCTCCGCGCGCGCCTTGTCCGCCTGTACGTAGCAACCGACCGCTACAACCAGCGCATCCGGATTCTTCTTTCTGGCCCGGTGAAGCATCTGGCGCGATTTGCGGTCCGCAATGCTTGTAACGGTGCAGGTATTAATCACATAAATATCCGCTGTCTCCTCAAAGGAGACAATCTCATAACCCTTCTGCTCCAGCTGCTGCAGCATGGCTTCCGTCTCATAGGCGTTCACCTTGCAGCCCAGATTATGAAAGGCAACTCTTCTCATACACATAAATGTTCCGTTCTTTCTGTTTTTTCGACACTTTATACTTTTTTTACTCCGTTTTTCTTGACTTTTTTACGTTCCAAGGATACTATTAAAGAAAATAGACAGAAAAGGAGTAAGAACAATGACTACCGTACAGATTTCCTTAAATTCCATTGATAAAGTAAAAAGCTTTGTAAACGACATCTCCAAGTTCAACAGTGATTTTGATCTGGTGTCCGGCCGCTATGTTATCGATGCAAAGTCCATCATGGGTATCTTCAGCCTGGATCTTTCCAAGCCGATCACATTAAGCGTACATTCCGATACTGAGACCGAAGAGATCCTGGAGGCTCTGAAGCCTTACCTGGTAAATGAATAATTCACTCTGTCATATCCGGAGCAATTAAGAGCAGATCCTGCAGGATCTGCTCTTTTTTGTCCGGAATCCGGCGTCTGGAATTAGAGCAGACAAGACTGCTTCAATTCCGGACAAGCCTGCTCCAATTCCCGACTAATCGATAACAATCGTCTCTACCGTCTTCATGGCAGTCTCCACCATCTCGTCAATCTTCGTAAGCTTCGTCTCCGACTTACGGATGATCTTGCGGTTCGGCTTCGTAACCGGATGCTTCGCCACGAAAATCGTGCAGCAATCCTCATAGGGCTGGATCGAAGTCTCATAGGTATTGATCTTCAGCGCGATATCCACGATCTCCTGCTTGTCGAACGCGATCACCGGACGGAAGACCGGAAGCGTACACACTTCGTTCGTCGCAGCAAGACTCTGCAGTGTCTGGGAAGCCACCTGGCCGATACTCTCACCGGTAATCAGAGCCTGGCATCCATTCTTCTCTGCCAGTTTCTCGGCGATGCGCATCATATAGCGGCGCATAATGATGGTCAGCTCCTCATGCGGGCAGGTTTCATAAATATAGAGCTGGATCTCGGTGAAGTTCACTACATGCAGCTGAATCTGACCAGAATACTTCGATACCAGACGGGCCAGATCCACAACCTTCTGCTTCGCGCGCTCGCTGGTGTAGGGCGGCGCATGGAAGTATACCGCGTCGATCGCGACGCCGCGCTTGCTTACCATCCAGCCGGCTACCGGGCTGTCGATACCGCCAGAGAGAAGCAGCATGGCTCTTCCTCCGGTTCCGACCGGCATGCCGCCGGGACCGGGAATAATCTGTGAGTAGATATTGATCATCTCGCGAACCTCTACATAGAGGTATACATCCGGATGATGCACATCCACGCGGATCTCCGGGAATGCATCCAGAATCGCCTCTCCCAGACGAGCGTTAATCTCATTGGAATCAATCGGATAGTGCTTGTTCGCCCGGCGGGCAATTACCTTGAAGGTAATATTCTTATCCGGATACATCTCATCCATATAGGCAACCACCTGACGCTTCAACTCCTCGAAGCCCTCGTCCGGCAGCTGCACCTGCGGGCAGATGCCGGCGATGCCGAACACATGCTGCAGTGCATCGATCGTCTCATCATAATCATAGGGGGCTTCCGCCTGCACATAGATACGTCCGCTGACCTTGCTGACAGAGAACTGACCCTCTACGGTCTTTAACTTGCGGGCAATCTGGCTGACCAGCTTGTCTTCGAAGACATAGCGGTTCTTGCCTTTAATGCCGATCTCTGAATATTTAATCAGAAATGACTGAAATTCCATTCTGCTTATTCTCCTTTACTTTCTTGTGTATTTGCGAAGGAACGGCAGAAGCTCCTTCAGCGCTTTCAATGTCTCGTCTACTTCTTCTTCGGTCGTAAAAATGCTGAAGCTGAACCGCAGCGTGCAATCCAGAAGCTTCGGATCCAGACCGATCGCCACCAGCGTCGAGCTCAGCCCCGGATGATTGGACGCGCAGGCGGACCCTGCCGAGACATAGATCCCCTTATCCTCCAGCGCATGCAGCAGAACCTCGCTGCGGACACCGGCGAAGCTGGCGCTCACAACATGAGGCGCGCCATCGTCCACCGCCGGGCCGTTGACCGTCACTCCTTCCAGCTGCAGTAACCCTTCCGTCATGCGGCTCTTGCACCCGTAAAGATATGCCGTACGGCTCTCATGCTCCCGGTAAATCTCCTCTGCGGCAGCTCCCAGTCCCGCGATGCCCGGCACATTCTCCGTGCCGGAGCGCAGACCCTTCTGCTGCTCACCGCCGAAGATAATTGGATTAATCTTTACCTTATCGCGGATATACAGGAAGCCGATACCCTTGGGACCGTGAATCTTGTGGCCGCTGACCGACATGAGATCGATTCCCCATTTC
The DNA here is from genome assembly GCA_020687485.1 of Hominifimenecus microfluidus. Classification (GTDB taxonomy): domain Bacteria; phylum Bacillota; class Clostridia; order Lachnospirales; family Lachnospiraceae; genus Hominifimenecus; species Hominifimenecus microfluidus. Next base: position 25,307 of record JAJEQR010000036.1, on the reverse strand, counting down.
TTCGGGCGGATCACATATTTTCCGTAAGCCTGTACCGCATCCACATGGAAGATCGTGTTCAGATTCTTCTCCTTAATGACACGGCTGATCTCCTCAATCGGTTCTCGCGTTCCGATCTCGTTATTCACCATCATAATTGATACCAGAACCGTCTCATCGTCGATGGCAGCTGCCAGATCCTCCAGAGAAATCCGTCCTTCGTGATCAACCGGAAGATACGTTACACGGTATCCCTGCCCCTCCAGCCAGTGCATCGTGTTCGCCACGGAGGGATGCTCGATTGCGCTGGTGATCAGATGCTTCCCCAGACGAGGATTCGCACTCACCGTGCCAAGAATCGCTGTATTGTTGGACTCGGTTCCTCCGGATGTAAAAAGGATCTCCTTCTCATCCACTTTCAGTGTCTTCGCAATCTGCGTCTTCGCGGTACGAATATAGTTCTCTGCGTCCATGCCCTTGCGGTGCATCGAGGAAGGATTCCCGAAGTCATCCTCCATCGTGCGCATCATCACCTCACGCACACACGGAAATACCGGCGTTGTCGCTGAATTGTCAAAATAAATCTCCATTATTCCATTCCCTCTTCCTTGTACTCCGGCTGTTCCTCTCCGGTCAGCTCCAGATGATACATACACAGAGACAGAGCGGTAAGTCCTGCCGTCTCTGTCCGCAGAATCCGCCGTCCCAGTGAAATTGTCTGCGCTCCGGCCGCTTCCAGTGCTTCGATCTCGCTCCGCTCGAAGCCCCCCTCCGGTCCGATCCAGATGGCAATCTCCTGTCCGGGCGCCAACGCAGTCATCGCCTCTCTGGTCGCCTGCATGCCTCTGGCATTCTCATAGGGCACCAATATACGGTCGGCGTTGCCGGACTCCTGAATTGCTTCGGCAAAAGGAAGCGGAAGCATCACTTCCGGACAGATGCTTCTTCCGGACTGCTTCGCCGCGCTCTCCGCGATGGTGTTCCAGCGGGTCGTCTTCGCTCTCGCCTTCTTCTCGTCCAGCTTCACAACGGAGCGCTTCATCGCGACCGGAACAATCCGGCAGGCGCCAAGCTCCACCGCCTTCTGGATAATGAGCTCCATCTTCTCGCCCTTCGGCAGTCCCTGATACAGGATCAGCCGTGCGGGAAGCTCTGCTGCCTCCGTCTCCTTCAAAACCTGCACTGTGATCTCTCCCGGATTCAGTTCTGTAATCTTGCAGTAATAGTCCTTATCGCGGCCGTCGCTGATCACGACCTGCTCCCCCGGCTTCATCCGGAGGACACTCCGGATATGATGGACATCAGAGCCGGTAATATGAATCTGTCCGGCTTCATCCGGACCTTCCGGTACAAAAAAATGATACATAGCATCAAACCTCTACAAAATCATTCGGATCCGGGAATTCGATATCCGATACTGTATCCCCGTAATTGATCAGCATGCACTCCACTTCCTGACGGATGAAGGATTTACTGCCATCCTGTTCCGATTCCACTGTCAGCGTAAACTGTTCCGAGATAATGCAGCCCTCCGCGTTCAGGATCAGCTCCCCGCTTCCGGAGGTCTCCACTTCGTTGATCGGGCCGCTAAAAGCCAGACCAATGAAGACTGTACCATCCGCGTACTCTTCTTTATTAATAGAAACGATGTACTCGCGCTTCAGCTGACTCAGAAACTCTCCCAGGATATCCACTGTAGCGACTGATGTCTCGTAGTCTGCCTGCTTCTTCACCTTCGCATTTCCGCTGATTGAGTAGAGCATGCCATCCTTATAGTACATGTCCAGAGGAATATCCTGACCGCCGGTCTCCACATGACCGGACGCAGAGAACTTCGGACTGTCACTGCCAAGTCCGGTTCTCTTCAGGCGCACATTCACAGACTCTTCCGTGGAAGTGCCGTTCTCTTCCTGCACCGTATTCACAATAAACTGCTCTTCCCGGGACGTCAGCGCATTCATAGCGGCAACGCCCTTCTCATAGAGCGCCCAGGCGTCCTCGTCAAACCCTTCCAAACTTTCCAGACCAGCAGAAACCGGTCCGGGGAAGGTTTCTTCCGCTGTCGTCTCTTCCGCTACATTCTCCAACGCCTGCTCCGCGTCCCCATTATCCTGACTGCCACAGCCGGACGCCAGGCCCAGTGCCGCACAAAGAAGGATTATTGCTGTCTTTTTCATCTGTTCTTCCTTTCCTTCTTTAAGGTTTCCTTTTTATTGTACCAAAGCCATATGCAAAATTCAAGTGACGATTCCAGTTCTCTGTATTCTACAGACAAAACAGGAACGGCACAACTGCAATTTCTGCCGGCTGCACCGTTCCTGTATCTGTCTCCCAATGCTTCTCTTCTGAAAATCTTCGTCAATCGGAAAATATTACTGTGCTGCGGAGGTCTCTGTTTCCGTCTCTGTGCTTTCCGCCGCATAATCACTGAGGTCTGGAAGCTCAATCTTCACATTGTCGCCATAGGCATTGACCGTAAGTGTCATATCCGCTGAAGTGTTTATCTCCGTGTTATTCTCCACGGTACTAGCCTGCAGCTGAATGCTCTGTCGAATAGCGTAGCCGTCCTTATCCACCAGCACTTCCACCTTTCCTTCCGCTGTCTCCGTATCATCCTCCATGGAGAAGACTGCCGTGATCAGCGTCGTACCATCCGCCTGTGCCTGCGCTGTCATACTGTTGAACGAATCGCTGGTGACGTCACCCAGATTAAAAGCATCCGCCATATTAGAGTCTGCCACTGCCTCCGCATAAGTAGAAGCAGCCTTCGCCTTCTGTCCCATTGCGTTCGTATAGTAGAAACCGTCGGTGTAATAATATTCCACATCCATGGATACGCCGTTCGAAGCGAGTGTTCCCTTCGCCGCCAGCTTTCCATCGTCTCCGCTCGGAACCGTGATCATCTGCATATCGATAGAAACCGACTGATCGTTCGTCGTCAGCTCCATCTTCGTAGTAGTATTCATCGCTCCGGCTGCCGCCGTCTTCGCCATGGCATCCTGATACAGCTTCAGCGCCGCTTCATCCACACTGGATGCCGCAGCTGCCGTTGTCTCCGCTGCACTGGTGTCTGAAACTGAATTCGACTCAGATTCAGACTCTTCTGTCGCCGCTGCCTCACTGCTGCTCTCCTCCGTCTCTGGAACGGTCTCCGCCGAAATTGCCTGTATGGTCTCTGCCTCTGCAGCTGTGGTCTCCGCCGCCTTACTGCTGCAGGCGCATACCGATACAGCAAGCGCTGCTGTCAGAATTACAGCTATTATCTTCTTTTTCATCGTTATAATTCCCTTTCTGCCGGACTTGCATCTCGGCGCACTTATTCTAACAAAATTCCCTCCGTCTGTCAATCCGGAAGAAATCTGTGCTCTCCTTACGAACAAACAAACGGAGGGGATCATCACTCTCCTTATAAGGATTTTTTTTTACGACAACACTCGTGGTTCTTTTCCGGAAGCACGGCGCAGGCCTGCGCCCAGCCGCTGCAGCACTCCGATCTTTGCCGGAGCAGCAACCTTATGAGAAGTCTGTTCCATAAAGCACTCCTGGCTGTTGAAGGATGCCTGCTCTTCTCTTCTTCTGCGGTGATAGGAGCCGTCTGAAAGCGCGATGCTCGCTTTCATGTTATCTCTCAGTTGGCACAGCAGCATCCAGCGAAGCTGCATCCGGACATCCGGATCAAAGATGGGGCAGGCAATCTCCACTCTCCGGTTCAGATTTCTTGTCATAAGATCCGCCGAAGAAATATAGAATTTTTCATCCTCTCCTCTGCCGAACTGATATATTCTCGCGTGCTCCAGATATCGCCCAACAATACTGCTGATATGGATATTCTCCGTATCGCCGGGGATTCCGGGAAGAATGCAGCTGATTCCCCGGATAATCATCCGTACTTCCACACCGGCATCGGATGCCTGCCGCAGCTTATCGATAATATCCCGCTCTGTGATCGCATTCACCTTAAAGCAGATATACCCTTCCGGCCCCTTGCGAATCTGCTCATCAATCCGCTGGATCAACATCTCCTTAATGCCGTAAGGCGATACTCTAAGCTGCCGGTAATCACCATTCAATTTGTTGATCAGCATATTTTGGAAGAATGCTACCGCGTCCTCCCCGATCACCGGAGACGCCGTCATCAGGCTCAGATCCGTGTACATCGCATTCGTCTTTTCGTTATAATTGCCGGTCCCAATCTGCGTAATATAGCTCATCTTCCCGCGTTCTTTGCGGGTAATCAGGCAGATCTTGCTGTGGCACTTGAATCCGTCCATGCCATAGATGACCTGACAGCCTGCCTCCTCCAGCAGCTTCGACCAGGCAACGTTGTTGGCCTCGTCAAAACGTGCCCGCAACTCCATCAGCACAAGGACTTCCTTTCCATTCTCCGCCGCACGGCACAGAATCCGGGCGATCTTCGAGGAGGATGCCAACCGATAGATCGTAATCTTGATGGAGACAACGTCCGGGCTTTCCGCTGCTTCGCCAAGGAGCTTCAGAAAAGGCTCTACCGAATCAAACGGATAGAATAAAAGTTTATCCTTTCTCCGAACCTGATCCATAATTTTCTGTTTTTGATCCAGATCTTCCGGCCAGCGAGGCACATAGGCCGGATAGAGTAAAGACTTCGTCTTTTCTTCCGGCAACTCACCGCACAGGCGATAGACATAGGACATCTTCAGAGGAACTGCATCTTCATACACCTGTACCGGACTCACTCCCATCAGTTTCATCAGCTGCACTTTAAATTCTTCGGAAATTGCTTCCCCGATCTCCATTCGTACGGCAGAGAGATTTTCTCTCTTCTTCAGAAGTTTCGTCATCTGATTTCTCAGATCTTCCTCGTCGTCATCAAATTTCTCATCGTCAAAGCTGATGTCCGCATTTCTCGTCACGCAAAGAACCGTGATCTCCTCTGCTGTATAGGCTCCGAACAGATCCGGCGCCATCATTAGAAGAATGTTCTCCGTCCGGATATAACGCAACTCTTCCTTCTCCGCGGGAAGCATCAGATAGGGCGGCACATTTTCCGGAATCGGAATCAATCCGATTGCTGTCTTTCCCTTCTTATCCTTCAGAGCAGCAGCAATATGGAGCTGCTTATTATTCAAATGAGGCAGCGGATGGTGCGTTCCTATGATAATTGGAGAAAGCAGCGGCATAATTTCCATCATAAAGTACTGATTCACATACTTTCTCTCCTTCGGCTTCAGTTCTTCACCGAGCACATCCTGAATATGCTGCTCGCCTAGCTCCTGCATCACTGCCCTGTAGTATTCCTTCTTCTGCTGAATCAGCTCCGGAATTCTCTCATAAATCTTCCGTAGCTGCTCCTCCGATGTCATTCCGCTCTTATTGTCCTTTTTCTCCGGCGAGATCCGGCTGATATCCACCAAGCTTCCGACCCGCACACGAAAGAACTCATCCAGGTTGCTGGTAAAAATGGCAAGGAACTTCAGGCGTTCCAGCACCGGATTATTCTTATCCGCTGCTTCCTCCAGGACTCTCTGATTGAACTGCAGCCAGCTTAATTCTCTGTTCTTTGTATAGCGGTATCGTCCGAAAGCAGTTTCTGACATAAGTATCCCTCCCTTACTCCGTATTTACTGAATATGACTTCTTCGGCATGAAAACGATGGAACATATACTGCAGGATCAGCAGTCCGGGAATCAGCGTATGAATACGATCAGATTCATATTTCAGGATGAGATCCGACGCTTCCTTCTTCCCGCTCCGGAGGACATCACCGATTTCTTCCAGTTGTCTGGCTGTAAGCCAGTTCTGTTCCTTCGGAAGATGAAAATACCGGGACGCGATCTTCATAACCGCGCGGCCGGTACCTCCAACACATACCAGAGGGGTACGCGGTCTGTAAAAAGTTGCTTCTTCCTTCTCCACTTCCTCCCGGATTTTCTTATCAATCTGATGCTGCGCACTGTCGCCCGGCAGAATTTTCTTCACACACGCTTTATACAGGCTGAGTGACCCAATATGAAAACTGACAAGATCCTGCGGGATTCCTTCCTGGAAAGTAACTGCCTCCGTACTGGCACCGCCAATATCAATAAAGGCTCCGCTCCGGATATTCAGCTCTTTCATAGCGCCATAATATCCGAGGAGTGCTTCTTCCTCTCCGCTTATCACTTCCACCTGATAACCAGTCTCCTCCCGGATTGCTGCCAACGCTTCTTCCGTATTATTGATATTACGCAGAGAAGCCGTCGCAAATACTGCAGCGTCATCAATCTGAAGGGACGCCAGTGTCTCGCGGAAATCCTCCAGTCCGCTGCAGGCACAGGCTATGCCGTCTTTCGTCAGAACCCCTTTCTCTACATATCCGGCAAGTCCCGCCATATTCTTCTCACGGAAAAGGATCTTGAATCTGCCGTCTTTTATTTCATACAATGTTAATCTCATGGAGTTGGAACCGATATCGATTACCGCCTGCTTCATACTTTTATACCATTCTTTCCTTATTTTCGATTGCAGGGGGTATTATAAAGGAGAAATGTAAACCAGACCGGGGAGTTATGTAAAAAATAGGTTAAAAAAAGAGGCTTACGCCTCTTCTTTCATTACGATTCCACGATGGGGAACCGGTACGGAGAATACAATCTGCGTCTCGGTATGACCAAACTTCTGAAGCTGTCCGATGAACAGATCCAGATCCGACGTAGACGGAAAACTCACCTTCATTAGCATGGAATAGTTACCGGAAACCGTATTGCACTCAATCACGTTCGGCACTTCAGCGATAAAAGGAATGAAGCTCGCCTTCTGCTTCGGTGTCATCTCGAGATTGATAAATGCGGTAATATGATATCCCATCTTATCCAAACTGATATCTGCGTGATACCCGGTGATGATGCCTTCTTCCTCTAGCTTCTCAATACGGGCCGCAACGGCTGGTGACGACAGGTAAACCTTTTCGGACAGCTGCTTCAGTGAATATCGTGCATTTTCCTGCAAAAGCCTCAGGAGCTTTTTGTCGATTTTATCCATAATCCGCCTTCCTTAATCACATAAATCTGCGAAACTTTGTATTTGCATTATAACGCAAAACAATTGAAAGTTCAACCCCTACTTTCGCTTAAAAAATATAATATAATTAGACTGCTGTACGAACTACCCTTTGTTTCCGGTCTGTTTGTTGCCCATTTCTCTTATCTTGCTCCAAAGATCGCTGTTCCCACGCGTACCATCGTCGCACCTTCCTCGATGGCAACTTCAAAATCACCAGTCATTCCCATCGAGAGTTCCGTCATCTCTGTGCGGGGAAGGCCGAAGAACGCAATTTCCTTCTGCATCTGCTTCAGCTTGCGGAAGTACGGACGGTTCTCCTCCGGGGATTCCACGGGCGGCGCAATCGCCATCAGTCCACGGATTACCAGGTTCGGAAGCTCCGAAATCTCGCGTACCAGAGTATAAACTTCTTCCTCTGAGATGCCCTGCTTCGTCTCCTCATCCGCGATGTTCACTTCAACCAGAACCGGAACTGTCACGTTCTTCTTCGCCGCTTCCTTCTGGATCTCCTTTGCCAGTGCCAGTGAAGATACCGAATGGATCAGGCAGGCTCTTCCCACGACATACTTTACTTTATTGCGCTGAAGGTTTCCGATAAAGTGCCAGTTCAGAGGCTCTGTGATCTCCTCGGTCTTGCTCACCAACTCCTGTGCATGATTCTCACCAAAGTCGCGCACGCCGATTGCCATCAGCTCGCGGATCATCTCCACAGGCTTATACTTGCTTACCGCGATCAGAGTCACCTCTTCTCTTGCTCTGCCGCTGCGCGCGCACGCCTCGCATACCCGCTTCTCTACTTCACGATAATTCTCTGTTACCATAAAAACATTCACTCCTTTATCTAAGAATACCCGGCAGAAAGCTTCCGCCGGGTATTGGTATTCTCGTTATCCATCCGACTCTCAGGTATCGAATCCGGCAATTGTCTCCTGAAAAATCTGCGTCGCTGCCGCCCGCAGTCTCTGCTGAAAGTCCCGGTACGCGGCCAGAAAAGCCTTTCCCTCCGGTGTCAGGCAGCTGCTACCGCCGTGACTGCCGCCGGTCTGCCGCATGATCAAGGGAAAACCCAGCTGCTCCTCCGCATTGCCCGTCATCTTCCAGGCGCGGCTGTACGCCATCCCCATCTTCTGTGCCGCCGAATTCATAGAGCCCATTTCTTCCACTGACTCCAGAAAATCCGCCAGCGTCTCATCAAAGACCTCCTGCTTCCGGAAGAGAGAAACAGCAACCTCCGCACGAAGCGGAATCTCCTTCCGGCTCTGCTTTTCGTAATTCAAAAGTTCCTGATAACGATCCCTGGTGCTTGCTCGCAGAAGAATCGCTGGATCCTCTACATCCTTGTAGACCGGTTCATACCCGGGCATACGGAAAATCCCACGGAGTCCGTCTTCTCCCTGGTATGACGCGATCGTATCAAATACCTGCCGTCTCACAGCAATCGGATGGCCATTCTGTCCATTATAGCGCGGAATGACGATCTGCCCCTCCGTCTCCAGAATCCGTTGAATCGTCTCCGGACGGAAAGAAGGAAGATCGACCGGCAGAATCAGCGCCCGTTCCCAGTCTTCCGCGGCGGCCAGCGCATAGCGGATCGAATCCAGCATCTGCGAGGTGCGGTAATCCGGATTCCGTACGAAAGTGACGCCCCGGTGGGAAAGATGCTTCTCCAGCTGTTCTGCCTGATAACCTGTCACCACAATAAAACGGCTGATCCCTGCCTCCCGCAGCGTGCTGATCTGCTTCTTGACCGCACTGGTACCGGACACAGTAAGCATCGGCTGAAAAGATTCCGGATCATATCCCGAACCGGCGGCAAGGATCACTGCCCCTGTCATCGGCCGAACCCGCAGTTAGGGAACACGCAGACGTCGCAGCCCAGGCAGAGACCACCGACACCCAGACGACTCAGATCTTCCGGCTTCACCGGTTCATCCGCCATAATATAAGGAAGTACCAGATCGAAAATGGTGCGCTTCGCATACATTACACAACCGGGAAGGCCGACGATCGGCACGCCGCTCTCCGCATAAGCCATCAGAAACATGGCTCCCGGAAGTACCGGCGCTCCATAGGATACAATGTGTGCGCCGCTCATGCGGATCGCTCCCGGCGTATTATCATCCGGGTCCACACTCATGCCTCCGGTACAGACAATAAAGTCTGCCCCCTGTGCCAGGAAATCCTGAATGGCCTGACAGATCGCTTCCTTATTATCACCGGGGAAGATCTGTCCCAGAATCTCTGTATCGAACTCCGCCAGCTTCTTACGTACTGCCGGGCCGAAAGCATCCTGAATGATTCCCTTCTTCACTTCCTCGCCGGTCGTGATGATGCCGACTTTCTTGTGTACGTAGGGAATCAGCTTCAGCAAAGGCTCGCTGCCAACTGCTTCCTTCGCAGTTTCCATCTTCGTCTTCTCAATGACCAGCGGAATCACGCGGGTACCTGCCAGCTTGTCTCCGGCATGAACCGGGAAATTGTTCTGTCGGGTTGCAATCATCATCTCACCCAGGCTGTTCAGTCGGCAGACTCTCTCAACGTCCACCCGAAAGAGTCCGTCACAGCCGGCAAAAAGCTCAACTTTTCCTTCTTTGGTCTCTTTACTTCTGGTGATATGTTCATTTGCGCAGAGACTGTAGAGAATCTCTGCCGCCTCATCCTCATGATACTTGCTTCCGTCGTTCTCCCACACATACAGGTGTTCCTTTCCCATGGAAAGAAGAACCGGGATATCCTCCTTCTGCACGATATGTCCCTTGCGGAAACGGGCATCTTTAATCACACCGGGAATAATCTGCGTAAGATCATGGCAGAGCACATGACCGACAGCTTCGGTCGTGGGTATTAATTTCATATGTATCCTCCTGTCTGGTAACGATTCATAGCAGCAGGTTGCTTTCGCTTACACAACTCTGAATAGTTACCATATTTATAACACCTTTTTTCAATCACGTCAAAGGATTTATCAGAAAGGAGCTTTTTTTCGAAAGAATATCATTCTTCCGTCAGAAGCATCAGCGCTTCCGGCGGCAGATAGAACTGCTCCGGCAGCTTCTGTACGAACGCTTCTCGCCACTGTTCCTTGCCGACTTTCCACCAGAGGAGGGAGTCCGACTGTTCTGCAGTACGGAAGAGCACCACCTGCTCGAACAAGCCTTCTGGAAGTTCCGGATGGAGGCAGGATATCAGATTTTCCTGATATGTTCCATCATAGACCGGCTGCAGATCATGCGCCCGGATTCCAATATAGCGGACTTCGTCCCCTACCGACTCCGCCGTTACAAGCTCCGTATTCCAGTCCAGTGCATAAACCCGATTTTCTCCGGTGCGTTTGATCCTTGAGATGTTCTTGCAGCCGGACAACTTTGCAGCCGTCACATGGCAGGGATTCTGAAAGATTTCACGGGTATCGCCCCTGGCCACTACGTGGCCGTTATGTACCACCGCAATTTTCGGACAGAAACGATAGACTTCCTCCCTGCTGTGTGTAACCATAAGAATATCACCTTTATAACGATTTAGAATCTCCTTGACCTGTATCTGCAGGTTCTCCTTCAGATACTCATCCAAAGCCGAGAAGGGTTCATCCAGCATCAGCACTTCCGGTTCATAGGCCAGGCTTCTCGCCAGCGCAACTCTCTGCTGCTGGCCACCGGAAAGCTGCCAGGGATATCGGTTCTCCAGACCTTCCAGCTGAAACAGTGCCGCCAGTTCCTCCAGGCGTGAATTCGAATTCTCCTTCGAAGCCGCAAGCCCGACAGAAATATTCTCCCGCACAGTCATATTTGGGAAGAGTGCATAGTTCTGGAAGAGATAACCAACCTTCCGCTTCTGCGTGGAAAGATTGATATGTTTCTCAGAATCAAACAGGATCTTTCCGTTCAGTACAATTCTTCCACTGTCCGGCTTCTCAATTCCTGCAATACACTTTAGCGTCATACTCTTGCCGCAGCCGGAAGCTCCCAGGATTCCCATACAGTCTCCGTCCGCTTCAAAAGTGACATCCAAGGTAAACCCCTTCAGTTTCTTCTTAATATCTACCTGCAGGCTCATTTCTTCCTCCCCTTTCCACGTGCGGTTCCTTTCAATGTAAAATAATTCATAAGGAAGATGACCAGGAAAGAGATCGCTACCAGGATATAGACATACCCATAGGCTCCTTCCATATCGCCTGCCGCAACTTCTGAATAAATCGCCAGAGGCAGCGTCTGTGTCTGACCGGCGATATTGCCCGCCAGCATCGCTGTCGCGCCGAATTCGCCCAGGCCTCTGGCAAATGCCAGAATACCGCCGGAGGCTACACCCGGCAATGCCGCAGGCATAATTACCCGCCAGAAGATCCACCATTCGCTCTTTCCTAATGTTCTTCCTGCGTAGATCAGGTTCTGATCCACCTGCTCAAACGCGCCGCGCGCGCTCCGGTACATCAGCGGAAGCGAGATTACAACGGCTGCGATCACGGTCGCCCACCAGGTAAATACAATCTTCCATCCAAAGAATTCCAGGATAAACTTTCCTACCGGCCGCTTCACACCGAAAATAAACAGGAGGAAGAAGCCCATAACCGTAGGCGGAAGAACCATCGGCAGCGTCAGAATTCCATCAATCAGCATGCGTGCCTTCTCGGAGCGCATACGTACCACCCAGTGTGCCAGCAATATTCCAATAAAAAATGTAATCAGTATGCTTAAACATGCCGTCTTTGCAGATATGATAACGGGAGCCCAGTTCATGTTTTTTCTCCTTTCATACGCCGGACGGTTCCAGAGTTCTATATGCTCTCTGGCCTCTTTCCGTAACATCTAACAGGAAAAAGGGATGCACTTCTGCATCCCCTTTCTGATGATTCTATACGGCCTGCCTTATACATTCGGGGTAAAGCCGTACTCTTCAAATACTGCCAGAGCTTCCTTCGTCTGCAGGAACTCCAGGAACGCTGCCGCCCCCTCCGGGTTCGCTGCGTTGGTCAGTTGACCAACCGGATAAATGACGGGATTCTCCAGAGAGCCTTCCGGAGCTTCCGCAACGATATCTACCTGACCAGCCTTGGACATTGCATCCGTCTTATATACGAAGCCAACATCTGCGCTGCCGGCTGCCACCCACTCAAGAACTTCTGTTACATTCGTACCCAGAGACAGGGTCTTCTCCTGCAGAGCATCCCAGATACCAAGATTCGTAAACGCTTCCTTCGCATACTGACCGGCCGGTACGCTCTCAGGATCACCGATCGCGATGGTATTCGCATTCAGAACATCCGAAAATTCCTTCAGCTCCAACGTAGAACCTGCAGGTACAATCATAACCAGCTTGTTCTCCAGAAGCTTTACAACGCTGTCAGCATCGATCATCTTCTCATCCTGCAGGGCGTTCATCTGCTTCATGGACGCAGAGAAGAATACATCTACCGGAGCGCCTTCCTCGATCTGCGTCTGCAGCTTGCCCGAACTGTCATAGGTTGCTGTAACCGAGATGCCGGTCTGCTCCTTAAACATAGGAATCAGCTTATCCTCGAGTGCGTTCTTCAGGCTGGCTGCTGCTGCAAGCATAATCTCACCATCGCCAGTTGTAGTATCTGCCGCTACTGCGGTGGTGTCAGCTGCTGCCGCTGTCGTCTCTGCTGTCGCCGTTGTCTCTGCTGCCGCTGCCGTTGTTCCGGACGAGCTGCTGCCGCATCCTGCCAATGCTGCTGCCATGGAAAGAGCCAGTGCGATTGCCAGTTTCTTCTTCATAATTCTTATCCTCCTGTCGGCTTTTCGCCACTTATTACCATTATAGCCTTACGTTATTTTTTGTCAAGAATATTGGTCGTTATTTGTAAAGAAAAATAACTGATAATACAAAAAGCCCCGGTTCGATCCAAAAAACAGATCAAACCGGGGCTTTTTCTTCTTATACTCTATTGAGGCAGACCCATAAAAGCCTCAATTCCGATGCCCGCGAACTTCCGATACCCTTCCGGAGCGACAAGAGCCGCAATCTCCGGAATCGTAACCTGCATGATCCAGTCGCTCAGGGACTGTGTCGCCAGCTTCAGATCGAAGTAATCGGTCTGAGAGGTTCCGTCCTCATTCTCCTTCTCCCAGAACTGCACGGCAGAAAGGCTCAAATACAGGTCTTCGAACCTCTTCGGGATCTGCAGAATGCTTCCCTCCTTAAAGGTAAGCCTGAACTGGAGGAATTCCTGGTCACTGCCATTCCGCTTCGTAAGAATCAGCTCGACCGGGATCGTATTCTCTCCCGCTTCGTCGCAGGTAAAGGCATCGAAGCGAAGATCCTGATCCGGAAGATCATCGCCGCTGTCATCTCCTCGAAGCTCGATATCAAAGCTCTGCCAGCCGCTGGCCGTCTTTCCTTCCTCCGGACTTACGTCAGGCGTCCGCAGAATAAAGGTCTCCTCATCGAACAGGCGGTAAGCGTACACTTCACCGTCCAGCCAGAACTCCGCGATATGAAGTCCTTTCGTCTTCCGCAGAGTTCCGTACAGCGTCAGGTCTGCATCCAGATCCCATCCGGATACGGCATCGTAATAGTTTCCGTCCGCATCCTGCCAGCCGTCGAAGGTGCAGCCGCTCAGCCTGGGCGTCGGCAGATATACGCTTCCGTTTTTTAGCGTCTTCACGGTCCGATACTCAAATGCCTCATGGTAAGGCGTACTCAGGATCAGCTTTACACTGTATCCATCTGTCTCCGTCATATCGCCGACTGCTTCCAGACGTACATCGTATGCCGGCATGATGAAGTATTTGCCGCCTTCGTCCTCCTGGAAGTCCAGCGCAGCGGTGCTGTACCAGCCGTAGACGCTCTGCCAGTCATAATTCGGCTTCGGAAGCTCCGGAACGTATACTTTCTCTCCGGCCTCCGCCTTCTGATCCGGATACGAACCGTACAGCAAGCCAATGTAATAGGATACGGTATATTTCTTCGCGGTGTACTCCGCCGTAAGCTCGATAAAGGTTTCCGTTCCGTCTGGAGTTACCTCTGTGACGAGATCGCCGTTGCAGCGCCATCCGGCAAAATCATAATCCTTCCGCTCCGGAGCCACAGGGCTTACGGTCTCGCCGACAGCCGCCGAGATCGTGAATTCATCCTGTGTTCCGTCATCCCGCGTATAGGTGCAGACCAGGAGCGCGTCGCTGTCATCATACGTATCTCCGTAAATTTTCAGCGTCTCGGAAGGCATCGTAAAGATGTCATTAGCCAGATCCACCTGAGAAGTATACCAGCCGCTGAAGCTCCTGCCATCGTAAAGCGCCAGCTCATCCACGTTTCTCAGCCGTACCGTCTCTCCGTAGAGAGCCTTGTCATAACCTGCAATCTCTCCGTTCAGATAGTAAATGATGTACAGCTCCTGCTCTGACCAGTAACCGTTGATGCGCACATCCCCGGCCGGCATGGTAAAGCCGCTGCCATTAATCGTCACATCCTCACTGTTCCACACGAATAGCTTTCCTTCTGCTTCCGGCGGAGCCTGCAGCATCACATAGCTTCCGTACTCTGCCTGTGCGGAGTAATACAGTGTTCCATCCACATAGTAGGATACGGTATAGGAGTTCACTTTCGCCTCCGCGCGGAAGGTGACATCCGCCGCCGGCATCGTGAATGTGCCGTTTGTCACCGTCACATCTTTATTTGTCCACTCGCCGATGGTATATCCCGTCTTCTCGTACTTCTCCTTCACGGTTACACTGCTTCCAACTGCAGTCTCTTCCGAAGAAATCTCTTCGTCGCCCACAATGTAGCGGACATAGGCCGGTTTCGCCGTAGCGATCGCGGTAAGGTCTTCCGCCGGCATCGTCTCCGGCATCTCACTCTGTACAACTTCTCCGCGGTACCAGGTCCAGCCGCTGAAGATCTTTCCTTCCGCTTCCTCCGGCTGTCCGGCTTCTGTCAGCACATCGCCGAAATGATGCGTCTCCTCCGCGATGGTCTTTCCGTCCAGCACGTAGGTGAGCTTATACTCTTTATAAACGCCCGGCGTCCAGATCGCAGTCAGCGTCAAATCCGACTTCAGCGTAAGTTCATCATCCGCCGCATACGTATTGCCGTCGGAATCCTTCCAGCCGGAGAGCACATAGGTACAGGATACATCTTCTTTCGAAGCAGAAAACAGATCCAGGAAAATCCGTGTACCGTAATCATACGTATAACTGCTCTCTCCGTCCAGGACGCCGCCCGCCGCATCCAGCGTAAGCGTGTGCTGATCCATGATCGTATTCCAGCCGGAATAATAGATCCGGTTGATATAGCCTTCATCAGAGTACTTCACATCTGTGCGAACCAGCGTCATGGTACAGCCCTCGCCTCTCACATCCGCCGGTCTCCAGTTACTGTACTCCGCCAGGAGCTTCTGATAATCATCATAGCCGCCGGTAAAACGGATACTACCGTCTCCATTCTTCAGCGTACCCTGCGCCGTGATGATATCCAGCTTATAGACACGATCCGTCGGTTCATATACCGCTGTAAGAGCAACAGGCTCCGAAATCGTTACATATCCAAACGGATAGATTTTCCCTGTCGTCTCATCCTTCCAGCCGGTCAGCTGATACGTACAGTATTCGTCCTTTTCCTTCCAGGCCGTATTCGACAGAAATACCCGGTAGTTATACTGGCTGGAAGCCACGACCGTATCCTCCCCGACCAGGGTTCCCTCTCCGGCGTCCAGCGTGATCTTCACATTTCTCTCGTAGACAGGAGCCACCTGAATATCCGAGTACAGGACGTAGTTGTTCACATTCATGCGCATCCAGCCGCCGATATCCTTATAGCGATACATCCAGTCCATCAGCCGGTACTCCACATTCTCCTCCGGCTGCAGCAGCGCATGGACATTCGCCAGCTCATCCGCTGGAATCGTCGTTCCGCCGCTCAGATTCTTCGTATAAGCACTAACGTTGGTCTTCGTCGCCGGATCGTAATAAAAGAACTCAACCTCACACGGATCGGAGGCATATACCATATAATATGTCACAGCACTCTCCGTCGTCGCCGGGAGATTCCAGGGGTCTGTCGCCAGAATCTCGCCATCCGGCGTATCCGAGAAGCCAATAAGACTCATACCAATAGGCTCATGCCAGTAGTAAGAATGAACCGTCTCACCGTAAAGCACGGTATAGTCATTCCTCACTTCCTCGCCCTTCAGGTTCTTTCCGACCAGAGTAACCGTGCACTCCTGCGGAATATATTCTGCGCTGTAATAGCTGACCAAAGAATTGAACTCTTCATGGAAGGTCAATTCCGCCAGAGCCTTCTCATAGGTATCCCCCGTCACCTGCAGCAGTGGAACCGTGGTGTCTTTTCGTGTCACGATGTAATGTGTCCCCAGCATGCCTGTCGAGCGCAGGAATTCTCCGCTGATGGTGCTGTTCACAGTAGCCGGACCCTTCGCCCAGCGGCGGACGTACTGCCCGTAGGTTCCCGTCCACTTGTCGAACTGATAGTTAGGATCTTCCGAGATCGCCGGAACCGTCGGCGCCTCATCCACGTTCACTGCGCGAACCTCCGCCATCCACGTCTTCGTATCGGGCACATAGTAGATAAAGGCTGTCAGCATCTGTATGCGATCCACAGAAAGCGTCAGTCGGGTATCCTCCGTAATCACAGTCGTATAGGGATTCTGATCCCACTTCTGATTCGTATACAGATCGTAGTTATCATACTCCGTGCGGACCGGTCCGACCTTATTCCCGGCGAGCACCTTTCGGGTTCCGATATATTCATCCGTCTTTCCGTCGATATTCGCATAGAGCTCTACCTCACAGATCTTACCAACGGCGCTTTCATCCACTTTCGTGGTATCCGCCCAGATGATATTCGTCTGCGCTACCGTGCTTCCCTCGGAAGTGGACGCGGACTTTGTGAACTGCAGATACGGCCCCATGTAGTAATAATACATCGTTCCCATATCGCTGTTCTTATCGTCATTATAGTAACGGTCATAGCTGACCTCGCGACCATTATAGTCAAAGTACCGGTTGGAGAATGTCAGATACAGTTTATCCCACGGAACACTGCGCTCCTCCTCGTCCCCGTTCTTCAGATTCAGATAGGTACCGGTCAGCGCCGGGATCTCCGCCAGGGAGGCGCTGGTAAAGCGTGCCGAGGAATCCGATGTCGTCAGAACCGCCGGTTCCTCCACCTCATTGACCGCTAGCAGCACATACTGATCTCCCAGCGTGAACAGCGGGAATTTCGCCTCCAGGAGCTTCGCCCCCACCTTCACCTTAAAGAACTTCGACCTTGCGATCAGTTCGATATCCAGCGCAATGCCGGATTCCATATAGTAACCACCCACCAGCCGGACATCAATCTGCTTACTGTACTGCTGCGCCTTCGTGATTCCAAGCTGCACGTAGCCGTAGATGTCCACGTAGGCTCCAATGAAGACGCTGATTCCGATCTCGCCGAAGCGGGACAGTCCGTAGAATGACAGCGTCAGCGAACCCTCCAGGCCAGCCTTGATATCCAGAAAACCGCAGGCATAGAACTGCAGGTCATAGCGATTTCCTCCGATCAGATCGTTCGTGTAGCAGTCCAGGCTTCCATCCGAAGTATTGCCGCACATGCCGATCTGCGTAGCCTCCAGGATCGAGATATCCGAGCCAATACCTGCCGCGAAGTTCACTTTGATGACGAAATCCAGTCCCAGGTTCACACCAAAGACGGGCAGGATGGGAATAACAGGGATCGTGTACTGCAGCAGAGGCGCCTGGAGCAGAGTGATCTCTCCGCTGTCGTTCTCTACCATATCCTGCATCTGCTTCACCAGGTTGCCGGTATCGTTCTCCTCGTCGCTGGAGAGCATATCTTTAATCTCTTTCGAAATATCCGTATACTCTTCATTTGCCTTGTTCGTGGAGCAGACCAGTACCTGCATATCGATATCCGTCTGCGTATACAGGTTCATCGCGTAATCGAATTCCAGTTTGGATTTTCCGAAGAGCTTGAATTTATATTCAGAATAGCCCTGCATGGATACCGCCAGGTATTCTGTAATTCCAAAAGAAGCTTTGATTTTGACTTTATTCTTAATCGTCGCTTCATAGTTCATCTCGATGCAGAGAGCGATAAAGTCATCCGCGTTCGCTCCGAAATTCGGATTATTCGCCTCACCGACAGAGACGGTAACAGTCGCCCCCTTTGCCAGGCTGGCGGAGATCGACTTCATCGTCTCCTCTTTGATGGAAGCATTCTCCGTAAATGCCGGAGAACCAGCCGCCTGCAGTTCTCCCTGCACGGTCTTACTTTCTGTGAGAAGAGCTGCCAGCATATCTGTCATCTGCGCAAAGCCTTCGCCGTTCCGGATGGCATCTTCGATGGCCTGCGTGTCGATCTCTCCGATCAGAGTATCGGCCGGAAGATCCTGCGTAAAGGAGACATCTACATCCTTGAAGACATCCTCGATCTCCGCATCCGATGCCGTCACATAGACGGTTTCATCCTGCTCCAGCAAATCGCTGATCTTCACAAAAATGGAATCCGTATCGTAGCTCTCGCCGTCGCCCATACACAGCACATCGCCGACTGCGAAAGCATATTTCTCCGCCTGCTCCGCCGTCATGGCAAATGTGTTATCCGTTCCGCCTTCCAGCATATCGTCACGATTCACATATTTGATCGAATCGCTCAGTTCCACGATCTCCGAATCATCCTTATGAATCCGGAATGTATACTCCAGGACTTCTTCATCCAGATCCGCAAAGCTCATTCCTTCCGGAATCGTTACCCGGTACAGGCAGCCTTCCTCATAGCCGCCCACCGGCGTCAGCGTATAGTTTTCGCCGTCCGCAAAGAAAGTAAAATCCTCCGGAAGCTCTCCCGTCAGCGCCTCCCAGGAAATCCTGCCCAGCAGATCGTCTTTGGAGAGTCCTTCCTCGGCGACAAAAACCACCGGCATCATGGGATCACAGTCTTCACTGTAGTACGTATCCCGCGTTCCGTTCTCCAGATCGTTCTGGGATACTACGAACTTCGGATAGAGCGTCAGATTCTCCTGCACCGATTCATCCGTAAAGAATTCCTGTGTCAACGCTTCATCCCGGTACCATCCCCGGAAGGAGTAACCCGCCAGATAAGACTGCGGAAGCTCACCGGACGCTTCGCCCTTCTTCAGAGTGATCGGCTCTACAGGCGTTCCTTCTCCTGTCTCGAAACGGATGGTCACCGTTTCTTCCACAGGTTGAGGATCTTCCTTCTGATAATCATACCAGATCTGCGCCCGAATCTTCTCCTGCTTCCCGTTCAACGTCACCGCAAGGTCAACACTGAAATTTCTCTCCTTCGCATCCACAGATGCCGCCTGTGCCTTCGAAGGCAGCATCGTCAGCGTCAGAGACAACGCAAGAATCAGAGACAGCAGGCGCTGTCTGTCTTTTTTCTTTGTAACCAGAATCACTAATCCGGATCCAGAAATAACAAAAAGAGCAATCCAGAGACCGATCGAAGAATCATCCCCGGTCTTTACCGTTGAGGAATTGCCGCTGTTCCTGCTGCCGGAGCCGCCATCCTTCTTATCGTCGGTTCCGGATGTGCCATTCTTATTATCATCCGATTTGGTCTCATCCGGCTTCGTCGGCGTATCATCTCCACCTGTCAGCAGAGCCGTAAAGGAATGCACTTTCTCCATACCGGCCGCCAGTTCCGTTCCCTCCACAGTCAGACTTCCGCTCTGCAGCGTCAGCCCGTCCGGGAGCGAAATCTCTGTCCTCACATTCCCGACCGCATACGAATTTTCATTCACAACCGTCAGTTCTGCCGCGACCGTATCCCCGACATCATAACTGTCCCGGTCAGTCGTCAGAATTGCAGTCAATCCATCCTGTGCGCCTTCCGCCCGCATCCCAACGGCCGCATGAATCGACATGACACCAGAGAAAACCATCAGGAAGACAAGCATTGTTCCCAGCCATCTTCTTACATTCGTTTTTCCCAAATTCCTTTCCCCCTTCTTATCCTGCAAATCTTTCATAATGATTCCGATTTCCAGCTTACTTTCTTCTATATTGTCTTTTCTATTATAAAGGAAAAGTTTTCCAAAAATAATGCCCAAAATGAAGAAAAAAAGTGCCAAAAAAGAGAGCGTTTTCGCCTATGGACGCAAAGTCCAGTGAAATCGCTCTCTTTTCTCTCTAAAATTCTGCAGATTACATGCACATGCATGTCAATCGATGTATGTCGCCATACACGGATTACTTTCTTGCGCAATCACCGGTCAGTCCCAGAAGGATCTGCAGGCCATGCTCCAACTGCGGCAGAATGTATTCCAGGCACTCCCGAACCGCCTTCGGACTGCCCGGAAGATTCACGATCAGCGTCTGCTTCCGGATGCCAGCCGCTGCGCGGCTTAACATCGCACGACCTGTAAATTGCAGACTATAGGCTCTCATCGCCTCCGGGATTCCCGGAACTACACGTTCCGTTACCGCAAGTGTCGCTTCCGGCATTACGTCCCGCGGCGAGAAACCGGTACCTCCCGTCGTCAGGATCAGGTCCGCCAGCCCACTGTCACAGATTTCCTTCATCTCATGCTCCAGGATCTGCCGGTCATCCGGCCAGACCTTCTGATATACAACTTCATATCCCGCTGGTTCAATCATCTCCCGGATGGCAGGACCGCTCAAGTCCTCACGCTCACCGGCATATCCGGTATCACTGGAAGTAATAATCGCTGCTCTCATATGTTCTATCCCCCGTAACTTATCCGCCGATCTGCGACATCGTGCGGACTTCTTCACCTGCCACCAGACCCTTCTTATCAAATTCGTGTCCCACCGGTTTCTCCCGGATCGCCTGTGCAATCAGAGATGCCAGCTCCTCATCGCTGCAGCCGGCCTGCATCGGCTCCTTCAGACGCACACCGGTATCATATTGCAGGCAAGTCTTCAGAAACCCATCTGATGTCAGCCGTACCCGGTTGCAGGAATTACAGAACTTGTGACTAACTGCGCTGATGAATCCGATCTTTCCCTGAAAGCCCTCCAGCGAGAAATATACCGCCGGACCATTTCCCAGCACATCCCCGCAGGGCGTCAGCGTGCCGTAATGTTTCATCAGGAGTTCTCTCAGACGTTCTTCCTTCACGAATTTCATCTGCCGGCCGTATCCAATCGGCATAACCTCGATAAATCGCACATGAATCGGCTGTGTCCGCGCCAGATCCGCCACTGCCAGAAGATCCTTCTCCGGTTCTTGAAGAAGACAATTGATCTTCAGCGGAATCTGCGGATGACGGCGCATCGCTCTGATTCCCTCCAGAACACGTGGGAGTTCATCCCGCCTTGTCATCTGACGAAATCGCTCCCGGTCCAGAGTATCCAAGCTGACCGTAACCGCGTCAATCCCGGAGGATACCAGATCATCCGCCATCTCCTCTAGCAAAATTCCATTCGTGGTCAGAGTCACCTGCTCAATCCCGGGAACTTCCTTCAACTGACGCACCAGAGACACAATTCCCCGACGGATCAGCGGCTCCCCTCCAGTCAGCTTGATCTTCTTCAGACCAGACTGCGCCATCACCCTGCAGATTCTGGCAATCTCATCGAACGTCAGAATCCGGTCATGAGAAATACTCTCAATTCCTTCTTCCGGCATACAATACACGCAACGCAGGTTGCAGCGATCCGTCACAGAAATCCGGATATAATCAATCTCACGGTTCCACAGATCTCTCATCGAACAAATTCCCCGCTCTTACCTCCGGACTTGGAATCCAGATGGATCTCTCCAATCTCCATCCTCTTATCCAACGCCTTGCACATATCATAAATGGTAAGCAAAGTAACAGATACACCGGTCAGTGCCTCCATCTCTACGCCAGTCTTCCCACTGACTTTTACCATGCAGATTGCCTTTACAGCAAGATTCTTCTCGTCCAGTTCAAAATCCACCTGACACTTGCTGATCATCAGCGGATGGCACATCGGAATCAGCGACGACGTCTGCTTCGCCGCCATGATGCCTGCCACCCGGGCAACACCAAGAACATCTCCTTTTGCCGCCGTACCGTGAACGATCGCATCGAACACCTCCCGACTAACATGAATCTGCCCGGAAGCCACCGCTGTTCTCGCTGTAATGTTCTTCTCCGATACGTCCACCATCACGGCATTGCCATGCTCATCAAAATGATTTAACTTCTCCATAATTCTGTATCTGATTCCCGTCAGGAGCGGAATACGATCTCACCGGTCTCATCATTCATGCTCTCCACGATAGCCAGAGACTCTACATGAATGCCCTTCTCGCGAATCAGACGCCCCCCCTCCTGAAATCCTTTCTCGATGGCAATGCCAACGCCCTCCACCGTAGCACCAGCGCTGCGGATCAGGTCAATCAGTCCGTTCACGGCACAGCCGTTCGCCAGGAAATCATCGATAATCAAGATATGATCCTCCGGGTTCAGGTATTTCTTAGATACAATTACATCGTACGTTCTCTTATGCGTAAAGGATTCCACCTTTGTAATATAGGATTCACCGTCCAGATTAATGCTCTGAGATTTCTTGGCAAATACAACCGGAACATGGAAATGCTGCGCAACTACACAGGCAATGCCGATTCCGGACGCCTCGATCGTAAGAATCTTATTGATCGGATTCTCTGCAAACAGACGCTTGAACTCTGCTCCCATCGCATCAAAAAGCTCCACATCCATCTGATGGTTCAGGAAGCTGTCCACCTTCAGAACATTTCCCGGCTTAATTACTCCGTCCTTGCGAATTCGTTCTTCTAATAACTTCATACTAACGTTCCCTTCTGTATCTTATCGTATAATCATGCAAATTGTATATCTGCCCTTCTGACTCAATATAAGTCCGCGATAATATCAATACACTTCTCAATTCCGATTACACCACTGTCCAGTACGATATGATAATTGGCTAGATCCGCCCACTTCTGATCCGTATAGAACTGATAATAGGCAGCACGACGCTTATCTTTCTCTTTCAGTCTCTTCTCTGTAGGAACTTCGGTCTCTCCATATACCTGTACAATCCGCTCTGCTCTTGACTGAAAATCCCTGTGAATAAATACCTTCAGACAATCTGCCCGATCCCTCAGAATGTAATCTGCACATCTGCCGACAATGACACAGTTCTCCTTTTCACCAAGTTCCTCGATAATCTGCCGCTGCATCGTCCACAGCTTATCCTGGTTGGATAATCCGTGAAAATTTCCCGCATTCAGTGCATTGACAAATAGGCTGCCGTTCGGAGCATACTCGCTCTGACTCTTCACATAATCCGCAGCGAAACCGCTTCGCTCTACCAACTGCTCAATCACTTCATGATCGTAACAGGGGATGCCCAGTTTCTCAGCTACCCCTTTTCCTATCGTTCTTCCGCCGCTTCCGAATTCACGGCTGATGGTAATAATTCTTTTCATATATAATCCTCTCCCACAATTTCTTATTCTTTATATTATAGCACAACTACAAGGTAAACGTAAACCATAATTCTAAGGGATCTGTAAATTCGAATAGTTACAAAATATTACATAATCCTGACACATTGACATTCTTTTTTCTGCGCGATAAGATAGGAAATCGTGGAGGTTTTTTATTATGAAGTACATAAAACAGTTGAGCATTATATTGCTTATTTCTTTTTTGGGCGAGCTGATCCATTACCTGCTCCCGCTGCCGATTCCGGCAAGCATCTACGGACTGATTCTTCTTTTCGTCGCTCTCCTGACTGGAATTGTTCCTCTGTCTGCGGTAAAAGAAACCGGAAATTTTCTAATTGAAATTATGCCGCTGATGTTTATTCCTTCAGCGGTCGGTCTGATGGAATCCTGGGGAATTCTGCAGCCGGTTCTCGTTCCCTATGCTGTAATGATCGTGGCATCCACGGTGGTTGTTATGGCGATAGCCGGTCTGGTTACGCAATTTGTGATTCGCAGAAAGGGAGGGCGTTCTCATGAATGATTTTTTTCAGCAGTCTCTGTTCGGAGGCATGATTCTCAGTGTGCTTGCGTACGAGCTTGGTCTTTATCTTAAGAAGAAATTCCGTCTGGCGCTTTTCAATCCGCTACTGATTTCGATCCTTGTAACTCTGCTAGTGCTTCTTGGCGCGCATATCAGCTATGACAGCTACTATGTCGGCGCGCAGTACCTGAGTTATCTGCTGACACCGGCTACGGTGTGCCTGGCGATTCCTCTCTATGAGCAGTTCTCACTGCTGAAGAAGAACTGGGTGGCTGTGGTTGCCGGCATCTGCTCCGGTGTTCTTTCCAGCCTGTGCAGTATTTTTGTTATGGCTCTGATCTTCCGTCTGGAGCATGAGCACTACGTGACACTGCTTCCGAAGTCGATTACAACTGCGATCGGTATGGGTGTGGCAGATGAATTGGGCGGATTCGTACCGCTGGCAGTGGCTTCGATTGTTATCACCGGAGTTCTTGGCAATATAATTGCGGAAAGTGTTCTGAAATTCTTCCATATTACGGAACCGATTGCGAAGGGTGTTGCGATAGGTTCTGCGTCCCATGCGATTGGAACGACAAAGGCGATGGAAATGGGCGAGACCGAAGGCGCCATGAGCAGTCTTTCCATCGCGGTGTGCGGGCTGCTCACTGTTTTGGGAGCTTCCATCTTCTCCCATATTCTCTAGTCCTCCAGGTTTTACACTGGTACTTTATTTCAGCGGAATTCCTCGAAGTTTTACTCTGGAACTTGTTTTTGGCGGGATTCCGCTATTGTTTTACACTAGTATCTACTTTCAGCGGGATTCCTCTACCATCCTACTCTGGTACAAGTTTTCAGCGGGATTCCTCTACCGTCCTGCTCTGGTACAAGTTTTCAGCGGGATTCCTCTACCGTCCTACTCTGGTACAAGTTTTCAGCGGGATTCCTCTACCATCCTCTGCCAGAATCATCAGAAAAGGCTCAGTCCGGTCACGGGTGCTGCGTTTCCGGCTCCGGGACGCGCGCTTATTAATCGCCAGTCGCTTCGACTCGCCCTTACGGGCTCAGACATGAAGCTTTGTGGCGATAGCTAACGCGTCTCCTGCGCACGGAAGCCTCGCAATGTGCCCGGACACGAGCTCTTTTCTGCTTTCTTCCTGGCAGTGAATATTGCAAGCCTAATAAGCCGGTTCAAAATTTTCAAAAAGCAAATTATCTATATAAAAAATCCCCACCATATAGGCGAGGATGCCACTCTAAATCTACTAGATTCTGTCCCAACTACTATTACATATCTTCGATATAATCACCGGGAAAAAGCCGTCCCTCTTCTACACGGACACATTGCGAGGCTTCCGTGCGCAGGGCTGCGCTAGCGATCGCCACAAAGCCCCACGTTCA
>JAJEQR010000035.1 GCA_020687485.1 Hominifimenecus microfluidus | reverse complement strand
GGTTTTAATAATTCCCGGATAAAATATCGTGCACCGATATTATACGCGGCTGACAGGTCACAATGATATCTCTTTCCATATCGATATTCTACCACATGCAATCCAGAAAATAAACATTTGTTCTGCTCTTTATTAAAAAATTAGCGCGCCTAACTCATCACTGAAGTAACGAGAATGCGGCGCGCAGTTTTCAAACAGAAGGTAATTGATAGCAGCCGAGTAATTTGCATTTCTGCTTTTAATGTGTTTTACGATTGCCATTCATACCACCTGCCAATTTCAGTACCTCCTTTCTCAATAGAAATAAGTCCGTGATGCACTGATGGATTTCATTTTCTATAGCACGAGACTGACTGCCACCGCTGTTAAAATGCTTGGCAATCTGGTAATACCTGGGTGGATCTTGCTCTAATCTACAAACCCTCTTACATATACAAAAGATGGAGGGGGAAAATACAGGGTGTGAGAGAAAAGAATTTTAGAAAAATCAAAATAACTCAAAAACTTGACTTTTAACATCACAAAAGTTAAAATGAAAGAAAATGAGTTAAAAGGAGAACGAGAAATATGTTTACAAGCGTATTCGGGATTTCTATAAAATATGAAGCATGGAATCATCAGGATTCTTTGCCTGTTTATATTGCAGGGAGTTATGATTTTCATACAGCATATATTGGAAACAGACGCTGTATAATGCTTGCTCCAACAGAAGAACTTGCCACACTTCCGGCATTGAAAAAACAAATTGTAAAAATACAGCAGATTGATAATGTGCCAGTCGTATTTGAACTTACAACGGTATCAAATTATCGAAGAAAAAGCCTTATAGAAAATAATATACCGTTTATTACTGATAAGCAGGTCTTTCTTCCTTTCATTGGGACAATGCTTTCTGATGAAAAAGAACCCCAAAAGCTGACGGGTAAGTTTGTTTACTCCACGCAGCAGTTGTTTTTATTTTATCTGTACAGTAAGAAAAAACGATTGTATATTTCAGAAGCCGGAAAAGTGCTTCCATTTACAGCAATGACCTTGACCAGAGCAGTAAAGCAGTTGGAAACGACGGATTTGTTTTTGGTAGCAAAAGACGGTGTCAACAAGTTTATTGAGTCAAAATATAAGCGAGATGAATTATTTGAAAAAGCAAAAGTATATTTAACGACTCCTGTCCGCAAAGCAGGATATATAGATAAGACGCAAGTTACGGAAAATATGGTCTTTGCAGGGGAAACGGCACTTTCTGAAAAAACAATGTTAAATCCAAGCCGAGTTGTTACCTATGCAATTAGTGAGAAAGATTATGATAAAACCTTGCTAACCGATGAATTGATAGACCCGGATAAGCAGGTAAGACTTGAATTATGGGCATACAGCCCGAAACAATTTTCAGAGGATAACAGTGCTGATGATATTTCCATTGTTTTATCTTTTGGAGATACAAACGATGAAAGAATTGAAGAAGCAGTAGATGAATTGCAGGAAAGAAGGTTGAAGGAGTAATGGTCAGCGGATTTACAAAATTTAAGGAAAGATTTCAGGGTTTTGAAAATCAATATGTCATCATCGGTGGGACAGCGTGTGATTTGATTATGGAAAACGAAGAATTACCGTTTCGGGCTACAAAAGATGTAGATATTGTACTGATTGTTGAATCCATAACAGCGGAGTTCGGCAGGCAGTTTTGGGAGTATGTCAAAGAAGCAGGATATGAGCATTTGAATAAAAGCACCGGAAATGCACAGTTTTATCGTTTCACATCTCCGAAAAGCAAAGAATATCCATACATGATAGAGATATTTTCCAGAAATCCGGATTTTATTATATTGGAAGATGATGCAGTTCTCACACCGCTTCCGATAGATGATGAAATCTCCAGTTTGTCGGCAATCCTTTTAAATGAAGCGTATTATGAATTGCTAAAAACCGGACAAATGATAGTTGATGACATTCCGGTATTAAGTCCGACTTGTCTGATACCATTTAAGGCGAAAGCGTGGCTGGATTTAAAAGAACGCAAGTTGAATGGAGAGCAGGTTGACAGCAAAAATATAAAGAAACATAAAAACGATGTGTTCCGATTAGCACAGTTAATTACAGCCAATACAAGGCAAGTTCTCAGTTCAGAAATAGCAGAGGATATGAAAAAGTTCTTATCTGAAATAGATGATGAAACAGTGGATTTAAAGTCCTTGGGTATAAGAGGAACAGATAAGCAAAAAATGACAGAAATGTTATACCGGTGTTATGGGTTGAAAGATAATACATAGAAAAAGTGTTCTAAAAGATTATTGGAGGGCAGAAACGATGAAATACCGAAGATTCTATGTGACAGGTGACACACATGGTGAGCCGGGACGGTTTATGTATACGGATACGGCATTCGAGAAAATAGCTGATTCCGGCGATATTCTCTTTATCGCGGGTGATTTCGGTTTTGTGTGGGACAATTCACCGGAGGAACAGGCGATCCGTGAGATCATTGCGGAGAAAAAATATACGACATGTTTCGTGGATGGTAATCACGAAAACTTTGATCTGCTGGAAAGTTATCCTGTCAGCCATTGGTGTGGAGGCAAAGTTCATGTTATCGGCGAGGCGCCGGACGGGACGCCGAAGCTGATTCATCTGATGCGCGGGCAGGTCTACGACATTCCGGTATGCACTTCCGGTGCAGAGAAATGCATTTCCGTTTTCACCATGGGAGGAGCTTTCAGCGTGGACCGCAGATACCGCAGAGAGGGCGAATCCTGGTGGCCGCGTGAGATGCCTTCTCAGGAGGAATACACGGAGGCACTTGCCAATCTGAAGCGGCATCATAACCGGGTGGATTATCTGCTGACGCATACAGGAAGAGAGCGCTCGCTGGATATTTTCTTTTTGGGGCGCCGGAATCCGAATGAGATGGAGCTGAATCATTTTCTGGAACAGCTGCATGAGAGCATATCTTTTACGCATCACTACTTCGGACATCTGCACGATGATCTGGACTTCACAGAAAAAGAGACATTGCTGTGGTTTCAGGTTCGTGATATGATAACGAATGAGATCATAGAGTAAAGCACAGCTCTGGAGCAGATACAGCAAAAGGCTGGAAAAGTATGGGTAACAGGAAGAACGATAATACCGTTGAAAATTGGACAGGAAATCGAGGGAGAATACTATGGTACCGGAAAATCTGGGAAGATATTTTTATAGAGATAATTTGAAGAGCGAACAGGCAAAGCATTTGTATAATGAAATTTTAACCTATTTTACGCATAATTATTCTACAGAAGTTCCGGTCACATTTGAGAATATGGATGAAGCATCTCAGGATATTTTCTGTGCGGCGGAGGCATTGTATTACGACTGGCCGGAGCTGTTTTTTATTGGAAACAGCTGGAGATTTCTTTATACAAAAGAAAAGCCGGGAAGATTTATCATTGAGGGCAACAGGTATTCTGCTGAGCAGGTTTGTATGGTACGTTTCCATATGAAACGTGTGAGGGACTATCTTTTGAAGGGAACAGAGGAAGAGCCTGTTCTCCGGCGCGAACAGATCATCTATGAAAGAATTGCGCAGCTGCTTCGTTATGATAACCGGCATGAGCGGCACGATCATACCATAGTGGCGCCGATTCTTCGGTGTACCGGCGTGTGTGAAGGCATCAACGCACTTCTGCTTCTGGCACTGAGAGCGGCCGGAATCCCGGCGATCAAAGTGATTGGATGCGCGAAGATAAACGGCGGCGGACATGCCTGGGCGATCGCCTGGCCGGATCTGAGTACGCCGGTTCACCTCGATGCTACCTGGGATCTGACATCGTCGGTTTCTCCGGATATCGTCTGGGAGAATCACGGAGAAAGATGCGCGTTCCGGTATTTTAATTTATCCGACCGGCAGATCTCACAGGATCACGACGGATATCGCAAAGATTATATGCCCAGGTGCCAGAAGGAGTATCTGAATTACGATAAGATCTGTAATATATAGGTGATTCCAGGCAATTCCAGGCAATAGAACGATCAAAGACTTTTTCCGTTTCTTCTTTGCCAGGTGTTTTCAGCACTGCGCTGCGCAGCTTACAGGCACAGGCGAAAGATGCCCTGGAGATCTTGTCCGAAAGCTCACTGTGATCCTTAGTGTAATGAAACTATCTCCGGGTCAGGCGGAAGGCAAGAAATTCATCAGGTGTACGGCAGGTGAGAAGATGGTGTTCTTCATCAATTGCCATATGATCATAGCTGCCAGAGAGAATCGGCTGACCATCCATCCTGAAGAGGATGTCGTGCGGATTTTGATTATCTGTGCAGCCATCTTCCGCAATAATGAATCCGTCGTACAGGTAAATCATGCGATAGCGCTCCGGCAGGACAACTTCGCCATTCGTCCGGGATACTCCATAGGCTCCATATGTTCCGGTAATTAGGTATCCTTTCTGATAGAATTGTACATGCCTCTCCTCGCAGCCTGCCAGCACCGGAGGAATTTCCATTGATCCATCCGGGCGAAGTACACCGAATTTTTCGTTCTTTTGAAAAAATATACGCCCATACGCTTCCTCCAGCTGATCATATTCGCCCTGGATGAGCGGATTTCCCTCGTAATTGAAAAGTACACTTTTTCCATCCACGGTTTGTGCATAGATTCCGCTGGCTCGAAAATAAATACTGTCATACATCGCCGGGATCCGCAGTTCTCCGGCAGCTGCAGAATACACACCGTAAAGCTCTCCGTCGTAACTGACAACAGCAAGCATATGTTCCTCATCATAATCAGTGATATCGCAGAAATCGGCAGATAAAATACAATTTCCATCCGGGGTCATCAATCCATAGAAGCCGCCCGGTATTTCCTGGAAGACAATGGTACTGTTGCTCAGCACAAAAGTGCAGGCATAGCGGCAGGGAATTACTTCATGTCCGGCCTGATTGATAACTCCCCAGAAAGCCTGACCGTCTTTTTCGCAGGCAACCGCGGAATATTCCCCATCCTCATATTGAAAACCAATCGCATACAGGTACCGGGGTTCCAGGATTATATTTCCATTCAGATCCAGAAAACCCCACCTGCCGGGAACCGAAGTTTCCATTTGTCCGGTATAATATTCCGGAAGAAGAGGACTGTCCCAGAGGATATCTGTGCCGGCAACATTAAAAGGCGCTAGCCCGTTGCGGAAATTTCCGACAAAATCCGGGAGTGTGGTCATTTGGGGCGTACCATCTTCAGAAATCCGGAAAAGCACCTTTTCCCCACGAATCCTTCTCGTGCCAATGACAAGTCCGTGCAGGTTTTCCCTGATTTCATCATAGACTGGAGGAATTAGCCAGCTGCCGTCATCCCGCAGATAACCATACAGTTTCTCCGGTTCTGTGCGGACAAGGCTTGTATCCGGAAAACAGGTGCTGCGCTTTAATTCGCACAGGGCAATATCTTTTCTGCGGATTCCATCTTCATCTATTCCCAGCCAGTGCAGTTCCGGCAGGCGGCGTTCCGGGTAAAATCCCCACTGTGGAAGCATGCCGGGAAGCTTCGAAGAACGCCCGCCGGATGTGAATGGAATTTGATAGAATGATTCCAATCGGCAGTGTTCGTCTTCATAAATACATTCCCGGTTTGTATTTTGCACCTGAAGCTGAGGAAAGCTGTTGTATCGGCAGTTCTGGCACGGAATCTGATAATGATTCGGGAAGAGAACATCGCCGTTCGGTTGCAGCTGCACGCCACTTAGAATATTGCGGTTGAAAAGATAACCATCGATATCAAATTCTTCCGGGATTTCATATGTCCGAAAGTTTTTCAGATAATAGTTTCTTATGCTCCCATCGCTGTATGTAAGCTGAATCGCATAAGCGTGTATCTCCT
Source organism: Hominifimenecus microfluidus (assembly GCA_020687485.1). Lineage (GTDB taxonomy): Bacteria > Bacillota > Clostridia > Lachnospirales > Lachnospiraceae > Hominifimenecus > Hominifimenecus microfluidus. The sequence goes on along the minus strand of JAJEQR010000035.1, from coordinate 35,148 downwards.
TCGGATTCAGCGCCCGCACGGAGACCGGAAAGATTTTTTCTTGCTTCATAATGATATTCTCCTATCATTTATGGAATATATAGTTCGCAACGCATAAACGGATCATTTCTCAGGCATTGACACTCCCTATGCCTAAAGGCAGGGGCTTTACGCCATGATTGGTAAAAAACGTAAAGAATATTCTCTGGAATCCCTGATAAGGGTATTATAGCATGCCGAATTTGACAGTTGTGAAAAACTTGAGCGCGACATATATGAATTAGAAGTTTTTCAGGTATAATGTAATTGCCTATAATGTGATTGTCAGTGAAGTGCAAAAACACTGCAGTAAAGGAGAAATATTGCGAATGAATATGGAAGCGCAAAGCGTATGGAAAGTAAAGAAGATTCGGGAAGGCGATTACGGCTGCGAGGAGCGTCAGCCGGGTGAGAAAGTAAAAGTACTGGTGACAGTAGAGAATGAACAGGGCGAAGTATATACATTTCTGGAAGAAGATGACTGGCTGTACGAAAACCAGATTGAGGAAGGAAGTATTTGGCCGGAGGAGATCCGTCAAAGAATCTGTACAATATGACGCAAAAATAGACAAAAAACGACAGAAACGAAGTTTTTTTACTTTGAAAAGCCAGAAATATGGACAAAAAGAAGAATATGCCGTATATTATAGGGTAGGAAATATTGAATCGGACGAAATAATATATCTGATCTGGAATTCTATTAACATATAATCTTGAGAAGGGCAGACAGGAATGAACTCACAGGATAAGATGACAATGGCACAGGCACAGGAAAAAATGGCATGTCTGAAAGAGGTTTTTACTGTTGTAAGACTTCTGGACGGACAACAGCTGCTCGACCGGGCAGCTGGTAAACCTGTAGAGGTAATATCAGATATGTGTCCATGTTATTCTTTCTGGGAAAAGGATTCATTCTGTGATAATTGCACGTCCATCCTGGCGCTCAGGGAGAAGACCCAGAAGGTAAAGATGGAATTTCTGGAATACGAGCTTTTTCAGGTGATTTCCCGATATGTGGAAATCGATGGAAAGCCATATGTCATGGAGATGCTCAAGCAGTTGGACGAAAGCAATCTCCTGGATCCCATCGGTTATGAGAAGATCATCAATAAATTTGCTTTATACAGTGACAAACTATATAAAGATGCTCTGACCGGTGTTTATAACCGGCGCTATTTTGAAGATGAGGTAAAAAATCAGACAGAATCTGTTGGAGTCGCCGTGATTGATCTGGATGATTTTAAATTATATAATGACAGCTATGGCCACAATGCTGGTGACAAGGTTTTGATTACTGTGGTTGGAACAATTAAGCGTTGTATTCGTAAGAGTGATACATTGATTCGTTACGGCGGCGATGAGTTCCTGCTGATTCTGCCGGATATGAAGCGGAAGACTTTCACGCAGAAACTGAAAGAAATCCAGAAGCAGATCAACGCTACCGCTGTGCCCGGTTACAGCATACTGCAGCTTTCTGTCAGTATCGGAGGTGTTGTAACACAATCGGGTGAGAGTATTGAACATGCGATCGGGCGTGCGGATAAGCTGATGTATCTGGCTAAGACCGAGAAGAACATGGTTGTGACTGATCTGGATGAGGCGAGCAGTGGCATAGTATCTGTGGATGCGCACGAGAAGATCAAGCAGACGATCCTGATTGTGGATGATTCCTGGATGAACCTGGAGATTCTGACAGCGATTCTTTCCGACGATTACCGTATTCTGGAAGCCTCCAGCGGCGAAGAATGTATTCATGCGTTGAATCAATATGGAACCGGGATCTCCCTTGTCCTGCTGGATATTGTCATGCCGGGGATGAACGGATTCGAAGTGCTGACTTTTATGAACCAGAAAGAGTGGATCAAGGATATTCCGGTTATCATGATATCCAGTGAGGATTCTGAAAGTTATATCTGCAGAGCATATGAGCTTGGTGTCTCGGATTATATCAGTCGCCCGTTTGACTCCAAGATCGTATATCGCAGAGTTTCCAATACCATTAGGCTCTATGCGAAGCAGAGAAGGCTGAGTCGCCTGGTCGCTGATCAGATCCATGATAAAGAAAAAAACAATCGCATGATGGTAAGCATTCTGAGCCAGATTGTTGAGTTTCGTAACGGAGAGAGCGGCCTTCATGTCATTCATATCAATCTGCTGACCCGGCTTCTGCTGGAGCAGCTGATGAAGACGGATCAATATTCCCTGTCCTGGTCGGATCAGTATCTGATTACAACGGCGTCCGCACTGCATGATATCGGTAAGATCGGAATTGCGGAATCCATCCTGAATAAGCCGGGCAGGCTTACAGATGAGGAATATGAGATCATGAAGACGCATACGCTGATCGGCGCAGATATGCTGAAATCCCTGGATATGTATAAGGATGAGAAGCTGGTGAAGCTGGCGTATGAGATCTGCCGCTGGCATCATGAACGCTACGACGGCAAGGGATATCCGGACGGCCTGAAGGGAGAGAAGATCCCAATCTCCGCACAGGTGGTATCACTGGCGGATGTATACGATGCGTTGATAAGCAAGCGTGTATATAAGAAGGCTTATTCTCATGAGAAGGCCATGGACATGATTCTGCATGGCGAATGCGGCGTCTTCAACCCGATTCTTCTGGAATGTCTGGTGGAGATCCAGGACAAGCTGAAGGAAGAGATTCAGGTTAAGAGCACGAGCGACTTCTATAAAGTGGAAGAGGCGGAGAATATCCGGGAAGCGAATGTTCAATATAAGAATATAGAGAAAGATATCCGCATATAACCATCAGAGATATATAATATACAGCAAAGAGAGGAATGTACCTGTGAGTGGAAAGAACCGACAGTTAAGTATCTCATTTAATTCTCCGGTAGTCCTTATATTTTCCCTGATCTGTCTGATCTCCCTGGGGCTGGGAGTTCTTACCGGCGGGCGGACAACGACGCTGTTCTTCAGTGTCTATCGTTCTTCGCTGTCTGATCCGCTGACGTATGTGCGCTTTATTGGTCATGTATTCGGACATGCCGGGTGGGATCATCTGATTTCAAATCTTATGCTGCTCCTGATTGTTGGACCGATGCTGGAAGAGAAGTATGGTTCCGTGAATCTGCTCTTCGTGATTCTGATTACGGCGATTGTGACTGGAGTGGTTAACTTTGTGTTCTTTCCGAATATACGCCTTCTGGGGGCCAGCGGCGTTGTTTTTGCTTTTATTCTGCTGTCCTCTTTCGCCAGTATGCGCGCCGGAAGCATTCCGATGACGTTTCTTCTGGTTGCGATAATCTATATCGGCGGTCAGCTTTACGATGGAATTTTTGTACAGGATAATGTTTCCAACCTGACGCATATCCTTGGCGGGGCAGTCGGTTCACTGTTCGGTTATCTGGCAGGAAGAGGAAGGCTGGGACGGAAATAGTATGGCGAAATTTACGAAGAAAGCGATCCTGCTGGGCTTCCTGGAGATACTGAAGTCCAAGCCTCTGGACAAGATTACGGTAAAGGATATCTGTGAGTTCTGCGAGATCAACCGCAATACATTCTATTATTATTTTGAGAATATTTATGATACTCTGGCGGCTCTTTTTGAGATGGAAGCGGACAAGGTTCTGAAAGAGTCCGACAAGGAAACCGCTACTTTTCAGGAGGAATATGCTAGAAGTACAGCGATTGTATTGAATAATCGCCAGGCGATTCTTCATATCTACCGATCGAAAGACGGAACGGTTCTTCGTTCTTACCTCGAACTGGTAGTAAAGGATTTTGTCCGGCGCTTCGTGAAGAAAGCGGCGGATTCCCATTCGGTTACGGATAAGGATATTGAGTATATTACTGATTTCTACAGCTACGCGATCGTAGGCAATACCATGCACTGGATTGAGAACGGATTTACATCCAATCGGGATAACTTTATAAAGCGAATTTCAGCATCCTTCGAATATACGATCCAGGATATGCTGAAAGCGGCGGAAAGTAACTGAAATAACGCTTGCTATCTGGCAGCAATACTGCTATACTCGGTTTAGTGAAAAAAGTGTATCTATTCAGCACAAACGGAATCAGGCGAGAGTGATGAATAGATGCAAGAATACAAACAGGTACAGCAAACTGTTTATTCAAAACAGACATGGAACAGGGTGAGAAGCCCGCGAGAAGGTCACTGTGATGCCCGCATAGGGATAAGTCAGATACATGTTGGCTGTGTCCTGAGCCTGTGCCCCATCCGCAGCTGAACTCTTTCCGGAAAAGCGATATCTGTATGTGGATATCATTATTTTTAGCAGAAAAGAAACCGTACAGTCGATGATGGCTGTGCGGTTTTTTTATAAAACCAAAAGGAGGAAACTATGAAGAAACGAATCACATCATGGCTTCTGATGCTGATCCTAGTGCTGGGACTTCTCCCTGCTGTTGTTTCGGCAGCACCGAAGACCGGCGGCAGCGGCACGGAAGCAGATCCTTATCTGATTGCTACTGAGGAAGACCTGGCTGCATTCAGAGATGAGGTCAACGCATCGGCAGATAAGAGCACATCAACGCTATGTGCGAAACTGACGGCGAACATTGACCTTGGAAAACAGGAAGGAAACTGGACTCCGATCGGAAGAATGACGAATACCTACAGCTCTTATGTAGGGTATGCTGGTACTTTCGATGGAAATGGATTTACAATCTCCGGCCTGAATATTGAGGCGGCGACGCAGTATCAGGGTCTGTTCGGTTATGTGAAGGGCGGAATCGTGAAGAACCTGACTGTGGAGGGAAGTGTAAAGACGACAACAACTTCGTCTGCTTACGCTGCCGGCATTGTTTCCTATGGCTATCCGGCAACCCTGGAAAACTGCACAAATAAAGTGAATGTGACAGCAGAGAAAAAGGGGTATATTGGCGGTGTTGCTTCTTACCTTGCCTCCGGCAGCAGTGTCTCCGGATGTACGAATCTGGGAGAGATTAACAGCTGCGGCGGATACAGTGCAGGTATTGCAGGAACTGCGAATGCGACAACGATTAAAAACTGCTTCAACAGCGGAAAGATTACGGACACGGCAGCATCTGCAAGCTATCCGTACTGCATCGGCGGTGTGATAGGAAGCATGGATGGAAAGTCCAGCATGGAACGCTGCGGAAATACCGGAGCGGTTACTTCTTCACTGAAGCGTACCGGTGGTGTGGTCGGAAGTGCAGGAGGAAGTATTTCATCCTGCTTCAATACCGGAGCGGTTAACGGAATCTGGGGAACCGGTGGTATTGCCGGTGGTTTTTATGGCAAGGATGTAACGATTACGGATTGCTATAACCTGGGTGATGTGACCGGTAATCTGCCGGGCGGAAGCGGTTTCAAGGATACGAACAGCAAAGGCATCGGCGGTATTGTGGGAGACCCTTCTTCTACGAGTAACAGAGGCATTGTTCTGAAGAACTGTTATAATGCCGGTACGATTGTAAGCAATGATGATACAACAGAAGGAATTACGGTTGGCGGAATCATTGGAAACAGTACCACGATTAATTACTCCGGCGTTGTCAGCTCTAACATGATTACAGCAGAGAACTGCTATTATCTGGCAGCAGACGGTCTGAACGGAGATGGTGCGAACGATTCCGCAGCCGGAATTACGGCGAAGACGGAGGCAGAACTGAAGACATCTGCTTTCGCGGAAGCTCTGGGCGGCTCTTATGTTGCGCAGGCAGATTCCTACCCGCTTCTTGGCTGGCAGGATCCGAACGCCGTATATACGGTTCGCTTCCAACTCTCTCCGGCGAATGCAAATCTTGTTGTTAAGCAGGGAGAGGATGTTCTTGCGCCTGGAGAGGATGGAAGCTTTTCTTTAAAGAATGGTGATTACACATATGAAGTTTCCGCTCCGGAGTGCAAGACTGTGACAGGAAGCTTTACGATTGCATACAGCGGCCAGACAATCACCGTAACTCTTCAGGAATCTCTCTACAATGTAGTATTTACAACCGTGCCGGAAGATGCGGTTCTTACTGTGGATGGAAGGATACCGCTTACAGACGGCCGTACCTATCTTCTTCCTAAGTCCGGAAATCCTTACAGCTATACGCTGAAGGCATTCGGTTATGAGGATAAGACCGGAAACTTTACAGTAACCGGTAATCCGGCGGAAGATGCGCAAAATATTACTATGACGGCTCTGGAGAAGCAGACCGTAAGCTTTGGCGCGGTTACCGCGGAGGATGGCGCAGCTATTCAGCCCGTGATCACAGTGACCTGCCCGGCATGGCCGGACCAGAAACTGACGGCAGAGACGAATGGCATTTACCAGCTTCCGGCCGGTGAGTACCACTATACAATTGCCTGCCCCGGCTATAAGGGAGTGAATGGAGACTTTACGGTAGAAAAGTCTCCGGTCAGCATTCCTGCAGTTGTTCTGGCAGTACAGACATCCTGGGATGGCGAGACTTATACAGAACCGCAGAAGGATGAGAATGGTATTTATCAGATCGGCTCTCCGGATGAACTGATGTGGTTTGATGTGAACGCAAAGATGACGGATTCCGCAGTGCTTACCGCGGATATTTCGATCAATGAGGATGTCTATGCGGAAGCAGCGGATCTTTATCAGTGGCAGCCAATCGGCTATTATAAGGATTATAATACATCCAGCAAGTATACGGGAACATTTGACGGTGACGGACATACGATCCGTGGTCTGTATATATCCAAGAATACATCAGATTATACAGCGAATTATGTAGGTTTGTTCGGTTATGTTGGAAATGGCGGTAAGATCTGCAACCTGACGCTGACCGATAGTTTGATTCAGACGACCGGAAGCAACCGCGGCAACTATGCAGGTCCTTTTGCCGGTGACGCATACGATCTGGAGAATTGCCATGCAACTTCCACAGTTCGTATCTCCGGAAGAAACTATGTTGGTGGCCTGGCGGGATATCTGGATCATTCCGCATACCGCTGCAGCAGCGCAGCAACGGTTATTTCGGAAGGCAATACGGTCGGCGGACTTTTCGGAACGGTTCAGTCGAACGGCAGTACGGCAGTATCCGAGTGCTTTTTCAGCGGTTCGGTTACCGGCGTGAACCTGGTCGGCGGTATTGCCGGTTCGCTTTATAACGGCGGAACTCTTTCGGATATTTATTGCACAGGCAGTGCAGAGGCGACAGCTGCTGCCGGAGCTGCCGGAGGTATTACCGGTACGTTCCGTTCCGGTACGATCCGCAACGCATATGCATGCGGAAATGTAACGGCAGCAAATGCCGGAAGTGTGGCAGCAAAGCTGGAGTGGACGAGCGGACAGAAGACCCTGGATAATGTCTATGTGATCCAGAGCGATCGTGAAACGGCAGCGGTTCCGAATGGATGCACAATCCAGAACGGAACTGCTGTATCGAAGACTGCGGAAGAACTGAAGGGGCTGGCTTCTTCTCTGGGTGATAAGTTCACAGAAGATGCTGCTTCCATAAATCAGGGATATCCGATTCTGAACTGGCAGGAAGGCAGTCAGGAAGTGGATCCGGATCAGCCGGCATCCGATCCGAATGGATGGAACGGAAAGACTTCGGAAGTTCCGGCACAGGTGGAAGGCGTTTACCAGATTTCCAGCGCAGCGGAACTGAAATGGTTTGCAGATAATATCAAAAAGACTCCGGAAATCAAGGGCGTTCTTACCGAGGACATTGATCTGAACTATCGTTCCTGGATTCCGGCAGACGGCAGTTTTGCCGGTGAACTGGACGGCAATCAGCATGAGATTAAGAAGCTTTATTGCAAGTCCAATGAAACAGCGGCACTGTTCCGTGTAAATGCCGGAACGATTAAGAATCTGACTGTCAGCGGTAAAGTAATCGGCGGTGACGGTACAGCAGCAATTGCCGCGCAGAACGTGGGTACAATCAGCGGCTGTACGGCAGCAGTATCTGTAACCGGCGGTAATTATACAGCGGGAATCTGTGCAGAAAACCGTGGAAGCATTATTGACTGTGTCAATAATGGAAAGATTCAGGGTGCACAGTATGTCGGCGGTATCAGTGGTGAGAACAAGGCGGAGAAAGGCACAGCGGCAGAAATCAGAAATTGTGTGAACAATGGTATGATCCAGGCAGGAGGTGCCATGGCAGGCGGTATCGCGGGCGATAATGACTGCTATGTAGAAGGCTTTGCCAAGGCTCTGGTAAGCAACTGTGCCAACAGCGGCCATGTAGTCAGTACGGCAGCAATTGTCCGCAGTTATACCGGCGGCTGTGTCGGACGCAATAACGGAAGAGTAGAGAAACTCTACAACACCGGCTGTGTAGAATCCATGGGCGGCTGTGTCGGCGGTGCGCTTGGATTGAATTTAAGTAAGGCGGAGAAGGAAGCGCTCTATAACATCGGCGATGTAATGGGCGGAGATTATGAAGATGACGGATATCCCACGGATAATGCCATCAGTTCAGAAGAAGAACTGGCACAGGCGCGAAAGACCATGGGAGAAGTCATCGCTCGTCTGACAGACAGAGATGCCATCAGCGGTGAACTTTCCATCAGCGGAAAAGCAGAAGTAGAGGCGGAAGTAAAAGCAGAGTACAGCGGAAGCCGGACAGATCTGATCTATGTCTGGTATTACAGTTATGATGAAAATGACGATGTTGTGCTTGCTATTTCCAGCGATCCTTCTTATACCATCGGGCAGGATATGGGCGGCAGAATTCTTCGGGTGAAGGCACTGTCTGCAGAGACTTCCGGTGTCCTGAAGGCAGCGACTGCAAAAATTATCGGCCTTACCGGAACTGTGAAGATTGAAGGTCCGGCAGTAGTTGGTCGTACACTGACGGCTTCTTTCCAGTCTGCGGATACAGTATCCGGATTGAAGTATCAGTGGTATCAGGGAAAGACCCCGATCGAAGGCGCACAGTCAGAGACTTATACGGTTGCAGAAGCAGATGCAGGCAAGATCCTGACGGTTCGTGTTACAAGTACAGCGGTTGCCGGCTATGCGCAGGCATCGACAACAGCTGTACGGACACCGGCACAGGCGGATATGTGGGAGCTTTCCGAGTGCAGTGAACCGGCACTGGTTGGCGGTGTCTATGCGATTCAGAATGAGAAAGAGCTGCACTGGTTCGCCAGTGAGGTAAATGGCGGCAATACAGGAATTTCTGCGAAGCTGCTGAATGATATCGCTCTGACAACCGACAACTGGTATCCGATCGGACGCAGCGGCCATGCGTTTGCCGGAAGTTTTGATGGAAACGGAAAGAGCATCACGAATCTTAAGATTACCTCCAGCGCGGATGAGACCGGATTCTTCGGTCTGATTACTGATAAGGGAAAAGTAACCGGTCTGAATCTCTCTGGTACAGTAACCGTGGAGGGCGATGTTTCTCAGACCGGCGGTATTGCCGGTGCGATGTCCGACGGTGATTCGGCAGCGTATATCACGGATTGCAGCTTCAGCGGAAGCGTAAACGGCAACATTCAGGTTGGCGGTATCGTAGGAAGCGTAGGTCTGCATAATCGTGTTGAGCGCTGCAGCAACCTGGCTTCGGTATCCGGTACGGAACAGATCGGCGGTATTGCCGGAGCGAACTCTTATGGCAACATTTACTACTGCCGCAATACCGGAGCAGTCGGAAATGAATCCGCAGAGCAGGTTGGCGGTATCGTTGGTGATGATCAGAACTATGCGGAAGTTCTTGCTTGTTATAACACCGGTTCTGTTACCGGCGCGGATTATGTTGGCGGTGTCGCCGGCAATGTCTATGTAGCAGCAATGCCGGTGGGATGCTACAATATAGGAAATGTCAGCACAGCAATCCATTGCGGCGGAGCAGTCGGAAGCTTTGGTGGTGATGATTATATTACCGGAAAGACGGGAAGCTTCTACCAGGGACCGCTTTCAGCGGCTTATAAGGCGAATGGTGCCAAGATGCGTACTGCGGAGCAGATGAAGGCGGATTCCTTCGTCAGCGAGCTGAACCGTGATGCCTATATGACCTGCTATACGAAGGACAGCAGAAATATCAACAACGGTTATCCGGTTCTCGTATGGGAGAACGGGGGCTTCCTGGTGACCTTTAACGCGGCAGGCGGAACCTGTGATACGCTGAATGTAATTGTGCAGGAGAACGGAACGCTGCCTCAGATTCCTGCGGCATATCGCTGGAATTATCACTTTGACGGATGGTTCACTGATCCGGTGGAGGGTGAACAGATCACGGAGGAAACCGTATTCGAAGAGGATACAACCGTATATGCGCATTGGACGATCAACCGTCCTTCCACCGGCGAGCAGGACAAGAAGACCGTGTACTTCTCACTGTCGGAGGATGGTTCCTATGTGACCGGAAATGATGCAGACAGCACGATCCTTGCGGAAGTACCGATGACCGTCGAGTGGTTTGACCTGGCGCCGTACGGACTGGAGGATTATACGCTGAAGTCCAATGGGGAAACAGTGAAGCAGCCAACGGTGCTGCATCTGATGATCCGTATGCTGGAGACGTATTATCTGGATGTGGATGAGACTCTTCAGAACGGAACGGATGCCATGACCGTGAGCGGTAACTTTGCACATCTGTATTTCCAGAAGTTCTGGGGCAATGGTCAGAATATGACTTATTTCCTGAATCATGCATTCCCTGTGATGCAGGCAGGTATCGGTGCTTCAGCGGATTATATCACGCTGGAGGACGGCGATTTAATTGAGATTGCCATGTACAGCGACAGCGGATTCTACACCAATCCGGACGCCGGATTCCCGTACTTTGTACTGCCGGACGGCAGTGCGGCGGAAACGGTTGATGTTATGGCAGGCAAGGGCGATACTCTGGTACTGCGCCGTGCATTTATGAACATTGGAACCGCAGAACCTGTGGATACCGTGGCAGCCGGTGTAAAGATTCATGCCGTGGCAAGCCTGACAGACGAACTGACGCAGGAGAATGAGATTGCCGTTACCGGAGAGAACGGAAGCTTTGCTTATATCTTCGATGAAGCAGGCAGCTATTATCTGGTTGCAGAAGGAAGTCATGTAAGCAGCCCGGCGATCTGTAAGGTAACTGTAGAAGTGAATCCGGCAATGGATACAGAAAAACTGATCGATGCGATCGGTGAAGTTACGCTGGACAGCAAGCCTGCGATCGACGCAGCAAGAATTGCCTACGATGCTTTAAGTGAAGAGCAGAAGGCGGAAGTGAAAAACTATAGTGTTCTGACGGATGCCGAGAGCCAGTACGCGGATCTGCTTCAGGAAGCAGCGGATCGTGCAGCAGCCGCAAAGGTGAAGGAGATGATCCTGGCACTTCCGGCTGTGGACGAGCTGCAGCTTTCCGATGGCGCTTCTGTAGCGGCAGCGAGAAATGCATATGATGCGCTGACGGAAGCACAGAAGAGTTATGTATCTGAAGGCGAGAAATATACTCTGGAAGCGGCGGAGGCACGAATTGCCGAACTGCAGGCAGCAGCCGATAAGGAGGAAGCAGATCGGGAGGTAGCCGCTGGTGTAGCAGCGAAGATTGATGCGCTTCCGGCAGCAGATCAGATCACGCTGGAACAGCGCAGTCAGATCGAGGAGGCAGAAGCTGCGTATGAAGCTCTGACCGAAGATCAGAAGCAGTACATTACCGAAGATCAGGTGAATCGCCTGACAGCCACTGCAGAAGCATTGAAAGAGCTGATCGCGCAGGCAGAGAAAGAGCAGGCGGATCGCGAAGCGGCGGCCGCTGTGGATCAGTTGATCCGGAACATCGGTGTTGTTACGACAGACAGCGGAAATGCGATTCTTACGGCAGAGAACGCGTACGCGCAGCTGACGGAAGATCAGAAGGCATATGTGGAGAAGCTGGAGATTCTGACCGAAGCAAGAGCAAAGTACGAGAGTTTGCTGCGAATCGATGCAGTAGAACGTATGATTTCAGATATCGGAAGGGTTACGCTGGAGAGCGGCAGCGCAATCGAAGCTGCTGAGAATGCATATGCGCAGCTGAGTGAAGAAGAGCAGTCTCGTGTTGTAAATTATCCGATCCTGCAGCAGGCAAGAGCCCGTTATGAACAGCTGAAGACCGCACAGGATGAAGAAGAGAATGGCGGTGTGAACGGTTTCGTGAATCGTCTGTATGAGAACATTCTGGGACGAAAAGCGGATAAAGCCGGATTTGACAGCTGGGTGAAGGTTCTGACAGAAGGAACGGAAGGCGGCTCGGAGACTGTTGCCAACTTCGTATTCAGCAGAGAATACGAAAGCAAAAACGTAAGCGATGAAGAGTTTGTAAGAAACCTGTACCGCACGATTCTTGACCGTGATCCGGATGCAGCCGGACTGGAGGCATGGATCAGCAAGCTGCAGGAAGGCATGACCCGCCGCTATGTAGTGGCAGGCTTCACGAATTCTCCGGAATTTGAGAAGCTGTGCCTTATCTACGGAATCCGGAAGGGAAGTTTTGCTTCCACGGAGATCGCGGATCAGAACGAGATGGCGACTTCCTTTGTGAGCCGGCTATATACACTGGTTCTGGGAAGAAAGTGGGATCGTGCCGGTCTTGACGCATGGACCGGACAGCTGATCCGTCATCAGACCGGAGCCGGAGAGCTTTCGAAGGGATTCTTCTTCAGTCAGGAATTTACGAAGAGAAATCTTTCGAATCGTGATTTCGTAACGATCTGCTACAGTACATATCTGAATCGGAAGCCGGATGCGGCAGGTCTGAACGCCTGGGTAAAGCTTCTGGATCAGGGCAGCAGCAAAGAGGAGATTCTGGATGGATTCATCAATTCTCCGGAATTCGGAAGTCTCTGCAGTTCTTATGGAATTAGCAGATAAGCATTTATAGAAGTAGTATTTGTCCACCGGGGAGTATTCCCCGGTGGACTTTTTTAAATAGAATATCAGAAATCTTGCTTTTAAGAAAAAAGAATTCGTTATAAAACGTTATAAAAATATAAAGCTAGAAGCGAAATCCCTGAAATGGGCAAAATGCGCTTGCTATTTATGGCCTTTTTTATTATAATTTATTATAAATGACGAATTCTATTTGTACTATTAGTTGAATACAAAATCTGGAGTGAAAAAATGTGGCAGATTATTCTGGGGAGTTTGGGATTTCTCCTGTATTTTATGTATGATATCAATAGCATTCAAAAGAAGAATATTATTATTCAAAAATTTTTTGCTGTAGGCACGGTTCTTGTGGTTGTATCGCTGCTCATGGAACTTTTTCTTTTGTGGGGGCAGTGTCCGCACAGGATCGGAAGGATGATCGGTTTTGGAACAGGTGCCGTAGGCTTCTTTGCACTTCTTATATACACTTTGTTTTTTGCTCTTCCCTTTGAAGAAACATATTGTAAAGAAAATAAATTGCGTGCTGCATATACAGAAGGTATGTATGGAGTGTGTCGTCATCCTGGAGTTTTGTGGTTTGCAGGTGCATATCTTTGTATGTGGGGAATGTTTGGCGGATGGAAACAGGGAATCTATTTTTTGCTTATGATTTTCTGGAATTATCTGTATATCATTTTTCAGGATCGGTGGACTTTTCCACAGACATTTTTTAATTATAAGGAATATCAGGAAAAAACACCCTTTTTAATACCGAATAGAGATAGCATAAGGGCATGTTTGAATAGTATCAGAAAACAGTGATTGATCCGGGGTAGTAATCTATGAATTTGGAAGAGAAATTAAAAAAGCAACAGTATAAAGAAATCTGGCAGCAGTACTGTGGATTCTTGGATCTGTCGATGGATGGATATATGAAAATTCAGCGTAGGCTGATGGAGGAACAGATTCAGTTGTGGAGCAACTGTGGTTTGGGACAATCCATTTTAAAAGGAAAATATCCGAAAAATCTGGATGAATTCCGAAAAATGGTACCGTTGACAAGCTATGAAGATTATGCGGATGTTTTGCTTACAAAGCAACCGGATATGCTTCCGGGAAATCCTGTCATCTGGATACAGACAACCTGGGAAGGTGGAAAGCATCCGATCAAGGTAGCACCGTATACCAGAAGTATGCTGGATACGTATCGAAATAATGTCACAGCATGTCTGATCTTATCGACGAGTAAAGAAAAGGGATCTTTTGATGTGGCAGCTACAGATAAGTTTCTGTATGCGCTTGCACCGTTGCCTTTTGCTACAGGGCTTTTTCCACTGGCACTGAGGGAGGAAATCAATATTGAATTCTTGCCAGCGGTAAACGATGCTGTAAATATGAGCTTCAGTGAAAGAAACAAGCTGGGCTTTAAGATGGCAATGCAGAAGGATCTCGGATTTTTCTTTGGGTTAGGCAGTGTAGCTTATGCAGTAAGTTTAAGTCTTTCTTCCATGACGAGTGGCGGCGGTATCAAGCTGTCAAAGCTTATGAAATGTAAAACGCATATGATTCTTCGTCTGCTGCAGGCAAAGCGTCGCTGTAAAAAAGAGAACCGACCGTTGCTTCCCAAAGATCTGTTTCATTTGAAAGGCTTTATGGTGGCGGGGACAGATAATATGTGTTATAAAGACGATCTTGAAGCGCTCTGGGGGATTCGGCCGATGGAATTATTTGCCGGTACGGAACCTTCTATCATGGGTACGGAGACATGGACAAGAAAAGGAATGTATTTCTTCCCGGATACGGCATTTTACGAATTTATTACCGAGAAGGATATGATGAAAAATCATGAGGATCCCTCTTACATTCCGCCGACGTATTTGATGGATGAAGTACGACCCGGAGAAAAATATGAGCTTGTATTTACAATCCTGAAAGGTGGAGCGTTTGCCCGTTACCGTTGTGGCGATATGTACCGTTGTGTTGGACTGGAGAATCGGGATGATGAGACTAGAATTCCGCGCTTTGAATATGTAGACCGGGTGCCGTGGATCATTGATATTGCCGGATTTACGAGGATTTCGGAGAACGGAATTCGAAGTGTGATCGGTCTTTCGAAGCTCCCGATCACAAATTGGGTTGCAACAAAGGAATACAATGAGAAGAATCGTCCATATCTGCATATGTATGTGGAGCTGGAAAGGGAAGCATTGCTTAATACGGCTATGAGTGCAAATATTTTAAAGGATTTACTGAGTACATATTTCAAATATATCGACCAGGATTACCGGGATCTGAAAAAGATTTTGGGAATGGATCCTTTGCAGGTGACGATTTTTACATGTGGAACCTTTGCGGCCTATGAGAAAAAGACCGGAAAGAAAATACATCAGATGAGTCCTTCGCATTATGAACTGAAGGAACTTCTGGATGTACAGGAGTGTTTGAATAAAGTGAGATAAGAGTAAAGAAAGAACGGGATAAGGGGAATTTATGGGAACATATGGATATATATCAATCATAGCCATGCTGTGCTATGGCTTTATGCTGTTAATGTTTTTGGCGGCAAAGAGAAATAAAATAATAAACAGTTTTCTGGTGGTGCTTTTAGGTCTGCTTTTCTGGACCGGCGGCTCTGCTTTTATGCGTGCACAGTTCTGGCCAGGTTGTGAATTCTGGTATCAGGTTTCCTTGCTTGGCATCTTATTGTTGCCATATGCGTATTGCCGTTTTATACTCGCTTTTGGAGGGAAAAAGAGCGGTGTTCCGGGGAAAATATACCTGGTGGTTATGCTGCTTTGCTTTTGGTTGAATGCGCAGTATGGAATCTTCCTCGAATCTCCGAATGTGGTGGATAAGAATGGAGTTTCTACGTTTGTGTATGAAATCAAACCGGCGATTGTAGTGTTTTTTATCCCGGCAGGAATATTTCTGATATATCTTTTTATGGTTCTTGTGCAGATCTGCAAAGAAAATCCCAATATAAAGGTGCAGTATGAGCCGGTGGTGTTGGGTATTCTCGCTTTGTTCCTTGGAAATGCATTTCTTGGAATTCCGATTTTTAGTGGTTTCCCAATCGATATTTTAAGTGGTGTAGTAAATGTATTTTTACTGTTTTATGCGCTAATTCGCAGACGGCTGTTTCGACTGCAGATGCTGGCATCCTCCAGTTTGTGCTATGGTGTGGGATTTTTGTTTTCCATTCTTGTTTTTTTAAATATTGTTCCATTCCTGCAAAAGATTCCTGGCATACAGCCGGATAAGAACATGACGGTATACACACTTATTTTGGCTATCATTTTTCTGGTGATTTATACATTTTTTACATTTTTATGGAGACTTTTGATCCGCAGTGTGTTTATCAGAGAAGAAAATCATCAGGCAGAGAAGATCAGAGAATTCAATTCGGCAATTTCAAAAACGCTGGATCTGCAGGAGATTCTAGATAGAACGATTCGTGTAATGAAAGAGTTGATGGATGTCGGAAATATCTATGTTTGTATGCAGAATGTGCCTGGTGAGTCGTATCGCGGAGTGGCGAGTGATCAGCCGTTAAGTGATCTGGCATTTGCTCTGGAAGAAGAAAATCCGATGATCCAGTGGTTGAAGGAACATGAGGAACCGATCATTTACAGGGATTTTCGCTATTCTGTGGAATATAAATCCATGTGGGAAGAAGAGAAACACCAGTTGGATAAAAATCATACACGCTACTGTGCTGGATTAAAAGATGGCGATAATCTGGTAGGGGTTGTTCTGATCACAGATTCTTCTGCAAAAAAGAGATTGGTGTATGATGAAGTAGAATTGATTTCCAATATCACTTCTGTGGCATCTATTGCGATTAAAAATGCGAGACTGTATGAGAATGCCTGCCTGGAAGCCAGAACAGATGAGATGACCGGCTTGTTGAACAGGAAATACTTCTATGAAGTGCTCAATGAAGAGTTTGAGAAAAACAAAGAGGCATCACTGGCATTGGCGATCATCAACGTAGATGATTTTAAGTTGTACAATCAGTTGTATGGTGTAAAAGAAGGAGATCTTTGCCTGCAGTGTATTGCGGGAATCATCAAAAGCAGTGTAGGAGACAGCGGCTATACAGCCCGCTATGGCGGAAAAGAATTTGCTGTTTTATTGCCGGGATATGACCTTTTCTCTGCCAGAAATCTGGTGGAATCTATTGCGAAGCAGATTTTCGTTATGAATAATCGAAGAACAGATATGAAGCTGAAGGCAATCACGGTCAGTGCAGGAATCAGTGCTGCACCATATGCTGCAAAAAATGTTAAAGAGCTGATGGAAAATGTGGATCTTGCGGTGTATCATGTGAAACATAGTGGAAAAAATGGCATACAGGTCTTTGATACGATGTTCCGTAACAATAAAAATGAAAACACAACGAACCGCGAACATATTTATCGGGAGTATGAGTCAACGATTTATGCATTGACGGCAGCTATTGATGCAAAGGATCATTATACTTTTAGCCATTCCACGAATGTGGCTTATTATGCAACAGCACTGGCAACAACACTTGGAATGAACGAGGATATGGTTGAGATTATCCGCCAGGCAGCACTTTTGCATGATGTAGGTAAAATCGGTATTCCGGAATATATATTAAATAAAGCAGGACGTCTGACAGATGAAGAATACGAGACGATCAAGGGGCATGTGGAAGCATCGATTGATATTATTCGTCACCTGCCGTCGCTGGATTATGTTATTCCTGCTGTCATCGGTCATCATGAACGTTATGACGGTAAAGGATATCCGCGAAGAATTGCGGGGGAAGATATTCCGTTGACTGCACGTATCCTGTGCGTGGCAGATTCCTTCGATGCCATGACATCAAATCGCTGTTATAAGAAAGCGTTTCCGGTAAACGTAGCGAGGGAGAAGCTCCTTCAGGATGCAGGCAAACAATTTGATCCAAATCTGGTTGAAAAATTTGTGGAATGCCTGGATAACGGTACGATTTCGCTGGTAAAAGCAGAAGAGGCATGAGGGAGATTAAGAAGCGTTCGTGCATTGGCTGATAGGGCTGATGACGGGCGCTTTTTGCTATATTTCCGCCTTCTTATATGTGAAAGGTAAATAACCCGTCAACTCCGGGAAACCGCATTGACTTTTTTCAATTCGTTGACTATACTTCAGATATCTTCACCGATTTTGCGGTGGTTATCGAAAATAATGAATGAAAAGTATGCGAAAGAAAGTAAGGGGGAGAATGGCAATGGAAGCAGATATTCGGAGACTTCATGAGCTTCGTCAGCAGGGTAAGGGTTGCGCGCAGATCATGATGCAGCTGGCGCTGGAGATGAAAGGCGAAGAGAATGAATCGATGATAAGAGTCATGTCCGGGCTTTGCAACGGCATGAACTGCGGCCTGATGTGTGGAGCATTTTCCGGCGCAGCCTGTATGATGAGCTATTTCGACAGCGCAGCCGCGGTGGACATGATTCCGGAGCTGGCAGAGTGGTTCGAGGACACCTACGGGAGCATGAACTGCGGGGATATTCTGAATGATGATATGGGTAACCGCGTGCTGAAATGTCCGAAGCTGATGGAGCAAACCTATAGAGAGGCGAAGGAGATCCTGGAGGAGTACGGATTCGACCTGACCGCAATGGCAGAAGCGCGCTGGGGGGAATAGATGGGAACGTTATATCTGATCCGGCACGGACTGCCGGCGTTTGAAGGAGAGAAACGGTGTATCGGCGCGACGGATCTGCCCCTTTCGGAGGAGGGACGGGAGCAGATGCGGCGGGTAAGAGAGCGGCTGCAGCATGCGAATATTCGCCGCATCTATGTCAGTCCTATGGCAAGGACAAGGGAGAGTGCGCAGATTATCTCCGGCGGCTATATTCCGGTGACGGAGGTTCCGGAGCTGCAGGAGATCCATATGGGCTGCTGGGAGAATCTGACCTTTTCGGAAATCCGCGAGCGTTATCCGGAGGATTACGAAGCGCGGGGAAAGAATTTCGCAGATTTTAAGCCGGAGGGCGGCGAGACATTCCGGGAATGTCGAAGAAGGGCGTATCTGGCGTATCGCAGGATCCTCACGGAAGCGGACGGTAATATCGCGATTGTCGCGCATGCCGGGCTGAACCGGGCGCTGATCAGCCTTCTGGAAGATCGCAGTCTGTCGGAAGTCATGGAGATTCCGCAGGCTTATGGAAGCGTATATCACTGGAATATCGGGCCGCGGCTCGGCGCGGTCATCACGGCGGCGGGCTGTTCCTCACGCATGGGTAGTCTGAAACCTTTACTGCCCCTGGGCGGAGAGAGTCTGCTGGAGCGCGAATGCCGGACGCTGTTCCGGGCAGGCGCCAGGCAGATCACGATTGTGACCGGACGGGAAGCGGAGTGCATCGAGGAGCAGCTGGCCGGTCCGGGAATCACTTTCGTGCATAATGCGGAGTATAAGACGACCGGTATGCTGACATCCGCCTGTATGGGATTTCGGGCGACAAGCTCTTATCTGGACGGCGTCTATTTCCTTCCGGCGGACGCGCCGCTATTCTCTTTGTATACCCTTCGAAGAGAAGCGAAGGAATTCTCCTGGGCGGATGCAGATCTGTTCCGACCGGTGTATCAAGGAGAACCGGGTCATCCCCTGCTGATCCGCACATCTTTTTTCCCTGTGATTTATAACTATCAGGGAGAGTGCGGGCTTCGCGGAATTTGCGAGACATACAGCGATCGCCTGCATGAGATTCCGGTTCCGGACCCCGGCATTGTGCTGGATGCCGATGTGCCGGAGGACTATGAGCGCCTGGTCGCATATGACCGGAGCGAGAACGTTCCGTCGAGAGAGCGCTGCCTGGAGCTGATGGAGTGGCGGAAGCTTCCGGAGCATCTGCAGGCGCACTGCCTGGCCGTGGCGGATTTGGCTGTACAGATGGCCAGTGAATACAACCGCGCCGGAGGTCATCTGGATACTGCACTTGTAGAAGCCGGAGGATTGCTGCACGATCTGGAGAAGCAGCAGCCGTTTCATGCCGCTGCTGCCGCGGATCTTCTGTGTCAGCTGGGCTTTGCCGCTGTTGCAGATACCGTACGGTACCATGAGCACTTGCCGGAAAAAAAGACGAAAGAAATTGACGAGGCAGCAATCGTTTATCTTGCGGATAAATTTTTCCTGGGAACGGAGCTCTGCACACTGAAGGCGCGTTACGAACAGCGTCTCGCGAAATACACCGGTGACAGAGAAGCGGAGGCAGCTATCCGCAGAAAGCAGGAGACTGCGGAGAAAATGCTGCAGATCTACCGGGATTTTCTGGTGAAAGGAGCGGCGGAAGACCGGAGGAAAAATCCGCGGGAAGAAACGGAAAAACGAAGTTCGGAGAACGCGAAAATGGAGGAATAACCGAAGGGAAATTTACTGTTGTGAATAACGCTTTGATAACCGTTATTTATTTAAATAAATAATGAAGATCTCCGGAAAATGCAAGGAATTGTGCGGTTTTTCGGGGATTTTTCATAAAAAGAAAAGGCGGACATGTTTTAAAAGAAAAAGTAAACGAAAATAACGAAAAAACATTGACAAAACAGACCGCAGTCTAGTAAACTGTTAGATGAAAATGAAGTCCGAAGGGAAAGTTCTGCGTCTGCCAGAAGTCTGAAAGGAACCAGGCAGAAGACAGGCACAGAACCTTCAGAAGATAAGAAGCTCAAGGAGGTAATTATGGAAGTAAGACTGCAGAAGAAAGTTCTTATTATCAATGGCGTTGAGCGTCCCTTTATGTGTGATCCGGAACGTGAGACCCTGTCCGATGCCCTGCGCCGTATCGGTCTGACCGGCGTTAAGGTAGGATGCGGCACCGGTGTGTGCGGTTCATGTTCTGTTATTCTGAACGGAAAGGTTATCCGTTCCTGTACGAAGAAGATCGCGGCAGTAGAGGATTACAGCAAGATCACCACCATCGAGGGCATTGGTAATGCACAGCATCTGCACCCTCTGCAGGTAGCATGGATGAACTGCGGTGCTGTACAGTGCGGATTCTGCGTTCCCGGATTTATCGTATCCGCTTACGCACTGCTGCAGGAGAATCCGGACCCGACCCGTGAAGAAGTTCGCGACTGGTTCCAGAAGACCCGTAATGTATGTCGCTGTACCGGTTACAAGCAGATCGTAGACGCTGTTATGGCAGCAGCTAAGGTTATGCGTGGCGAATGCAGCATTGAGGATATCAAGTTCCACAATCCGGAGGATGGCGAGTACTATGGCAAGCCTGTGGTACGTCCTTCCGCATTGGCGAAGGTTACCGGTCTTGCTGATTACGGCGATGACCAGGCTCTGAAGATGCCGGAAGGCACTCTGTACGGCGCGATTGTACAGCCCCGTGTGGCTCATCATGCGAAGATTCTGGCAATCCACACCGAAGAGGCAGAGGCAATGCCCGGTGTATATAAGGTTATCACCGCGAAGGATCTGCTGGCAGCTGGCGGCAGCAACCTGATGGCCGAAGGTCAGTTCCATGAGAGAAGTACCGTTATGACTCCTTCCCGTAAGGTATTCCAGGATGAGAAGATCTTCCGTTACGGTGATGTTGTCGCTCTGGTACTGGCAGAGAGCCACGGCCTGGCTCGCGAGGCAGCGAAGAAGGTTACGGTTGATATCGAGCCGCTGCCCGAATACCTGACATATCTGGATGCCGTTATGCCGGATGCGATCCGCGTACATGACGACACTCCCAATATCTTTGCTGAGCAGCCGGTACTGAAGGGTGTCGGCATGGAAGACGCTTACAATGTAGAAGAGATGATTGATAAGGCTCCTTACGTAGTAGAGGGAAGCTTTATGTCTACTCGTGAACCTCATCTGTCCATCGAGGGCTGCGTACTTCAGAGCTATTTTGACAAGGACGGCGTTCTCTGCATCCACTGTAAGTCTCAGTGTACATACTCCTCCATCGGACGTATCGGTAACTCCCTGGGTGTTCCGAAGGATAAGTTCCGTATCATCATGAACCCGACCGGCGCAAGCTTTGGCTGGTCCACCAATGCCGGTGACCTGGTACTGGCAGGCGCGGGTACGGTATGCACCGGACGTCCGGTATCCCTGTCCATGAGCTACGAAGAGCATCAGCACTACAGCGGCAAGCGCTGCCCGGCCTACAGCAACGGTCGTCTGGCCTGCGATAAGGACGGCAAGATCATTGCAGCCGAGTTCGATGTAGGTATGGATCACGGTGCTTACTCCTGGGGCGGTGATGATGTCATGACCAAGCCCGCACGTTTCACCTTCTGGCCGTACAATGTTCCGAACGTAGCCGGTCTGGTACGTGTAGCGAATACCAACCACGCATTCGGTACCGCATATCGTTCCTATGGTTCTCCGCAGGCATACACTCTGTCCGAGCCTCTGATGGATATGATGGCCGACAAGCTGGGTATGGATCCCTTCGAGTTCCGTTACAAGAACATTGCTCGTCCGGGTGAGACGAATATCAACAGCTATCCGTTCCGTCAGTATCCGATGGAGAAGATGATGGATACCATGCGTCCTCTGTACGAGAAGGCAGTAGCGGAAGCGAAGGCAGCCGATACTCCCGAGAAGCGCCGCGGCGTAGGCATCGCATGGGGCGGATTCAACGTAACCGAGGGTACCACCGACAGCGCGGAAGTTGCTCTGGAGCTTGGTGCAGACGGCCGGATCTGGAAGTACGATACCTGGCACAACATGGGTCAGGGCGGCGATGTAGGTTCCCTGATGGTAACGTTGGAAGCTCTGAAGGAACTGCATATCACTCCGGAAGATGTACAGCTGGTTCAGAATGATACCAAGCTCTGCCCGGATACTGGTATGGCAGGCGCCAGCCGTTCCTTCTATATGGATGGCAACGCAACGAAGATCGCAGCAGAAAAGCTGCTCAACAATATGAGAAAGCCCGACGGCACCTTCCGCACCTACGAGGAGATGAAGGCAGAGGGTATCGAGACCAAGGTAATTGGTCGTTATGAGACGACCACGACGCCCGGTCTGACCCGTCTGGATCCCAACACCGGTGTGGGCGATCCTACCCCTGCATTCACCTACTGCCTGAACATGGCTGAGGTAGAGGTTGATACCAAGACCGGTAAGACTACCGTTCTGAAGTTCACCTGCGTGGATATGGTAGGCCGTGTCGGCAACATCGACGCTGTTAACGGTCAGGCATACGGCGGTATCTCCCACAGCATCGGCTTCGCGCTGAAGGAGGATTACCAGGATGTGAAGAAGCATGCGAACATGTTCGGCGCAGGTGTTTCTTACATCAAGGATATCCCGGATGACATCAATGTCATTCATATGCCGGTTACCATCGAGGACGGTCCTTTCGGATCTTCCGGTGCTTCCGAAGCATTCCAGGCATCCGGTCATGTAGCTGTTCTGAACGGTATCGCCAGAGCCTGTGGTGTGCGTATCCATGAGATGCCTGCACTGCCCGCAAAGGTTAAGGCTGGTCTGGACGCAATCGCAGCCGGCAAGGAGCCGGAAGCTCCCAAGAAGTACTTCCTTGGTTCCGATATGTACGAGGAACTGGAGAACATCAAGGAGAATCCGGTACAGTACGATTCCTACAACTTCTATCAGCCTCTGGGCGATGCAGACGCTGACAGACCTTTCTAATAGTTACAATAAGATTTAGAAAGCCCCCGGAAAGCAACGTTTGATGAAACGGCTTTCCGGGGGCTTTTTCGAACAGACCGCCGGATAGTGATATCGGTGGATTTCCTCAGATAAATGTTGTACACTGTAATTATTCGGAGTTGCGCGGAACCGGTCCGGGGCTCTGAATTGCTGACCGATAAAAAACAGATAGGAGATTGCTATGGGTTTTCTTCAGAATTTTGAAAAGACGCTGGCGGATCAATGTTTTCAGAACGAACCGCCGTTCTGCTCCGCTGCCTGTCCGTTTCATTTGGATATCAACGATCTGATACATAAATGGCGAAAGGGGCGTTTCAATGCGGCATACCGAACCTTTCAGAATACGGTAGGCTTTCCGGGAATCGTAGCGGCGCTCTGCCCGCATCCCTGCGAGAAGGCATGTCTGCGTTGCCGCTCGGAGCAACCGGGTGATGGGGCAGTATCCCTGCACCTTCTGGAACAGGCAACTTTAGCCTATGCGAAGAGAAAGAAACCGAACGCCTATAATATGCCGCTGAAGGACAAGAAAATTGCCGTAATCGGAAGCGGCCTGAGCGGTCTTGCCTGCACGCTCTTCCTCTGCAACAAGAAATATCAGGTAACGGTATTCGAGAAAGAAGGCAGAATCGGCGGACGATTATGGGAACAGCTGCCGTCGGAGCTCTTTCTGAAAGATATTGAAAATCAATTTCAGTTCGAATCCTATGATCTACGTTTGAACACAGAGATTACATCGCTGGACGAATTGGCGGATTTTGACGCGATTTATATTGCGACCGGCCGGGATGGAAGCAGCTTCGGCCTGAGCGATCGTCCGGAAGGAGCCTTCGCTACGGATCGTGATGGTGTCTTCTGGGGCGGTGAGCTGCGGGGGCGCAGCCCGATGGAAGCGCTGTCGGATGGCCTTGCAGCATCTCACGCGGTGGAGCGCTGGCTGAAGACCAGCCTGATGAATCAGCCGAAGGAATCGGAAGGGACGAAGCTTTGTCTGGGTACGGATCGTCTGCGGGAAGCGCCGGCTGTCCTTCCTGCCGATGGATCGGCTTATACAGAAAAGGAGGCCGCCGCGGAAGCGGAGCGCTGTGAGCTCTGCGCCTGCGATGCCTGCATGAAGTCCTGCGATCTGATGCGCCTGTACGAGAAGACACCCCGCCGGATCTACGAGGAAGTCTATATCACGATCCATCCGGGAACTCTTTCCCGTGACGGCACCTGGGCGACCCGCCTGATCACGACCTGCAATCAGTGCGGCGTCTGTAAGCAGGTGTGTCCGCAGCACATTGATATCGGGGAATTCTTCCTGCAAGCACATCGCGCCATGCACGATAAGGGAGCCATGCCCTGGGCCTTCCATGATTACTGGCTGAGGGATATGGAATTCTCGAACGGGGAAGCATCGATCCTGGTGCGCGGTCCGCAGTGCGGGGAGCAGCCAAAGTATGTCTTCTTCCCCGGCTGTCAGATGGGAGCTTCTGATCCGGCATATGTGACGAAGAGCTTTGAATGGCTGCAGAAAAAGTGTCCGGAGACAGCGTTGTGGGTTCACTGCTGCGGCGCGCCGGTCGAGTGGGCTGGAGATACTGCGCGGCATGCGCAGGAGATCTCACTGATCCGGGAACAATGGGAGCAGCTGGGACGTCCGCAGTTTCTGTTCGGCTGTACGACCTGCCGCCAGATGTTCGCCCGCTATCTGCCGGAGATCAAGGGCGTTTTCCTCTATGAGAAAATGGCCGAATGGGGTGTGAAGGGCGAAGGCGCTTCCGGCGCGGAGCATATCTGCTCTGTCTTCGATCCCTGCAGCAGTCGCGAGTTCCCTGACCTGCAGGAGAGCATCCGCACACTGACCGGACAACTGCAGATCCCTCTGGAGCCGCTGGAACATGAGCGGGAGGAGGCGCGCTGCTGCAGTTTCGGCGGTCATACGGCGATTGCCGCCGGCCGCTATTCCTATGAGGTTGCCAGAGACCGGGCTTCGGAGAATCGGAATCCTTACATTGCGTACTGTGTTAATTGCAGGGATACCTTTGCTTCTCAGAAGAAGCCGGTTTATCATATCCTGGATCTGGTATTCGGACTTCACGGCACGGATCGCCCGGCTCCGACACTGACAGAGCGATGGGAGAACCGGCAGAACCTGCGGGATACGCTGGTGGAGCAGTATCTGGGAGAGCAAACAGAAAGGAAAGAGACGATGAATCTGTATATAGAAGAAACACTGAAGCATCAGCTGTCGCGGGAGATGATCCTGGAGTCAGATATGGCGGAAGTGATTGCCTGGTGTGAGTCCACCGGGCGAAAAGTGAAGAACAGCAGCGGTCATTTTATCGGACACAAGAAGATTCAGAATATGACATACTGGGCTGAGTACCAGCCGGAAGGCGACGGATATCGTCTCTTCACCGGCTATGCGCACCGGATGTGTCTGGAGGAGGAGAATAAATGAGCGAAGCAAAACAGAAAGAACATGTGGAAAATAAAGAAAAACTGATCTGCTGCCGCTGCAATAAAGAGCTGGTACCGACGCAGACCTTCTTCGACTACCTGGGGCACAACTTTCATACGGATATCCTGCGCTGCCCGGAGTGCGGCGAGGTATATATCCCGGAATCCCTGGTCAAGGGACGTATGGCGGAAGTCGAACAGGAGCTGGAGGACAAATAAATGGAAATCTTACGGAAAACCCGAAGTGTCTGCCCCATCTGCCTGAAACCGGTTCCTGCGAAGAAGGTGCTGCGAGGCAGGGGCGTTTATCTGGAGAAGGAATGTCCGGAGCACGGAGCTTTCTCGACTGTTGTATGGAGAAACCGGGAGGATCTGAACTCCTGGATCGGCGATATCCCGCCTCTGGCAGAGGGTGAGAACCTGAATTGCCCGAATGCCTGCGGCCTGTGCGCGGAGCACCGGCGCGATACTTGCTGTGTACTTCTGGAGATCACAGACCGCTGCAACCTGAACTGCCGTTACTGCTTCGCGGATAATCATCAGGGAAGCGATCCCTCGTTGGATACGGTAAAGAGCTGGATTCGCGATCTTGTCGTTCCCGGCAAGACGCTGCTGCAGCTTTCCGGAGGCGAGCCTACTGTAAGAGAAGATCTTCCGGAGATCATTACCTATGCGAAAGAGGTCGGCTGTCGCTATGTGCAGCTGAATTCGAATGGTCTTCGTCTGGCGGAGGAAGATGGATATGCGAAAAAGCTGGCGGACGCCGGGCTTTCCTTTGTATTCCTGCAGTTCGACGGCACCGGAGACAAAGTCTGGCAGCAGCTTCGTGGACGCCCCTTGGCGGAAGTGAAGGAGACCTGTATTCGGAACTGTGACACGGCGCACCTCGGCGTTACCCTTGTTCCTACGCTGGTGCCTGGCGTAAATATTCACGAGATCGGGGATATCATCCGCTTTGCCATTAAGAATTCGCCGGCTGTCCGCGGCGTACACTTCCAGCCGGTCAGCTTCCTGGGGCATATGCCGCATCTGCCGGCGGATGAGGATCGCTTTACGCTGGATGAGCTCCTCTATGAGCTGCGCATGCAGGCCGGAAAGTGGATTCACCAGGAGGATATTGCACCGTCTGCCTGTGACCATCCCCTCTGCGGTTTTCACGGAGACTTTGTGGTCATGCCCGACCGCACGCTGATGCCGCTGACGCGACGGGGAAGCTCGCAGGGTGAGTGTTGCTGCGGCGTGAACACCGTAAATCCAGCGGAGAAGAACCGGGAATTCGTCGGCCGACGCTGGGAGCGGAGAGACGAGGCTACCGCAAGTCAGGGAGATTCGTGCTGTTCGATATCTGCTCCGAAATCCGGAAGTTCGTGCTGTTCCGGCAGTTCTATGAGCATGGAGGACTTCCTGGATCGAGCGAAGAGTCATGGCTTCACAATCACAGCAATGGCCTTCCAGGACGCCGGCAACCTGGATATCGAGCGCCTGCGCCAGTGCAGCCTGCACGTATATAAGGATGGCCGCATGGTACCGTTCTGTTCGTACTACCTGACGCCGTTCGGGGAGTAGTATTGAAGAGACGGACAAAAACAGAGAATAAAACATTGAAGAAACGGCATTTTTTCTTTTAGAGAGAGTAAAGAAAGTATGGCATTATATGCGTTAGGAGACATGCACCTGGCTTTTTCCGTAGACAAGCCTATGGACAAATTCGGGAGAGTCTGGAGAAAGCATGAACAGAAGATAGAGAAGAACTGCGGCAGAATGATTCAGGAAAGGGATATCTTCGTAATTACGGGGGATCATTCCTGGGGGAAAAACCGCGCGGAGGCGAGCCGGGATCTCGATTTTATTGCGGCGCTTCCCGGAAAGAAGATTCTGCTGAGAGGCAATCACGATATGTTCTGGGACGCGAAGAAGACAGCAGCTTTGAACCGGGAGTACGAACCACGGCTTCATTTCCTGCAGAACAATTATTACACATATCGGGATTATGCGCTGGTAGGTACGAAAGGATATACCTTCGAGGGACCATTCTATGTGAATGCAGGCGGGCAGATCATCGGTTGGAACAGCGAGGATGAGGAACATGCGCAGAAACTGGTGCAGCGGGAAGCAGAGCGGCTGCGCACTTCCTTTGAAGCGGCGAAAGCGGCCGGCTTTAGAAAGTATATCATGTTTCTTCATTATCCGCCTACGAGCGTTCTGGAGAATGAGAGCATCTTTACGGAGATGGCGGAGGAATACGGCGCGGAGCATGTCGTGTATTCGCACTGTCACGGGGAGAAACGTTTCGCGGACAGTATCCGCGGGATGCACCATGGAATCCACTATCATCTGGTGTCCGGCGATTACCTGAATTTTAAGCCGGAAAAGATTCTGGACTGATAACATTTATAAAAGGCAGCTGTTTTGACAGTATATGGATATCATAGAAGCAGCAGAGAAGGAGGATCAAGAAATGGTGGAATGCTGGGAGAATATCTGCCGGCCGGGCGGCTTTGAGATCACGGCGCGGGCAGCGGAATTAAGCGGATGGCAGCCGGGAGACCGTGTCCTGGATCTGGGATGCGGAACCGGAGCTTCTCTGCGTTACCTGGAAGAACACATGGGCTTATTTATGCAGGGTGTGGAGGCGGATGCGTCTCTGTGCGATGCCGTGAAAATCCTGTACGGGGATGCATCCACACTTCCGGCGGAAGAGGAAAGCGTGGATGGCATCCTGATGGAATGCAGCTTCTCCCGCATGGAGCAGCCGGAGCAGGTGCTGAAGGAGTGCATCCGTGTCCTGAAGCCGGGCGGCTGTCTGGCTGTCAGCGATATGATCGCCTGCGGCGAAGAGATCATCCCGGAGGACTTTCCGCATGACGCCGGGACAAGAGCTTTCCTGGGACGACTGGAGTATGCAGAGACGGTTGCTGCGAGAATCACGCGTGCTGGATTCCGCATCACTGCAGAGGAAAATCACACGAACGCACTGCGGGAAATGTGGGGGCAGGCGATCCTGGACGGCGGAAGAGAGGCTGTCTGCGGGGAGCTGGGCTGCTCCTGGGAGACCATTCGTCGCGCGAAATGTGGTTATTATCTGTGGGTATGTGAAAAAATATGAAGAAACAGGAACAATATGTGGATAACTGGATTCGGGAGCAAACCGGATTGGGAAGCGCGCTGACTGCTGAAAACCTCCGGGCATGGCAGCAGGAGCGTGTACGGGAGGCGGAAATCTATGCGGCAGAGCATGCCGCCTTCTATCGTGATCGGAAAGAAGCGCTGCTCTCACCGGAGCCGGGGCAGCACTTCTTTATAACAGCAGAAGATATTCGTCGGCGACCGGAGGATTTCCTGTGTGTATCGCCGAAAGAAATTGCCAGGATTATTACGATTCCGACTTCAGGGAGCACCGGCCGGCCGAAGCGCATATTCTTTACGGAGGAGGATCTGATGGTGACAGCGGATTTCTTCACGCCGGGGATGGCGTATATGACAGAACCTGGCCAGCTAGTGACAGTATTCATGGAGGGAGAGCAGGTTTACAGCATCGGCGGGCTGCTGCGCATTGCGCTGGAGCGTCGCGAAATTTCCACCAGAGTACACGGTTTTGTCCATGACCTGAAAGAAGCTGAACAGGCGGCGCAGGGCGCCGACTGCCTGGTGGGAGTACCTGGGCAGATGGCGCTTCTGGCGAAAGCAGCGCCGAAGCTCCGTCCGAAGACGGTTCTGCTGAGCGGGGACTATGTGCCGCAAAGCGTGGTGCGCCGCCTGGAAAGTATCTGGGAGTGCGAAGTCTTTCAGCACTGGGGCATGACAGAGACCGGATACGGCGGCGGCGTAGAGTGCGGAGCTCACTGCGGGTATCACCTGCGGGATGCAGATCTCATGATCGAGATTATCCATCCGGAGACCGGAGAAAGTGTGCCGAACGGCACCTGGGGGGAAGTTGTATTCTCTGCGTTTGCCCGCAAGGGCATGCCGCTTCTCCACTACCGGACCGGCGATATTGGCCGTTTCTGTCCGGATGCGTGCGGCTGCGGAGGTGTTCTGCCGCGCCTGGATAAAGTTATGGGGCGGATCGAGAATACCATTTTCCTTCATAACGGAGACGCGATTTCCATTCATCAGCTGGACGAAGTCCTGTTCGCGCTGGATGGCGTTCACGATTATGCCGCGAAGCTGAAGCAGAATCCGGAAGCAACCCTTTCTTTAACGATAGAGGGAGATGCCGATCCTGACATGATTACCGAATTCATCCATAAAAAGTGGTCGGGGCTGGAGATCAGGGTTAACTCAGGAATTGTGGAGAGAAAGAGAAAACGGAGCATTGTAAGAGAAAAATAAGTACACTTGTTGGAAGAGAAAACCGGAATGAAGAATCGGAACAGAATGTTGGACCACCGAAGACTGAAAAAAGAAGATTATTCCTTGATTTGTTAAAAAAAGAAAATAACCGTAAACCTATTGACAAACTAGGTATATGAGAGTATGATGTGCCTATAAAAGTTCTGACAAGAAAGGAGAGGACAGCAATGAGAAACGCAATTGTAAATATTTCCAAGTCTATGTGTTGTTGTAGCATGCGACCGTCCCGGGCATATGTATGGCCAGGTACCGTGGCAGTCATTGCTGCGCGCCTGTAAACCTTTTTGTAGATGGTTATGTCATAGATGTCCGGGGAGCCTGAGTAGGCTCCCTTTTCTATTGCAGAGAAAGTTTCCGGAATCAGGAAACATTCTCTTGAAAGAGTGAGGAGGTAAGATCTTGAGCCTGGATTTTGGTTTGAACTGGGACGTAATCGCCCAGTACATTCCCCTTTATCAGAAAGCAGCAATCCTGACGGTAAAGCTTGGCGTTCTCGGCGTACTGTTTGCTGTTCTGATCGGCTTGGTCTGTGCGCTGGTTCAGTATTACAAGATACCGGTGCTGAAGCAGATCACAGCCGTATATATCGAGCTGAGCAGAAACACGCCACTTTTGGTACAGCTGTTTTTTATCTATTATGGACTTCCGAAGATCGGTCTGAAGATCAGCGCATCGGTCTGTGGTGTCGTCGGTCTGGCATTTCTGGGAGGCAGCTATATGGCGGAAGCCTTCCGCAGTGGCCTGGAGGCCGTGGAGCCGATTCAGACAGAGAGCGCCTATAGCCTGGGCATGAACCGGGCGCAGACATTCCGCTACGTAATCCTTCCGCAGGCCATGTCGGTCAGCGTACCGGCATTCGTGGCGAACGTCATCTTTCTGCTGAAGGAGACCAGCGTATTCAGCGCCGTCAGCCTGATGGACCTCATGTTCACCGCAAAGGATCTGATTGGTCTCTACTATAAGACAACGGAAGCGCTTTTCCTCCTGGTTGTTTTTTATCTGATCATTCTGCTCCCGGTATCTATTCTCGGAAGCATCGTGGAAAGGAGGATTCGCCGTGCCGGATTTGGGGATTGAAGTATTATTTAAAGGAAAAAATATGCTGCGCCTCCTCGGAGGCCTGTGGACAGCGCTCCGCATCAGTCTGATCGCTGTTGTGATCAGCATTCCTCTGGGAATCCTGTTGGGCGTCCTGATGACGAAGAAGAACCGCATGCTGCACGCGATCCTGCGCGTCTATCTGGAATTCATCCGCATCATGCCGCAGATGGTTCTGCTGTTCCTCGTTTATTTCGGAACGACACGCTCCTTCGGCTGGGATCTCTCCGGAGAGGTGGCGTCTATCATCGTATTCGTCCTGTGGGGAACTGCAGAGATGAGTGACCTGGTTCGCGGAGCTCTGATCTCGATTCCGAAGCATCAGTACGAGAGCTGTGAGGCGCTGGGACTGTCCCGGACGCAGACATACCTGTACGTCATTATTCCGCAGACGATCCGCCGTCTGATCCCGCTGTCGATCAACCTGATCACCCGTATGATCAAGACGACGACGCTGGTTCTTATGATCGGCGTAGTAGAAGTGCTGAAGGTTGCACAGCAGATTATTGAGGCGAACCGCATGAACAGCCCGAATGCAGCATTTGGTATTTATCTTACGATCTTTCTGCTGTACTTTCTGGCCTGCTGGCCCATCAGCCTGCTGGCCCGGCATCTGGAAAAGAAATGGAGGTAGTAGCCATGGGAGAACCTGTGCTGCACATTGAGCATATTACAAAGAAATACGAAGATCACACTGTACTGAATGACGTCAACCTGACAGTACATCAGGGAGAGGTCATCGTAATCATTGGTCCGAGCGGCTGCGGAAAATCCACGCTGTTGCGCTGTATCAATGCGCTGGAGCCGATCCAGGGCGGCGAGATCCGCCTGGAGGATAAGAAGATCGAAGCGGGCAGTAAAGAGCTTGCGGCGATCCGTCAGAAGATCGGTATGGTATTCCAGAGCTATGAGCTCTTCCCGCATCTGACTGTACTGGATAACATCCTTTTGGCTCCGATGAAGGTACAGAAGAGAAGCCGTGAGGAAGTGAAGAAGGAAGCGCTGACGCTGCTGGACCGCGTGGGTCTGAAGGACCGCGCCGACAGTTATCCCCGTCAGCTCTCCGGCGGACAGAAGCAGAGAGTCGCAATCGTGCGCGCGCTCTGTATGCACCCTGAAATCCTGCTCTTCGATGAAGTCACTGCGGCGCTCGACCCGGAGATGGTACGCGAAGTTCTGGATGTTATGCTGGATCTGGCGTCTCAGGGACGCACGATGCTGATCGTAACGCACGAAATGTCCTTTGCAAAGGCTGTCGCTGACCGCGTCATCTTCCTGGATGGAGGAAAGATTGCGGAGGAGGCTACCCCGAAGGAATTTTTCGAACATCCGAAGACCGAGCGTGCGAAGCAGTTCTTAAATATGTTTACCTTCGAGGACGCGAAAACGCAGAACACAGAAAACGAATAAATAACAGAAGCATGTAACGATTCAGAAGAATACAAAATTCGGATACGAATCGATACAGATAGATTAAAAAAGTTATGAAAAAGTGAGGGAAAATCCCCGGAAAGGAGTCCGAATTATGAAAAAGAGGACAAAAATTGCAACACTGTTAACTACGCTGGCACTGACGGCTTCCATGGCTGCCTGCGGCGGAAGTTCTTCTTCAGATACAACGACTGCGGCAGCAGGAAGCAGCGCGGCAGCAGCGGATACTTCGGCAGCAGAGGCGCAGACGGTTTACCGTACTCTGGACGAGATCAAAGAGAGCGGAACCATTAATATCGGCGTATTCTCGGATAAGAACCCATTCGGATATGTAGATGAGAATGGCGAGTATCAGGGCTACGATGTATACTTTGCCAACCGGATCGGTGAGGATCTTGGTGTAGAGGTCAACCTCGTATCCACCGAGGCGGCCAATCGTATCGAGTACCTGCAGACCGGCAAAGTAGATATCATCCTTGCAAACTTCACCGTAACGCCCGAACGCGCAGAGGAAGTTGACTTCGCGCTTCCCTACATGAACGTAGCACTCGGCGTAATCTCTCCGGAGTCGAATGTCATCACCACTCTGGACAACTGGAACGCGGATGATCAAATGATCGTTATCTCCGGTACGACAGCAGAGACCTACCTGATCAATAACTATCCGGATATCCCTCTGCAGAAGTATGACTCCTACGCAACCGCGAAGAATGCTCTGGAGAACGGTAACGGCGTCGCATGGGCGAATGACAACACTGAGGTTATCGCATTCGCACTGCAGAATCCGGGCTATGAAGTAGGTATTCCGGAGCTGGGCAACAAGGACACCATTGCTCCCGCAGTAACGAAGGGCAACACCACGCTGCTTGACTGGATCAACGACGAGATCAAGTCCCTGGGCGCGGAGCAGTTCTTCCATGCAGACTACGAAGCAACTCTGATCGACACTTACGGTGCGGATTATGAGGAAAGCCTGGTTGTAGAGGGTGGCGAAGTTCCCGCAAATTAACTCTGCAGCCTGAGTTGTTACATTAAGAGGATTATTACAGAAAAGGGGCTGCTGCGGCAGCCCTTTTTTCTAAATTGCTGTAAGATGCAAGATTCTGAATTGCTACAAAATACAAGATACGGGAAAATACATATGAAAAAAGAAATCTTCCGCGCGGCATTCGTCTGCTCAATCCCCATTTTATGTAGTTACATCTTCGTAAGTATAGCTTACGGAATCATGATGCAGAACGCAGGATTTCCATGGTTTGCGTCCCTTTTCGTAAGCCTGACCGTATATACCGGGGCCTTCCAGTTTGTGCTGATTACCTTCTTAAGCAGCGGAGCGTCCCTGCTCACCGTTGCGCTGACGGCATTCCTGATGAACAGCCGTCAGACCTTCTACAGTCTGACTTTCCTGAAGGAATTTCGAGCGATGGGGAAGCGGAAGCTCTATATGATTCACACGATGACGGATGAAACGTACGCAGTCAACTATACGCTGGATCTGCCGGAGAAGGAGAAACAGGATACCATGTTCCTGGTGGCGTTCTTAAGCCGCTGTTACTGGATGATCGGTTCGGTTCTCGGCGGCGTCCTGGGACAGTTGCTTCCGGTGGAGTTAAATGGAATTGATTTCTGCATGACGGCTCTGTTCGTGATTATCTTCATCGATCAGTGGGAGAAGACGAAGAAACATACACCGGCGCTGGCTGGGCTGGCGATCGGCACGCTGTGCCTGGTTCTGTTCGGACAGCAGCGCTTTATGCTTCCGGCTTTGCTTGGAGTATCCGGGCTGCTGGTATTTATGCAGGCAGGAGGGCGAGCTCATGAGTCTGAATGAATTTCTGCCGCCGGTTCTTCTTGCCGCGGCGATCACATTTTTTCTCCGGGCGCTCCCGTTCCTGATCTTTCACGGAGAGAAGCGCATGCCGGGATGGCTCGAACGCCTCGGGCAGGCGCTGCCGTCCGCAATCATGGCAGTTCTGATCGTGTACTGCCTGAAGGACGCGGGCACGGACCTTCGCGGCGTCGCGCTCCCGCAGTTCCTCGCGGTGGGCGTCGTCGCAGTCACCTACAAGTGGAAGCACCAGACACTCTTCAGTATCGCGGCCGGGACGCTGGTGTATATGATACTGCTGGCAAACTTATAGAAACTGAAAGTTGCGAAGTTCTGTACTGGTGCAGGTTACCAGCGGGATTCCTCAAAGTTCTAGCCTAATGCAGGTTACCAGCGGGATTCCTCAAAGTTCTAGCCTAATGCAGGTTATCAGCGGAACTTCAATTCTGCGGCAGTTCCCTGCCGGAATCATCAGAAAAGGCTCAGTCCGGTCACGGATGCTGCGTTTCCGGCCTCGGTTCGCGCGCCGATTAGCTGCCAGTCGCTTCGACTCGCCCTTACGGGCTCAAACATGA
>JAJEQR010000034.1 GCA_020687485.1 Hominifimenecus microfluidus | reverse complement strand
AGGAGTTCTGTTTGCTTTCAGAACGCCTTCACGATCCCATCTTTGTAAGGTTTTTACCGAAACACCAATTAGTTCAGAAAAATCTTTCGGTTTATAATTTGTAATATTTGATGTGTTCACCTATACACCTCCTATGTACATTTAAACACATTCAATCTTATTTGTACAGCGTTTTTGGAACTTAATTTTCCTCCTTCACATCTGCAGCAAATCCCAAGTGCTAAACCATCTGGTTATTTTTCCATCTGTTCGATCCGGCAGCTATGTTCTTTTCCCGTCTTATCATAACTGATTGCCACAAGTAATATATCACCCGTGTACGGTAAAATGGACAGCGGATAATTTCTCTCCCTGATCTGATCCATCGCGGTCTGTGCCTTTCTGTTCCATTTCAGTTCAATAATCAATGCCGGATAATCGCTCCTGTATTCCGGCTTCGGAATATATACAAAATCAGCAAATCCGCGCCCTGTCGGCAACTCTCGAACCGGCTTAAAATAATATGGCATTGCGCTCAGATAAGCAATTGCAAGTACACTGCTTAATGAATTTTCATTGTTGTATTGAATCACCGAAACATATTCATTATGAATCTTCTCAATCTGAGCGGCAACAGCTTCCGAATCCATATCCAATGTTGCATTCAGCAGGTTTTCCGATTCCTGCCAGAACATCAGCATCTCATTCCATTGTCTGCTCTCGACCGCCATGGTTAATTCCTGCCGAATCTCCTCATTAGGAACAAATGCGGTTCTCTGTGTCTGATCGTAGCCAAGATATCCCAGATGAATCATATACGTCAGCACATCATCTTTACACTGAATATTTCGAGTATCATTACTGAACGTGGCGGTATTCACCCGAACGGAAGCGCCGGAAAGCATCTCAATAATCGCATTTTTCAGGCCGTCATAATTCATATTGATGAGCGGCACAAGCGCCTTGTAGGAAGCCGTTTCTGACCAGTAGCTCTTAAATTCTCCCTTCAACATGACACTTACAACCGCTCTGGGATTGTAAACCTGGCAATCTCGCAGAAGATAGCCGTCATACCAACGCTTCACTTCAGCAAAATCTCTGTGATATTCGTCCGCAAGCCTGCGGACTTCATCCTCCGTAAAACCGATATACGGCGCCAGATCACTGGCTCCAAGCATAGTGAACTCATCAAAATTATTCAGTGCTGACTGTGTTTTTTCTTTTCGGATCGGCAAAATCCCCGTCAGATAGGCCAGCTGGATATACTTTGTCGGCTCCGTTCCCTTGAATAGACTCCGCAGGAAATTAATATATTCCTCCTGAACCTTCCGGCTCACTGCCTCCTCACGAATAAGAACATCCCACTCGTCAATGATAATGACGAATTTCTGTCCGGTTTCTTCTTTTACCAGGGAAAGACCATCCGACAGCGAGACCACTTCTGGGGATACAGCATCCGGGTAAATCTCCCGCAACTCATTCAATACGCTTTTCTCGATAAAAGGAACCACGCCGGAAGCTTCCCGACAGTTCGAGAGGAACCACTGAATATCGATATGAATTACGTCATATTGATTCAGATGCGTTCTGAAATCTGTGGCCTTACTGATCTCCAATCCAGCGAACATTTCCTCTGAACTGGCTCCCCGGCTGTAATACGCAGAGAGCATATTCGCGGCATAGGATTTTCCAAAACGCCGCGGGCGGCTGCTGCAGATATATGCATCGGAAGTATCCAGCACACTGTTCGCATACGCGATCAGCCCGGTCTTATCCACGTAGATTTTTGAATTCAGCGCGACCTGAAAGGCACTGTTGTCCGGATTCACGAACCTTCCCATCGAATCACCTTCCTTTCCCGACTTGTCCTGCTTCTATTATAATGGAATCGCTCTTTTTCCGCAATCCTTATGACACCGAAAGAAGCGGCTGCTTCTCACAATATTCTATTGAGAAACAGCCGCTTTCACTTTCATATTATCGTTCTACAGCACAATATGATCCATGATCTTTCCGCTCTGGATCAGGTAAAGTTCGTCTGAAAGGCTCTCCAGCAGCTGCTTTTCGTGGCAGGAAAGTACGATCAGCGCGCCCCGTGCCTTCTCCTCCAGCAGGATTCCCTTGACCAGCTCGATACCGTCCACATCCAGGGCATTGAAGGGCTCGTCGATCAGCAGAATATCGTTCTGCTCCATAATCGCCGCCGCAATTCCCAGCCGCTGCTTCATTCCCAGCGAATACTTCCGGTACTTTCGCTTGTCATCCGGGTCTAGCCCTACCCGTTCGATCGTGTGCCGCACGGCATCCCGATCCACACGCTTCTGAATATCCGCCAGATACATCAGGTTCTGCAGCCCGGTATAGCCATTCAGGAAAGCCGGGGACTCGATTAAGATTCCCGTATTCTCCAGAAAAGCCATATCCTTCCCCAGAATCTTTCCGTTCATCTCTACTGTGCCGCTGTTCAGACGGATCAGTCCGCACATGGCGCGCATCAGCATGGTCTTGCCCGATCCGTTGCTGCCCTGCAGGCCATATATCTTACCGGAAGTCATCGTCAGAGAAACATTCTCCAGAATCGTATTCCCGTGAATCTTCTTATTTGCATCTGTTACTTTCAGTTGTATTTCTTTCATATTTATCCGGATCACTCCTTTCTTAGAATATCCTTCCGGCTGAAGAATATCCCGCCGATCAGGATCATGCACAGGCTTCCAGCCAGCATCAGCCAGATTCCCTGACTGAGCGCCATTCCTGTCTCCGGGATCAGCCACCGGCTGCGCAGAAACATCACATAATTCCCCGGAAGCCATGGATTCATCCAGTATGCCGATAGCAGCAGGATGACACAATCCGCCGTGAAACCCCAGATCGTTCCGAGGAGCAGCCCGACCGCAAGTTCCACCAGATTCAACAGAATCATGAAAAGCATCGGTCCTGCGATCAGCCACAGCCAGACTTCGCCCGGATTTAGTGGCGACGCAACTTCCCAGCTTGCCATCACCGAAACCAGCCATTCATTGATTTCCAGCGTAATCGGAATCTGAAAAATCGCACAATAACAGAGAACTCCCAGCCAGAGCAGCAGCAGATACACGATTGAACTCACGATCTCCCAGCCGCACTTGGCCAGCCACCAGTGTCTGCGCCTGCCGGAACGGATCAGGAGCTGCTGCCCCACGCCCTCCAGATCGCGCAGTGGGTAAGTAAGCGTCAGCGCGTTCCCGCACAGAAAAATCAGAATCCACATCGCAGGGAACTCGAACGCCTTATCCGGAGTAGCTACATATTCGTCCATCCCCTGAAAGAGATATATTAGATAATTTCCGAATGTATCCGACAGTTCGCCAATCTCCGGAAGCCCGGACATATTACCGATCCAGTTGGAGAATCCCTTACAGAACAGAAAGGCCTGTCCGAAAGCCACCAGAAGATACAGCAGCAGGCGCTTACTCAGTCCGTAGCGCAGATCATGTCTCCACAGCTTAAAAAATATCATTCACACCATTCCTCTGTCTCGTATTCTCAGGTACCGTCCGGATGCAGAGAGAAAAATCCTCCGCTGAATTCTCCGCCGCCCTGTACAACGCCAACATATGCGGAATCATCCTCCGGCACAAAGAAGAACAAATGAATCGTCATCGACTCTCCCTGTGCCAGATCTACCTTGAAGGAGTTCTTCTCATGATCCACAGCCTCCTGAAGATACACCGGTTCTGATCGTGTGTAAGGCACATTGTAAATATAGCCCAACTCTTTGTTTTCTTCCTCATCGATCACTTCAAGATCATTTCGGTCAAATATTTTCGGTGTAACGTACAAATAGTCTTTGTCGTTCGCCTCATTCCTCTCATTCCAGATTTCTGCTTCCAATTCCAGGAGCTTATAACCACGCTGAATATTACCGTCTTCATCCAGGAGTTCTCCTGCCACCAGCATCTCTCCATCCTCGCCGTCCACATCTTTTACGGCGTCGTCATTCAGCGGAATCACATCCGGTGAAAAACCAGCATCCTTCAGACTCGTGTAATAAGTTACCTGAGTTACACTCACTGCCAGGCCGCCAACATTTTCATGCTCCACCGGATCATAAACCTTCGTCCCCCAGGAAGCAAGCTCAAGACCATCCACAATCTCTGACTCTGCCTGTTGCAGTTCCCTATCATTGATCTCCGTATCTGCAATCCCGGCCTGCACCACAGACTTCGCGCTCTGCGTCCGCCTCGGCTCCGCCGCTTCTTTCTCCAAAGTCTGGCACGCGCTGCAGGGAAGTCCCAGCAGCAGCACAGCCATCCCCATTATCACAATTTTTTTCTTCATTACTTTCTCCCTACTCATTAATCCGAATCATCTTCTTATTCGGGAACCACGTTACCGTAAGAAACATCGGATATTCCTCCAGATTGTTCCAGTCACTTTCTTTAAAGAAGTCATCTCGCAGATTATACGGCAGATAGAACTCCATCTCCGAATCCGTTCGAAGGGCAATCGCCGTTTCCTCTATGTTATTCATCTCATAATAAAGGTCCCAGTCAAGATCTTCTCTGATCTCAGCGCTTTGCAATACCCAGTCCGAAAAATCGATTCCATCCTCCGTACTGTCCGTATTGCGGATATTTACTTTAAGTAAATAAATCCGATCCGGAGGATATGCCTCATAAAAATCATAGAATCCATACTCTGAAAGCAAATCTTCATACTCATAAATTTCTGCCGATTCCAGCGTAACGTAGTATCCATCCATGGAATCATAATAGAAACGATCCGTTCCCAATTCTACCTCTTCTCCCATGGAATAGTACTGTCGGTTTACATCCGGATATGTCCGGTTCACCCAGTATACCCGAATGCCCCAGGCGGCAACGATACCCACGCAGATAACAGAAAGAAGAATTTTCGTCCATTTTTTCATATAATCTTCAACCTCCTGTCCTGTTAGAGAATATCGCTGTACTTCATCTTATAAATGGTAATTCCCAGCGTAATTGCAAGTATCACGACAATCGCTGTAAGATATGCACTCCCCAATATAATATACTCAGACCCAGTGGGATGGACCATACGCAAAAGTGACGGCGTATAAATTGTATCATTATCAATCAGATAGCGATTGGAAATTTCATGCCAAAAAAGCAGCGCCAAAAAAGGAATTACAATTACCGAAACTTTGTTCCGAATAAAAAAAGAAAGGCTCATACACACGCAAGCCAATGCACCGCAAAAGATAAAATCTACTAAAAGATATAAGAAGCAAAACAGCATTGGATGAGAGAAAAAAAGCCCACCTAAAAAGCTCAAATAATCTCCCCAAAAATACTGAGTTGCCGGATCTGGAAGCGCCAGATTCTCGAATGTCATTCCCACCAGTAAATTAATTAACACAGGCATTGTAAAAATAATACCGCCCGTTATAAAAATCGAAAAATATTTGGAGAAATAATACTTCTTCTTTCCCGCACGACTGACAATCTGATTCGTGTATCCGGTATCCAGTTCTCTTCGAAACGACCACCCATACCCGGCACAGACAAGAAGCGGAAAGATAAAGAAAAACAGAGAATAGCCGGATGTATAGAATTCACTTCCAATCCATCCGCTAAATACGCTAAGAGAAACCCATTCCTCCATCTGCATTTTTATGCCCATAGCAATATCATTCTGTGTAACTTTCCACCTGACATATGTATTCATAAATGGTATCACTGTCGAGACCAGCAATACTACCTGAAACATCTTGTTGGAGAAGGCTTTCTTTAATTCCTGAAGAAGCATAAATTGTCACCGCCTTATTGATTACCGCCCTGCCAGCGGCAGGGCGGCTTGCTTAGCAAATATTAGTTTACTACGTTATAGTTTCTCGTGCTGTCCGGGCTCCAGACGCCTTCGGCTCTTACCCCAACACCACTTTCATCATATGCATTGATCTTCAGATATGCTTTCGCATATCCCTGCTCATGAATGAAATTCGTAATTGACGACTTAACGTCGCGAGTCACTCTTGCAGTTTCTCCGCTCGTGCAATTAGCACCACTGGAATTACCGCTGTTCGTCCCCCAGGTCTGAAACGCCAGGCGGTACGGTCCAACCGTGTAATACGCATACACCTTCGTCGTTCCATCCTTGGAAAATGCCGGCGTTACATAATGCTTAGCCGAAACCGTAAACGCATAGTTCTTATCATACGTATTCGCATACGAAGGAACCACCGCTCCGACTGCCAACGCAACCGTCATAAAAAGTACCGCAAATTTCTTGATCAATACACAATTCCTCCTTCTTTTTATTATTGCTGTGTGCAACCTGACTTTGCTTTATACAGCTGTATTGGGAGCTCTTACCTGCAGGTCAGATATACTGTGTACTTTGGTATTCTGCATGGAAAGACCTTCTCCATTCGTCCTTATCGACTATTTAAGTATACCCAAACATTACCATGGTTTCCGACTGTTGTCAACCATATATTTTAATTTTATGGCATTTTTTGTTCGTTTTTTTAATTTATTTTAACTTTAACATGGACTTCGTTCATTGTCAATCTGCAAATTACATTATTTTTAAAGTATTATTATATACTTTACAAATTTTTCATTCTGTGCTTTAATATAACTATCAGTAATTTCAAAGAATATGAGGTTTCTTTATGGCAAATAAGGAACTATTCACAAGAAGTGCCACCGAAATGATTGTCCTGACGGTTCTTGCCGAGCAGGATATGTACGCCTATCAAATCGGTCAGGAAATCAAGCAACGAAGTCACGGACTTTTTAGTCTGTCCGACGGTGTTCTTTATTCCATTTTATATAAGCTGGCCAAGGCCGGATATGTAACTGAATGGACAGAAGAATCTAACCGAAGAATCCGCGTGTACTATCACCTGGAGCCTTCCGGTCACGAACACTATCGAAACTGTCTGAAAGAATTTTACCGGGCGTTCTCATGTCTGTCTGAGATTCTGCCGCCAGAGGAGAGTATGAATGAACCCTAAGAAAATCTACCTGTCGCGTTTTCGAAGAGCAATTCCTTTTGCCTTTCCGAATAAACGCGGCCTAACCCGACAAGTAAATCAGATGCTGGACGACTATCTGGAATTTGTTCCGGATGCCACTCTCGATCAGATGATGGCTGATCTGGGAAAGCCGGAGGATACCGCCCAGTCCTATCTTCAGGATAATGAGCAGGATAAAGTGAGGCATGTCCGCAGAAAATATATCGGAATTGCGGCAATTATTATTGCTGTTCTTGTCTTTGCTTTTGGTGCGTTCTTTATTGATGTGTATTACAACTGGCCTGCCTTCATTATCGAAGAACCAGCCATTGAAATTACAGAAACCACAGATAACTTAAATTAACATCCGGAGGTTTATATGAAAAAATTTTTTAGTATACTTCTTATTCTCGCTTTTATCTTTAATATTGTATACACACAGCCTGCACTTGCGGCAACTGACCTGTCTAAAACAACATATTTCCCAGATGGTTCCTATATTGTTACTACACTGTCTATTAATGAGACCTCTGCCCGTTCCACAACAAAAAGTGCATCTAAAACCGATACGGCTTATAGTACCAGCGGCAGCAAATTATATTCTTTCACCGTTACCGCTACTTTCGAAATCAACAGCGGCTCCAGTGTAAAGTGTACCAGCGCCAGCTACAGCAAATCAATTTATGACAGTACCTGGAGTTTTGTAAGTGCTTCTACTTCACGCAATAA
Source organism: Hominifimenecus microfluidus (assembly GCA_020687485.1). Lineage (GTDB taxonomy): Bacteria > Bacillota > Clostridia > Lachnospirales > Lachnospiraceae > Hominifimenecus > Hominifimenecus microfluidus. The sequence goes on along the minus strand of JAJEQR010000034.1, from coordinate 33,924 downwards.
CAGTTCGACGTCCAAGGCTTCTGCAACATCCAAGGGTACCTTTAAAAACAGCGCTGGTAAGAGCAATTCGTTAAGTCCGACTGTAAGCTGTGATAAAAACGGCAATATTTCCTGATTGCGGATAATTCATAACTTTCCAGATAGTAAATAAGCAAAGCAAGCGGCTGCTTTCCACCTTTCACCGGAAAACAGCCGCTTCTTCGACTCCATTTCAGTTATATCTCGACAGCCTTTTCAGCTGATTTTGGGCGTATTCCTGAAGCTCCGGCTCTTCTGTCTGGGCTGCCGCTTTTTCATAATACTTGCGGGCTTCTTCCACACAATATGCCGGAACAGGAGTAACGTTCGAATCAAGATACAAATCGCCGCACTTCACCTGACCAAAGGCGTATCCCTGTTCTGCAGCCTTTTTATACCAGTACAGGGCTCTGCTTTTATTCTGCCTCATAGCGTTTTCTTTCTCGTAGATCACTCCGCATTGATACTGTGCTTCGGCCATCCCCTGCTCCGCCGCCTTTTCATACCAGTACAGGCCTGTCATCGCATACGGTCTGTCTAAGCCCTCGCCTCTGCAATACATTCCTCCGCAGAAGTATTGTGCAATCGCCAGACCTTTTTCCGCCGCTTTTTTATACCAGTAAAGCGCCTGTTCTTTATCCGCTTCTACTCCTGATCCATCCTCATACAGGTTTCCATACAGGAACATCGCATCTACACTGCCAAGCGTAATTGCGTTCTCCGCCAGCTCTTTTGCCTCCGCATAATCCTCTTCTTCCACCGCCTGAAGCGCCAGGAAATGCAGTTCATCTGCTATGTAACGTAACGTTCCTTCCGCCGACTGACCGCCCATCTTTTTGTCATGTTCTCGCGCCCAGAACACAGCCTGCTCATATTCTTCCATGTTCAGATAGAGCTTCATGAGTCTCCACTCGCAGTCGAGTCCTTTTTGGTGGCACTCTTTTGCGAAAGCGACCGCTTCGTCCATTCTTCCAAGCTTTCTATAGACATCGAGAATTGTCTCTAACACCTCGGCATACATGATGGTATACGATCCATAAGCGACTTCATCTTCGTCATTTCTCCATACCAGTACGTCAACGCCGTGCTCCAGCGCCCGCTTATCCCATGCGATTGCTTTTTCATAATCCTGGAACTTCATTCGCTCAGGAATCAGGGTGTTGTGGTCGCTGTAGACCCGGATCAGCGCACGGTACGCCTTCGCGTTCCCTCTCGCGGCCGCCTGCTCCCACAGCTGAATTGCCGTGGCATAATCCTTCTTATTCGAAGCGGCTACGCCCTGCTTATAATAAGAGTCGCCCTCCTGCTTCGCAGTTTCCAGAGCAACTGCTACATTTCCCATCTTTGCCAGCGTTGCTTTTGCATTTTCCGCCGCTTTTCCATTTTGCGCGATACATTCTGGAGCCATTCGAACCCTCTGGCAGGGTCTTTTACGCATCCATCCCCCAAAATATATCTGACTCCCAGATAAAACTGCGAAGCGTCATCTCCTCGTTCGGCTGCTCTGCGAAAGAACTCCAATGCCTTCTGCTGATCCTGCCCGATGCCGTCCTTGCCTGTAGTGTACCGCAGTCCCAGCAGGCACTGTGCCGTAACATTTCCCATATCTGCAGACTTCAGATAATACTCCATGGCCTTTTCCGTGTTCTGCTTCACGATCTGGCCGTTTTCGTACAGCAGTCCCAACTGCAGGCTTGCATTGGCGCTTCCCCGCGCATCCGCCTTCTCCCACCAGCCAAGGGCATCTTTATACTTTTTCTTCTTATAAGCCTCATTGCCGTTCTCAAAGAGTTCCTCCGCTGTGAACGTATGCTCCTTATAGAGGATCTCCCGAAGCCAGGCTGCCTCTTCATAGCCCGCGTCCGCCGCGATTCTGAGATGCTTGCGTGTTATCGAATCATCCTGATGGCAATACATGTAAATAAGTGCAATCAGATAATCCGGCTCGCCGTCCAGCGTTCCGCTCGCCTTATCCAGCACTTTGAGTGCCTTCGCAAAATTAAAATCCCCATAAAGCTCTCTGCCCTCCGCCAGAATTTCCTCCGGCGTCTTCTTACTGCCAAACAGTCCCATTGTATCTCCCTCTCTGTTCCGGTATTTTTGCTGTTCTGCTTCATCCTCTGTTATTGCGAACTATATCATATGTCTCGTCTATTGTCAATCAATCGCATAATCGCAAAAAAGCAGCTGCTCTCCCAACATAATATCAGGAAAACAGCCGCTTTTCTTATTGTCTCTGCCATCATTCTTACGGATCCAGAATTCCGTATTTCTTCTTGATTCGATCCAGCTTGTTCATCATGGGTTCGCCCAGAATCAGCAGAAAAACAACTGTTGATGCTCCGTGTATTACATTTACAGGGAAGCCGCTGATGTACATGGCGAGGAACGCATTCTTATTGATCTCGCCCATTCCCATGAATACGCTCGCGGTATCCATCAGCATGCCATAGACAATCAGGACGGACAGCCCGCCGTACAGACAGAGGAGGAAGCGAAGATGCTTCCATCGTCCGCGCTTTCTTCGGAAAATCAGTCCGGCCAGGAAGCCGACGATACCGAAGGAAAACATCTGCCACGGCGTCCACGGGCCCTGCCCGAAGAAGAAGTTCGAGACGAAGCCTGCGACAGCTCCAGTCAGAAAGCCTGCCTCCGCGCCCAGGCTGACGCCTGCGATAATGACGATCGCCGCGACCGGCTTGAAGTGCGGGAGCATGAAGAAGGCTGCGCGGCCGGCTACAGCGAGTCCCGCCATGACTGCGATAACCACGACCTCTCTCGCCTGGGGTCTGCGGTTCTCGAAGACCAGGAAGAACGGCAGCATCGAGAGGATGATAATGCACAGAGAGATAAAGTAATCGCTCCGGTCATTCAGGAAGAAGATGCCGAAGAAGATCACTGCCGGGATCGCAGTCAGGATCAGCGCGAAGGCAAGGATGGTTCGCTTACCGATTCCGTGATCCTCTGTCTCCACTCGCGTCTGGTAATATTCCGCTGCGTATTCCTTTCGCGTATCCAGCAGCTTCCGCATGAACGGAACGATCAGGATTGCCAGTACAATCATCAGGTAGGAGGCCGCTGTCAGCTGAATCTTACTGTAGATTGTCAGGTTCATGAAGCTGTTCACTCTTCCGCTCAGGATGTTGAGCGCCATGTTTGCGTCCGTCGCCCACCAGAGCGCCGCCGCTGTCAGCAGCGTATTCCACAGGAAAGCGATCCGTCCCAGCCGCACTGCTTTTACTTTTGAATGAAAGGCATAGAGAATAAAGGCGATGCCGAGGATCAGCGAAATTATCACGCCAATTCGCAGAATCATGGCCATCTGATCAGCGGCTCTTGTCATGCTCTCCGGCGTCTGGTAGTTCCAGGCCAGGCCTTCGGCGACGTCCTCCAGCTTCCATATTTTTCCAACGGTGGAGTACGGCGTGTATTTCAGGTCAGGCACTGAGACCCAGCGGAACAGCGTGATGGATAACAGCTCCGCGATCATGGCAAGAACCGGGATCATGGCCTGCGTGTCCATGCCGCGTGCCTGATTCGCATTCGCCGCCTCATGCGCCTCCATCTTCTTTGCAGGAGTTCCGTCTGCATGTTTCTGATTTTTTACTTGTTCCTGCATCGCTCGATCACATCCTTTGCCGTCACCGCATCCGGATACCATTTACGGGCGATCCGGTTCGCTACGGTTGTATAGAAGCTATTGCCGGCGAAGAATTCTTCTGCCGGTTTGCTGGTTACGATGCTGCCATAGAAGAAGAGCGCGCAGGTATCGCCGAATTCCGCGCAGAACTCGATATCATGTGAAACCATCAGGATCGTCCGCCCCTCTGCGGTCAGGCTCTTCAGAATTCCGGCCAGTTTTTGCTTGTAGAAGCCGTCCATGCCCTTCGTGGGCTCATCCATCAGGATGATCTCTGGGTTCAGGAGCAGTACCTTGGCCAGCGCAGCTCTCTGCTGCTCGCCGCCGGACAGGTCATAGGGATGACTGGAAAGCAGATGACGGATCTCCGTTTTGTCGATGATATCATTCAAGAAGGCTTCATCGGTATGTTTTCCCGTCATCTCGCGCAGATCCTGCTCTACGGTGTCCTTCACGAAGAGGCACTGCGGATTCTGCGGAAGAATGCCGAGAAGCGATCCGTACAGCTCAGACTCCGGGTACTTGTCGATTTCTTTGCCCTTGAGTAGAATCTTTCCCCGGTACGGCTTGCGGATTCGCCCGATCAGATTCATGGTCGTGGTCTTGCCGGTTCCGTTTCCGCCCAGGAGGCAGAACAGTTCGCCTTTCTTCACAGTAAAATTCAGGTCGCGCACGACGTCCGGCAGATCCTTCTCATAGCGGAACCAGACATCCTTCGCTTCCAGAACCGTTTCGCCGCCTGCAGCAGATCCTTCTGAATTTTCTTTCTTTTTTCCAAACAGGAACTTCTTCCTCGTCTTTTTCCCGGCGGAGGCTTCCACGCTTTCCATATTCTTCTCTGCATCAGCAACCTCACCTTCCCGGTAGACCGGGACGTCCGGGATCTGCTCTTTCAGCCATTCACGACCCTCACGCACCGTAACCGGACAGTCGCCGCGGCCGTCCAGCGCCTCGAAGATGCGCATGGGAACCGGCATGGCCTGGAACATATCGTTGTCGCGGATCAGATCCGCCAGCTTCCGAGGCGGAGCCAGCGCCAGGATGCCGCCGTTCTCCATCACCATCACGCGGTCCGCATAGGAGAGCACTTCTTCCAGACGGTGCTCGATCAGGATGATCGTCGTACCAAGTTCCGCATTGATCTTGCGCAGCGTCGCCAGGAAATCTCCGGCTGCCAGCGGATCCAGCTGGGAGGTCGGCTCGTCCAGCACCAGGAGATCCGGCTGCATGGCCATAACCGCCGCCAGATTCAACAGCTGCTTCTGACCGCCGGAGAGATCCTCCACATTCTTCATGAACCAGGTCTGGATGCCGAAGAAACTGGCCATCTCCGCCACGCGCAAGCGAATCGTGCCGGTCTCGTAGCCAAGATTTTCCAGTCCGAAGGCCAGCTCATGCCACACTTTATCCGTCACCAACTGGTTATCCGGACTCTGGAGCACGTATCCGATACGCGCCCCCTGCTCCCGGACGGAGACACTATCCAGCTCTCTCCCGTCAAAGAGGAGCTGACCTTCTCTCACGCCATAAGGAGACATTGCCGTCTTGAAGTGCCGGAGCAGCGTCGATTTACCACAGCCGGACTTGCCGCAGACTACGAGGAATTCGCCCTCTTCTACGGAGAAATTCAGATCCCGGAGCGCCGGCCTGTCCTGCCCGGGATATGTAAACGTCAGATTTCTGACCTCAAAGAGCGCCATTTGATATCCTCCAAAACATTTAAAATCAGTGGCATTGCGCACAGAAGCGCATACAGAATATACAGTAGTACCGCTCCCACGTTCGTCGCATTTATCGTAAATACAGGGAAATACAGAATCTTCAGCCATCCCTGGCCCATCGCAGCCAGGATCAGCGCGAATACGCCAAGCAGAAACGTCAGAAGTATACTGTCTCTGCGGTCGAAACGGTAGATACTGAAATTCGTGCGCCCCCGCAGTCCGTAGGCACGGGACTTCATGGAGTCCGCTGTCTCCACGGAGTTCTCCAGCGCCCAGGTGGTTGTAATTGAAAGGATCTTTAGTCCATGCACGGCTCTCTCATAGATCTTTCCGTTATTCACGTTGCGTCCGATGCACTGCTGCGCCTGGGAGACCTTTTTGATCTGGCCGGTAAAGCGGGGCACGAAGCGAAGCACCATGGACAGCAGCAGCGAGGCCGCCGGGATCGCTTTGCCGAACAGGTACATGAACTTGTCCGATGTCATAACGACATTGAATACGGAGAACCAGGATACAACTCCGGCCAGCATAACACCGGCCCCGATCCCATACAGGATGGATTCCAGAGTGACTGGGTTACCGTCCTTCATATAGAAGAGCATGGTTGCGCCCGCATGGCTGAACAGCGGGTTGATGATCGCCATCAGCAGACAGGAAGGAAGCATGGCGAAGAAGAATACCTTCATCGCCTTCTTTCCTTTCAGGTAGATTCCATATGCCATGGAACAGATCAGCGAAATCACCAGAAATACCGGGTGCATAAAGAACATGGACAGCCCGATCACAATTACGAAATAGATGAAATTAATAACGGGATGGTATGTGGAAAATGTATCCATTGCGTTCCCCTTTACTGAAAATTGTTCGCATATACTTTTGCATTCGTATGCTCACTATATGCTTACTCCTATCTTCCGAAGTAAGCATCCAGTCCGTCGGCGATTCCGCGGGCAGCGTTCTGTTTGAATGTGTCGGTTCCCATCAGACGATCTTCCGCCGCGTTGCTCATGAAGCCCATTTCAAGCACGGTATTCGGTACCTGGCACCAGTTCGTTCCGGTCAGGTTGTCATCGTACTGAATGCCCATGTTCTTCAGGCCGGTAGCAGCACAGTAGCTCTTCAGGATCGTGTTCGAGAGTTCGCTGCATGTTCCGGACAGGCTTCCGCAGTACGGATTCGATTTCGACTGAATAATGCAAAGTGCGCCGCGCACATAGGAAGCATCCACGGAATTGCAGTGGATACGAATCATCGCGTCGGCACCTGCTTCGTTCGCAATACGTGCGCGATCCTGATTGCTCAATCTGACATCATTCGTCTCTCTTGTCATAATGACATTGTAGCCTCTGGCTGTCAGCTCATCACGCAATAAGAGCGCTACATCCAGATTGATCTGATATTCGTCATTGCCAGTAACTACGCCGGAAGTACCGGAGGACACCTTAGCCTTCATCTGGCTGGAGCCGGGGCCGACGGCTTCTTTGTCCTTCATCTGCTTCGCCTGATGTCCGGCATCGATGACGATGGTCTTTGCTTCTGTTACGTCATTGACCTTCTTCGCTTCACCGGGAGTGATGCCATAGCGGTCGCAGAGCTTGCTGAATTCCTGCGATCCGATAAATCCTTCGATAACGAACTCCCAGCTATTGCCATCATTCAGCTTGCCGGTCCAGTGCTCGAAGCCCTGAGCGTCGGCGTCACGATCCAGCAGTGTGCGGTAGGCAATGCGGACGAACTCTTCATTGCTCAAGCCCTTAGTTAGGAATTCCTGGCTGTAGAAGAAACCTCTGGCTGCTTCCGCGCCGGAGAGCTCATGGCGCAGCAGACGTCCGGTCCAGAAATCCCAGCCGTCACGATCCGGCTGGCGGTTCAGACATACGGAATACAGGCGCTTTACGAATGCGGTAACATCCGGGTTCTGATCGCGGACAGCCGCGGAGGTGTAACTTCCTCTCTCGATACCATATTCGTCGCAGAGCTTACCGAATTCCGGCGACATCAGGAATCCGGACAGGACGTAGTTTCTGGTCACGCCTTTCTCCTGCAGCAGCTTCAACCAGTCGGCCTTGCCAGCAGCATCGGAGCTGCGGCCCATGATGGATGTGTAGAGCATCTCTACATAATCAGAGTCACTGATGTCTCTCTTCTTGAACTCGATACTGTCATAGAATCCGGCAGCTGTCTCCGCGCCCTGTGCCCGGCCGCTGGTCAGCGCATCGCACCAGTCGGCAAGACCGGCGGCGTCCGGTTCCCTCTGAAGAACGACCTGATACAGGCGGCGCACAAAGTCCTCGACTCCGCCGCGGGCCGCCTGCGCGGGCGCGGCCACAGTGAATATCATGGCAAATGCCAGCAGCCATGTCATTAGTTTCTTTCGCATAATCTTCTTCTCCTTTCTTTGCGGCAGAATCCCTGCTTTCCCGATAATTATGGTACAGACTGTCATACTGAAAACTCCTTGTTCTCTGAAAAAGGCAGGTATCTGAAGTTCAGATACCTGCCTTTCCTATTGGTTCGGTTCTGCGTTGGAATCCTGCGTAATGATGATCTTATACTTACAGGCTTACCTTAACGCTTTTCATGATAAAAGTCAATATTCTTTCCGAATATCCGAGAATTTCTGTGCGCACTCCAGGCATACGTCGAAACGTTCCACAATCCATTTTCTTACGCCTTCCAGGCCGATTACGAACGCGTTCTCTTCACCTGGCTTCCGTGCCTTGTTCTTCTCGTCCGTCTCCAGCATGGCGCATAAATGCGGGTGCGGATTCAGATAGACGTCGCAGTGATTCTCCTTGCAATATTCCCAGGTTTTTACACAGGATGTGGCAAATGTAAGTGCCTGATCCACTGCATAAGTTACACTGTGTGGATACTCATGCTTCCCGGGATAAATTCCCGGACCAAAGACACCGTAGCCGCCGACCATGATCACGCGATGTGCCTGGCCGTTATCGTGAACCTCGAAGGAATAATTCAGGCAGCCGGGCGTATGACCGGGAGCCAAAATCACGTGAACGGTATGATCGCCGAAGACAAGATCCTCGCCATCTTCGATTGTTCTCGTGATACGAGGGACACGCAGATCCTCGATATCGAGATAATTATCCGGTCCCCACAGCATGAAAGCTGCGTCCTCTTTGCTCAGCGCGACTTCACAGCCGGTACGCAGGCGGATCTTATCTGCTCCCATATAGTGATCAAAGTGACCATGCGTCAGGAAGAGGATGAGGATCTTCTCGTTCTCCAGGCCCAGCTTCTTTAAGCCGGGGATCAGGAATTCATCGTCTACATCGTACTTGTCCATAGCTTCGAAGAGCACCAGCCCCTCGCTGGTCTTCAACACATGGATGCCAACCAGCTTATTTCCAATAAAGTAATAATCATCGAACAGCTTTACCGGCTCGATCGGGTCGAACATCGTCGGATCAAAGTTGTGTTCGGTATTGTTCTTGTTTTCTTCTGACATAATACCTTCAGTATCTCCTATAACCCATAATAATTTGTATCATTTCCTGCTTAATGGAAAATCGTAAAATACAGCGGAATCCAGATGATGGATACGACTGCGGACAGCAAAATGATCGGTACACTGAATTTCAGCATCTCCTTCATGCTGTATCCGCCAAGCTTATATGCCATCAGTGAACTGGGCGATGCCAGCGGAGTGCTGAAGGAAGCCAGACAGGATGCATCGATGGCGCAGATGATCGGCAGCGCACTGATATTGTTCTGCACACAGGCCATGATGGCAATCGGTGTAAAAATGTTGATCAGCGCGGTATTGTCCATGAACTGCGTCAGAATCACGCAGAAAATGAACACGATCGCAACAATCAGGATCATATTGTTCAGTCCAAAGATACCGGAAAGACCACTGGCCAGGAAATCGCCCGCGCCGCTGTTCGCCATGGCAGTCGCGATGGAAAGCATGAAGCTCATCATGAAGATCAGAGGCCAATTGACTGCCTGATACATTTCTCTCTCATTTAAAATCCCCAGAAGACCACACAGCAGGGCGGCAACGGTTGCAATCAGCGTATTGGAGATACCAATGGAACGACTGAAACACATCAGAATCAAAGAGCCAAAGAAAATAATATAAGTTGCGATTTCCTTCCATTTCGGCAATGCCGATTTCTTAAATACATCCGGGCCCTTATTCAATGCTTCGGAATCACCAAGTTCTCTCTCCGGAAGCAGCTTATAGCCCCAGATCACCGTGAATACCATCGCTGCGATGGTTCCCGGCATGCGTGTCGCGAACAGATCCCAGAATCCCAGCTGCTCCAGACATCCGACATTCGCCGCCATCTGATTCTTCAGCAGATACATGGCTGCAGCGCCACCGATCGGAAGCGCCATCAGTCTGGCCTGTGCTCCGACAGATGCCGGAAGCACCAGGCGGGTCGGGGAAATTCCGATCTGAGATGCCAACGCGATCAGCAGCGGAAGCACCGTAATCATGGAAGTCACACCGCCGATGAACTGGCAGAGGATGAAAGGTACAATCATCGCTACAATCAGGATCGGGCGAATGCTGTTGCCCTTCACCAGAGAAGCGATATGAGAGAGGATACTTGTCTTCAGCAGAGCAGCAATTACGATCATCATACCGATCATTACAATAACATTACTGCTGATAAAGTTTTCAAATACCTGTGTTTCATCGACAACGCCTGTGATCCAAAGGAAAGCAATGCTGATTCCGCATGCAACGGACGGCGCGACCTTTCCGGTCAGCAGAGCGAATGCGACGAAAATAAATGCGATCAGAGTTAATACCAAAGCCGTATTCATAGATTTTCTCCTTATTTTTCGTGCGTACTTCCTGCGGATTCTGAGCAGTGCCGGCATGATTCTGTTCCGTTTCTGCAGGTTCATACCGATTATATCTCTGCGCTTTGATTTAATCAATTATTTAAATTTTATGCTAGTATAACTTTTTGGAATAATGAATTTTTATCTCTATTCCATATGGAAATTCACAGTTTGTGCTGGTATACTGAAAAAAAGGAAACTCTATCCGATTTTTATACGCATATATGACGCGGAATTGCTATTCGAATTGCTTCTATAAAATAAATAATATGGGAAAGGAAATGGAGAATACTATGGATATGCGTCAACTGGAATATTTTCTGACACTCTGTGAACAGGAGCATATGTCAAGTACTGCCGCCTGTCTGGGAATCTCTCAGCCGGCACTGAGCAAAAGCATTGCCAGCCTGGAGAAGGAGGTCGGTGTTCAGCTCTTCGACCGGCATGGCAACTATATTCGCCTGAATGATTATGGGCGAAATTTCTCTGAATATGCGAGAAAGGCTCTGAATGAACTGCGCATGGGTCTTGTTCAGGTACAGCAGACCCGTTACGATACCTGCGGTGAGGTCCGTATTCTCTGCCATGCTTTCGCCGACTGCATTATGGACTGTGTTCTGGCTTATACCGATCTGAATCCACGAATAAAGGTTTCCATCCGCCAGTCGGATTATCCGGGCGGTAATCTTTCTGAAAGCACAGATTTCATCCTGAGTACGCAGAATGAAGCTTTCATGGTTTTCGAAGATAAGCAGATATGGACACCTTCTCTCCTGTTCTCCGAGGAGCATAAGATTTTGATTTCTCCCCGTTATCGCAAATACCCGGAAGAGGTTACTTCTCTGGATATTCGTGATCTGAAGGAAGATCGTTTTATCGTTATGCCGGATATTTCTGTATTCTATTCTGATATGACTTATAAGCTATGCCAGTTGTCCGGGTTTGCACCGAAGATTTTCTGTCAAACAGAAGATTTTCTGAGTAAAATTCGATTTACGGATGCCGGAAAGGCGATCTGCATCCTCCCGGAGTGCAACCTGCGGATTGCCCGGCAGCTTTCTCCGGATCTGCAGACCTTCTCCATCCAAGGCTTTCATACCTCACGCACTCTCTACCTGATGCGGCGCCAGAAATCTCTGATGTCTGAGGCTGCCCTCGACTTCTGGGAGTTCACGATGGATTTCTACCACGCTGGGAAATAATCAAGAAGTTCCGCGGCAGTTTTCTGCCGGAATCAGCAGGAAAGGCTCAGTCCGGTCACTAGTGCTGCGTTTCCGGCTCCGAAAATTGTTAAAGCCATTATAGGCATCTGGAATGAACTAAATTAGGTTATCGATGCAATCTCAGGGAAAAGCCGACCCTCTTCTACACGGACACATTGCGAGGATTCCGTGCGCAGGGCTGCGCTAGCGATCGCCACAAAGCCCCACCGATCAAGCCTCGAAGAGGCGCGCCGGGGCGACTGGCGATTAATAGGCGCGCGGCCCGGAGCCGGAAACGCAGCACCCGTGGCCGTGTGAAGATGGGTTCGGCTTGTCCCGGAGTTTGCGCGGAGCTCTCTCCTGGTAAGCAGGCTGGTTTTACAGTCCCTGACGGCGCATCGCAGCTTCTACGACATGGCCAACCAGCACGGATGTGGTTACGGAACCAACGCCGCCGGGAACGGGAGTGATCGCGCCTACGATCGGCTCTGCATCCTCGAACTTCACGTCGCCGCAAAGCTTGCCTTCCGCATTCACATTGATGCCGACATCGATAACTACCTGCCCGGGTGCAAAGTAAGGCTTGTCAACTACGCCTGCGCGGCCTGCAGCCACGATCAGGATATCCGCCTCACGGCATACGGCCGGCATATCCACAGTCTTCGTATGGCATACGGTAACAGTCGCGTTCTTCTTGATCAGCATCATAGCAGCAGGCTTGCCAACTACCAGGCTGCGACCGATGACAACCGCTTTCTTGCCGGTGCAGTCGATGCCGTAATGATCCAGGATCTCCATACAGGCCTGCGGTGTGCAGGGCGGGAAGCCCTTCTTCTGACCGGTGAATACGCCAACCATGGAGCCGTCGGTGATACCGTCGACATCCTTCTCCGGATCCAGTGCCTGGCAGGCAGCCTCTTCATCCAGATGCTTCGGCAGCGGACGGAACATCAGAACGCCGTGGATGGAATCGTCCTTATTTACTTCCTCGATCGTAGCAATCAGCTGCTCCTGCGTTACATCTGCGGGAAGCAGATACTGCTTTACTGCTACACCAAGCGTATCGCAGCGCTTCATCGCACCGCGCTCGTAGGAGATATCATCTCCGCGCTCGCCCACACGGATAATACCAAGAGTAGGATTTACGCCAGCTACTTTTAACTTCTCTACGTCCGCTTTGATTCTCTCATTCAGAGCAGCGGTTACTTCTTTTCCTAATAAGGTCTGTGCCATTTGCTCAGTTCTCCTTTTCTATTCCGGAATTTCTGAAATTCCGGTTTCTATTCTTTTTCAGAGTTGAGTTCTGTTCCTAGAAGCGTGCTCTTACATCTGCGAAAATCTGATCCGCCAGAGCAACATACTTGTCGATCATGGCTTCGCACTTCTGATTGATCGCTTCCGCATAAGTGCGATCCGTCATGGACTTCGTATTGATGAATACGTTCAGGCTAGCACCAAGCAGTGCGGCACGACAGCAGGCTACGCCAACACCGACGTCACTGATTGCGATTGCGGTTCCCTTGGCAGCGAACTCCTGGTGCAGCTCGATGGCTTCACAGATCTTCTCCATGATCTCTACAGGTACACTGCAGGCATCCTTCAGCGCTGCTTCCATTACACGGGCCTTCTCCGCCTTTTCTTCCTCTGTTTCCTTCGGAAGTCCATAAGCTTTGGACAAAGGCTCAAACATCTCAGCGTCCTTCTGCACCAGACCAAGAAGCTCCGCCTGAAGCGCGTCTGCCTTTGCCTTCAGGGCGATGATGTCATCCTGTACATCCGCATACTTCTTCTTGCCAAGGGTCAGGCTACCTACCATGTTACCCAGTGCGGTACCAATTGCGCCCACCAGTGCGGATGCTCCGCCGCCGCCGGGTACCGGTGCCTTCGATGCCAGAACTTCTACAAATTCTTCGCATGTTCCTTTGGTGAATTCCATAAGTTACTCCTCCTACCACTATTTTCTACTTTATGTTTATGCTGAGATATCCGGTAACTCCGGATATGTTCTCTCTGTTTTACTGTTGCAAAGACTTTCCACTCTATCTATTCTGCGTGAGTTCTTCCGGCTGTTTATGTTTACGCTTTTATCTCTGCTTCAGGAGATCTTCCAGGCTTACGGTAACATCTCCGACCATGTAAAGCGTTCCCATCGCGCAGACTGTGCCGTCACTTCCCGCTTTCTCAAGTGCAAGCGCACAGGCCTTTCGCACATCAGCTTCCGGAGTGACCGGAAGATCTGTCATGGTACGCATCAACTCCGCCAACTTTCCCGCCGGCATCGCACGATAATAAGACGCCTGTGTCGTCACAAATTCCTTCGCCATCGGCACCAGCTGCTCCATCATATGAGGAACATCCTTATCCGCGCAGACGCCGATGATGAAAATGATTCCGCCGTCTGGGAAATATTTGCGCAAACTCTCCGCTGTTGCCCGGATGCCGTGCGGATTGTGGGAACCGTCCACAATGACAGCAGGCTTCTCGGAAAGTACTTCGAAGCGCCCTCTCCAGCGGGTGTCCGCCAGTCCGTCCCGGATGTTCTGCTCCGTGATATGCCAGCCCTTTGCCGCCAGACGTTCACATACGGTAACGACAACCGCGGCATTCCGCTGCTGGTAATTGCCGGCCATAGGGATTCTCAGCCCATGGTACTTTCCATAGTCAAAAGTCTGACCGCTCAGCGTTTCCGATACGGGAGTGATTGCGGAAAAGTCCGGCTGAAAGACGTGGCAGTACTTCTCTTCCGCCATCTGCTTCAGCACGATTTCGGCTTCCTCTGCCTGCGGATAGATGACTACGTCACCGCATGCCTTGATGATACCGCCCTTTGCGGAAGCAATCTTTCCCAACGTGTCTCCAAGTTCCGCCGTATGATCCAGACCGATGGCCGTGATGACCGCCATTTCCGGCGTATCAATCACATTCGTGGAGTCCAGCTCACCGCCCATGCCAACTTCCAGCACAACAATGTCGCAGACCTGACGACGGAAGAATTCCATCGCTAGCGCAGTGATCAGTTCGAACTCGGTCGGCGAATCCTCCATCGTTTCCGCCATCGGGCGAATCCATTCGGTCAGCTCTGCCAACTCTTCATCCGTAATGCTCTCACCGTTTACCTGCATGCGCTCGTTGAAGCGATGGATGAACGGTGATGTGTAAAGTCCGGTGCGGTAACCACTTTTCTCCAGGATAGAAGCGGTCATAGCCGCAGTGGAACCCTTGCCATTCGTACCGGCAATATGTACAAATTTCAGTTGCTTCTGCGGATTTCCCATGCGGTCCAGAAGTTCGAATGTACGTGACAGTCCGGGCTTGACTCCTGTCCAGGAAACATGATGAATATATTCCAGAGCTTCTTCGTAATTCATGCTCACTGCTTCTCTCCCTTTCCTTCTGTTCTTTCTGTCCCTTTCTTTGCATCCTTCTCCATGGCCTTGAGCGTATTGATCGAGACGTCTCCGATTACCGCCATGTCCTCTGCCGTAAACGCCGCTACGGCGTTATCCGCGAAAAGGATCTGGGAAGATGGAGGAAACTCCTCGTCCGGAGCCCACAGAAGGAACTGGATATGGATTCCGTTGATAAATTCGAAGTCATAGCCGGCGTCTCCGGTGGTCAGGGCTTTCGCGCCTAGCTGCTCCATTAACGCGCGGAAGACTTCGATTTTGGTTCCATAGGAGAATGCGAGACGCATCAGGCAGCGTCCCTGGAAAGGCTTGAAGTAGTGCTCGCCCCACGGTACATCCCGGTAGGTGACAAACTTGCCTTCGGAAGGGGCATAGCAACCTTCCGTCAGGAATCTGGCTGTCAGAATCTTCGCCTGCAGCGTATCGCGAAGAGCCGCATAGCCTTCATGGGAGGTTGTAACCTCGAATTCCGGCCAGCTCACACGATACTCCACACCCATCAGCCGGATAGCAAAGCCTCCGGCCGACGGATCATATTCCACATGACAGCGAGAGGCGGTTTCTTCGGGATCAATCTTCTCGAACTGCGCCTTGTAATGCTCCCACGGGATCTCTTCTTTGTTATTTACAATTTCTGGTTTTTCCTGCATGGTTTCTGTTTTTCTTTCTACTGCAATCTTGATTGCGTTTCTTCTATATATAATGCTGATATAATACTGCTGCTTTTTCTATAATAGCTACCGGTTGGCTGCCAGTGCTTCTTCCGTCGTCGGGAACAGTGATGCGTTCGTATGAGGAAGGAAGCAGGCCGCTACAAATTCATCCATATACCGAGGATTCGTGGAAAGCTCCATATATGTCATATTCCGGCCGATCTCCTTAACCTTGTGCATGGCCTGCTCAGAGAGCAGAATCGCATACGCGCCGCTTAAGGAAGAATTGCCGATATAGTGATACTTCTCCATGGGAATATCCGGAAGCATACCGATGGTTACAGCATTCTTCATATTGATACCGCTTCCGATACCGCCGGCTACATATACATCATCAATCATGGACACATCAAAGTCCAGAGAACTCAGCATGATATTGATGGCGGAGAAGATCGCGCCCTTGGCACGGATAAAGTTGTCGATATCCACCTCTGTGATCTCTACATCCTTAACGGAATCGGCGTCTTCCTTAAAAGCAATGACATAGCTGCCGATGCCGTATTCATTGCGGTGAATGCGGGGACCTTCGCTCACGATCTGTCCCTTGGCATTGATGATACCGTGAATGAAGAGCTCACAGATGACATCGATAATGCCGGAACCGCACAGGCCGACCGGCTTCTGTCCGGGATCGCCAAGCACGGAAAGAATCGGCTCCTTCGTAGCAGGATCCAGGCGGAAGGAATCGATAGCTCCGTCTGTCGCACGCATACCACAGCTGATATCGCCGCCCTCGAAGGCAGGGCCTGCCGAGCAGGCGCATGTCATCAGGAAGTCCTGATTGCCGAATACCAGCTCGCCATTCGTACCCAGGTCGATGAACAAGGAGAATTCCGGACGGTTCCAGATTCCGCTGGCAAGAGTACCTGCTGTAATATCGCCGCCGACATAACTTCCGACATTGGGAGCGATGCGCACACGTGTCGAGGAGGATACCTCGATGCCGAGATCTACAGCGAATACGGAATTCGTCTCAAAGAATGCCGGAATATAGGGCTCCATACGGATCGGATCCGCATTCACACCCACCAGCAGATGGTTCATGGTCGTATTACCTGCTACGCAGATACGATAGATTCCGTCCGAAGGAATCTTTGCCTCGTGACAGAGTCCATCGATCAGAGGCAACAGTGTTTCATCCACAATCGCTTTCTTTAATTTCTTACGGCCGCCAACGCGTGTGGATTCAATGATACGGTTGATAACATCCGCGCCATAACGGATCTGCCCGTTTCCGGTGGAACCCTTCGCAAGAATCTTGCCGGTCTCCAGATCTACTAGAAGCGCCGATACAGTTGTCGTACCAATATCAATCGCTAATCCACCAATGGTAGCCTTCTCACCCATAGGTATTACATCCATAAGCAGAACATAGGCTGCCAGGTTGCGAATAACACACTGTACCTTGAAGTCACCTTTGCGCAGAGCATCTGGTAACTTCCGCAGCGCGGAATACGCCATGCGGATCTCGCTGCGTCCGGTCGCGGCTTCTACTGCGCGGAGCAGACGTTCGTTATCCGGCATTGTATCGTCCAGGGAAGGGGAATCCATTTCCAGCTCCAGCAGAGAGAAATCATTCTTCAGCTCAATTCCGGCCTCTACAATGGACTGCTTGACCTCTTCGAAGATTTCGATCTCCTTTCCTGTACTTAAATCCGCCACCTTCATGCGGGAGCGATACGCGGATGCAATATCCGGCACCAGGATCTCCGCGTCACCCGAAATCGTGCTGACACAGGAAAGGCGCCAGCCTTCCGCGTATTCTTCTTCTGTGATGTGGCGTGTTTTTTCCGATTTTAATGTGCCGCCGATCAGTCGCACGCGGCACTTTCCACAGGAAGCGTTTCCCGAACAGGGCGCATCGATTGCGACGTTGTTCTTGCGGGCTACTTCCAGTAAATTTTCTCCTTCATGAGCATACGCTTTGACAGGAGCACTGTTTTCAAAACGAAATTCGATAGTAAACATAAATAGTCACCTGTGCGCAGAAATTTTGATCTCTGCGGATGTTGATTGTTCTATGACAGGCTCTTAGGGAAATGGCCTGGTTGTGTCAGAGTAGTGTCGGTTCTGCATTTTCTTCTGTCTTCTACTCTTCTTTTTTCTTAATTCTTCTGCTTTCTTATTCTTCTGCGTTTTTATTCTTCTGCGTTTTTATTCTTCTGCTTTTTTATTCTTCTGCTTTTTTATTCTTCTGCTTTTTTATTCTTCTGCTTTTTTTCCTTCCCGGAAGGAATGATGCCTTTTGAGAAGGAATGATGCCTTTCGAATTGCTCCGCAGCTAACGCTGCTCCCGCAATTCTCCCCTTATTCGGAATCCGCAGATTTCCTCTGGAAATCGCTTCTTCCTCATAAGGGGGCAGGCCCCAGACTCCGGCAGGTTTTCGTGCGAGCGCGAAACCTGCCGGAAGTCTTTGGCCTTGGCATCATTACATGATTGGATCCATGGTGAGTGCCGGATGGCCCTTCTCGGTCAAAAAGTTCAGTACTTCCTCGGTATCACAGGCGATGGTCTCGTCACAGATCATATCCGTGAAGTTGTCGATACCATACAGTTCCTTTGCCGTCTTGTTCAGGCGATCGGCAACGTCATCCTTCAGCTCTTTCGGCATCCATACGATACGCTGGATACCGCCTTCTGCGCTGATGAACTTCTTCGATGCGATAAAGTGACGGCCATGTCCCATGAAGCCGGGGGTCTGTACACCGCCGCCGGTCATGGAGGCCAGCTCACCGAAAGTCATACCGGTAGGAGTCATGCCCTTGTACTCACGGTTTACGACAACGACACCGTTGGAAGCGGGCTCTACGCCGCAGATACACTCGAAGCAACCGCAGCTGGTCATCGGATCTTCGATCAGGGAATACAAAGTTACTTGATTTACAGCGCCCTGTGTTGCCTGCTCAACGACCTTGTTGACTTCCGTATAAGCGCCGGTGCGCTCATCCGTGCATCCGATCTTCTTGATCGGCTGGCAGGGGCCAGTGGGAGTCAGCTCCTTCGTAGCCTTTGCGTCCAGCCACGATACGGCGCCGCACAGACCCAGACGTTCTGGAGTTACGACGCAGCAGTGACTCGGAGCGAAGGACTGGCAGAGGATGCAGGTGTAGAACTCGTCAACACTCTCATCCGTCAGGGATGCCAGACGATCGTCACGCGCATTGTACGTTGGCATTGCCTTCGTGTCCAGGATCTCCTGAACCTTGTCCGCTTCCGTGTAGAACGTAACTTCGCACTTATCTACTACGCTGTCGAACTCGTCCATGATCATGTTGTAAAGCACTTCGCCGAAATGGTTTAGGCGGAGACCTGCCTCATAAGCGGCATTGCTGACACGAATACGGATCAGGTTTCTCTGACCGGTGTGCATAACACCTTCCATATAGTTGAACCATGCATGGATCTTTCTCTCGATAACGGATTCAAAGTCGGCCTGCATCTTCTCACCGGCAACCTTGACGATCGTGGCCAGAGCCAGCTCGCCACCCGCATCGATATCCTGGCCAACAACCGTGATCTTATGATCCTCGACTTCATCTGCCGGAGTAGTACATACCAGCTCGCAGGTCGGATTTGCATGGGAACTGAACTCGGTATGCATATCGCTTCTTCGAATAATCTCGCCCTCGAATGCAGCAGCAAAGGCAACCGGAATCGGAAGCTCGGTAACTTTGATCTTGATGTTGCGCAGCTCCAGGGATTTCTTTACAGTCATCGTATGATCTGTTACGCTCTCCAGCGCTCCGGGAACTTGATTCTCGCCCAGATCCACATCCACAACAACCGGGAAGCCCAGCGCAATTGCGCCTGCGCCTGCGGATACTACAACCGAGTCGATCTCGCCGAAAGTATTCACGAATGCCGGAACACGATCCTTTGTGTAGGCTAACAGCGCCGGAAGATTACCGGGCTCCAACGCGCCGAAGATCAGTGCCGCACGAATAGCAACGGTAACAACGTGGGTAACAGCCGTTACCTCATGCCCCAGAGGGATGACACGCAGTTCCAGCCCCATCTTTACGCCGCCCTCAATACACTGATCGATAACGCCGCCTACCAAGAAAGTCATGATACCCTTGCTCTGGTAATCCTTAACAACCTTTACAACATCCTCTGTCTGATCCGCCTTGCCGAGTACGACAGCTACGCCAGGGATATCGCCCGTTACCAGCGGTACGCCGAGCGAACGGATGATGGGATCGGGAACAAAACCGATACCGGCTTCATTCTCGTAGGGATTCTCGCTCTCCACATACTTCAGCGCTTCCAGGATCTCAGCTCCAACAGCGGTAGCAAGACCTGCGTTCAGAGCTTCTCCCAGATCTTCCTTATTCGAGATCAGGCTCTTTAAAACTCCTACGCACGCGGGCAGATCACCGAGAGTCTTTACCTTCACACCGGTAGCTGCATAGATGGTCGGCAGGAAATACGCCGTATCCGGAAATGCAACCTTCGTATCCGCGCCATGCTTCGCAATCGCGTCATTGACAGCGCCTTCCGTCAGACCAGCAACTGCATTCGATCCGCCATAGATTAAATCTGTTAAAACGCTCATCTTATCTCCTCCTGTTTTTTGTCAATTCATAATTATGATCGACATTTTTTGATAATTTATCTTATCACCGGCAGTATAAGATGTCAAGATTTCCTCTGAAACGAAGTTTCAAACTACATTGCAGTTATTTATTCACTGCTCTGTATTCGTCTCAGAAGGAAAAAAGGCTCTGCGCTATGAAGGCATCTCAAAAAATGCCGTCACCGACACAGAGCTTCCTGGCCCCTTGTATGGTCGGCCTTACTCTTTTTTAGAAAATGCCGGGTGGACCCAGGATCCACCCGGCACCTGATCTCAGGAATCAGCTTCCTGCATATCTGCCGTTATTACAGCTCCAGATAGGAATCTGCGTACAGAGTGTTGTTCTTGAATACGTCGCAGGACTTGATGGTCTCCATCAGGCGCAGATCGTTAGGGTTAACGATTGCGGAGGTAAGGCCCTGCATCATGCACATAGCAACCA
Source organism: Hominifimenecus microfluidus (assembly GCA_020687485.1). Lineage (GTDB taxonomy): Bacteria > Bacillota > Clostridia > Lachnospirales > Lachnospiraceae > Hominifimenecus > Hominifimenecus microfluidus. Next base: position 13,383 of record JAJEQR010000034.1, on the reverse strand, counting down.
GAGCAGAATCCATGATCGGGCGGATGTTCTTCGGCATACCGTTGGAGTTATTGGACAGACCGCCGGTGGAGTTCAGACCCATGTCGGAGATCATCTTGATGAACTCAAGAACTTCCATCTGCTTGTCCTGCATACCCTTTACAACCAGGAACAGCGGATCGAACCACAGATCTTCCTCGCTCATGCCGTGCTCCATACCTCTCTCCAGGAGGGTCTGCAGATAGCCCATACGCTCGTCGTTGTCAGCAGCGATACCTTCGCCGTTGCAAAGTGCGATAACGATTGCATCGTTGGCAGCAGCAAGGTCAACGTATTCGATTCTGCCTGCAGCATCTGCGGAGTTTACAATGGGCTTGCCCTTTGCACGGTTGTATACGGAGATACCAGCCTCAATCGCATCCTTATTGGAAGTATCCAGTGCCAGCGGTACATTGTCAAAGTTGCTCTGAAGCAGCTGTACTGCCCACTTCATCAATTCAGGGCCATAGCCTTCTGCCGGTCCGATGTTAACATCCAGATAGGTAGCGCCGGCATCCAGCTGCTGCTTTGCTCTTGCGAGGATCGGCTCGGGATCTCTCTCCAGAAATGCCTTGTTTACTGCAGGTGCGGTGGTGGAAAGTCTCTCACCGATCGTAATAAATTTTCCCATAGTTGTGTCTCCTTTATAATGTTATGATGCCTGAAATGCAGGCTCAAAGGTTACAGCTTATACATCTTATTTGTAGTCCTTCAGGAACTGAACCAGCTGTACAGCTTCGTTCGGGCCAACAACTACGTTCCAGTCCGGAAGCTTATCCTGAACTTCGCCCTTCAGTACAGCTACTTTACCGGGCAGGATCAGGGTACGGCTCTTTACCTTATCAGCAACATTCTCCGTAACAAACTTCGCGATGGAAGTTGCAGACAGCTTGCCAGCAGCCCAGGCAGTCAGTACGGAATATCCGCCTGCATCGCTGATCAGCAGGTTAACCGGGACACCAGAACGCTCCATTTCACCAGATACTACGAAGTAGGTCAGAGCGAAGTCAACGGTGATTGCACATACTGCGTTTTCATCCGCGCCGTTCAGAGGGTAGATACCGGGCTCAACCTTCATGGGCTTCTGAGGATCGGTAAATACGTTCTGACGCAGGCCATACAGAGGCAGTGCCTGAGCATAGCTCATGCCTTCCATAACGATGATGCTGCCGTACTTCAGAGTGAAGATGGAAGCCAGAGCAGCCTGCAGAGCCTGATCGCCAGCTGCCAGTGCAGCAGCATTAACGATTACAGGGTAGCCGAAGGTACGGTCAGTGTTCTTGATTGCTGCGCGGCGAATCTGTACAGCATCTGCGAATGCAGCCTTGATGGACTCGGTGCTCGCATTCAGAACCAGGTTCTTGTTGCCCATGCCTTCGATCTTGGCAGTCAGATCGTACAGAGCATCCAGGTTCTCAGCCTTCACACCAAGAACAGCCTTGTACTCAGTAGCCAGAGCGTTCATCTCCTCTACGTTCTCAGCAGTAGCGCCGTTCAGGATAACAGCTGCGCCCTTGGTAGCTTCCAGAGCTTCCTTCGCGCAGGTCGGGCAGTTTACATCCAGAATGATTGCGCGGCCGGGAACGGCAGCAGCCTTCTTCGCCAGCTCTATGTATGCGTCCTTGTTGCCTGCGTAGGTAACGAATACCATCTCAACAAACATGCGCTCGCCGATACGCTCGTAGTCAACCTTCTGCAGGTCAGCCAGTACCTGATCTGCATTCTCCATGGAATCGGATACAGATACTGCGTACAGGTTCTTGCTTACGAAGGTCTTCTCATGACGGGCAAGAACAGTCTCGCCGCCCATCTTGAAATCGCCAACCTGAATGGTCTTCATAGGCGGTGCAGTTGCCTCTGAGAGCTTCGCGATAACGTCAGCTCCCATGTGAGGGCACTTTTCGATCGGAAGCGCACCCTGAGCCACCTTCATGCAGAATGCCATACAGGTGGGAACGCCACATTCCTTACAGTTGGTCTTCGGGGACATTTTAAAAATATCTAAGCCTTTTAATGCCATTGTTCTCTTCCTCCTTCCCTGTCGATTACATCAGCGCGTTAATGAGCTTGGAAACAGTTGCGATAGACTGAGGATGTCTCAGAATAACAGCGTTCGTACCTGCTGCCAGTACAGCAGATGCGGTAACTACTTCCATGTCAATACCACGGGTCTCTACGTCGCCCCATTCCGGCATGTCAGCTTCGGAAGCAATTGCTTCCTTTACATTCCATGCTTCAGAAGCAACCGGAGTCATAACCGGCATCTGAAGGGTGTTATCATTCTGGCCAAGAGCAGCCAGACGGATACGCTCCATCGTGGATACTACATACTCGAAGCCGTAACCAGCTGCTGCAGTACCTACGTGCATAACGATGCTGTCCTGCTTAACGCCCAGCTGGGTCAGCAGTACGTTCAGCTGCTTTGCCAGGTTGATATCTACGGAAGACTCAGCGCCAACCTTCTGACCATAAGCCAGACCAGCGGATGCGCCTACGGCCTTGTAGGTCTCTTCCTTTGCTGCCAGAACCAGGATGTTCTTGCCCTGCAGTGCTTCGGAGCACTTGTTGAACAGGTCGGAATCCTTCTCGTTATTCTTGCATCCCATGATAACGATGGGCAGATCAACAGCTTCGGCAACAGCCTTTGCGTCAGCAACACATTCATCAACGGAACGATCTGCACCATTGGGATCTGCGCCCTCGAAGTGCAGGCAGATGAAGGATGCTCCTTCGATCGTAGCAGCCTTCTTGGCCATATCTGCCATAGAGGTACATCCTTCATAGAAAGCTTTCAGACCTGCGGGGGCATTCTCAAAACCGGTGTCGAGGATCTCTACACCGATCTTGGGTGCATTTGCGATTTCTGCATCAAAAGAATACAGAGGAAGTACATTCTCACCACCGATGGTAATTGCCTTATCACCGGTGCCGATTTCTACTGCTTTGATTGCAGCGGAAAATGTTTGAGGTGTTTTCTTAAACGGCATTTTCTTTACTCTCCTTTTAATATTATTCTATACCTTTTACATATATATCAGAGCAGAGAGGATCAATCTCTGCACTCTGCCACGCTCTAGTGTACTACAGTTCAGTCCAAAAATCCAGATGTAATTATAATATTGTTACAAAATTCTGAATCCGACCTCCCGGCCTTCTTCCTCATAAGTCAGCGGGTACCAGGTGTGAGAACCGACCCGTGCTTGCACGGTCGGTTCTCACCACTTTTCACACTGGTATCATTACATGATACCAGGGTCAAGAGGTCAAAAAGCCGATGCAAGCTCGCTTGCAAGAGGATTTTTGACCTCTTGACCCGCCAAAAACATGAGTAAGTAGCCATTTTTCGAAGAAAAATGAGCGGATTACGAATGTTTTTGAAGATTGCGGGAGTGCAAAGCACGTAGCAATCTGGTATCAAAGGGGTCAAAAAACCTTTTGACCCCAACATCATTACATAAGAGGATCTAAACCAAGTACAGGATGTCCCTTCTCGCCGAGGAACTCCAGCAGCTTCTCGGGATCGTCGGTAACGGTCTCGTCTGCGATCATATCGGTGAAGTTCTCAATTCCGTACAGCTCCTGTGCGGTAGCGTTCAACTTCTCCGCTACCTGCTCTTTCAGTGCCTTCGGCATCCATACGATACGTGCTACGCCGCCTTCTGCCTTCATAAACTTCTTGGAAGCGATAAAGTGCTTGCCATGGCCCATGAAACCGGGAGTCTGAACACCGCCGCCGGTCATAGATGCCATCTCGGAGAAGCTCATGCCCAGAGGAGTCATGCCGGGATGCTCACGGTTAACGATAACTACGCCGTTGGAGAAAGGCTCGATACCGCAGATACACTCGAAGCATCCGCAGCTAGTCATCGGGTCTTCCATGATGGAGTACAGAGATACAATCTCCAGAGCACCCTGGGAGTACTTGCGAACCGCGTCATTAACAGATTCCCACTTACCGATGTTCTCATCGATTACACCGGTCTTCGGTACGATCTGGCAGGGGCCGGTCTCATCCAGCTCGTGCGTAGCCTTTGCATCCAGCCAAGATACAGCACCACACAGACCCAGACGCTCGGGGGTAACGATGCAGACATGAGAGGGAGAGAAGGACTGACACATGATGCAGGTGTAGAATTCCTTAACGTTCTCATCGGTCAGGGACAGCAGTCTCTCGTCACGCTTGTCATAGATCTCGTTCGCAACCTTACGCATCTCGGTAGCAGCTGCAGGATCGGTGATGATAGTTACCTGGCACTTGTCAACAACCGTGTCGAACTCGCCCTTAACCTTTGCGTAAAGAACTTCACCGAAGTGCTTTGCACGGAAACCGGCTGCAAATGTGTCCTTACTTACACGGATACGGATCATATCACGCTGACCAGTATGCATAACACCCTCGATACAGTTCAAATATGCATGGAACTTACGCTCGAATACAGGCTCGAAGTCGGAGTTCATCTTACGTCCTGCCACATCGACTATCATAGCGAGCTGAACCTTGCTACCCACCTCGAAGCTGTCGAAGTCAGGACCGATCACTTCAATCTTGTGATCTTCTACTTCGTGTGCCTCTCTGGTGCGAACCAGCTCCAGACAGTCAACACGGGAACCGTCTGCCTCAAACTGCATATCGCCGCGGCGGATGATCTCGCCCTCGAATGCGTTGGAGTATGCAACCGGGATATCTACGTTGGTAACCTTGATCTTGATGCCTCTTGCTTCCAGGGAGGTATCTACGAACTTGGTGGTATCCTCCTGGATGATCAAGCTCTTCGGAACCTTCCAGAGCTCATCCACATGGTTGGTAATAACCGGGAAGCCCAGGGAGATTGCGCCTGCGCCGCAGGCTACGGTCATGTCATCAACCGGGTCGAAAGCGTTGATAACTGCATTCACACGCTCGAAGGTGTACTTGCGGATGCCGTCATAATCGCCGGGCTGTACAGCACCGAAGATCATCGCTGCACGAATTGCAACGGATACGACATGGGATACACTCCACAGATCATACCCCAGCGGAACCACGCGTACATTGAATCCGGTGTTCATTCCAAGAGCCTTTACCTGGTCGATGATTCCGCCAACCATGAATACAAACATGCTCTTGCCCTGGTAATTCTTAACCAGAGACAGCGCTTCCTCGTTGGAGGGAGCCGGTCCGATGATAACTGCGAATCCGGGGATATCGCCGGTTACCAGCGGCAGACCCAGTTCACGAACCTCTGCATCGGTGCAGTGACCCCACAGCGGATCATGTCCATAGGGATCTTTATTCTGAATATATTTACATGCTTCGATTACCTCTGCTGCACAGGCAGTAGCGACACCGGAAGTGAAGATGTCATGCGTCTTCTTGCGACGGCCCATCTGACCCTTGATCCAGTTCATAATGCTCTTTAATTCGCCCAGGTTGGTGATCTTCTGACCGGTCATTGCATAAATGCAAGCCAGGTAGTAAGCGGTGTCCGGGAAAGCGATCGGCTCGCTGTCCGGATACTTGGCGCTGGCTTCTTCCAGAGCCTTTACCGCTACATCATACATTTCGTCCGAGCCTTTGAAGACTCTATCAAATAATGTCGTTGCCACGTTAATCCTCCAATATTCTTACTTATCCGATTCGTCCAGGATTTTTTTAATCTGCCGTATCTCTTCTACGGCGTTTTTGTCGTAGTCGAAGGGAGACTCGCCTCTACGGTCCGCATCAATGACGCTGGAGCTGTAATGAACGAAGCCCAGAAGATCTTCTGCAGGGATTCGCTCACGGATATACTCCTCATCTTCCGGTCCGCGGACTTTGTTGGCTACGACCCGGACCTGCTTTACGCCCAGATCGGTTGCCAGAGTCTTTACCTTCTTATATGTCTGTACGCTACGTGCGCCGGGTTCGATTACGACCACAAACTGATCCATGTTCTCCGCCGTACCTCTTCCCAGATGCTCCAGTCCGGCTTCCATGTCCATGATTACGACATCGTCGCTCATGATAACCAGATGAGAGATCAGGCGCTTCAGGATGACGTGTTCCGGGCATACGCAGCCTGCGCCTGCCACATCCACGGTTCCGAGTGTTAAGAGCTTTACACCGTTCTTCTCCAACGCGAAACGATCCGGAATGTCGTCCACACGGGGAGTCATCTTGAAGAACTTGATGATGCCGGTCGGATCGACACCGGTACGCTCATTCACCAGATCCTTCATCTTTGATACAGGAACGATGCTCTCAACTTCCTCTTCTGAGAACCCAAGAGCAAGTCCGAGATTCGCATCCGGATCTACGTCAGCGGCCAGAACCGGCCGTCCCTCTTCTGCGTACAAACGGGCCAGGATAGCGGAGAAAGTGGTCTTTCCCACGCCGCCCTTGCCGGTTACTGCAATTTTCATGATGTTTGATTTCTCCTGTCTATGCTTTAATGTCGCCATCGGATTGCTACGCTGCCGATGGCAGCTCTCGCAATCCTCCGCCTATTCGGAATTCGCGCATTTTCTACGAAAATGGCTGCTTCCTCATAGTCGGCCGGTCTCAGATACAAATGCCTCTCCGTGCAAGCACGGTCGGCATATTGTGCCTTCGACCTGGCTTCATTAAATTCCCAGAGCGTCGCGCTTTGCTTCGATCGCTTCGATCATCTCATCGCCCAGCTTGTCAATGTCAAGCTGTACGTGATAGTTCGCGCCTACCCAGTCGCGGATGCCGCCCTGCAGCAGACCGTCCACAACATTGGAAGCCTTAACCATGGGATGAACGCCCAAGAAGGTATCAATACCAGTAGCAACTACGTAGTTACCGATGGATACTGCCTTCTCAGACATCCACTCGGGTGCGCAGCCTACTACCGGAAGCTGAGTGATATCCCACCCGGAATCCTTCGCCAGCTCAGCTACCAGAATCATCATACGGCTGATATCTACACAGGAACCCATATGCAGTACAGGAGGGATATCTGCCAGCTCGCAGACACGTTTCAGGCCGTCACCGCACAGATCCTTCGCTCTCTTGTCCATCAGACCGGCCTTTGCAGCAGCCTGAGCAGAGCAGCCGGATACAACGAGGATGATATCCTCTTTCAGCAGCTTCTTCATCAGCTCTACGTGGGCGGAGTCAGGACGAACCTTGGGGTTGTTGCAGCCTACCATGGCAACTGCGCCGCGGACAACGCCGGAGCGAACACACTCAACCAGCGGCTTGGTGGTTCCGACTACGTCAACAAAGCTGTTAGTAACGGTATCCAGAGTCTTAACAATTGCCTCGAAGGAATAACCTACAGTAGCCTTCTGCTTGATGTCCGGAATATGTACCAGATCCTGCTTACGGTTTACAAAGTTCTCAACCGCGGTCTTTACGATCTGCTTCGCATTCTCGCCGGCATTCTCACAGTCAAAGTGGATGAAGTCGGAATCGGGCATGCGCGCGATATCGGAAGTGGTGATGAACTTCGTGTGGAAGCACTTGCTTAACGGGCCAAGTGCGGGGAAGATACACTGTACGTCAACAACGATCGCCTCGCAGGCGCCGGTCAGTACTACGTTCTCCTGCTGCAGGAAGTTACCTGCCATCGGGATACCGTGACGCATGGCAACCTCGTTGGAGGTACAACATACGCCGGCAATGTTGATTCCCTTTGCACCGACAGACTTCGCCAGTGCCAGCATCTCAGGGTCTTCCGCATACTTAACGATCATCTCGGACAGAGACGGATCATGGCCGTGAACGATGATGTTGACCATATCCTTCTCCATAACGCCCAGGTTGGCTTCCGTATCTATCGGCATGGGAGTACCGAACATAACGTCCGAGAACTCGGTACCGCACATGGAGCCGCCCCAGCCATCACTCAGTCCACAGCGCAGAGCCTGACGAATAAGCGCCTCCGGCAGGGAGGAACATCCCATATGGGTCATGTGCATAGCGGTGGAAACCTCACGGTCAATCGCACGGGGCTCAATGCCTTCGCGATGCCAGATTTCCTGGGTCTTCTTCGGAGCGCGGCTCAGCCATCTCTGAACACCGAAAGGCTTACCATACTCCAACAGAGCCAGCTCGGAAACCTCATGAGCCAGGTCATAGATATCCTTGCCTTCCGTCTCTACACCCCATTCCTTCGCAATGCGAATCAGCTTCTCAGGATCCTTTACCTGATAGTCTCCATCGGGCTTAACCGTGTGCAGAGTGTGGCAGATCTCACGTCCATGATCGGAGTGAGTTGCAGAACCACCTGCCGTAAAGCGCAGGAAGTTACGTCCGGAAATGCCGTGAACATCACATCCGCAGATACCGCGAGGTGCCTTGGGTGTAATGCGGCAGGGGCCCATGGAGCAGATTCTGCAGCAGGCACCCTCTTCGCCGAACTTACAGTGTGGGGTTTGATTCTTTACTCGCTGCTGCCAGGAATCAGCTCCTACCAGCGCACCCGTCTCAAGAAGGCGGGCGGTAGCGGCTTCGTTTTCCTCTACCGTTGTCAGTTTGAAAGTATCCATAAATCCTCCTCTACAAGTGTGTATCTATATATTCGCCCCGCCTCACGGCGGTACGTATTTATCCTGTTCTCTTTATAAACCTAACTCAACCAGCAGACTTTCCAGCTTCTTTCTCGCCGGGCTGTCCAGTGGAATCTGCACCGTAGGCTTGCCGGCGCAGTCATATTCATAAACCAGAGGCTCATGCGGAATCACGCCGAGCAGATCCAGGTTCTGCTTCTCAATCTCCTCCCGGATGCCGGCATCCAGTTCTTCTTCAGGGGCGCGATTCACGATCAGCTTGACAGTTTTCACATCCATCTGAACTTCCTTCACCAGCTCAGCAATCCGACCGACAGCCTGAATGCCTCTGCGGCTGCAGTCGCTGACAAGAAGGATAATATCCACTTTCGGCAGAATGCCGCGGCTGATATGCTCCATACCGGCCTCATTATCCACCACCACATAGCGGTAATTGTCCGACACCTTCGCGATCTGTGCCTGAAGAAGTCCATTTACAAAGCAATAGCAGCCACTCCCCTGAGTACGTCCCATGACCAGCATATCGAAATCATCCGCTTCGACCATGGCCGAGTTGAACTTGTAATCCAGGTAGTCTTTCTTGGACATGGATGCCGGAATCGGGCTGTCCTTTACGATATCCGCCTTCGCGATCTCTTCGCGAAGATCGCCCAGCGTCAGTTCCACATCGACGCCAAGAACTTCATTCAGGTTTGAATTCGCATCTGCATCCACGGCAAGCACCGGTCCGTTATGCTTCCGGCACAGATAGTCAATGATAAATCCACATAATGTGGTCTTTCCCACGCCGCCTTTACCGGCTACTGCTATTGTCTGTGTTGCCATAAAAATACCTCAATTCTATCTCTTCTTAAAATTCTTCTGTTATTTTCCAATATTTTCTTCTTACAAATCTTTTTATTAGAAAAATTCTTTATTCAGATAACCGGCACGGACTAAATGTAAGCTCCGCACCGGTTTCTCGCACATTCTAAGCGGCAGTCTGCACTGCCATTTGCTGAAGGGATAAACTTAAACGTAATCCTTCAGGCCAGATTCCTTTACGATTCTGGTAACATCTTCGTACTTGTTCAGTGCATACAGATGGATACCGTCGATACCCATAGCTCTGTACTGATCGATCTGCTTGATCGTGTACTCGATACCAGCTTCCTTGAAGCTTGCCTTCTTGCCCTCTACGTTTGCATCGAAAGGCTCCTTGTCGAAAGGATTCGGGAAGATCCAGTTCTTGGAGATGATCTCGCAAAGTTCACGAGGCATTACGCAGCCGTTACGGGAAAGTGCCATGTTAATCGTAGCTGCCTGATCCAGAATCGGCATGATTCCTACGTCAACCGGCAGCCAGATACCAGCGTTGCGGATCTTGTCCAGCCAGCGCTCGAACTGCTCCATATCCCAGCAAAGCTGAGTCATGATGTAATCTGCACCCTCATCCTGCTTCTGTCTCAGGAAGGAAATATCTGCATCCAGGCTACGGCATGCGATGTGGCCTTCGGGAGATCCTGCTACTGCGATCGTAAACTTGTCGCCAAACTCCTTACGAACGAAAGCTACCAGTTCCGTTGCGTAATGCAGATCACCGTTCGTGCCGGTCCAGCCGAAAGGCAGGTCACCGCGCAGTGCCAGCATATGATCTACGCCATGCTCCAGGTATGTATTCAGCTGCTCTTTGATACCTTCCTTGGTATTGCCAATGCAGGTGAAGTGGGTAACGGGAGTGGTCTTGCCGGAAGCCTTGATTGCATCCAGCACTTCCAGGTTCTTGCCAACGTTTCCGCCGCCTGCGCCGTAGGTACATGAAATGTAATCGGGGTTCAACTCATACAGGTGCTCCAGTACGCCGCCTTCACCGATCAGTTTCTCCATGCCTGCGTCAGTCTTCGGGGGAAATACCTCGAAGGAAAACGCTCTTCTCTCGTCAAGAATGTCTGCTACGCTCATCTCTTCTACCTCCTAGTGTTCCGACTTGTTATGTTTTTAACAGTCGTGTGATAATTTTATCATCATATCAACCATACCACCCGGTCAATATAAAGTCAAGAGAAATCCCCTCCAGGGGGATATTTTCTTTGTTCTTTTTACAAATTTTGATTGAAAACTTTACTTTTCGTCAAAATAAAGAAAAACCGGAAGCGTGAGCTGCCCGAAAAAGCAGCCCATGCTTCCGGTTTTAACGCTTTTAGTTGACTGGTGTAAACGTAAACTTCTGCCGCATTCCGGAGACATTCAGATAGTAAATACGGGTGCCGTCCGTCTTGGATACATCCTCAACGCTCGCATCCTTGCCTTCACAGTACTCCTTGACATAAGCGTCAGGATCTTCCACTTCCTTCTCCTCGATAAAAATATCTCTCATCTTGTTCAGGTCACACATGTTAAAGATCTCTCGTACCACTTCATACTTCATAGTCTGTCCCTCCTTATGCGTTGCTTAAGCACACTGGATTACTACTACGTTCTTTACCAGATCAACTGTACTGAGCTTACCCTCAATCGCAATGTTCTCACCCAGAATATCCGTGAGAACGATCTTGCCGTTATCAAAACCGATGTTGCTTACAAATTTGCAGATCAGATTCTCCGGCGTCTGCTCGTTCTTATATGCAGCTGCCAAACACATGAATCTTTCGCCTCCTTCTATTTCTGCAGCAAAGCAAAAGCTGTGCGCAATTTCAGATTACCTTCCTTAAAGTCTGCCACGCTGTTTTCAATCTCTTCCGCAGCATCCGCCAGACCCAGCCCCCTCATATTCTCCGCGAGTTCGGTCAGTTCCTCCGCATGATGCTCGTTGTGCGCTACCATATATCCCAGAAGTGCTACCGCTTCCTCACGGCTTGCGGAAGTCGCCTCAAGATCGTGGTGATGATGATGATGTCCTGCGTGTCCTTCATGTCCGTCGTGCATCGAATCATCTCCTTTCCGTATACTGTCCTCAGTATAGCATAATTTTGTTTAAATAAAAAGTGTTTTTTGATATTTTAAAAATATATATTGCCTTTCTCTCTTTCAGCAATTTTTAGAAACAATGCTCCACAATCATACTCCATACTGGAATCGTAATAAGAGAAAGGATCGTGGACAGCACAATCACCTTGGTGGCCAGCTCGCTGTCACCGTCATAGCGTTCCGCCAGGATTGCCGTCGTTGTAGCGACCGGCATGGCGATCAGAACGACCGTAACCGCCGCCATCAGCGGCTCTACAGGCAGGAACAGCATCACAGCGAATACAGCCGCCGGAATCACGACCAGACGAAGGAAGCTCATATAGAGCGTTGTCTTATTCACGATGGTCTTCAGATCCACATCTCCAAGGATCGCGCCGATTAAAAGCATGGTCGCAGGCGTCATGGCTGTGCTGAAGCTGTTGATTGTCTTCGTAAGGAATGCAGGCAACGGCAGGGGCACCAGCATCAGGAACAAACCAATGAAGAGGGAAATAATGCAGGGATGCGTCAGCGCCTGGCGCACGACATCCTTCTTGTTCTTCACCGGCACATAGCAGGCCAGGCCAACCGTCCAGTAGAACAGGCGCACCGGTACCAGAAAGACGCTGGCAAGCACAAGACCGGACTCACCGTACATGCCCTGGATCATCGGATTGCCGAGGAAACCGGCATTCGATACCATCGTGCTGTAGCGCATAACCGCTCGCTCCCGCGGGTCCATCTTCCGGAAGAGAATCTTACTCAAAATGTACTGCGCGATCTGAATAACGAATGAGATCAGCATAATCTCAGCCATCTGAAACAACATGGAATGATCCGCATTCAGGAAAGCGGCTACCATGTTGCAGGGAATAAAAAGGTTGATTGTCAGCTTCGTCAGGCAGCTCCTGCCCTCTTTCGTAATCACGCCGATCTTGCTGAAGATCATACCGGTCAGAACCATCAGGAACATCATGCCCTGCATGTTCCACAGGTTGCTCATATCTACCATGGGTACTTTTCCTCACTTTTCTTATGTTTTTGCAGGGTTCTTTGCCTAATTTCCCCGCTTGCATCATCTTATTGTACTTCCTTCCTGTGGAAAATGCAACTGCCGGAAGTTTTAATTTGCAGCCATTGATTTCTCTGTGCTATCTGGAATTTTTGCAAAAGAGTACCCCCGGAAAATACCGGGGGCAGAGGTAGAAGGATTCAAATTTTATTATGACCAGGCATTACGCCTAACTGACATTATTATGTATAACAACAAACTGACAGCAATCTGTGTATTAGCCGCAGTACTGATTCAGGATCTCTTCCAGAGCGCTTCCGCTGCTGGAATGACTGCGAACAATCTCGGTGTTGTTTCTCTTTGCTTCATTGGTTGCGGTGATGATCATCTTATGCGATACAGTATTCGTAAAAAGCACCATCAGATCCGGCTTTCCCAGGCGATCCTTCATATCGCCTTCCATCTGGGTGAAAACCTTCGCGCGACAGCGATAATTCTTACAGATCTCCTTGTATTGACGAACCATACGGTCATGACCGCCTACAATCACAATACTCATATACTTCCTCCTGCTTTGCAGCCATAAATCATCGGTTTAGTTAGATTAAACTAACTCACAGCTCAAAATGTTGGTTAGCCTTTGCTAACCTGCTCTCATTATATCAGCTTCTATAACAACTGTCAATCCTTTTTCTTCCTGCTTTCCATATTTTTTACTATACTATACTTTTTTACTATACTTTTTCTTTCGTTTTCTCCTGTTTTTTTCTTCTTTTTATCCTCTTTCAGCAAGAAGACTCCGACCTCTAAGGTGGGAGATGAATTGCGTCTATTGCCTGCTTGCTCGTGTTCCCAAATTATAGTATAATGTCTTTTGTTGAATCATAAAAATCATCTGGGGCCTGTGATCAGATACTGCATAAGGTTTTCGA
>JAJEQR010000033.1 GCA_020687485.1 Hominifimenecus microfluidus | reverse complement strand
AACAAGAATAATATAGCATTAAGAAGTAGTAAATTCCACATCCGAGTTTGGAAATAGTAAATTCCATTTTTGAGGCGAGCGGGGTGGAATTTACTTTTACAAATAACACAGCGCAAAAAAATTGAAAAAAGTCAAAAAAAGTGTTGACAACCAGAAAGTGGTATGATAGTATATTACCTGTGCTCAGCACAACGGCTTAGCACAGCAAATAAGACGCGCGAGTGGTGGAATTGGCAGACTCGCTAGATTCAGGTTCTAGTGTGCATTTTCGCACGTGCGGGTTCAAGTCCCGCCTCGCGCATCGAGATTTACGGCTTTCCGTAAGTCTCACAATAGCCAAACGCGCGAGTGGTGGAATTGGCAGACTCGCTAGATTCAGGTTCTAGTGTGCATTTTCGCACGTGCGGGTTCAAGTCCCGCCTCGCGCATAGAGACTTACGAGATTTTCGTAGGTCTCTTTTTTTGTAACTATTCAAAGTCATGCTCGCGTAAGCGGATACAAAACAGATACATTGTACAGATAGTATGGCAATCGGCGCCACTCTGTGTTAGAATAATTTCAATAGAGAAAGACAACAAAACGCAGCAATACAGAAACGAGAAGCAGTACAACAATCCGGGGCAGCCCGGTCAATACGAGAGGAGAACGATATGAGTGACCAGATTTTGATCGTAGATGATGAGAAGGAGATTGCGGATCTGCTGGATCTCTATCTGGCGAACGAAGGATATACCATTCATAAGTGTTATGACGGAGAGAGCGCGCTGAAGATCGTGGAGACGCAGGCGTTGGATCTGGCGATTCTGGACGTCATGCTTCCGGATGTGGATGGTTTCACCATTTGCCGGAAGATTCGCGAGCACTATAATTATCCGATTATTATGTTGACCGCCAAGGTAGAGGATATTGACAAGATCCGCGGGCTTACGATTGGCGCGGATGACTATATGACGAAACCATTCAATCCGCTGGAAGTAATTGCGCGTGTGAAAGCGCAGCTGAGACGATATAAGAACTACAATGACGCGCCGGCGGACAACAGTAATGTGTTCGAAGTTGGCGGTCTTATGATTGACAATGAGAGACATGAGTGTACCTTATATGGCAAGCCGATTTCGCTGACGCCGATCGAATTCAAGATTCTGTGGACTCTGTGTGAAAATAACGGCAAGGTGGTATCTTCTGAGCAGTTGTTTGAGACGGTCTGGGGCGAGGAGTATCTGGACTGCAACAACACGGTCATGGTGCATATCCGGCGTCTGAGAGAGAAACTGGGAGAACAGCCAAGAAACCCGAAGTATATCAAAACTGTGTGGGGAGTTGGTTATAAAATTGAACGATAAGAAAGAAAAGAAGGCAAGGGTAAAAGCAGGAAGAAAAAGAGTACGGATGAGAATTCTTACCAGCCTTGTGATCTATACGTTGCTTCTGGTTCTGATATTTCTGGGGTATTACCGATGGTTTCCGACCCGTCTGTCAAATCAGCTGGCCAGTGTATTTGGTCTTCGGGTGACGTATTTCCTGCGGGAATACAAGCATTTCTTTATTATAGGGTTTTATATTATCGGTGTTATTATCATCTGCGTACAGACGGCAACCCGCTATGTCCGCTACGTGGACGCGATCTCGCTTTCGCTGACGAGCCTGGTGGATGACGATGCGGAGATGCAGTCGCTCCCGGCAGAGCTGAAGGACATAGAGATCGCGCTCCGTGATGTAAAATACACGCTGGTTAAGAATGAGAATGCGGCTAAGATGGCGGAAAAGCAGAAGAATGACCTGTTGGTCTTCCTGGCGCATGATCTGAAGACTCCGCTGACTTCCGTGATTGGCTATCTTTCTCTCATGAATGAGAATCCGGATATGCCGGAGGAGCAAAAGGCGAAGTATCTGGGCATTACACTGGAGAAAGCATATCGGCTGGAGGAACTGCTGAGTGAATTCTTCGATATCACAAGAATGAATGTGCAGAGTATGGTAATCTCTCATGTGAAAGTGGATCTAACAATGATGCTCTACCAGATTGCCGATGAATTCTATCCGGTTCTTGCGGAAAAGAGACTCACTGCTGTTCTGGATGTGGAGTCCGGTCTGAAGGTGAGCGGCGATGCAGATAAGCTGGCCCGTGTCTTTGATAATCTGCTGCGTAACGCGGCTGCTTACAGTTATCCGAATACCTGCGTCTGTATTGAAGCAGCCCGGGAGGCGGATGGGATCTATGTACGTATCAAGAATCAGGGTGATGAAGTCCCGCCGGAGAAGCTTGCGCTTATCTTCGAGAAGTTTTACCGGGTGGACAGTTCCCGGGGAACCGGAACCGGCGGTGCCGGTCTGGGGTTGGCCATTGCGAAGGAGATTGTGGAGCTGCACGGCGGCAGGATCTCTGTAAGCAGCGTAGGGCATGAAATGCAATTTATGATTAGTCTGCCGGAATGCCAGGAAGGGAATACCGAAGAGCTGGCGAAGAAGGAGAAGAATCCGGAGAAACACCGCTTCCTGGGCAGAAGAAAAAAGACTCCTCAGTCTCCTGAGGAGGATTCGGAAGAGTCTTTGGAAGGTGCCCGGGGAGTGCCCCTGGAAGACGGAGTGGAAGAACGGAAGAAGGAGTGATGATTCTCCAGAAAAACGTTGATCTCGGCTCCGATCAGAAGAATCAGGATGCAGAAGTACATCCAGAGCATAAATAATGTAAAAGCTCCCAACGCACCGTAGATGACCGTGTAGTTGGAGAAATTGGCAATATAGTAAGCATAGATCACAGAAAAGAGAACCCAGCCGATGGTGGCGAAGAGCACGCCAGGCAGGACATCTGTGAATCTGCGCTTTTTGCCTGTCAGGACTTCATAGATTGCACTGAAAGCGAAAATCAGAATGCAGATGGATATCAGAGCGCGCAGGGCGACGATCAGAACACTTAAGCGGGCGAACACCGGGAAATGTTTCGCCAGAATCGCCTGGATCGTATTACCGAATACCAGGAAAGCCAGTGCGAATACGATGGCAATCAGAAGAACCAACGTATAGAACATGGAGCGAAGCCGGACGAACAGATAATTGTGTCGTTCGTCATAGCGATAGATCGCGTGCATACACCGCTCCAGGCTGAGAACCCCCTTCGAAGCACTCCAGATCGCCAGGATAATGGATATCGAGATGATCGAGGGAGCGGAAGAGGTAAAAATCTCATTGATGCCGATTCGGGCCACCTGAGATACCTGCTCCGGCACGTATTCAAGAACTGCCTGGAGCGTCTCCCACTGGTTGCCGGGCAGGAAGAACTGGATCATGGCTGCCAGAGCAATGGAAAAGGGACCGAGCGAAACCATAAGAAAAAAGGAGGCCTGAGCTCCGTATACAGTTACCTTGTCTTCGCTGAAGCGCCGGGCAATGCTGAAAATCAGTTGACGTATCTTTTTCAAAGCGAAACCTCCTGTCTTGCTTTAACTATGGTATCATGACAAATGTTAAAAAGCAAGACCTGCGTAATCTGCCGGAGAAGATTTTAATATACGTAAGGATGCTCCATCCTCTATAGGTTGGAGAGAATGTCACATATCAGTTGGTGGTCTTCTGAAAACGTCCGCTGGTAACCTGACGAACGCAGCCGGACAGCTCCAGCCGGAGAAGAATGGGGAGAAGAGCGGGAACCGGAATTCCGCTTTCCAGAGAAATCTGCTCTGTGTGAAGAGGTTCTGCTGTCAGGATCTTCAGAATCCGGAGTTCCTCTTCCGTTCGTTCGCAGGCAGAACCGGAAGAGGAGACCGGAACGGCAGAAGTTTTCCCAGGGCTGTTCTGATCCAGACCGAGAAGACGGCAGACATCGGACGATTCTGTGCAGATGGCTGCACCCTCCCGGATCAGTCGGTTGCAGCCCACGCTTAAGGGATCATCCGGGCGGCCGGGAACAGCCATGACTTCCCGTCCCTGCTCCAACGCCTGATCGACGGTAATCAGGGAACCGCTGCGTTCTCTCGCTTCCACGACAAGGACAAGATCGGCCAGGCCGCTGATGATCCGGTTGCGGAGAGGAAAATATGCCGGGCGTACTTCCCGCCCTGGCGGATATTCGGACAGAATGCCTCCGTGAGAGGCGATCTGTTCATACAGATTGCGGTGGGAGGATGGATAGCAGATATCTGGTCCGCAGCCCATGACCGCGTAGGTCTTTCCTCCGGCGGAGAGAGCACCCTGATGGCTGCAGCTGTCGATACCGATGGCCAGACCGCTGATAATGAGGATACCGGCGCGGGTAAGTTCCGCGGCTGTGTGCTCAGCGATAATGCCTCCGTGATGCGTGCATCGGCGTGCACCGATGATCGCTACCGCAGGAGCGTTCGGGTTCGGAAGTTCTCCTTTTACGAAAAGACCGTAGGGCGCATCGTAGATTGCGCGGAGACGCCTGGGGTAATCCGGTTCGGCAGCAGTTACCATACGGATGCCGGCGTGCCGCATTTCATGAAAGCTTCTGCGGATCCGGTCTTCCTGGCGGGAATCCAGAAACTCATCCTTCTGCTTCTCTGTAAGCGGCGGATTCTTCGCGCGCCAGATCTCGCGGATATCTCCGTAATATTCGAACAGCCGTCGGTGACTTACAGGGCCGAGGCGTTCCAGGGAAAGCAGCCAGAACCATAATTCATTTTCTTCCATCATATTTTATCCTCCGGATTGAGACAGAATACAGAGCAGGAACATACAGATAAGAAAAATAAAAAGAATTGTTGTAAAGAATGACTGAGAACTGCCGGAAGCGGCAGAACCAGCAGAATCGGAATGTGAAAGATAGCATGATTTTAGCACTGGTTTGTGCGATTTTCAAGTCCGCAAAAAAAATAAAATTTTTCAAAAAAACTGTTGACATTTTTTTTGAGATGCTGTAGAATACATAACTGTTGAGGGCAACAAAAAGCCAAGAAACAAAAATATGTACGCGTAGCTCAGCTGGATAGAGCGTCTGACTACGGATCAGAAGGCCGGGAGTTCGAATCTTCTCGCGTACATCTCGAAGGAGCAGAAAGATCTGCTCCTTCTTTTTTTATCTCTTATCTTTTTTCGCATTTGCGGAATCTTCACTTGTTCTGAATTTTACCTGTATTTATTCCTTAAAGCATTCCTGGATTTTCTTTGAAGTTGATTCTAATATTTTGGTTCCGATATTTTGATTCTGATATTTCGATTTTAATATTTCCACGTTAATAAGGAAGGAGTTTTGTTTTATGTACAGCAAAGTGAATACCATGGCAATTCTTGGCATTGACGGCATGAGCGTATCCGCAGAGGTGGATGTATCCTCAGGACTTCCGGAGTTTTCTCTGGTCGGTTATCTATCTTCAGAAGTGAAGGAAGCCAGAGAACGTGTAAAAATTTCTTTGAAGAATTCTGGATTCCGTCTGGAACCGCGGAGGATTACGGTGAATCTTGCGCCTGCAGATGTGCGGAAGGAGGGAACAGGATTTGATCTCGCCATTGCAGTGGGAATTCTGGCCTCCTACGGCCTGATTCCTTCCGATGCGCTGAAATCGGCTGTATTTCTTGGGGAACTTGGTCTGGATGGTCATGTCTGCCCGGTTCCTGGCGTTCTTCCTATGACGTTGGCAGCAGTGGAAAGGGGCTTTCGAGCCTGCTATGTACCGGATGCCAACCGGGAAGAAGCCGCTGTTGCGACCGGAATCCGTGTGATCGGAGTCAGTACGCTGGAAACTTTGGTTGCTTTTCTGAATGCAGAAGATGAGACGGAAGCACTGTCAGCATCTGTGCCGATAGAAACTTCCGGGGAGGAGATATATGATGTTGACTTTTCGGAGGTAAATGGGCAGGAGACGATGCGTCGGGCGGCGGAGGTAGCCGCTGCCGGTATGCACAATCTGTTGATGATGGGAACGCCAGGTTCCGGGAAGACAATGATTGCAAGGCGGATTCCGACCATTCTTCCGGAACTTACCAGAGAAGAAAGCCTGGAAGTTACCAGAGTTTACAGTGTGTGCGGACAGCTTCCGCCAGGATGCTCTCTGATGCGGACCCGTCCGTTCCGCGCGCCGCATCATACGGTATCTGCAGCCGCATTGGTGGGCGGAGGACAGCGACCGCGTCCGGGAGAGATTTCGCTGGCACACCGCGGTGTACTTTTTCTGGATGAACTGCCGGAATTTTCACGGACGGCGCTGGAGGCGCTGCGTCAGCCTTTGGAGGATCGAATGGTTATGATCGCGAGAGTCACGGCGAGCTATCGCTTTCCGGCGGATATCATGCTGTGTGCGGCCATGAACCCCTGCCGCTGTGGTTACTATCCGGATCGCAGCCGCTGCCGTTGCAGCGAAGAGGAAGTAAGGCGCTATATGGGACGGATCAGCCGTCCTCTTCTGGATCGCATGGATATCTGTGTGGAAGCGCCGCCGGTGGGATATGCGGATATGAAAGCGAACGACCGCAGTGAATCTTCCGCAGAGATCCGGGAGCGTGTAAAAGAGGCCTGGGAGCGTCAGCAAAGACGGTTTCAGAACAGCGGAATCTTCTTCAATTCCCAGATGACCGGACGTGAAGTAAAGCACTTTTGCAGAATGGAAGTGGATGCCGAGGAATTGATGGAACAGTTTTTCGGGCAGATGAAGCTGAGTGCCAGAGCTTATCATAAGGTATTAAAAGTTGCAAGGACAATTGCTGATCTGGCCGGAACAGAGAAAATCTGCGCGGATCAGGTCAGTGAGGCACTTGCGTATCGCCATCTTGACCGAAAATTCTGGGAATGAGTATGATTTGACTCTTGACATTTGCACGAAGGCATGGTAGGCTCAAATTGTTATACGACTGACGGAAGTGGAAATGACCACATGAAGTATAGCGATTCAGAAGCCGACCGTCTGGGCATTTCCATGCCTGGATTGTCGGCTTTTTCTATAAAAAACCGGACAATGAATGGCCGACGGACAGGTTTACTTGCCCAGAGAGTCAGCTATTGAACGGGCAAACCCGAATGAGCAGGAAGGCGATAGCCGGACTGCGAATGCGGGTGAGGATTGCGTGAGTGCGTAAGCACAGAGTAATCTGCGTTTATAGTAAAGGTGGGTATCAGTCCCGGCATGAAAAAAAGTACAGGAGGAATAGAGACATGAAGGAAATGACACTGAAGTACGGCTGCAATCCCAATCAGAAACCTGCCAGCGTATCCATGAAGGAAGGCGAGCTTCCTTTCGAAGTGCTGAATGGTCGTCCCGGCTACATCAATCTGATGGACGCAATGAACAGCTGGCAGCTGGTGAAAGAGCTGAAGGAGGCGACCGGTCTTCCCGCAGCAGCATCCTTTAAGCATGTAAGTCCGGCAGGCGCGGCTGTAGCCGTACCGCTGACGGAAGTTCTGGAGAAAATCTATTTTGTTGAGGGCATTGAGCTGACGCCCATGGCGACGGCATATATCCGTGCCAGAGGCGCGGATCGTATGTCTTCCTACGGCGATTTCGTAGCTCTTTCCGATGAGTGCGATGAGCAGACGGCGGCTTTCCTTGCCAGAGAGGTATCGGACGGCGTAATTGCTCCCTCCTATTCGGAGAAGGCGCTGGAGATTTTGAAGAGCAAGCGCAAGGGCAGTTATCTCATTCTTCAGATGGATCCTTCCTATGAAGCTCCGGAGATGGAGTGCCGTGAGATCTACGGCGTTACTTTTGAACAGAAGAGAAATAATATTAAGATTACCCGTGAGATGTTCGAGAATATTCCCACGAAGAACAAGAACATGACAGAGGATGCGATCCGTGATCTGACGGTTGCCCTGATTACGCTGAAATATACGCAGTCCAATTCCGTATGCTATGCGGCAGGCGGACAGGCGATCGGAATCGGTGCTGGGCAGCAGTCCCGTGTTCATTGCACACGCCTGGCCGGCAACAAGGCAGATAACTGGTATCTTCGTCAGGCTCCGCAGGTTTTGAATCTGCCCTTCCGTGATGATATCCGCCGTCCGGATCGTGATAACACGATTGATGTATACATTTCGGATGATTACGATGACGTACTGCGTGATGGTACCTGGGAGAACTTCTTTACGGAGAAGCCGGCGCCGTTCACCCGTGAGGAGCGCCGTGCATGGCTGGATACCATGACTGGTATCAGTCTGGGATCGGATGCATTCTTCCCCTTTGGCGATAATATTGAGCGCGCGCATAAGAGCGGTGTGCAGTATGTAGCTGAAGCCGGTGGTTCTATCCGTGACGATAATGTAATCGAGACCTGTGACCGCTACGATATGTGTATGGCATTTATCGGAATCCGTCTGTTCCATCACTAATTCTGCTGGCCGGGGAAGATTTCTTCCTGCAATTGAATCGTGCCAGCCCTATAGGTAATAAAAGAGAGCGCTTCTGTACCTTTGCGGGTGCAGGGGCGCTCTCTTTTGAGGAATGCTTCTGTGGGAGTGTTTTTTCTGGTATGAATAGAGGGCTGCAGGCATAAATAGAGAAAATAGAAGGAATGTCTGGTGCTGTATAGAAAAATTAATAAAAAACGTCTTGCGCAACCGACGAAAATCATGTATCATAAAACACGTTTCACCTGATGAGAAAAACAATTAATAAGATTGACATAAATTATCTGAAAAAAAGGAGTGGAAAGTCTTGCCACACTATTTAATTATTGTAGAGTCACCTGCAAAAGTAAAAACCATAAAAAAGTTTCTGGGAAGTAACTATGACGTAGAAGCCTCTGGCGGGCATGTGCGCGACCTGCCGAAGAGCCAGATGGGTGTTGATCTGAAGAACGATTATGAACCTCGTTATATCACAATCCGTGGAAAGGGGGATCTTCTGGCGAACCTTCGCAAGAAAGTCAAGAAAGCCGACCGCGTATATCTTGCAACTGACCCGGACCGCGAAGGTGAAGCCATCGCCTGGCACCTGCAGGAAGCTCTGAAGCTCGACGAACAGAAGGGGAAGCGAATCAGCTTTAACGAAATCACAAAAACAGCCGTAAAAGCCTCTTTGAAAGAGCCGCGTGAACTGGATCTGAACCTGGTGGACGCGCAGCAGGCCAGAAGAATCCTGGACCGCGTGGTAGGTTACAGCATCAGCCCGTTGCTCTGGAAGAAGGTAAAGCGAGGCCTGAGCGCCGGACGTGTGCAGTCCGCCTGTCTGGCAATGGTATGCGAGCGTGAGGATGAGATTAACGCTTTCGTACCGGAAGAGTACTGGAGCCTGGACGCTTCCGTACAGGTTGATAAGGCAAAGAAGCCTCTGTTGATTCATTATCAGGACAAGAATAGAACCCTGACCTGCGAGGCGGATGTCAATCAGCTGATGAAGCAGCTGGAGCATGAGACGTTTGCCGTAAAGGAGATTAAGAAATCCGAGCGAACCAGAAAAGCTCCTTTGCCTTTTACTACCAGCACTCTGCAGCAGGAAGCAGCGAGACAGCTGAATTTCTCCCCGCAGAAGACCATGCGGATCGCGCAGCAGCTGTATGAAGGCGTGGATATTAAGGGCAGCGGTACGGTAGGTATTATTACATACCTTCGTACCGATTCTACCCGTATCGCGGAGGAGGCAGATCAGGCAGCCAGAGAGTATATCGGAGCGACGTATGGAGAAGAGTATCTTTCTGTGAATCCGACAGCGAAGCAGAAAGGCAAGATTCAGGACGCGCACGAGGCGATCCGTCCGACAGATATTACAAGAACGCCTTCTGCCGTGAAGGAGTCGCTGAGCCGGGATCAGCTGCGTTTGTATCAGCTGGTGTGGAAGCGGTTTGCAGCCAGCCGTATGGCGGACGCGAAGAATGAGACGACGACAGCGAAGATTATGGCGGGGAACGCCTGCTTTACCGCATCCACGAGCCGTCAGCTCTTCGATGGCTTCCTGATGCTGTATGATAATAATGAAGAAAAGCCGGAGAAGAATGCGGCAGTGGACAAGCTGACGGAAGAATCCGTGATCACATTGCAGGAATTTCATCCGGATCAGCACTTTACGCAGCCGCCGGCACATTTTACGGAGGCAAGCCTGGTAAAGACTATGGAGGAATGTGGGATTGGTCGTCCCAGTACGTATGCGCCTACGATTGCAATTCTGCTTGGCCGCCATTATGTGATCAAGGAAGAGAAGAATCTTTATGTGACAGAACTCGGAGAGGCTGTGAATGATATTATGAAGCATTCATTCCCTCAGATTGTGGACGAGAGCTTTACCGCGCGTATGGAGGCACGACTGGATCAGGTGGCGGAAGGTCAGGAGGAGTGGAAGAATCTTCTCCGCGGTTTTGTGCCGGATCTGCTGACTGACGTGGAGAAGGCAGAGCAGGAGCTAGAGAAGGTGCAGATCGCAGATGAAGAGACGGATGTGATCTGTGAGAACTGCGGCCGCAATATGGTCATCAAGTACGGTCCTCATGGCAAGTTCCTGGCCTGCCCGGGATTTCCAGAGTGCAAGAATACGAAGCCGTACTTGGAGAAGGTGGGAGCGCTTTGTCCGAAGTGTGGTGGAGAGATTGTGGTACGCAGGACGAAGAAGGGGCGCCGCTTCTATGCCTGCGAGAAAAACCCGGAATGTGATTATATGACATGGCAAAAACCTGCGTCCGACAAATGATAGAAAAGAAATTTGCCTGAAAAAAATTTGTGAAATAATCAGAAAAAGATTGCAAATCAAAAAAATATGTTGTAAGATAAAGAGGTCAAAGGCAAAATTTCGTTGAGGAGGCGGATCATGAGCGTACAATTACTGGATAAGACACGAAAAATCAACAAATTGCTTCACAATAATACGTCTAAGGTGTTTGTGTTTAGTGACATCTGCCATGTATTGAGCGATGCATTGGAATCGAATATCCTGGTCATCAGCAAGAAGGGGAAGATCCTTGGACTGGGTGAATACTTTCCCGCGGAAGAGCCGGATGACCTGTGGAGTCAGGTGAAGGTAGGACAGTTTATAGATGAGCAGCTGAACGAACGTCTGTTGAATATTCTTTCTACCAAGGAAAATGTTCATCTTGAGACCCTTGGATTCGAAGGCGCGGATATCCGCAAGTATCATGTGATCGTTACCCCGATCGATATTGCCGGTGAGCGTCTGGGTACCCTGTTCGTATATAAGATGGGCGAGCCGTATGAGATTGACGATATTATTCTGGCGGAGTACGGAAATGCTGTCGTAGGTCTTGAGATGTTGCGTTCCCTGAATGAGGAGAGCGCGGAGGAGATCCGCAAGATGCAGATCGTAAAGTCTGCGATCAGTACACTGTCTGCTTCCGAGCTGGATGCGGTGCAGCATATTTTCGAAGAGATGCAGGGCAATGAAGGTATCCTGGTTGCCAGCAAGGTTGCTGACCGTGTGGGCATTACCCGTTCGGTTATTGTGAATGCGCTGCGCAAGCTGGAGAGTGCCGGCGTGATCGAATCTCGTTCTTCCGGTATGAAGGGAACTTACATCAAGATTCAGAACGAGTTGATTCTGGATGAGCTGGCTGCGATGAAGAACGGGAAGGCATGAGGTTCGAAAACAGCAGAAAATCATTGCAAAACAGAAAAAAGATACTTGCATAAATAACGCTCATGTGTTATACTCTTATGGTCTAAAAAATCACGTATGCGGATATTCGGACCGGTGCCTGATACAGGTTGTCCGATGGAGAAGTATACGGAAGGAAAAAACCATTTGGAGGAAGACAACATGAGCGTTATTTCTATGAAGCAGCTGCTGGAAGCAGGCGTACACTTTGGCCATCAGACCAGAAGATGGAACCCTAAGATGGCTCCTTACATCTACACCGAGAGAAATGGTATCTATATCATTGATCTGCAGAAGTCTGTAGGTAAGGTTGACGAGGCTTACAATGCTATTTCCGAGATCGCAGCGAACGGCGGCACCATCCTGTTTGTTGGTACCAAGAAGCAGGCACAGGATGCCATCCAGACCGAGGCAGAGCGTTGCGGTATGTACTATGTTAACCAGAGATGGCTCGGCGGTATGCTGACCAACTTCAAGACCATCCAGAGCCGTATTGCCCGCCTGAGAGCAATCGAGAAGATGGCAGAGGACGGAACTTTCGATGTTCTGCCCAAGAAGGAAGTTATCGCACTCAAGAAGGAGTGGGATAAGCTGGAGAAGAACCTTGGCGGTATCAAGGACATGAAGAAGATGCCCGATGCAATCTTCATCGTAGATCCCAAGAAGGAGCGTATCTGCGTACAGGAAGCTCACACCCTGGGTATCAAGCTGATCGGTATCGCTGACACCAACTGTGATCCGGAAGAGCTGGATTACGTAATCCCGGGTAACGACGATGCAATCCGCGCCGTTAAGCTGATCGTTTCCAAGATGGCTGATGCTGTTATCGAAGCAAAGCAGGGCGAGCAGTTCGGCGAAGCTGCAATCGAAGCAGAGAGCGAAGAGTTTGCCGCAGAGGCAGAAGCAACGGAGGAGAACTAATTATGGCAGCAGTAACCGCAGCAATGGTAAAAGAACTGCGCGAGATGACCGGCGCAGGCATGATGGACTGTAAGAAGGCATTGAGCGCTGTTGACGGCGATATGGACAAGGCCGTTGAGTTTCTGAGAGAAAAGGGACTGGCAGCAGCAGCTAAGAAGGCCAGCCGTATCGCAGCAGAGGGTCTGGTTAAGACTCTGGTGGACGGCGACAAGAAGGCTGTTATCGTTGAAGTTAACAGTGAGACCGACTTTGTAGCGAAGAATGCGGATTTCCAGGAGTATGTAGCACAGGTTGCCGAGCAGGCTATGAACACTACCGCTGCTGACATTGATGCATTCCTGGCTGAGCCGTGGGCACTGGATACCACCAAGACGGTTGCCGAAGAGCTGTCCAGCAAGATCTCCATTATCGGTGAGAAGCTGAGCATTCGCCGTTTTGCACAGGTTAACGCTGAGGGTGGCTGCGTAGTAGCTTATACCCATGGCGGCGGTCGTATCGGCGTTCTGGTTGAGGCTGAGACCGAGGTTGTTAACGACGAAGTGAAGGAAGCTCTGAAGAACATTGCTATGCAGATCGCTGCACTGCGTCCTCAGTATGTAAGCCGTGACGAAGTTTCCGATGAGTTCATCGCTCATGAGAAGGAGATTCTGATGGCTCAGATCATGAATGATCCCAAGGAATCCGCTAAGCCTGAGAAGGTTATCCAGGGCATGATTCAGGGCCGTATCAGCAAGGAGCTGAAGGATTTCTGCCTGATGGATCAGGTTTATGTTAAGGCTGAAGACGGCAAGCAGACCGTAGCTCAGTACATGCAGCAGGTTTCCAAGGCTGTAGGTGCCCCCGTTGCTGTTAAGAAGTTTGTTCGCTTCGAGACCGGCGAAGGCATGCAGAAGAAGGAAGAGAACTTTGCAGAAGAAGTTGCAAAGCAGATGGGACAGTAGTCTGAACTGTCACGCGAATCTTTTGTAAGAATTTAAGCCTCCTGAAAATATTTGGTTTTCAGGAGGCTTTTTCATAGTGTGTTATCAAAATGATATGTGTCGAATGGAATCAGCAATTATTCTGCCAGATCAGCGTTCTGCTTCAAAATCATATCGATCAGTTCCATGAAGTAGGGCGGGTGTTTCTCCGCCTTTCGGTACATGACACCGACATTATTGTATATTGCGGGTGCTTTCACCGGGAAAGCATAGATCTCGCAGGTGAGCGGCTGCGGCCGGGTCGCCTGCAGGTGGGAGAGATAACGTTTGTCGCAGAAACCGTAGACAACGCCGTCGAAGACCATACTATTGCTTAGATAGCGGTTGGAGATCTCACCGATTACATTCAGCTTTATATGGTTCTCCTCACAGTAACGGGACATATGGCGGGAAAATCCGCAGTCAGCTGGAGGAAGTACCAGCGGAACATCCTGGAACTGTTCCAGCTGTACGCCGTTCTTGAATTCTGCCAGTATATCTTCATTTACATTCGGAAAATATTGTTTCATCAGGACATCAGAGATAATAATATATTCCTGATTGGAATAGAGCTTCTGAATCTCGAAATCCGGGAAGGTCATGCTATCTCGGTAAGCGCTGATGACGAGATCCAGCTTGCCGGCAGCCAACAGATCCCGGAGTACGCGGTTGGAATCCTCTGTAACATTGTAGGTGACAGTAGGATATTTCTTTCCGAATTCAATCAGAGGGATAAAATCCATCAGCATAGAAGCATTCGGCGCATAAATTCCGATACAGAGCGTGTTCTGAGACGAATTCAGGTGCTCGATATTCAGACGCAGATCCTTCTTGACCCGGTGGATCTGCCGGGCAGCATCGTATACCATGGAACCGGCCTCTGTCAGGTGCATGGACGGCTTGCGAACCAGAAGAGGGACATTATAATAAGCCTCCAGCTTCTGAAGATAGTTGCTCAATCCCTGCTGAGAGATATTCAGGCGCTTGGCGGCCTGGGAAATATTGCATTCTTCAGCGATTGCAATAAAGTATTCCAGAGATGGTTCAGACATGGTATCCTCCTTTGTATCAGATATTCAATTACATCAATCGATATATTGCCGACAGATACGTGTGCATCGTTACTTCTTATTATATACCATAGAAACAAAAATAGCAAACAGCCGCTGATCCTCAAAGGGAACAGGCGGCTGTCTGCCAGAAGGGGCATGATTCATGGAGAATCACAGGTTGTATATAAGGATAAAACTGGAGCTGACATTGTGTCAGCAGCAGGAGTTCCGGTATTCCTTCAGTAAGTCTTCGAGCGCTTTTGCTGCGCCGGTCTCGTAGATTCCATCTCCGGAATCATCCTTCACGTAGGAAGTCCAGGCTCCGGCGTGTGTAATCATCATTGTATTCTTATAAGGCGTGGAGTCTTTTAAGCGGCGGCCGATTTGGTTAAAGATCTCGCCGTTGCTTACAATAATGAGCGCATCGCCCAGTACCATTAGTCCGATGCGGAAGGTGATATCACGGGGCGGACCGGGAATATCGGCGGCTGTGGACGGCGCAGTGAATTTCCGCACACCGGCCCAGAGTGTCGGTGCATAAGTATTGGTCTGTACCTTCTGGTTTACTGTCAGAATATCGCGAGCCAGGCGGTTTTTCATGAAATCGAGAATGATCGGACCGGCAGCGCCGAGCTCCTTTGTAGTGATGCTTCCATCCGGTTCTACGATGTTGACTCTTGACATCATGATCGGATTCATATCGCCGGCAGCACCGCTGGTAAACATGACTACCGCTTTGTCATCATACTGTTTCTCGATGATCCGACAGGCGCCGCCGACAAAATCACCGGAGATTTCGGTTCCTTTGCCCTCCGGGTTGTTATGAATCATCATGCAGGCATGAACCGCGTAGTTGTACATCAGCGCGATCGGATGGCCGGAGAGGTCATCGAAGCGGATGACGAACAGATCACGGTCGGTCGGGCCGCCGACACGGAAGCCGTAGGTCCCCGCTTTCGAGCCAAGTTCCTTCTCGTTACGATTGACATTCAGGTAGCATTCGCCCTTCTGGATACCCATCACAGCGGGCTGCAGGTTTTCCTCGGCCTGGTGAATGGCTTTCGGGATGATCTCCTCGCGCAGATAGCGGCGGTAGCGGTGAACCTTGCTTGTAAAAGGCTCGCCGTACCATTTTTCAAATACCGGATTATCTGCGTAGATACCGCTGTGATTATGCGTGCAGGTGTAAATTACGTGGGATTCCGGAATATGCGCGTAGTCAGCGATCAGCTGAGTAACCTCCTCCGCCTCCGGCACGCCCGGAAGATCCAGAACTGCCCATACAAGACGGGTATGCGCATTCTCTACCAGAATCAGGCGAAAGAAGATATCTTCGGCAATCTTTCCGCTGAATATGGATGGCTTTCCAGTCATATGGTTGCGAAAATGTTCCATAGGAAAATATTCCGGCTCGGGCGTAATACATATGCGGGCTGCGCCGACGCGCAGCTGATTCTTATCTTTCTTATCGTTCGTATTGTTCATATCCAAATCTCCTCGATTCCTTTTGTTTTCTTTCATTTCTTTCTTTGCTTTATTCGTCTCCGGCAGTTTCTCCTTAATCTGTCGGATCAGGTGCTGTACTCCTTCTCTGCTTCTTATCTTAGCATTTATACACTAAAATTACTAACAGTAATAAGTTGTCTATATACAAGAAAAAATTGAGGACAAAAACTGATATACAACCTGTGATTGTGGAAAACACAAAAAAGAAGTGTTGGTAAAGTATAAAAACAAATGGTATGATGCCACTATCCCCAGTGAGGGAAAACAAATTGTAAAATCAACAGGTGAAAAATGTGGAAGACAAGACGGCGGGAGTGCGCACATCCGTAATTGTCGGAAACAGACAATATGTGAATGTGTGAAGGAGGAGATTAAATGGGAAGAGAGATTCCGGTAAAGCCAGCATCCGAAGTAATCAAGCTTTCGGTTACAGAGAAGAGCCATCCGTTTGGAGGTGCGCTTTACCAGGTGCGTCCGATGGATCTGGCATCCTATGGATATGTGGAAGAGGAATATCTTCTGTCCGGAGACGCGAAGATTTATACATGGCCGGAAGGACAGAAATACGCAGGCATAGAAAGAGAAGGAGCGAAATATACGACGCGTTTCCTGATCCGCAAGCCTGCAGATCCCGCGAAATTCAGCGGCACGGTTGTTGTCGAGATGTTCAACTGGGCCAGAGGGTATGATCGTGCGATTGCGCTGTGGGGAAATTGCCATAAGTACATGATGCGGGAGGGCGATGCCTGGGTGGGCGTATCTGTCCGTGCAAATGTCATCGACAATCTGAGAAAGTTTGATGAGGAGAGATACGGCAGACTCTCGTATGAGAATCCGATACCGAAGGAGCACCGCCTGGATCGTTCGCAGTCAAATACCTACCATGACGACTACACTGATCCGGATCGTGAGAACGGACTGACCTGGGATATGTACAGCCAGCTTGGTATGCTGTTCAAGGAGCAGAGCGAGAGAAACCCGTTGTACGGCTATTCGGTAAAGGCAGTTGTCGGAACCGGTGCTACCGCCGGAGATTTGGCTACCTACGTGGCGGCGGTTGATCCGGTATCCTGCCGGGAGGATGGAAGCCCCATCTACGATGGCTATCTGATCTTCATGACCGGCGCTCCGGGCAATGTCAATCAGTATGAGGAGAAGCTGCATCATCTGGATGAGCGCTGCAAATTCTACGGAAAGGTACCGCTGATGCGTGTGTACACCTGCCGGGATATGCTGGGAGGCGGCATGCATCCCGACTGGGCATATATGCAGCGGAGAAATGACAGCAACGAGGCAGGTAACTATTATCGCAGCTATGAGATCGCCGGTACTGGTCTGATGCTGAAGTACACATACTATACAGAACCCAGCCATGAAGATGTGGAGAAGATGGGCCTGAAGATTGTGAACGGCAGAACCTGGAAAGCATGGAGCGAGGAAGATCTGGCGACCTTCGAATTCCCGACCAGATATGCTCTGGATGCGGCGCTGGATAACCTGAAGAAATGGATTCTGGACGGAACGAATCCTCCTAGCACGAAGCCGTATGAGACGGAGCAAGTATATCCGGCAACCGTTCTCAGCATGGATGAACTCGGCAACGTCAAAGGAGGTATGCGTCTTCCTTATCTGGAGGTTCCGGCTTATCATTTCAAGACGGATGCGACGGCAAGTCCTCTGGAGCCAGAGATTCTGGCAAAGCTTTATAACGGAAAAGAAGACTATGTGGAGAAAGTGAAGAACAGCGTACAGTCGTGCCTTGAGAAAAAGCTTTTGATCAAAGAAGATGCAGATGCTATAATCCAAGAGGCGGAGAATTGTACATTCTGGAATAAGTGAGGAGAATACCATGGAGACGAAAGAGAATAAAGGCGGCTTTTTACAGGCTGTATTGGATCTGTTTAAGAACAAAAACTTCATATTGATGATGTTGATTTCAACCGTAAACACTGCCGGTCAGGTATTCGTAAAAACGCCCACCAGCCTGTTCGGTAAGGAATCCCTGGGAATGACTGGTATGCAGCTTGGTATGATTACCGGTACCTACTATCTGATCTGTACGATCTTTCGACCGATCACCGGCCCACTGATCGACAAATTCAACAAAAAGAAAGTTCTGTCACTGTGCTTGCTGATCAAGGTGGTATCCTATATCATGTTCGCACTTTGTCAGGGAACCGCAATGTTCAAAGCTGCCAGATACGTAGATGCTGTATCCTTCTGCCTGTGCACGACCTGCTTCCTGACAGTAGCCTCTTCTCTGATCGATAAGAAGGCGATGGGTACCGGTATTGCAATCTATTCCGCATTCCCCTCCATCGTAAATATCTTTATGCCGTCTCTGGCCATGATCGTTTACAACAACATGGGGGCGAAGACCGTATTCATCATCGGTGCATGCACGATTGCAGCTGGTATTATCCTGGTTCAGTTCCTGGACTTCAGCAGAACCGTAGCGAATGCAAGACCGCAGGGCAGCAAGAAATTCAAGCTGGCGGATGTTTTCTATCTTCCTGTTGTTCCTGCCTGCAGCCTGACCTTCTTCCTGTCTTTACTTCTTACTGTGAATGATACTTATCTGTTGATGATGGCAACCGAGCGCGGTATCGTAGGCGCTGAGATCTTCTTTAGTATTCAGTCCGCCATGAAGGTAATCGCTTCTTTCGTGGGAGGTATCGGTGGTGATACAGCCGGTGTGAAGAAGATTCTGATTCTGTCCTGTATCGCAACGGCAATTTCTTCTCTGTGCCTGGGATTCACGCAGGGACTGCCTCTGATCGCAGTAGCTGGTGTTTTGTACTGCCTCGGTAACAAGGGCTCCGCTCCGGTTATCACGAAGGCATGCGCTGTTCTGGCTCCGCCGGAGAAGCGTGGTGCAGCAATTTCCACGAACTACTTTATCATGGACCTGGCCGGTGTACTGGCGGGCTATATCAGTGGATTCCTGTATAATCAGATGGGTTATGAAGGCATGTACCTGGTAATGACTGCGTTCCCGGTAATCGGACTGGTTGTTATGCTGGCGACCTGGAAGGGTACCTTCGGAGCAATGGAGGCAAAGAAACAGTAAAAAGCAGTAAGAAATCACCGGAATACAAAGATTTCCGGATATTTGCAGAAAGAGTTAGAATTACGTAAGAGACGAGAGGAGGGACAGTCAATTGAGTGCGGCATGGATGGTTCTGGTTGCGGTTGCAGTATCGATTATCTACGGTTACAAAACACAGAAGAATATTGCGCCGCCTGCAGTTACGTTCGCATTCCTGATCGGTTGTGGAGTCCTGCAGCTGAAGCCAAAGGAGATCTTCTCGTTTCTCCCGGTATCGATTCTTTTTAATGTGCTGGCAATTACGTTCTTTTTCGGATTCGCGATTGAGAATGGAACGCTGGCAGCAGTAACCGGAAAGATCCTGTACGCGATGAGGAACCATCCGAAATGGATGATGCCGGCCATGTGTCTGATCTCCTTCCTGATTGCTATGTCGGGTGCCGGGATTGCGACAGCGGCCTTTATGGCTCCGATCGCGTTTTCACTCTCGAAGAAAATTGAAGCACATCCGGTTGCCGCCTATACCGCAGTAGCAGCTGGAACCGTAGCAGGATCGAACTTCATGTACAGCGGAGGCGGCATTGTCGTGCTGAACCTGGTGAAGGAATCTCCCTATACGGAACTGGCATTTCCAGTTACAGTATTTTCCTTCCTGCTTACGACTGCGATCTGCCTGATCTTTTTCTTTGTGATATATATGGTTTTTCGCAACGGAAAGTGTGTGGGTCAGGCATACGAGCGGCCGGAGGTGCTGAGCTCCGTACAGAAAAAGACGCTGGCCCTTCTTCTGATCGTGGTTCTCGTAATTATAATTCCGAACTTTGTGGGGGAATTAACTGGGAATTCCGCAATACGCTCGCTGGCCGGACGCCTGGATGTCGGATTTGTTATGATGATTGGCGGCTGTGTAGCCTCGGTACTGAATCTGGCAGATGACCGGCAGGTACTTCGCTTTCAGGTTCCGTGGACAACGCTTGTGATGCTTGGTGGAGTCTCCATGCTGATCGGTGTCGGCAAGGAAGCTGGGTTGGTAGAGCTTCTGGCCGGTCTGATCTC
This sequence comes from Hominifimenecus microfluidus, assembly GCA_020687485.1. Classification (GTDB taxonomy): domain Bacteria; phylum Bacillota; class Clostridia; order Lachnospirales; family Lachnospiraceae; genus Hominifimenecus; species Hominifimenecus microfluidus. The sequence continues at coordinate 22,646 of JAJEQR010000033.1, read as the reverse complement.
CGGACATCTTCCGAAGATTCTGATTGCTCCGGTGCTGTCACTTTCTGCTGGGCTGATGAGTGTATTCTCCAGCGCGATCAGCGTAGTGCTTCCTACGTTGTATCCTCTGGTGCCGGAACTAACGAAAGATACCGGAGTCTCCGCACAGTTGATGTATTCTGTGATCTTCGTCTCAGCGACCATTACGGGAATCTCACCACTGTCCACAACAGGCAGCATGATTCTCGGCGGATGCAAGAGCGAGAAAGTGCGAAGCCGCCTGTTCTATCAGGTGATTCCGCTGCCGTTTATCCTGTTGGCAGTTATGGTTGGGTTGTCGATTGCATTTTCTGTAATCCATATCTGACAATGTAATATGCAAAATGCGAATGCCGGGGCTGAGCAGAAAGAGCAGGCCAGTCCCGGCATTTTGCTGTTTAATGATTCTGAATCATTGTGTCTTATATTATGTTTTATAAAAGAAAGGAAGGGTGAATGGGTTTATGAAAGCGATTAAAGAGATAAAAACAGAAGGCGGATGGATTCGCGGGAAAGCGTGTGAGAATGGATACGCGTTTCTGGGGATACCTTATGCGGCACCGCCTGTCGGTGAGCTTCGCTGGCGGCATCCGCAGCCGGTAATTCCGTGGAAAGGTGTTCGGGAATGCTTCGAATTTGGTTCACCATGCTGCCAGGCTGCCGGACAGATGGTACCCGGCGGAAACCCGGAGGATAAGGGAATGAATATCGAGGGCAGCGAGGACTGTCTTACCATCAATGTATGGACGCCGGATCTGAATGTGGAAAAGCTGCCGGTCATGGTATGGATTCATGGCGGCGCCTACTGCTGCGGCTCTGGAGCGGGAAAAGCCGGACAGCCGGGAACCTTTCTGAAACATGGAATTATCTATGTAACTTTCAATTACCGCCTGGGAGTTCTTGGCTTCTTTGCACATCCAGAGTTGTCCGCGGAAAATAAGCATCATGTATCCGGCAATTACGCGCATTACGATCAGCTGGCGGCGGTACGATGGGTAAAGAGAAATATTGCTGCTTTCGGCGGTGATCCGGAGAATATTACGGTAGGTGGCTGCTCCGCAGGCTCCGGCAGCACACAGGTGCTGACAGCATCCCCACTTGCAGATGGTCTGTTTGCAAAAGCGATTAATATGAGCGGTCTTGGAATGAACGCCTCTTCCTATCCGGAGAAGGATATCCTGCGTACCATGAAGGAGACAGAAGCGCGCGGCGAGGAATTTATGAACTTGCTGGGATGCAAAAATATTGCGGAAATGCGGGCGCTTCCCTATGAAGAGCTGATTCGTCTTCCGGAATCTCAGTTCCGACGAAAATATCATTATGGAACGACCATGGGAACTTGTGCGGATGGATATCTTCTGTATGAGGATTTTAAGGAAGCGAATGAGAAGCTGGCGGTAATGAATATTCCCCGGCTGATTGGAAATACGAATGATGAGGGCGGCGGATTTATTATTCATCTGGGAAAAGCTGTGTTTGTGGAAAACAGCAGGAAAATTTTCGGCGATTCTCTGGAGGAATATCTGAAACTTTGCCTGCCGGAAGAGGATTCTCCGATTGTATCAGCGGCGAGACGGACGCATATTCAGCTGGCAGGAGCCAAGGTATTTGCGGAGATGAGCGCTCTCGCCGGTCGCGCTCCGGTGTATGTATATGATTTTATGCGGAAGAGTCCGGAAAAGGGTATTGCGCATCATGGTCTGGACACATCGTATCTTGTAGGAGTACAAGACCAGATTCCGGGAAGTACGGAGGATGATGATAAAACGGCAGCAATTCAGCAGGAGTACTGGTGCAACTTCATTCGCACTGGAAATCCCAATGGAGAAGGGCTTCCGGAATGGACTCCGTACACGGCCGAGAATAGAAAGCTTGCCTATATAGATGTGAACACCAGAGTACTTTCTGACGAAGAGGCGGAAGATGAATGCCTGACCTTTGCCAGAAAGTATCTGGAAAGAAAACTTGGCGTCAACTGCTAAGTTTCAGGTGATAATTTAGCATGGAAATCTTGCTTCAATAAAATCCGCGGCGCAGCGATAGCCGCCGCTTTGCGTGAAATCATGGCGGAGTTCTTCGGCGGCTGCGCGTAAGGATGAATCATTAAGAGCCTTTAGGACGGCGGAGTGAATTCCCTCCGCCGTCTTCGCTTCTGCCGGAGTCAGCAGCATCCCTGCACCTAGTTCGCTGACGCGCCGTGCGACGGCCTTCTGTTCGCCGGTCTGCGGAAAGAGAAGCTCCGGAACTCCCATGTAGAGTCCTTCTGAGGCGCTGTTCATGCCGCAGTGTGTCAGAAACAGATGGGCATGACTCAGAATCTCCAGCTGATCGACGCGGCGTTCCGCGCGGATATTTGCCGGAAGATCCGAAAAGATACTCATGTCTACATAACTGCCGCAGGAGATCAGCACATCCATATCAATATCTTGTAAGCCCTGGATACAGTTCCGGTAGAAATCCGGGTGATCACTTACCACTGTGCCGAGAGAAATATAGATTAGAGGTCGCTGGCTGTCTGAACGAGAGATCGGAATGTCCCTGACCGAAGGACCGGCAAAGCAGTAATGTTCCGCGTCAAAGGTATCCGAGAATGGCTGGAATTTCTTTGATGCGTATACGATTGTATCGGTATCGTTCCTGTTTTGGACAAGCTCCAGCGCGTTTTTGACATGATATCCCAGAGGTTCCAGCTGCTTCAGCGCTTTCTTTACTTTTCCTGAACCTAAGATCGTGTCACAGATTTCATGGAAGCTGTATTTCATATACCGGCTGGAATATTGATTGAAAGCAAACGTTGTTGTAGAGCAGACCAGCGGAATCTGGTATTTCTCCGCCAGTAGTTTCCCCCAGAAGCAGACGGAATCTGATACAATCAAATCTGGCTGATACTCAGTTACGTCCTTCGTAAGCCGGTCGTTCATGCAAATTGTTGTCTCGATGGCATTTAATGACATGGCGGTTGTGGAGGAACGCTTCAGAGCCTCCTCCAGTTTTCGATCCGGTTTCATGAGATATTCATCGCATGCAATATATTCCGCTCCGGTATCAATGATCTTTTCGCGAAACATTTCAAAAGAATAATAACGTACTTCGTGTCCCCGGCGAACCAGTTCCCGAACCACCTCGATCGTGGGATTCGTATGACCGAACGCCGGGATGCAGAACCACATAATTTTCATTGAAAAACACCTCCTGAATCACTTGTCTTTTTGAATAGGAAAGAGCAAGTTGAATTACTTGTTTTCTTGGCATCGAAAAGAGCAGATGAAATCACTTGTCTTCTTTGGCATCGGAGAAAACAAGTTCCGCCAGTTGTGTGAAAGTCTCTTTGGGGGGAATTGCGATTCCTCTCTCCACATCACCCAACACAATCAGGGTATCTCCTGGTTTAATTCCAAAAATATCCCGCGCCTCCTTCGGAATGACAAACTGCCCCTTTTCTCCAATCTTTACTGTCCATGCGTACTTTCCTTCCGGATGAGTCATAATGTTGCCTCTCTTTCTGCATTGTCTTAATTCTGTAATTTAAGTGTAAATATCATTGAAAACCCTAAAAGTATGATTTGTATGAATTATAATACGATTCATCCGCAGAATCAATACTTGGTGGAAAACTTTATAAGGTATTACAGGCGGGAGGGAGGATGTCGCAAAGTAAAAAATATATAGAGAATTAACAGTATCAGGTGAGGATTGCAATTGAAAACGCTCATGTTTTTGCTTATAATAGTATATATAGGGAATAAGCAGACAGGAAAATGGAGGACCGGAAGATTATGAAGCTTAAAAATATACTGATTACCGTTGATGACATCGAAGAAGCAAAAAAATTCTATCATGATCTTTTCGGATTAGATGTTCTGCTGGACAGCGATGATAATGTGATCCTGATGGAAGGTCTTGTCCTGCAGGAGCGGAAAATGTGGGGAAACTTTCTGCAGCAGGAGATTATTCCGGAGAATAATGCCTGCGAGCTGTACTTTGAGGAGCGTGACATTGAGGCGTTTGCACAGAAGTTAAAAGAATTATATCCATCCATTCATTATCTGAATCTGCTGACAACATACAGCTGGGGTCAGAAGGTACTGCGCTTCTACGACCCGTCCGGAAACCTGATCGAAGTGGGAACACCGAATTTTAGCTGAGAATTTTTCGGCTGCTTGCCGGAATATTTTTACAGGAATATAGATTGCCAGGAAAACAGGATTGACAGTAGCGAATATTCCTGCTAAAGTATTTATAGTTATATATGTTTTGACTAACTGGTCTGTTAAAACGAATTTATCTATTATATCTGTTATATCTATTATATCTGTTATATCTGTCATATCTAATATATCTAATACATTGGTCATATCTGATAAGTCTATGATCTTGTTTCTGTATTCTGTTTCTATTTTTGATATTCTGTTTTAATATTCTAATTGAGGTGAAATCTATGCTGCGTGAGGGAAGTGAAATCCGTGGAACCTGGCGAATCCGGCAGGAGATTGGCCGGGGAGGTATGAGTGTTGTATTTCTTGCCGTGGATGAAATCTCCAATCAAAAATATGCGGTGAAGGAGATTCGGCCAGATGGAAAGGAAGAACTTGCTATTCTGAGAAAATCTCTGGAACATGAAGCAGAGATTCTGCGCGAACTGTCCCATCCTGGCATCGTAAGGTTGGAAGCTGTGGTGCCAGACAGAGATGGAATCCTTCTGATTCAGGATTATATCGAGGGAGATACACTTCAGCAGATTCTGGATGAAAGGGGAGCGCAGTCGGAGAAAATGGTGGCGGAATGGGGGATTCAGCTCTGCGACATTTTAAATTATATGCATGGACTGAGCCCACCGGTTCTTTACCTGGATCTGAAGCCATCAAATATTATACGGCAGTCGGACGGGACGCTTGTATTGATTGATTTTGGGTCCGCCAGGAGAATATCTTCCATAGATTCGAATGAATCGAAAAAGGTTCCTGTGGTTGCATCTTCGGATGAATCCGGAGTTTTTTCGGAACCAGCATTTTCTTATGCGTTTGGAACGGCAGTTTATACTGCCGGAGAACAGCGAACTGGAAAAAATCCGGATGCGCGTTCGGATATTTACAGCTTGGGAATTACTTTGTATCAGCTTACCACAGGTCGGCTGCCGGAGAAAAAGCATGAAGACGAAGTCTTTAATTGTAAAAAAGAAAAAAGCGTGAACGGATTTCTTCCTATTATAAAGAAGTGTATGGAAGAAGACCCGAAGAATCGGTATGACTCTGTGGAAAGTCTGAAAATTGCGCTGGCGGATGTTCTGAAACAGGAGAAGATACGCATTGTCAAAGCGCGGCGAAAACTACGAATTCAAATCTTGTTGTCGTTGTTATTATTTCTATCTGCATTTCTGATCAATCTTATATTTTTCTATCTTATCCCTTCTTATCAGAAGAAGTATGCCATGCAGAAGAAAAACGAAGCGTATGCTCTGCTTATGAAAAAAGCGGAAAATGCATCGGAGGAACAGAATAAATCATATTATGCGGAAGCGATGGAACTGCTTCCGGAAGAACCGGAGGCTTATTTGGGCTATTGGGAGGCAGCTCTGAGCGATGGAGTTCTGAGCGAAACTGAAGATCACTTTTTGCAGGAGGCTTTCGATAAAATTCCGGAAGGCAGAGAAAAAAACGTGCAGCAGATTCTTGCGCAGAAACAGAGCGCGGATATTTATCCGAAGCTCTGCTATGAACTGTCGATGGGGTATTATTGTTTTTATGAAGGAAGCAGAGAATCTGGACGCAGCCGGGCTTTATTTTGGATGGAAGAATATCTGCAGGCGGAAAGAGCAGCATTGCAAACAGGGAATTTTCAATCAATCACAGGCGCTTCATGGAGAACCGAGCGTATGGAGATTCTACAGGCGATTGCGCAGGAAAGTGATGCGATGAATCTTCCGGATACGAGTGAAGCGGCATCATCTTCTTTTCGCAAATGCTGGGAAGAGTATCAACAGCTGCTGGTGAACATTGATGCGGCACAGACCGCTGGGGAGGAAGAAAGCCTGACAGCACTGCAGCTACTGATTGAGGTCAGTGGGCAGATTCAGGATCATGCAAGAGAATTTGAGAGATGCGGCATCACGATCGAAGCGATGCAGTGCAGTCTGGAGCAAATCGAAGGCATGGCATCGGTGATTTATCTTTCGACAAAAAGAAAGGAGGAAAGCAGGCAGGAGCAGACGCAAAAGGAGGAAGAACTGTACTGGACGCTGGAGGAAAATCAGGAGGCTGCATGGGCGAAGCTGGAATTTATGAAAATCAGGACGACGGGATGACTGGCAGGGCAACGAAATGAGAGGAAAGGGAATTTACGAGAGGAGTAAAAAAGACAATGAAGAAAAAATACGCACAAAAATACGCGCAGATACAGAAACAGATACGCTTCCTACCACTGTTACTGATAGCGTTGCTGGTTTTATTTGGTGTTTTTGGAACATGGTATGTGAAAGCGGACGGCGCAACCGATCCGGAATGGCATCTGGAAGCGGAACTGCTTTCAGATGCCGGAGCTGTGATTGGAAATGAGGAGGCATATGCCGGAAAAGTTATAATAAGACTTCGTATCTTCCTTTCGGACGAAAGAGACAAGAAGGAAAATGATTTGGATAAGGGAGGGGCAGAAGCAGACGGAAACATAGAAGAAACAGAACGTTCAAAAGAGACAGAAGAACCAGAAGATTCAGAAAGTCGAAAAGAGACAGACGGTTCAGAAAGTCCAAAAGAGCCGGAATATTCAGAAATTCTCAAGGAAACAGAGGTTGCCGGAGATCAGGATGGCACCGAAAAAGTATTTCCATTCAGGGAAGAGTGGCATTTGTCGGCGGACTCTGCACGCGGAGAAAAGCTTTTGAAACAGACACTGAATTCATCGGAATCACAATTGGAGTCGGAGTGGAAGCTTCTTCCTCCGGAATCAGGGGAAGGAGAAAATCCGGATGAACAGAAGATGGTGGTATATGAGAAAAAAATAGAACTTGGCGGAAACACAGACTGGGACACACATTATTCCGGCAGTGTCAAAGTGTTGGATGCAGATGGGAATTTTCAAGAAGGAGCATTTGCATTTACTCTCGATATGACACCGCCGGAAGGAGCCATCCAGGTGGATTCTTTCCGCTGGAATCAGTTGGTTTATTATCCGGCGGAGCAGAATACTCTTTTTCTGAACCGGGAAGCCACTGTTTCGTACCGCGCCGAGGATAGTTGTTCCGGAGTAAGGCGGGTCAGTTATCTTTCTTCCGATTGTGAGCTGACAGAAGACGAGCTGGCCGGTGCAGCCTGGAGCAGCGAAAAAGCAGATGTCATTTCTCCGGGAGAAGTCGTGTATTTGTACATGCGGATTGAAGATATGGCAGGAAATATTTCTTATATCAATACTCCGCGTATCCTGGCAGACAGTCAGGCGCCGTCTGCAGTGGTACGGATAAAGACACCGGAAGCAGCAGATCATATTTACAGAAATGATGTCCGTGCGGATATCGTGGTTGCAGAGGAGGGGTTTTCCTCTGGGCTTGCGCAGGTCTGGATGCAGATCAGTCGGAACGGCGGCATGACATGGGAAAATTCGGAAGCGTTTGAAGCTGAGGCGAATCGAATCGGCTTTCAAAGAGAGCTGTTTTTGTCGAAGGAAGAGTATGAATCTGATTCTGTCCGGATTCGTGTGTATGTGAAAGATCATGCCGGGAATGAAACGCTGTATGAGACAGAGCCATTTTTTATCGACAGCACACCGCCGAACATATCTGTGGAGTGGGATTCTGATTCTGGAGAAGCTGTGAATGGCAGCATCTTCGCGGAAAGTCGGAGAGCACGGATACGGATTAGAGATAAGTTTCCAGACTTGTCCGGTATACGGATCTCTGTATCCGGGAAAAGTATTCAACCGGAATGGGTTGAGATCCCAGGCGGTGGTGAGGGGACCATTTATGAGACGAAGTTGAATTTCTGGGAAGACGGGAACTATGAACTTACCATTCAAGCGAAAGATCTGGCGGGCAACTGGTCGGAAATGTGCAGGGAATCGTTTCAGATTGACCAGATCCCACCGGAATGTGAGTTGATTTACGGTGATGGAAGCGGGAAAAATCAGGGAGAATACCATGATACAGGAACATTGATGGTAAGCATCCGCGACAGGAATCTTTCCCGGGAGGAGACGCATCTGACAGTACTGGAGATCCTGCCGGGAGAATTTCGTGAGATAAAGGCAGACGCGGAGACATGGCTTCAGAACGGACTGGAATATCGGGCAAGCTTCTCTTTCCCAGAGGATGGAGAATACCGGATTCTTGCAGAAAGCGCAGATCTGGCGGGAAATCATATGCAGAAGCTTGTGGAGCGCGCAGCGATCGATACGACAGCTCCAAAGCTTCAGGTGACCGGAATCGAAGAGGGGATGACGGTAAGCGGTTCGGTATCATTTAAGATAGAAGCTTCGGATCGCTTCTATCAGCCGGACAGTCTGCAGGTTTCACTGACCAGTGAATCCGGAAGAGAAGCGTCCGCACTGCTTGCCGCATCCCGGAAGACTGCCTTCGGCACGGGGCAGAGGTGGGAGTTTTCCGATCTTCCGCACGGGGAATCCTGGGATGATCGCTATATTCTTTCTGTTTGCGCTGCTGACCGGTCAGGGAAAGAAACGTGGCAGGAGATTCGTTTTTCTTTGAATCGATACGGCTCCCATTATTATACTGATCCGTTCTTTGAGCGTCAGCTGGATGCTTATTATTTTTCTGAGGCTCCGTCCTTTCGTATTTGGGAGGAAAATGTAGGCACTCTGGAATTTTCACAGATTGCGATCAACCATGATGGGAAGGTAAAACTGTTTTCCGGCAGCGATTATCAGGAGGAAACCTATGAATTACAGAAACGATGGAATGTTTTCCTCTATTTCCTTCCTGACAGTCTTTTTTCAGAGGAAGGGCGCTATTCGGTTACGTTCTATTCTGTGGATGCTTCCGGCAACCGGACAGACAGTGAAGGTGGTTTTCGACCGATTCAGTTTGTTGTAGATCATTCCGCTCCGAGCATTGCTTTAACAGATCTGGAGAACGGCGGGTACTATTCGGAAGAGAGCCGGCAGTTTTCTGTGACTGTACTGGATAATATCCGGATGAAGCGGCTGGTGATTCAGTGTGGCGATCAGCATCTGGAAATTTCTGGAGAAGAATTGGAGGCAGAGCGTGGAATCTGTAGTCTGGAGCTCTTTGCCGGAGAAGACTGGCAGAAGCTTGAGCTATGGGCAGAAGACGCCGCCGGGAACCGGAGCGATGTGACTTCGGTGCAGGTGATGGTCTGTCCGGAAGGGAATGTCGCTGAGACGGTTTCGGATGCGGAGAGAGCGTTTTCGGGCAGTGAAAAAGGAGAGAGACTCCGAGTCAGAAGTCAGAAGGAATCTGATGATGAGAAAAAGATGGATGGAAAAAACGATACAATTTTTATCTCATGGAGGATGGGAGTGCCACTGTTTTTGTTCGCTGTCCTTGCAGGAATCGGTTCTTCTCTGTGGATCAAATCAAAAAATAATAGAAGTAAAAGTCGAAACAGGGGGCATCGCGGTAAAAAAGAGGGAAGCGCTTCCGGAGTATCCGCAGAGTTTTTACAGACAGAGATCCTCATCCGGAAAGAAAACGCGAAAGAAAAAGATGAAAAAAAAGACGAAGAAAAAGAAGGTGAAGAAAAAAATAGAGAAGAAAGTGAAGAAAACGAGTAATAAAAAATAATGCAATGAGAAAATATGAAAATCACAATTCGGCGGATAAGAAATTAAAAAACGGTCATACTAAGTAGCGAATCAAATAAAGGAGGTATTTTTTATGACCAGATTAGCATGCAATGTAGATACCTGCGCTTACAATGAGGAGCACAAGTGCTGCCTGAAAGAGATCCGTGTGGATGGAAGCCGTGCCGATGATGAACGCGATACCTGCTGCAGCAGTTTTACCTGTCGATCCGGACAGTGTTGTAATCACGCAGTTGAGCCGAACACGGAACTTCGGGTAGAATGTGAAGCGATTAATTGCCGCTTTAATGATGCGCGCGCATGTACAGCGAGAAGTATTGATATCGCAGGAAGCGGAGCTCGACGCATGGAAGAAACAGAATGCTCCACCTTCGCTGCGGAAGCATAGAAAAAGTCAAAGAAGCAGCAAACAGGCCGGCAGAGTTATAAAAATTGCAAAAAACCATTGACATACAGAGGAAAGAGTGGTAATATACACATGTTGTGAAATTTATTGAAAGCAGAGTATCCACTCTCACCTCAGCACATTTTGCGTGACTCGGGTTTTTACTGTTAATGTTTTATTTGCATGTAAAAGGTGGATAGTCTGACTATTCACCTTTTTTCGTGCCACTCACGAGAAGGAACATGATCATAGGAGGTATACGACCATTAGCGAGTTAATGATCAACGGTAAGATCGGCGACAGAGAGATCCGACTGATTGGAAGTCAGGGAGAGCAGATCGGAGTTATGAATTCGAAGGAAGCTCTTCGTATGGCGAGAGAAGAAGAGTTGGATCTGGTGCTTATCGCACCGAATGCCAATCCGCCTGTTTGCAAGATTATTGATTACGGAAAATATCGGTATGAGATGGCCCGCAAAGAAAAAGAAGCCAAAAAAAAGCAGAAGGTAATTGAGATTAAGGAAGTGCGCCTCTCTCCGAACATCGACGAGAACGATGTGAATACGAAGGCGAAGGCAGCACGCAAGTTCCTGGAGAAGGGTGACAAAGTAAAGGTTTCCCTGCGGTTCCGTGGTCGTGAGATGAGTCACATGAACCAGAGCCGTCATATCCTGGATGATTTCGCTGAGAAGCTTTCTGATATCGCAGTAATCGATAAGCCGGCCAAGGTGGAAGGAAGAAGCCTGGTTATGTTTTTGAGTGAAAAGAAATAAGGAAAATGAGCTGAAGGAGGACATGAAAATGCCGAAGTTAAAGACGAAAAGAGCCGCTGCAAAGCGTTTCAAGAAAACCGGTACCGGTCAGTTAAAGAGAATGAAAGCCTACAAGAGCCACATTCTTACTAAGAAGTCCCAGAAGAGAAAGAGAAATCTTCGTAAAGCAACCATTACTGACGCTACTAACGCAAAGGTAATGAAGAAGATTCTGCCCTACTAATCGCTAAAGGAGGAAGACTGAACAATGGCAAGAATTAAAGGCGGCTTAGGCGCTAAGAAAAGACATAATCGTGTATTAAAGCTGGCAAAGGGCTATCGTGGTGCCCGTTCCAAGCAGTATAGAGTAGCAAAGCAGTCTGTTATGAGAGCTCTGACCAGCTCCTATGCAGGCCGTAAGCAGAGAAAGAGACAGTTCCGTAGCCTGTGGATCGCACGTATCAACGCAGCAGCTCGTATGAACGGTCTGTCCTACAGCAAGTTCATGTATGGTCTGAAGCTGGCAGGTGTTGAGATGAACCGTAAGGTTCTGGCTGAACTGGCAGTAAACGATGCTGCAGCTTTCACTAAACTGACAGAAGTTGCTAAGGCAAAGCTTGCATAAACTTTTTTGAAAAAAATTCAAAAAAGTGTTGACAAATGAGTTTCCATTTGTTAAACTATACAAGGTTGTGAGAGCAACCTTGTTGCTTCGGGGCGTGGCTCAGCTTGGTAGAGCGTCCGGTTAGGGACCGGGAGGTCGCAGGTTCAAATCCTGTCGCCCCGATTGATTCATTTCAGAATGAATCGCCAGTGTGTCTATAGCTCAGCTGGATAGAGCAACGGCCTTCTAAGCCGTGGGTCGCAGGTTCGAATCCTGCTAGGCACGTCTATAAAAGATGGTGCAGTAATCCATATGGATTACTGCTTTTTTTGATTTTTGGTAAAATTTTATACAAAATATCTTGAAAAAAGTCCCGGGATACAGTATGATGTTAATATGGGTTAAAAAGTCGTGAGTTTTCATCCATATATACTATTTAAAGCAAGATTCTCAGCAGGAATGAAAGGAGAGTATCATGGAATCTTACATTGGAAAAAACGGTACATTTGCATTGATGAAAAATCTGAACCTTGAAAAGGTATTTCGTACGGTTGTACTTCGGGCACCGATTTCCCGTGCGGAGATTTCCCGTGTGACTGGTTTGAACAAGGTAACGGTATCCAATTGCGTGAAGACGCTGATGGACTGTGATCTGATTTCGGAGGAGGGGATTGTCAGTTCTGATTCCGGAAGACCTCCGGTTATGCTGATGCTTTCCAAGACTTTCGGTGTTCTGATCGGTGTGGAGATTTCCGCAGTATCTACGAATATTGTAGTGACCGATCTGAGAGGTACCATCCTGGAGAAGCCGGTGATGGAGCATTGCCATCAGGATCCGGAGACGTTCTTCAAAGGCATGGAGCAGCTGATTGCTGAGTGCTCGGAGAAATACAACAACATGACGCACGGCGTGATCGGTCTCGGTGTTGCTCTTCCGGTGAATTACAATCAGGAAGATGAGTCTTATCAGGAGAATCCGCCTCTGCCGGAATGGAAGGGCGTAGATGCGTATAAGGAGCTGAAGAAGCGTCTGGGCAAGCTCCCGGTAGCAGTTCTGACCACCGCGGCAGCCGGCGCCATGGGTGAGGTACACTTCGGTGACGCGAGCCCGGATACCTACCTGGCTTATCTGCACGGCGCATGGGGGCTGAAGCTGGATCTGTATTCCGGTGGCGGCACATATTCCATGTCCAGCGATTTCTCCGGCCGCGTCGGTCAGATGATCGTAGAGCGCAACGGCAAGGAGAATGAGTTCGGCAGCCGCGGATGCCTGGAGAGCTATGCTTCCATCCATGCACTGATCAATAAACTCTATCCGAACCAGACGAACCGTTATGAGAGCGTGCTGGATCTGATGCGCCGTCAGAAGTTTGAAGATCCGGAAGTAGAGGAAGCGATGCAGGAGGTATACGATTATCTGGCCATTGGTTTGACGAATCTGATTCATATCTTCCATCCGGAGACACTGTGCATCGGCAGCTACTTAGGCTTGCTCCTGGGGCGCCGCGGTCTGGATCAGGTGGCAAAGAAGGTAGAAGAACTGACTCATGGCGGATATCCGGTGGATCAGATCATCTGCTCCAAGCTGGGTATTTACGGAGTTTCCTTCGGCTGTATCTCCTGGATAAGAGATCATCTGATTGAGTATCTTTTCGATGAAGAAGAGGGCATTTTATGCTGAAAATAGGGAGTCATATCTCCTCAGCGAAAGGTTTTGAAGCAATGGGAAAAACGGCGGTGCGCTTAAATGCCACCGCCTTTGCTTTTTTTACGAGAAACCCGCGGGGAGGAAAAGCGAAAGCAATTGATGAAGAAGATGTAAAGCGCTTTCAGAAGATCAGGGAGCAGCAGCGAATCGAAGCGGTGGTTGCACATGCGCCGTACACAATGAATGCCTGCGCGGCGCGGTCGGACCTGCGGGAGTTCGCGGAGAATATCATGCGAGATGATCTGCAGCGGATGGAATATCTGCCGGGAAATTTCTATAATTTTCATCCGGGAAGCCATGTGGGTCAGGGAATAGAAGAAGGCGTTTGTCTGATTGCGGAATGTCTCAATCGTGTGCTGACCGGAGAGCAGTCAACGACAGTCCTCCTGGAGACGATGGCAGGAAAGGGCAGCGAGGTCGGAGGCCGTTTCGAAGAGCTTCGCATGATTCTGGATCGAATTGAGAGAAAGGATAAGATGGGAATCTGTCTGGATACCTGCCATGTGTGGGATGCGGGTTACGATATTGCCGGTCATCTGGACGAGGTGCTAGAGGAATTCGACCGCGTGATCGGTCTTCCTTTCTTGAGGGCGGTGCATTTGAATGACAGTATGAACCCACAGGGAGCTCATAAGGATCGCCATGCCGTGATCGGAAAAGGGACGATTGGTCTGGAAGCGATGGTGAATATTATCAATCATCCACTCTTAAGAGATCTTCCGTTTATCCTGGAGACGCCAAACGACGAGGATGGCTGGGCGGCGGAGATTGCGTTGCTGCGGAGCTATTACCGGGAGGTGATCTGAGACCGAAAATGTTTTTCAGGAAAGAGTGTCCGTGATTCTCTGAAAAAAGTATAAACTCAAGGGGGATAACTTGACAATCCAGGTGATAACGTCTAATATAAAACCGTTAACGCAAAAATAGTTTACCTGGTTAAGTAAAAGGAGCCTTTATGTTATCAAAGTTCAGCGTCAAACGCCCGTATACGGTTCTGGTCGGCGTGCTGCTGATCCTGATTCTCGGCTTCGTGTCGATCACGAAGATGACGACGGATCTGCTTCCGAGTATGAATCTTCCCTATGCGGTTGTTTATACCACCTATATCGGGGCCAGCCCGGAAGAGGTGGAGACAACGGTTACAAGGCCGGTCGAGAGTTCGATGGCTACCATTAGTAATATCAAAAATATCCAGTCGGTTTCCTCTGAGAATGTATCGATGGTTATTCTGGAGTTCGAACAGACCGCGAATATGGATTCTGTTACAATTGAGATGCGGGAAAGTCTGGATCAGATCTCGGCTTCCTGGAGTGATTCCATCGGAAGTCCTGTGATCATGAAGCTGAATCCGGATATGATGCCGATTATGATTGCGGCTGTGAACCGGGATGGAATGGACAGTCTGGAGCTGACGGATTATGTGAACAATGAACTCCTGGCTCAGATGGAGAGCATTGAGGGTGTTGCCAGCGTTAGTATGACCGGCGGTATCGAGGAGACGCTGCAGGTCGTATTGACGGAATCAAAGATTGAGGAGAAGAATCAGGAAGTTCGCGATGCTTTAGATCGTCAGTTTGCGGATGCGAGAAAAGAGCTGACGGATGCCAGAGATCAGATTGAGGACGGTCTGGCGCAGGTGGATTCCGGTTCGGAGCAGCTTTCGCAGGCTCAGGAGCAGATCGCAGCGGGACAGCAGGAGCTGGCCAGCCAGATCGCGCAGGCGAAGGGGCAGACGGATACGCAGAAGATGCAGCTGCTGGAGACGAAGATGCAGCTGACGAATCAGGCAGCGCAGCTGGCTGATCAGCTGGCGGAACTGACAACAACGGAATCGCAGTTAAGTGAAGTGAATCGCCAGTGGAAAGATCTGAAGAACCGTCAGAAAGAATTGGAGACGGCGCATGAGAACTATAAAGCGCTGAGCGAGAAATATGTGAACGCAACGGCAGAATTGGCGGATTATGAGGCACAGATCGCTGCGATCCGCCTGAATCCGGAGTTTACGGATGAAGAGAAAGAGCAGAAGATTGCGGAGATCCAGGCGAGTGAAGGTTATCTTGCCGCGCAGCAGGCAGTGAAGGATGTGGAGCAGCAGTTCGCAATCCTGGGAACAACACCGGAGGAAATCGCGAAGATTCTGGCGGAGAATGAACTGGCCTATCAGGCGCTGACGCCAGCGATCTCTGGTCTGGAGGAACTGGTGTCCTCCATGGGTTACGATATCAATGCACTCGATCAGTACCTGCAGGAGATTGCGGATGGTAAAGCGCAGCTGGAAGGCGGAATTGCGCAGATCCAGGACGCTATCAAGCAGCTGGATGCCGGACAGTTGGCCATCGCGGATGCGGAAGTGCAGATCTCGGCCGGCGAAGCCAGCGGAAACCTCCAGCTCTATACAGCGCTGGCACAGACAATTGCCGGCGAACAGGGACTGGAATCCACAAAAGCGCAGCTGGAGAGTGGCCTGACTCAGATCGAGGAGGGCGAGAAGCAGATCGATGATTCGGCGGAACAGGCCTACGAGCAGGCGGATCTTACAACGATCCTGACCAGAGATATGGTATCCGGAATTCTGCAGGCGGAGAACTTCTCCATGCCTGCCGGATACGTGGCGGAGGACGGCACGCAGGTCCTGATCCGTGTGGGAGACAAGTTCGACAGCGCGGAAGCTCTTCGCAATACAGTAATTCTGGATATGGGATTCGACGGTGTGGAGCCGATCCGTCTGGGAGATGTGGCGGAAGTGGACTTTATCGATAATTCCGATGAAGTCTATGCGAGCATCAACGGCAATCCGGGTCTGATGCTAACTATGCAGAAGCAAACCGGTTATTCTACTGGTGAGGTATCGAAGAAGATTCAGGAGCGGATGAATCAGCTTTCAGAACAGACGCCCGGCCTGGAGTTCACGATTCTGATGGATCAGGGCATTTATATTGATTACATTGTAAATTCTGTGGTAGAGAATATGCTCTTCGGCGCGGTTCTCGCAATTCTGGTGCTGGCGCTCTTCCTGAAGAGTGTAAGACCGACGATTGTGATCGCGTTCTCGATTCCCATCAGCCTGATTGCCGCGATTGTATTAATGTACTTCAGCAATATCACGCTGAATATCATCTCCCTGTCCGGCCTGGCACTCGGCGTGGGTATGCTGGTGGATAACTCCATCGTTGTTATCGAGAATATCTACCGTATGAGAAGCGAAGGCGTCTCACCCAAGAAGGCAGCGGTAGAGGGAGCCCGTCAGGTCGGCGGCGCCATTGTGGCTTCCACACTTACGACCTGCTGCGTGTTCCTGCCGATCGTGTTTACTGAAGGCATCACTCGTCAGCTGTTCGTCGATATGGGTTTGACGATTGCTTATGCGCTGCTGGCCAGCCTCCTGATCGCAATGACAGTGGTTCCGGCGATGGCGGCGGGCATCCTGCGAAAGGGTGAACTGAAACCGAACCGGCTCTTCGACCGTCTTCAGCTGGCCTATAGCCGGAGTATTGCCTGGATTCTGAATCACCGTCTGCCGGTGCTTCTTCTGGCAATTTTGCTGCTGGTGGTAAGCGTGCGCGGCGCGTTCCTGAACGGAACCTCGTTCATGCCGTCCATGGAGAGCACACAGATCTCAGCGACTCTGACGACAGATGAAACCTGTACGCTACAGGAGACGGCGGAGATCTCGGAGCAGGTGATGGAACAGATCCTTACGATCAGTGATGTTGAGACGGTCGGCGCGATGTCTGGCGGAAACGGAATGTCTCTGATGGGAATGGGCGGAAGCTCCTCATCGAATTCTGTCAGCATGTATATTATCCTGAAGGAGAAGCAGATGCTTACGAATGCAGAGGTAAAGTCGCAGATTCTGGAGAAGACGGCGGAACTTCCGTGCGAGCTTTCCGTTACGACGGAGAGCATGGATATGTCCGCGCTGGGCGGCAGCGGCATTCAGATTCAGGTACAGGGCAAGGAGTTGGAGACGCTGCAGAAGATTGCCTCCGATGTGGCTTCTCTGGTGGAAAACGTGGAAGGAACCGATGAAGTCTCGGATGGCATGGAAGAAAGCACACCGGAGCTTCGCATTGTGGTCAATAAAGAGAAAGCGATGGAATACAAGCAGACAGTGGCTCAGATTTACAGTCTGGTTTATGCAAAGCTTTCGGAATCTGTGACAAGTACGACTCTCTCTACCGAGAGCAAGGATTATCCAGTTCTGATTCTTGATGGGGAAGCGGAAGAGTTCACTACGGAAGATGTGAAGAACATGACCGTGACGGTAACGGACAGCGACGGCAAGTCGAAGGATATCCCGCTATCGGATCTGGTGGACTTCCAGGCGGCGGAAGGTCTGAACGCAATCAATCGTATCAATCAGAACCGCACACTGACAGTGACGGCTTCTGTGTCAGATGGATATAATGTGGGTCTTGTTGGCAGCGATGTGCTGACCGCGCTGGATGGCTACTCGCTTCCGGATGGCTATTCCATCACCATGGCTGGTGAGAACGAGACAATCAACGAAGCGATGATTGAGATGGTAAAGATGATCCTTCTGGCCGTTGCATTCGTATATCTTGTCATGGTGGCTCAGTTCCAGTCGCTGAAGTCGCCGATGATTATCATGTTCACGATTCCGCTGGCGTTCACCGGTGGCTTCCTGGGATTGATTGTGGCAGGCATGGAGGTCAGCATTATTGCGATGATCGGCTTCGTTATGCTGACTGGTGTTATCGTAAATAACGGTATCGTACTGGTAGATTATATCAATCAGCTGAGAAGAGGTGGCATGAAGAAGACAGACGCGATCATCGAAGCCGGTAAAACACGTTTGAGACCGATTATGATGACAGCACTTACCACGATCCTTGGACTGGTTACTCTGGCGATGGGCATGGGTATGGGCGCTGATATGGTGCAGCCGATGGCTGTGGTAACGATCGGCGGTCTGATCTACGGTACATTTATGACGCTGTGGGTTGTTCCGGTTATCTACGACCTCTTCAATAAAGAGAAAGATATGACGGAAGAAGAGCTGTAACGATTTGCTGCGAGCGAGGACAGAATATGAAGACAATAAATCAGGATATCAAAGAGGAAAATTTTCGGCCGGTGTATCTGCTCTATGGTGAGGAGGATTTTCTGCGACGGGCATATAAGAACCGGCTGAAAGAAGCGATCGTCGGGGATGATACGATGAACTACAGCTATTACGAGGGGAAGGAGATCGATGTGAATGCAGTGATTTCCACAGCGGAGACGATGCCGTTCTTCGCCCCCCGCCGCCTGATTATCCTGGAGAACAGCGGCCTGTTCAAGAAAGATGCGGAGGCACTGGCTTCATATCTTCCGGAACTCCCGGAGACAACGCATATGATCTTCGTAGAGAAGGAGATCGATAAGAGAAACCGCCTGTATAAGAAGGTGACGACTCTTGGTTATGCGGCAGAGTGCAAGAAGCAGACACCGGCGGAATTAAAGCACTGGGCGGCCCGCGGCTTCGCGGCTTCCGGGAAGAAGATTACGGAAGCGACGATGGAGCTGTTTCTGATGAAGACGGGCGATGATATGGAGAATATCCGCCGGGAGATGGAGAAGCTGTGCGCATATCTTGGCGACCGGGAGATTGTGGAGGTAGCGGATGTGAATACGATGACGACTACTCAGGTTAGTGATCATATCTTTGATATGATTGCGGAGGTTACGGTCGGGCATCAGGAACGGGCACTGGAGCTCTACGCCGACCTGCTGTCTCTGAAGACGCCGCCGATGTTGATTCTGACGCTGCTTTCCCGGCAGTTCCAGACGCTTCTCAGTGTGAAGGATCTGCGGGATCAGGGGGCGGATAAAAGTGAGATTGCATCGCGCTGTAAGCTGAAGCCTTTCGTGGCTGGCAGGACGATGACGCAGGCGTCCCGCTTCTCATCGGAAGAGCTCCTTGCCTGTATGAAGCGCTGCGCTGAGCTGGATGACGCAATCAAGAAAGGAAATCTGCGGGATCAGCTGGCGGTGGAGCTGCTGATTGTGGAGCTCTCCGGGATTGCAGGAACTAAATAAATATAAAAAAACCTGTCCACACACCATAGGACAGGTTTTTTTATATTTCAGTAATTGCTGTCAGGATAGCAGAATCTCGGCTGACGGTGCTTCAATCCCTGGTCGTAAGACCAATTAAGCCATCTTGTTAACAGCCTGGGTCAATCTGGATACTTTACGGGAAGAAGTGTTCTTGTGATATACGCCCTTGGAAGTAGCCTTATCGATCTCGGAGATAGCCTGAACCAGGCAAGCCTTTGCAGCTTCTGCATCGCCAGCAGCGATCGCAGCGTCTACCTTCTTCGTGTAAGTCTTTACGCGGGAACGGATCGCTTTATTGCGGTCAGCGTTCTTACGGGACACAAGGATTCTCTTCTTTGCAGATTTGATGTTAGCCATTGTACACCTCCACAATGAAATCATGTTTTATGTTTATTTGCATGTGGTTTACATTACACCGGACACGGACGATCATGTAAACATACCCTATTATTCTACAGGATAACGCCTTAACTGTCAATACATATTTTGCATGTTTTGATGAGAAATTGCTGTGTTATCTCATGATATAATAACTTCGAGAACAAAATGAAAAAGCTTTTGCCAAAATGAGTGACAGAGCCTGCTTTGAATGAATATATGGATTTGGGAAAAACTATTTGTCAAAAGTATAAGTGAAATCTGGAGGACGATACATGAGTACAGAGCATGCAGAAGTACAGGAAAAGTTCCAGATTCGGACGGATCTGGCTCTGGAGGCGAGGGAAGCGTTGACGGAGGATGGCAGGCAGACATCCGGCATTGTGTTGGAGGAGTGGGAGGAGGCCGGAGGTGAGGTACGTCTCTCCCGTGTGACGGTGGAGAACAGCCGTGGAGCGAGAACGATCGGGAAGCCGAAGGGCGTGTATCTGACGATGGAGGCGGATGCGCTGTGGAAGAATGACGGTGGAATTCACCGGGAAATAGCGGAGGTGCTGGCGGAGCAGATTCTTTGGTTCTTTGCGCGGATGGAGATCTCCCCAGACGCATCGGTGCTGACGGCGGGACTTGGCAATCCGGAGATGACGTCAGATTCTCTGGGGCCGCAGGCGGCAGGAAATCTGTGTATTACGAGAAATCTGAGAAAAGCAGGGCGCGTGAGCGCGATTGTGCCGGGCGTGATGGCGCAGACCGGGATGGAGGCGGCAGAGATTATCCGTGGGGTTGTGAAGGAGACCCGTCCGGATGTGCTGCTTGTGATTGATGCGCTGGCAGCGAGAAGTGTGCGGCGGCTGGGAACGACAATTCAGCTGACGGATACGGGAATTCAGCCGGGTTCCGGCGTGGGGAATCACCGGAATCACATTGACCGGATTTCGATGGGGATTCCGGTGCTTGCCATCGGTGTGCCTACGGTTGTGGGAGCAGCGGCAATCGTATACGACGCGGTAGGGCAGTTTATGGAAGAGATAGAAGAGCAGGAGCGCTACCGGATTGTGAAGGAGTTGGTTGAGCCGAATCTTGGGCCGATGTACGTGACGCCGAAGGATGTGGATGAGAAGATTCGCAGACTCAGCTTTACTTTGTCCGAGGGAATCAACATAGCGCTGGTTCCTGATGCATATATTGAAGGATGAAGATCTTTTATGTAATTCTCTGGCTGGTGAGTGTGTTCTTTCTTTCTCCGGGAGCTCTGTACCAGAAGCGGGCAGAGCTTCCGCGTATGGTGATGGAGGCGGCGGATTCGGTCGTGGAGCCGGGCATGGAATGGGACTGGGAGGTGGAGCAGATGCAGGCGGACCCGCTGCTGGAGTTGACCGGCGGTGCGCAGGCTGGTGCGGATAGAAATGTAGAAAAAAATGGCGGCGAAGGGCAGAATATCAATAATACGGAAGCTTCTGGAAATGGGATCGCGCAGGAGAGCTCTGAAGGCGGGAATATTTTCGAAGATGGAAATCCTTCGGAGGGCGAGCAGAATTCCGGCAGTGAAGAGAGCTCGGAGGCTGACTCTTCCGGGGGCTTTTCCTGTGCGGATCACGATGCCCGTCCAGTGACAGGGACACTGTACACAGAGGAGCAGCTGGCGAATTTTGATTTTCTGAGGGATCAGTTCTTTATCGAGGACGAGACAGTGCTTGCCAGTGCGGATATCCTGGATGGCACAGTTTTGGCAGAAAAGGATCTGACACTGTCGGGGGAGGGAGATCCGCTGGTATATATTTATCATACACACTCGCAGGAGGGATATGCCGATTCGAAGTCGGGAGACGCTTCCATGAGCGTAATAGCACTGGGAGACCGATTGACAGAGATTCTTACGGAAGAATATGGTCTTTCCGTATTACATAATCCATATGCCTACGATATGGTGGAGGGCGAGGAGGAGCGAAGCCGTGCATACAATTACGCGAAGGCGGATCTGGAGAAGGTTCTGGAGGAGCATCCATCGATTCAGGTGATTATTGATCTTCACCGTGATGCCGTGCCGGAAGAGATGCACCTGGTTACAGAGATTGACGGAAAGCCGACGGCGAAGATCATGTTCTTTAACGGACTATCAGAGAACCGGGAAGGCGAGATGGAGAGTCTGCCGAATCCGTATCGGGAGGATAATCTGGCGTTCAGTCTGCAGATGATGCTGAACGCGGAGGCTTATTACCCAGGCTTTATGCGTGGGATTTATTTGAAATGTTATCGCTATAATTTGCATTTTCGTCCGCGTTCTGTTCTGGTAGAGGTAGGAGCGCAGAATAACACTTTTGAAGAGGCCATGAACGCAATGGAGCCTCTGGCGGATATCATGACGCGTGTGATTCTGACTTCACGAAAGGATAGATAGGAGAAGTGATGGAAGAGATAGAAAAACACGGATAAAAAATGAGCGAAGAGCCGGGAAAGAGCGTGGAATTAGTTGACACTGCCTATAGGCATTGCTATAATGGCAGTGTGAGAATTGTATACACAAAATACAAATTTCGGACGAATCGTTCGGAAGGATGAGGAGGAGATACAATGGCTTTTTGTACGAGATGCGGAAGAAAACTGGAACCTGGCGAGGTCTGCCATTGCGCGGATGGAAGTTCTGCTCCACAGATGAATATGGGTGATGACATGCAGGATTTTCAGCCGAACAGTAGCCAGACACAGCCGAATGCGGAAGATGGTCAGCCGTATTACCAGCAGGCCGGTTCGATGGATTCCCAGAGTGGTGTTTCGAATGATCAGACTTATCAGCAGGGAAGTTCGCAGAACCAGCAGTACTATCAGCAGGGAAGTTCGCAGAATCAGCAGTATTATCAGGGAGGTCCTCAGAACCAGCAGTACTATCAGCAGGGAGGCCCCCAGAACCAGCAGTACTATCAGCAGGGAGGCCCTCAGAACCAGCAGTACTATCAGCAGGGAGGCCCTCAGA
>JAJEQR010000032.1 GCA_020687485.1 Hominifimenecus microfluidus | reverse complement strand
AAGCGCGAGACGGGACTCGAACCCGCGGCCCCCACCTTGGCAAGGTGGTGCTCCACCACTGAGCCACTCGCGCATTTCTGTGCTCTCGCTGAGCACTTGTTTATGATACTATAGAATTTTTGTTTTGTCAACTGTTTTTTTGATTTTTCCAAAAGATTTTCTGCAATGGTTCAGAGCCATGCAGCATCTGGCCGAAGTTCTGAACCGCTGCAGATTTCTTTCGGATTTCAATAGCCTCCCGCAACGCATAATATTTATGTACCGCGAATATGCCTTACTTTACAATATATACATCCTCATAACCAGTGAGCGCATAGGCTTCGCTGGTGCTGTTCACGGCGACATCCACACATTCCGAGCTAACGCCGCGGTCTTCTACCACAAAATATCCCAATCCATCAATATAGATCTCGGTGCCGAAGTCGATGCCCTTCATGGCAACCGTATGCCACGCCTGCCCGACAACACCGCTAGCGGTCAGGCCGTCTGATCGTCCTCCGTTCTCGGAAGGATCGAACATGCAGTAGCCAGTGATGTAATAATTGCCGAGATACTCCAGGTTCTTCATCGGATCGGTATCGCTCAGATACTCCGCCATTACGTATCCGGTGTTCTCCTTATAGGAAATCTTACACCAGCCGTCTGCATTCGCTTCTTCCAGCTGTACGACCTCCTGATATTTCGGAAGAACCGTCTGTACGCTGCTCTCCTTCGAGGGCTCCGTGCGGAAGTTCAGATGCACCGTGGTATACATGGGCGTCTCTGTAAAGCTCCCCTCCACCACATTCTGAATCTTCGACACATTCTCCGCGCACTTCTGAGATATGGAAGAAGTCTCCTCTGCTGACGCCGCCATGATGGAATCTGCCTGTGCCATCAGGAGACACATCAACAGCAGCAGGAGTTTACTGCTTTTCTTCATGTTTCTTTTCATGCTATTATTGCGTTCTTTCATTTTTTACCACCTTTCTCTTTTATACTATATCTATGGCCTGTCCCGAAAATTTATCCATTTTCTTGTGGTTTTTTCTGTAATTTTTATGTAATATTTATATCATTTCTGTAACATCTGCATTTTATGACAAAAAAAATTCAGATTCAAGCTTTTGGCTTGAAATCTGAACCTTATTCTTATAGAGCGCGAGACGGGACTCGAACCCGCGGCCCCCACCTTGGCAAGGTGGTGCTCCACCACTGAGCCACTCGCGCATTTTATGTGCTCGCGTTGAGCACTCATATAAGATATCATATAAAATCTGTTCTGTCAACACTTTTTTAAACAATTATGAATTTTTTGTATTCCGGCGCCAAAATCAGGAACAACATCACTCTTCCTCTTCCAGAATCGCTCTGGCCTCCGCATATCGCTTGCGAAGCTGCTCCATATGCTCCGTCTGAAGATCGACGATGTCCTCACAACCCGCGAACCGACTCTCGTCTGAATTGTGAGCCAGATCCGCCAGCTTTACCATTCTGGCTGCCGGATGCTTCTTTACAGCCCGGATATAATCCAGGTAATCCTGCTCCGGCTTTCGGGTCAGAAGACTCACTGTGTCGGTTACTTCCGGAGGAAAGAGCGCTTCCAGCTCTTCCAGGGAAACATCCGTATCTTCCAGAACGTCATGCAGCAGCGCCACACATACAGAAATTTCATCCGGCATCTGCTCTGCCAGATGATAGGGATGAAAAATATAAGGCTGGCCGCTTTTATCAACCTGCCCCTGATGTGCGTTATACGCCAGACGCAGCGCCCGATTCGTCAGACTGGTATAAATCATATTTTTACCCCCAGGAGCTTTCTTACACAGCCATTAACAATCTCATAGATGGAAAGAAAGACAAAATCCGTATCCGCCAGCTCCATCGCGCGTTTCTGCTGTTTTGTTACATGTACATAGGGATACACACCGAACAGAAATGGAAAGAAAGCATAGAGGAAATCCTGGGTCTCATGCACGCTCATCTGTGGAAAGAACTTCTCCAGGCAATTGCGGACAGCCGTAAGCGCGCGGCCGTAAGCTTTCTTGAAATCCACCAGATTCTCGATGCGGCTGCTGTTCTCCATATCACAGAGATTCATGCCAAGCATCCGCAGCAGCAACTCCCTCTTCTCCAGAATCCGGGCCATGGCTTCTGCAAAGCCATCCGGCGTCATCGTCTCGTTCTCTGTACACAGTTTTTCCAGATCAGCACTCCACAGCTCATATTCCTTCTGAAAAAGGGCCATGAAAATCTCTTCTTTCGTCTGGAAGTAATTATAAATTGATGTTCTTGTAAAAGAAGTGATCGCCCCAATATCCTTGATCGTAATCTCCTTGAAGGACATGGTCTCATACAGCTGTGCACACGCTCGTATGATCTCTTCTCTTCTAGCATTCACCATCGCCTCCGAGCACTTCGGCATAATTTTCACCCTCTCGTATTCTTATGAATATTTTTATTATATCTTTTGATTCCTGCTTCGTCAATCCGGGATTCACACCTCATAAGCCCTGTTTTCCGGCCTGTGTTTCCGATCCTGCTTATTTCGCTTTTTCGTTCTGCGCTTCCTGTTTTTCACGCGCTCTCTTTCGCTTGCTTAGAATTCCTCCGATTCTCCCGGATTCTTTTGCTGAAAGGACACGCCATCCCCCTTCCATCACCTTATCATAGACTCCGATTTCTTCCGCAATCTCCAGCTTACAGGCCTCCTCCGGTGTCAGATCATTCAGATCAATTTTTCTTTCTTTTTTCTTACTCATGGCATATTGCTCCTTTTCCTCCCGATTTTGCACGGGAATTTATGTCATAAGCATTGCCTTCTGCGATTCTCTTTATTCATTGGCACTCACTATATAATTTTTACTTTACAAGTTTTCATTTCTGTGCTATACTCTCTGTAATTTCGAAGCTTGCTTCGTATTTTCACACATTTGATGTAACAGGAGACTGTATTATGAAGAATCTGTATTCCGCAAACTTTTTTTACTTTTTTAGCTTTGCTGCATTTACCGGCAAGGCTCGTTTGCGTACCGCAGAACTTCCGAATCCAGTATAGTCATTCTTCGAATGAGCTTCTCAAGATTCCAGAGCTTTGCGGCAGACCGCAAAGCTTATTTTTTTATCAAAAAGGGGTATTAAAAGGAGGAAATAATTATGAAACTGGAAAGCAAAGTAAAGGTAAACGTAAGAAATCGCATCTTCGGCGGAGAGAAAACTCTCGCCTGCATCCCCATGGTAGCTGTAACTCGCGAAGCTCTCTTAAAGGAAGCGGATATCTGTGCCAGCATGAATCCAGATATCATCGAGTGGCGCGTAGATTCCTTCGAGCTGGCCGGTGACGCGGAAGCTACCAGCCGCACACTAGTGGAGATGGCTCCGCTACTGAACGACATCCCGATCATCTTCACCTTCCGGATTGCCAGAGAAGGCGGTGCGAAGGAATACACACAGGAAGAGCGCCTGGCTACCATCAAGGCCTGCCTGGAGACCGGCTATGCCGATGTCATCGATATTGAAGCCTGCAACGAGCCGGAATTCATCGCGGCCGTAAAGGAAGCTGTCGTTGCCAACAATTCCCGCCTGATCATCTCTGCTCATAATTTCAAATCCACACCCTCTGAAGAGGAGATGATCGCAATTCTGGAACACGAGCAGGAACTGGGTGCGGACATTCCGAAGCTTGCTGTAATGCCGCAGTCTTTCGACGATGTGCTCGCCCTGATGCGCGCCACCTACCGCGCCAGAACCGGCAATGTCATACAGCCCATGATTACCATGTCCATGGCAGAAGTTGGTAAGATTTCCCGCGTCATTGGCAATCTCTACGGCTCCGATCTGAGTTTTGTTGTTGGTCAGAATGCCAGCGCTCCCGGTCAGATCCCGATGAACACCGCACGTGAACTCTGGACACTTCTGTAAAAGCTGCAGGAAATTCATACAGAGAATACTTCTTTGTACTTTTCATTTTCAGAAAATTGTGGTATGATACTTTGTAGTAATTACATTTTTACAGGCGAATTATCATACCACAAGTCATAGATGGAGGAAAAGTCATGAAAAAGATCCTATTTGCAGCTTCGGAAAGCGTTCCTTTTATCAAGACCGGCGGACTGGCAGATGTTATCGGTTCTCTTCCCAAATATTTCGACAAGGAAGAATATGATGTCCGCGTCGTTCTCCCTAAATATATGTGTATCCCGGAGAATTACCGCAGCGAGATGGAGTACATCAGCCATTTCTATATGTACTATAATGGAAGAAACCGCTACGTCGGTATTCTGAAATATGAGCTGAACGGTATCCCTTACTACTTTATCGACAACGAGGAGTATTTTTCCGGACCGACACCCTACTCGGATCATTTCTATGATCTGGAGAAGTTCGGCTTCTTCTCTAAGGCGGTGCTATCCATCCTGCCTTCCATTGATTTTCAGCCGGATATCATCCACTGCCACGACTGGCATACCGGACTGATTCCGGTCTATCTGCGCTCGCTCTTTGCTGCGGATCTTTTCTATACGTCTATGCGTTCCATCATGACAATTCACAATCTTCGCTTCCAGGGCACGTGGAATATCGAGGATATCAAGCGAATGACCGGTCTTCCGGACTATCTGTTCACACCGGATAAACTGGAAGCTTACAAAGACGCAAACTATCTGAAGGGCGGTATCGTCTATGCGGATTATGTCACAACCGTCAGCGAATCCTATGTCGAGGAAGTCAAGACTCCTTTCTACGGGGAGAAGCTGGATAAACTTCTTTGGGCTCGCTCGAACAATTTCTTCGGCATCCTGAACGGCATCGATTACGATGAGTTCAATCCGGCGGATGATCCTGCACTCTACCAGAACTTCACCGTCTCCGACTTCCGGAAGAAGAAAAAGAAGAACAAGACCGAGCTGCAGAAAGAGCTTGGCCTTACGGTTGATCCTCATATGATGATGATCGGCATTGTCTCCCGCATGACAGATCAGAAGGGCTTTGATCTGATTCAGCGCGTTCTGGAGGAACTTATGACCGATGAATTTCAGCTGGTGGTTCTCGGCACCGGTGAGTGGAGCTACGAGGAGATGTTCAAGCACTTCGCAGAGAAGTATCCGTGCAAGGTTTCCGCGAATCTTTTCTACTCTGAAGCGTTCTCTCACAAGATCTACGCAGCCTGCGATGCGTTCCTGATGCCATCGCTCTTCGAGCCCTGCGGCCTGAGCCAGCTGATCGCACTGCGCTACGGCACAGTTCCGATCGTCCGTGAGACCGGCGGTCTGAAGGATACCGTAGTTCCCTACAATGAATACGAGAATACCGGTACCGGCTTCTCCTTCCGCAATTATAATGCGCATGAGATGATGAAGATTATTCGTTACGCGGAATCCGTGTATTATGATAATCGCCGCCGCTGGAATCAGCTGGTGGAGCGCGGCATGAAGCAGGACTTCTCCTGGAATGTCTCTGCGAAAAAATACGAGAAACTGTACGATCAGCTCACCTGATCTTTTCTATAACAGCAAACGGCGAAAAAGCGGCTGATCTTTCAGCCGCTTTTTCGCCGTTCCAGACGGATTCGATCTGCAATCAGCGCGATGAATTCTGAATTCGTCGGTTTTCCTTTGCCGGTATTGATCGTACATCCAAAAATCCGGCTGATCGTATCCATGCTTCCCCGTCCCCAGGCAACCTCGATGGCATGGCGAATGGCCCGTTCCACCCGACTTGGCGTTGTTCTGTAATTTTTTGCGACCGTCGGATACAGGAGCTTCGTGATGGAGTGAAGCATCTCGTCATCCTCCACAGACAGGATAATCGCGTCTCTCAGGTATTGATACCCATTAATGTGCGCCGGAACACCGACATCGTGAATCATATCTGTCACAACACTCTCCAGGTCTTCTGTCACTGCGGCAGGCTCCGAAACAGGCACGACTTCCCTCGCCGCGCTGGAAAAAGCCGTACTAGGCGAAACAGGAATTGCCCGACGTTCCATCAAATTCCTCATCCGATTCCGGATTACGTTCAGGTCATACGGCTTGATCATATAGTACTCTGCTCCCAGCAAAAATGCCTCCTCCGTAATATTCTCGCTTCCGATCGCTGTAAGGACAATGTAATGCGGTTTTTTCTTCAGCGATGTATCTGCCTCTGTCCGCTCCATTACGCCAAGTCCGTCAACTTTCGGCATCACAAGGTCTAACAGCACAAGATCCGGAGTTTTCTCCCGAATCAGCTGCAAAAGCTCTTCCCCATCCTTCGCTTCGCCGATCACATGAAAATCCGGATCCTGCAGAAAATTTTCTTCCAGTTCTTTTCTTGTTCTTTCGTTGTCATCTGCAAGTACGATCTCCCATCTGGCCATTTTCGACTCCTTTACTGATTTCGATGACAAACGCTGCTAAACTTCTTCCCTTCTATTATAGGCTGCCTCTATGAAATCTGCAAGAAATGCCGTTCGCAGTTTCCGACGGTTTTTGTACCAATGCTATGGCTGTTATTTTCTGCCGCACTGCAGCCCGAAAGTTTTTCATACTCTCAGCGTCCGGAGCTGCGTACTTTCGACTGAAATGCACAGACTGCATTCCGGTATCCTTCTTCATCCACCAGATAGCTCAGGCAGTGACCGGCGCCTGGCACAGAAAAGAAATATTTCTCTGAAACACACGCATCGTATACATGCTTTCCCATTTCAATCGGAACAAAGCGGTCATCCTCCCCATGGATAAAAAGAATCGGAAGCTTCGTATGCGCAACCGATTGCACCGGGCTGGCTTCCTCCGGATCAAATCCATAGAAAAGCTTCGCTCCCAGGCGCACCAGCGGATACAGGAAAGCAATCGGAATTGTGAATTGTCCCGCAGTTCTCCGGATGATTCCACGCGGTGAGTCATACGGACAGTCGGCAATAATCCCCTTTACCTGCGGCGGCAAAGGAAGGTTTGAGGCCATCAATACTGTAGAAGCACCCATAGAGACGCCGTTCAACCAGATCTCACAATCCGTGCCAAAATGTTCGACAGCATACCGGCACCACAACAGGCAATCCATCCGCTCCCGGACACCGAAGGTAATTGTGTGTCCCTCGCTGTCACCGTGCGCCCGCTGATCCACCAGCAGGATATTGTGCCCATTCTCCCACGCGATGTGGAAACCACCGCAGAAATCCCGGATGGATGTCCCGTGATAGCCATGCAGCATAATATCCAGCGGTGCTCCATCCTTCTGATGATAATAACGCCCCATCAGACGCAGCCCGTCATCCGAAATGATGTGCACCTCCTCATACGGGCGCTTCTGCAGATCGTGAATCAATTCCAGCATGCGCTCCCGATAAGGAAGGTACTGATCTCCGGAAGGAACCCGTTCCGGATCTCTTCGCTTTCTGGAATCGTTGTGGAATGTATAGTATGCCGCGCACCAGGAAGCAGCCAGATCGATTGCCGCTGCTCCTGCCGCCGTCCGGGCAACTGTCATCCACATTTTCTGTCCTGTTGTTTTCGCATGACTCATCACATTTTCCCTCCTGCTTCCATGAATTTCGTATAATATTCTGCGCGAATTTTCCTTCCGCCAGCAATCCGATAAGGAGCCATCGAAAGACTATCTACTCCCATATGGAGAAACTTCTCCACAAAACGGGGATCTCCAGCCATCTCGCCACAGATGCCAACCGGAATCTGACAGTCATGTGCATGACAGATCGTCATACGGATTAATTCCAGGACAGCATCCTCCTCATCGGATTGCTGCGAAGCGTCCGTTCCTGCCTCCTCTTCCCATACATCCGGATTCTGTCGATCCTTCGCCGCTGTATACTGCATCAGATCGTTCGTTCCGATACTGAAGAAATCGACCTTCGGCGCCAGACGATCGCTGAGCAGGGCAGCTGCCGGTGTCTCAATCATAATGCCTAGCGGCGGCATCCGATAAGGCATCTGCCTCTGCTTCAGTTCCTCCTCCGCATCCGCAAGGAGTTTCCTCGCGCGCAGAATTTCACTGGAAGAAGTAATCATCGGAAGCATAATCCGGATATCACCCTCGCAGGAAGCGCGCAGCAGCGCACACAGCTGTGTCCGAAACAGTTCCGGATGGCGCAGACTCATGCGGATCCCGCGGACTCCCAGTGCAGGATTCTCCTCCTGCCGCACCGGCAGCCATCCTGGCTGCTTATCTGCCCCCAGATCCATCGTCCTTATCACAACCGGTCGATTCTTCATAAGTCCGGCAATTTCAGCATAAACCTGATATTGCTCCGCCTCCGACGGCGCATGATCAGAGCCCAGATACAGCGCTTCGCTGCGGAAGAGCCCAACTCCCTCCGCTGCCGATGCCAGCGCACGCCTTGCATCCGCTGCAGAGGAAATGTTAGCCAGAATGGCAGGTTTTCCCTTCCATTCATCTGCGATATTTATATCCCGGGAAATCGAATCGAAAGCTGTCGGCTGCGACACCACCGCTTCTTTCTGTATTTTCGTTGAATTCAGAATCTGATCCGCATTTTCCGGATTCAGGATTAACACGCCCTCCTCCCCACGAATCTCCGCCGGACAACCATTCCGACTGCTATCCACCGGAATCCCGCTGATCATCGGAATTCCCAGCGTACCAGCAATGATAGCCGCGTGGGAGCAGGCGTTTCCCCTTTCGGTCACGATTCCCGCCAGCCCCTTCGGATTCCAGCGCAGGATTTCCGCTGATGAAATGGTCTTCCCCCAGAGAATACCGGGACTTTCCCTCACACTGTCCTTTCTCTCCTGACACTCTCCATCCGCTGACTTCATATATCCACTCAGAACTTCCATGAGTTCCCGGCCGGCACTCCGGATATCCTCTGCCCGCGCCGCCATATAAAGATCCGAAGCGTTCACCTCTAATAATGAAGCAAAGTCTTTGCACACATTCTGTACGGCACAGGAGGCTGTTTTTCCGGATCGAAGAATCTGTGTTTCCACGGCTTTCACAAACTCCTCATCCTGATAAATCAGAGCCGTCATCTCCAGAATCTGCGCTGCCTCTCTGCCGCCGGTTGCTTCCGCCTGCACGGCCAGCATGCGAATTTGCTCCTCCGCTTCTCCGACAGCATGGCGAAAAAGGGCCAGTTCCGCTTCCGCGGACTGTCCCTTTTCTTCCCCATGTTCGGCAGAATTCTCTGCAAAAATATGAATACATCCTCTGGCTGTACCGGGCGTCAGGGATTTTCCATGTAAAATCTCCATTTCCTACCGCCTTTCTTTTCCTGTTGCTGACTAACGCTTCAGAACTCCTGCTCGTTTTTGCTTACACCGCATCTCGCTGCAACTTCCTGTCAAAACGGTTCTTCTTTAACGAAAATGCAGCGTAATCGAACAGATCTCCGCTTTCGTCGCCACACGCATGTTCGGCCCAAAGAGACCGACACCGGAAGTCACGATATTGTGCATATTTCCCACCTGCAAATATCCGCAGCTGTTCTTCCAGATCAACTTACTTGTCAGATTCAGCGGGAACAGCTGTCCGTCATGCGTATGTCCGCAGAGATCCGCATCCACACCGGCGGCTGCAAGCTCATCCAACTCTCTCGGCTGATGATCGATCACAAGGATCGGCTTATCCGTATCCAACTCCGCTGTAATCTCTTCCGGTGTCTTCCGCTCAGTGATTCCCCGTCCCGGACGCTGCGCATCCGGTCTTCCATAGAGATACACACTGTCATTGATCAGAACTGCCTCATCTCTCAAAAGCTGCACACCGGCCAGCTGCAGGAACTCATCCATGCGCGGATCACTTTCCTTCTTATTCTTCGAAGAGAATGTAAATCCGGCCAGAATCTTCTCACTAATATCATGATTGCCATAGCAGGCATAGATTCCATAGCGGCTCCGAATCTGCCGGAACAGCGCAATCAGCGCATCCGGGTCCTCCAGAGCTTCGTATTCATTATCGAAGATATCACCGGCAATTACCACAAGATCCGGATCTTCCGCATTGATCTTATCCACCATCTTCGTAATCTGTGAAACACCAATATTATAGCCCAGGTGCAGATCGGCAACCAGGACAACCTTCATATTCTGAAAGTTCCCGCCGTCCTTATCAATTGTGATTTCATAAGGCGTTGTATGTACGATTCTCGCGTTAACGATACCATAGATGCCAATGCCAAGGATCAAAGCCATGCACACCGCTCCGTTGATCACGAACGTACGGCGGGAGCGAAGCTTCTGCTGATCCACTCTCTTGCTTCTCTTTAAGAGCAGGCGCAGCAGGTCCGCGATGATAATAACGAACGCCATATAGAGCGTAAATCCCAGCCAATAATTCCCAATCAGTTTTACCGTTCTTTTCAGAGAGCATTGCGGCATAAAGAACGCCGTAACGAAGCTCATGGCAAAAAACAGATAGAGAAGACCCAGCACCAGCCGAATCCATTTCTTCTTAAAATGATGCGAACAGCTGCTCATCCACCGGAGAAGCCACCGGAAGATGTACAGATGAAATGCGATATAAAGCGGCGATAAATAAACTGCCAGCATGTAGCTATTATTCCTCCTATATTTTTAGTGTTTTTCTAACAATTTTTCTAACGAATCCAGTTACTTCCTGGTTCTTACTGGTGGCGATACTCCTTCGGCAGTATCCCGAAATACTCCTTGAACGCCGCTGTAAATTTGCTCTGACTCTCATATCCCACCTGCAGAGACACTTCAGAAATACTGAGTGTCGTCTCCCGCAGAAGCTTTGCGGCCAGCCCCATGCGATGCTCCTTCATATGAGCCGCCAGTGAGGTACCGTACACGGCTTTAAATACTGCCTTCAGCGTCGTCGGATTAATCAGATGCTGGCGGGACAGTTCCTCGATCGTAATCCGCTTATCCATATGAGCAATCAGCTGCTCATGAATTTCCTGTATAGTCTGAATCTGTTCCGGCGGGTACTCCTTCCCATAATCCGGGATTTCATCCTCCCCGGGACGTTCCTCCGTCAGAAGATACAGAAGAAGCTCCATCATCTTTACCCGCTGCCAGCAGGTGCGGTAGCCATCCTGCCCCTGATAAAACCCGGCAAAGATGCTCTCCGTCCGATCACTGCCTTTCTGTACCTGCAGCCTGCGGCCCGCACAGAACCGGTCAAACAGAAACTCTCCGGTGATATCCGTTCCTGTAAAAAGTTCCGGCGGCTGCTCCGTCAGCTTCTTCAGATCCAT
Organism: Hominifimenecus microfluidus; assembly: GCA_020687485.1. GTDB lineage: Bacteria > Bacillota > Clostridia > Lachnospirales > Lachnospiraceae > Hominifimenecus > Hominifimenecus microfluidus. The sequence continues at coordinate 32,008 of JAJEQR010000032.1, read as the reverse complement.
ATGCAGAATAAATCCATCACACCCGCCGTCCTCCGGAAGGAAACACTCCGATCCCTTCCAGGTTTCCGCCGTATGAATCGCCAGATCCCCCTTCCCCAGACAGAGTTCTCTGCCATCCGGGAAGCGCCAGCCAACTCTGCCCTGACGGCAGCATCGGATCTGCAGAACATAGTCCGGAGTTCCGAACGGTTCTGCGCTGTCTCCCTCCAGGCATGTCAGAAGAATTCCCGGAAAGAGTACCGAAGTCGCAAGCTTTCCTTCGCTCTTCCGATGGTCACAATGCAGCTGACATTCACATTCTCTCTTCATTGCTGTTCTTCCTCCGGGCATGCAATCTGCATCACCATCTCGATCATCTGGTGCAGCAGGCGGCTCTGAGGCGTATCTGCCGCACGATAATAGACTTCCTTGCCCTCCCGGCGGCTAATCAACAGACCGCTTGTGCGAAGAGAGCGCAGATGATGAGAAACCGCCGGACTTGACATATCCATCAGCTCCGACAGATTCAGCACACATTCCTCACAGTGACACAGAATCCAGAAGATGCGAACCCGCTTCGGGTCTCCCAACTGATGAAACACATCCGCAATCACATCAAAATCCTCTGTCTTCGCCAGCTGCTCCCGCATTCCCTCCGGGAACGCATGAGTCCCGTGATCCTCCATTCATTGTCCTCCTAACTTTCACTTTAGCCCGTTCGGAAATGTTTTTCGCCCCTTTGGAAAAGAGTGATTCCGCGGCATTGACTTTCTCTTACCTCCGGATTATACTACGGTCAAGACAATTAAACAAGTGCTTAATTATAAATGATCACTTACGAATTCATTAAGTCCATTAAGCGCTCTATCACATATCGAATCGAAAGGAGTTTACTATTATGAAGAAGACCTATGCAATCGAAGTTGACTGTGCAAACTGTGCAAACCTGATGGAAGAAGCTACAAAGAAAACAGCTGGTGTTGCTGCCGCTACCGTGAACTTCATGACTCAGAAGATGATCGTTGAGTTCGAAGAAGGTCAGGACCCCAAGAAAGTTATGAAAGATGTACTGAAGGCCTGCAAAAAAGTAGAGCCCGACTGCGAGATCGAGCTGTAATACTTTCGAAACCTGCCGGATAACGCCCGGACTGCTCTGAGCGGAATGGGCGTTATCTTATCCCAAACGATTAAGTGATTGCTTAATAAAGGAGTTCAAGCCATGAATAAAAAGCAGAAAAAAATGCTGACCCGCATACTGATTGCCACCGTCATGCTGATCGCTCTGTACTTCCTTCCGGTCACCGGAATCCTGCAGCTCGCCCTGTACCTGGTTGTCTACCTGGTCATCGGCTACGATATCTTAAAGAAAGCCGGCAAAGGAATCGCCAACCGCCGCGTCTTCGACGAAAACTTCCTGATGGCGGTCGCCACCATCGGCGCCTTTACCCTGGCCATCTACCAGAGAAGCGGCGACTATACCGAAGGAATCGCCGTTATGCTCTTCTATCAGATCGGTGAGCTCTTCCAGAGCTACGCAGTCGGAAAGAGCCGCAAGAATATCAGCGCGCTGATGGATATCCGCCCCGATTACGCGAATATCGAGCGTGACGGCAAGTTGGAGAAGGTTGATCCCGACGAAGTTGCCATCGGAAGTACGATCATTGTTCAGCCTGGCGAGAAGATCCCAATCGACGGCATCATTCTCGAAGGAACCTCCACGCTGAATACCAGCGCCCTGACCGGAGAAAGCCTGCCGCGCGAAGCGGCTCCCGGCGATGAGATCATCAGCGGCTGCATCAATATGACCGGCGTACTGAAAATCCGTACGGAGAAAGAATTCGGTGAGTCCACCGTATCCAAAATTCTGGAGCTTGTCGAAAATTCCAGCTCCCGCAAATCCCGCTCGGAAGACTTTATCGCCCGTTTTGCCCGTGTCTACACTCCGGCTGTCTGCTACAGTGCATTAGCGTTGGCTGTCCTGCCTCCTGTAATCCTGATGCTGACTGGTAGTGACGCTCAGTGGGGGACCTGGATCTACCGTGCTCTCACCTTCCTTGTTACCAGCTGTCCCTGCGCACTCGTTGTCAGCATTCCTCTGAGCTTCTTCGCCGGTATCGGCGGCGCCAGCAAGGAAGGTGTCCTGGTCAAAGGATCCAACTACCTCGAGACACTCTCTCAGGTTCGCTGCGTTGTATTTGATAAAACCGGAACGCTAACGCAGGGCGTATTCGAAGTCAGCGGTGTGCACCACAATGAAATGGAGAATGAAAAGCTGCTGGAGTATGCCGCTCTGGCCGAATGTGCTTCCTCCCACCCGATCAGCAAGAGCCTGCAGCGGGCCTACGGCAAAGAAATCGACCGCAGCCGCGTGACCGACATCGAAGAGATCAGCGGCCACGGCATCCTGGCAAAAGTGGACGGCATCCCGGTTGCCGCAGGCAACAGTAAACTGATGAAGCAGCTCGGAATTCCCTATAAGGACTGCCACAGTGTCGGCACGATCATCCACATGGCGGTGAACGGTTCCTACGCCGGACATATCGTTATCTCCGATATCGTAAAACCGCACTCGAAGGAAGCCATCCAGAAGCTCCGCCGCTCCGGCGTACGCAAGACGGTTATGCTGACCGGCGATACTGGAAAAGTCGCGCAGGCGGTTGCCTCTGAACTTGGTGTCGATGAAGTCTACAGCGATTTGCTGCCCGGAGACAAGGTAGATAAAGTCGAAGAACTGCTCGCCGCCTGCCAGCCCAAAGAGAAGCTTGCCTTCGTCGGCGACGGCATCAACGACGCGCCGGTTCTGTCCCGCGCGGATATCGGAATCGCCATGGGCGCGATGGGATCCGACGCTGCCATCGAAGCTGCCGACGTCGTACTGATGGACGATAACCCCATGCAGATTGCCAAGGCCATCCGCATCTCCCGCAAGTGCCTCCGCATCGTATACCAGAACATCGTCTTCGCGCTTGTCATCAAGTTCTCCTGCCTGGCTCTCGTCGCTGTCGGCGTCGCCAACATGTGGGCCGCTATCTTCGCGGACGTCGGCGTCATGGTACTCGCGGTACTCAACGCAGTACGCGCACTCCGGGTGCATAACCTGTAAAACAGCATTGCGGAGCTCCTGAATCGTTTTCCCTAAACGCTTCCCAGAGCTCCGCACAAACATCTCCCTATGAATTTTAAGTCCGCTTTCTCAATTCACGCCTATATAGTATCATATCTCACACAGCAGAGTAAACAAGAATCACGCAAAATGGGATGGTACTATCCACCATTTGCAGGAATCTACGTTTATCATCATATCACAGGAATTCTTTACAGGCAAGCGGGAAGCGCTTCTTTCAGGCACTTCCCGCTTGCTGACTGATGCGCTTCCATAACTTTTGCGGCTTTTTTTACCCCTGATTCTGCGCCATCATGTTTTCGATAAAGATTCCGTATCCCTTCTCCGAATCATTTACGAAGACATGCGTGACCGCGCCGATGATCTTTCCATCCTGAAGGAGTGGACTGCCGCTCATCCCCTGTACGATTCCGCCTGTAAGCTCAATCAGTTCTGGATCTGTAACTTCCAGTACCAGATTCTTACTATTCTCATTCTCCGGATCAAGCTCCAGAATCTGAATAGAATAATCCCTGCATTCTCCGGTAACTGCGCTTCGGATCACGGCTTCGCCGGTATGAACTTCATCTGCTGCGGCAACTTCCACCGATTTCTGAGCAAAGAACGTACCCTTCTGATCCTCTTCGATTCTTCCGTAAATTCCACTTGCGCAATTCGCGGAAATCTCACCAACTGGCTCTCTTGACTGATATGGAATCGAACCGCACAGCGATCCCGGCTGCCGGGCCGTTCCGCGTACAATCGAGTGAATCTGCGCAAGATAGAGATCGCCGCCGGTGCTCTCAATTCGCTTCCCGGTATCCGGATCGCTGATCCCATGCCCCAGCGCAGCAAACTGTCCGTTCTCCGTAATATACGTAACTGTCCCGATTCCCTGCGTATCATCCCGAATCCAGAGGCCGAGCCGGTATTCCATCTCTGCTGTCTGCACTGGTTCTACTTCCACCTTTTCCATCTTTTCGCCCCGGCGAATCGTAAGCGCAACCGGCTGACATTCATTTTCTTTCACCATCTGCACAATCTCTTCCTTATCGGTTACACTGTGTCCGTTCACAGCCAGGATATAATCTCCCGGCTGCAGGCAGCCGCCGGACGGCGTTCGCTCTTCTCCGGAAATATCCATCACCGAGCCGGTTCCGACAACAAGCACGCCGTCCGTCTCCAGATAGATCCCCACCGGCATACCGCCGGCGTACACCCGGTTCGGTAACCCGACCGCTGCAGATACACTCTGCCCGGAAGACGCTTCCACACCGGTTCTCTCCGCCAGATACCACCAGGAAAAAAACGCGGTGAATATCACGCTTCCGAAGAAAAGGCGGATCAGATATCTTCTGTATCTTTCTTTTCTCAATGCGCATTCCTCCTTTACTGTATTTTTCTGCTTTTCTGCAATAGAAAAGCGGAGTATTTTCTACTCCGCTGATAGTATGTGATATTTTCTTAAAGACCAATCTGGTGTTTTTTTGCCCGGCCTGCCAGTTCTTTCTTAAACACTATATATTTTTGATCATTTTTATAGATAAGGAAAATCTTTGCGCTTTCAGCGATTGCTTTCTTTCGCCTTCCGTGCTAGCTCCTTCATCTCCGCAGCGTTCTGGTAGACGGTTTTTGTGATCTCCGCGCCACCGAGCAGGCGCGCCAACTCGGCGATCTGCTCCCGCTCGTTCAGCTGCCGGACATTCGTACTCGTCTTGTCACCAACAGAGCTCTTCTCGATACAGAAATGGTAATCCGCCATCGCCGCAATCTGAGGCAGATGCGTGATGCAGATCACCTGATGATCTCTCGCGATCACGCGCAGCTTCTCCGATACCTTCTGTGCTGTTCGACCGCTGATTCCGGTATCGATCTCATCGAAGATCAGCGTAGGAATCCGGTCCTTATCTGAGAGAACCGCCTTGATCGCAAGCATGATTCGTGACAGCTCACCGCCGGAGGCTACCTGCCCCAATGGCCGTACCGACTCGCCCGGATTTGTGGAAATCATAAACTCCACACTGTCCACACCCTGACGGGTAAACTCCGGAAGCTTCTCCATATGAATCTCGAACTCCACATGAAGGAAATTCAGATCAATCAACCCTTGACGAATCGAAGCCGCCAGTCCTTCGGATGCCGCCCGGCGGCAAGCGCTGAGCGCTTCCGAAGCCGCACCCAGGCGCTCCTCGCAGGTCTTCAGTGCATTCTCCGTCGCCGCCTTTCGTTCCTCATATTCCTCCCATTCAAGATACTTTTCTTTTCTCTCCTCCAGAGCAAGCGCGATCGCTTCCGTTCCGGTTCCGTACTTCGCTTCCAGGCGGTGGATCAGATCCAGACGCTGCTCCATCTGACGCAGTTCCTCCGGATCATAGGAAAGATCTTCCAGATAATCCACCAGCTCCCTGTGCGTCGTGCGCAACAGATCGGCGGCAGTCTCCAGCGGCTCACAGTAACCGGCCAGCGCCGGGTCGAGCCCTGCAGCTTCATGAAGATCCCGTGATGCCCGCGATACCGCTTCCTCCGCGCCTTCATTTTCACTGTCGCCAAGCTCAGTCAGAATCCGTCCAAGCATCTCGGTCAGCTGCTTCGCGTGACCGTACTTCCGGCAGACTTCCTCCAGTTCTTCCCTCTCACCGTCCCGGATGCCGGCTTCCTCGATCTCTCCGATCTCGTAAGCCAGGAAATCCATCTCCCGACGGCGGAACTCCTGGTCTACATCATAAGATGCCAGCTTCTCCTGCTGTTCCCGGTACTCCCGGTAAAGATCGGCAACCTGCTGCCGCAATCCGGCATTCTCACCGGACGCGAACTGATCCAGGATCTCCAGATGCTTCTGCTTATGCAGCAGCGACTGGTGCTCATGCTGCCCGTGAATATCCAGAAGAAGCTCCGTAACTTTCCGTACTTTGGCGCTCGTCACTGATTCATCGTTAATCTTATGAATACTGCGGCTCGGCATGATCTTTCTTGAGATCAGGATGCAGTCATACTCCGTGCTGATATCCATCCGACGAAGCGCCTCTTTCTTTTCTTCGCCGTCCACGGAAAATACCAGCTCAATATAAGCGAAATCCGCGCCTTTGCGGATGACGTCCGAACGGACTCTTCCTCCCAGCGCGGCATTCACCGAATCAATCAGGATCGATTTACCTGCGCCGGTCTCACCGGTCAGGACATTCAGACCTTCTCTGAAGTCCAGATCCGCCTCGTCGATCAGCGCAAAATTTTTTACATGAAGATTCAGAAGCATATTTTCCTCTTTTTCTTTTCTGTTTCTGTTTTTCGTTCGTTTTTCGTTCGTAACTATATTTTCCCAGGACATCCTGATGCGCAGCGTCTTCAGGACATCTTGGTGCGCAGCGTCTCCAGGAAGCTGATCTTGCTCAGCTTCAGAATCCTGGTTACCTGAGGAGCGCGGACAATCTCAATGCGGTCGCCCGGATACAGAATTACACTGGTATCGCTGTCATAGCCGCAGATATATTCCACCTGGTCCTCCGGGTCCTTCTCTGAGCCGAGAAGTTCCAACTCGATCTTGTCATCCGCCGACAGGATCAGGCTGCGGTTATTCAGCGAATGGGGAGCGATCGGAGTCACCAGGAACAGCTTGGCTGTCGGCTCCACCACCGGGCCTCCGCATGACAGATTATACGCCGTCGATCCGGTCGGCGTGGATACCACGATGCCGTCCGCCGTATAGAGATACAGGAACTCGCCGTTTACGTACAGCTTGAACTTGATCACACGCAGGCTGCGGCTTCTTGTGATTGTAATATCGTTCAGCGCGACATCCCGGCAGACCACTTCACCGTTCTTCCGCTTGACACTTCCCAGGAGCATCATCCGCTCCTCTTCGATATATTCGTCCGCGATCACACGCTCCAGAATACTGGGGATGCTGCTGCGGTCGCCCTCGGTGAGATAACCCAGATGACCGAGATTGATGCCGAGGAAGGGCAGGTTCTTATTTACAAGATTTCTGGCGGCGCGAAGCAGTGTTCCGTCCCCGCCGAGCACTATCACGCACTCCGTCTCCGCCGGGATCTCACGTTCTAGCGTGCGGGAAGCCTCCGCCTCCGAGAGTGTTCCGTGAACCTCCTCCGGACGCATCCGGCAGGTCTTCCCCTTCTTCTGCAGGAAATGCTTGATCTCATTCGTGGTGCTTAAGTCCATATCCTTGTCTCTGTTGGTAATGATAAAAAAATGATTCATGATGGTACTTCTCCTGCTTTCGGATGTTCAGACTGCCGTATGCGATAATGCCGCATGAGACGCTTCCACAACTTTTGACGGATCTAACTCTGCATTCGCAGCATCTTCACTCTTATCCAGGTAAAGAAGGTATTCGATGTTCCCTTCCGGTCCCTTGATCGGGGAGTATTCCAGTGCCAGCGTTGCGAAACCAATACTGCGCGCATAGACAATGACCTTCTCAATGACTTCGATGTGAGTGCTCTTCTCGCGTACTACGCCCTTCTTGCCGACCTTCTCGCGGCCAGCCTCGAACTGCGGTTTGATCAGGCATACGATCTGCCCATCCGGGCTCAGCAGATTCTTCACCGGCTCCAGTACCTTGGTCAGGGAAATAAAGCTTACATCAATCGACGCGAAGCCAACCGGCTCTCCCACCTCTTCAGGTGTCAGATAGCGGATGTTCGTCTTCTCCATACATACGACGCGCTCATCCTGGCGCAGCTTCCATGCCAGCTGACCGTATCCGACATCGACGGAGAATACCTTCACAGCACCGTTCTGAAGCATGCAGTCTGTAAAGCCGCCGGTAGAAGCACCAACGTCCATGCAAACCTTTCCGTCCACACGCACACCGAACTCCTTCATGGCCTTCTCCAGCTTCAGACCGCCGCGGCTGACATACGGCAGTGGCTTCCCGTGAAGCTCGATCTTAGCGGTATCCGCCTCGAAGACAGTACCGGGCTTGTCTTCACGTTCGCCGTTCACAAAAATATCGCCGGACATGATCAGCGCCTTCGCCTTCTCTCTGGACTCTGCCAGTCCTTTTTTTACTACAAGAATATCTAATCGTTCTTTCACTCTTCACTCCTGCCTGCCAGCGCATTGTGAATCTGGCGAAGTGCGCCTTCCGCATCAATGCTGATGACATGTTTTAGTTTATCCACACTGCCATGCTCCACATACATATTCGGAATGGCAATATTTATCATTTGAACCGGAAGCTCCTGCTCCGCGCAGAATGCATCCACATGCTCGCCGAAACCACCGCTGTGTACATTTTCCTCCATTGTAATAAAGATCCGATGCGTCAGCGCCAGGCGTTCCAGCAGTGCCTGATCCATCGGCCGGATAAAGCGGACGTTCACCAAAGTAACGTTATAACCTTCTGCTTTCAGCACGTCACGCACAGCACACGCTGTCTCCACCATGCTTCCCACAGCGAGAATCGCAATCTCCTGCTCCTCGTAGAGCACTTCGCTCTTCCCGTACTGAATCGGTTCACGGAACTCCTTTAATCCTTCATACGCTGTACCTCTCGGATAGCGGATCGCCAGAGGCCCCTGAAACTCCGCGGAGAAACGGAGGATGTCCGCCAGCTCGTAGCAGTTCTTCGGTGCAAAAATATTCATATTCGGGATCGTCTGCAGATATGATAGATCGAAGAGCCCCTGATGTGTCTCGCCGTCGCTTCCCACGAGCCCTGCTCGGTCAATACAGAACGTCACGTTCAGGTTCTGCAGACAGACATCGTGAATCATCTGGTCGTAAGCTCTCTGAAGGAATGACGAATAGACACACACATACGGCTTCAGACCACCGGCTGCAAGACCAGCTGCAAAGGTAACTGCATGCTCCTCCGCGATTCCGACATCGAAGAAGCGCTCCGGATAGAGATGATGAAAGAGTTTCAGACCGGTTCCTTCCGGCATCGCCGCCGTGATTCCGACCAGGCGGCTGTCCTTCTTCGCCATGGCGCAGAATACTTGAGAGAAGACATCCGTATAGGTGCGACTGGTCTTCTTCACCGCCTTTCCGGTCTCCAGCACAAAGGAGCCGACACCGTGGAAAGCCTCCGGATTGTTCTCCGCCGGCGCGTAACCCTGCCCCTTATGAGTCATCACATGGACGACTACGGTGCGGTTCAGACGTTTGGCGTCATGGAACGCATGGATCATCTGATTAATATCATGTCCGTCCACCGGACCGAGATACGTCAGTCCCATATTTTCGAAGAACATCCCCGGAATAAAGAGCTGCTTCAAGCTGCTCTTTGTATTGCTGATGCGGCGCACCAGCCCCTCGCCCACACTCGGAATCCGGGAAAGCGCCGTGGAGACATTTTCCTTTAATCCATTGTAGCCTGGAGCTGTCCGCAGCGAATTCATCATGCGGGAGACGCCGCCGATATTCTCCGAGATGGACATATTGTTATCGTTCAGAACGATAATGAAGTTCTTCTTCATCTGCGAGGCATTGTTCAGCGCCTCATAGGCCATACCGCCGGTCAGGGACCCGTCCCCTATGATGGAGACAACATAATGATCCTGCCCCAGCAGATCTCTCGCCTGCGCGAGTCCGAGCCCTGCCGAGATCGATGTCGAGCTGTGCCCGGTATTGAACGCGTCGAAACGGCTCTCATTGCGGTTTGGGAAGCCGCTGATCCCGCCGAAGCAGCGGATCTCATCGAAGTCCTTCTTCCTTCCAGTCAGCAGCTTATGTGTATATGACTGATGCCCGACGTCCCAGATCAGCTTATCCTCCGGCAGATCAAAGGCCAGATGCAATGCCATCGTAAGCTCCACCGCTCCCAGATTGGAAGCCAGGTGGCCGCCGGTGACGCTGATCTTCTGCAGGAGGAAATCACGGATCTCCGCTGCCAGCATATCATAATCCTTCGGCGCGATTTTCTTTATATCGTTTGGTTGATTAATCTGATCCAGTATCATAGATATTTTCCTCTGCTGTTATCGAGAGCGATCCTCCATTTTCTTAATAAACGAGATAAAAAAGTCCTTGTCTCCGGGCAGCTTCGCCAGGGCATCGATGGCACGTTCGCTCAGGCGGCGAACTTCCGCGTCCGCCTTCTCCAGTCCGTACAAAGTAACATACGTGGTCTTAATATTTCTCTCGTCGCTTCCGATCGGCTTGCCAAGTTCCTCCTCTGTGCTGATCACATCCAGCATATCGTCACGGATCTGGAAAGCCATGCCGATATCTCCCGCGATCTGCTCGCAGAGATGGATCTCCTCTTCGCCGGCTCCCGCGAGTACCGCGCCGATCATCATGGATGCCTCCAGCAGGGCGCCCGTCTTCAACCGATAGATAAAGTCCAGGGTATCCGCCGGAATCGGGCCGCCGGTTAGCTCCACATCCACCGCCTGGCCTCCGGCCATACCGTAGATGCCTGCTTTCTGCGCCAGAATTCCGATCGCGCGTCCCACACGATCCGCATGCAGCGTCTTATCGAATGCCTTCGCCGCGGTCTCGAACGCGTAGGTTAAGAGACCGTCACCGGCCAGAATCCCCATATCTTCGCCGAACTCTCTCCAGGTGGTCGTGCGTCCCCGGCGCAGCGTATCGTTATCCATCGCCGGAAGGTCATCATGCACCAGAGAGTACGTGTGGATCATCTCCATGGCTGCCATGAATGGCTCGATCTCCTCCCCCTCACCACCGAAAATCCAGTAGGTCTCCTGCATCATCGTCGGCCGAATCCGCTTGCCTCCTGCCAGAAGGCTGTAATTCATCGCCTCTAAAAGTGTCTTCTGATAGCCGGTCTCCTCCGGCAGATATTTCTTAAGAATCGATTCTACTGTCGCTATCATCTTCTCCGCCTTCCTCCAGAATCACCAGTTTTTTCTCGATGGTATCAACTTTTTCGCTGCAGTACTGGATCAGCTTCAGGCCGTCCTCATACAAATGGAACGTCTCTTCCAGTGAATGCTCCGACTGCTCCATATCATCTAACAGAGCATTCAGCTGATCGAACGCTTCCTCCATCGTGGTGTCATTCTTTATCTCCATAAATTGCTTCCTTCCTGAATGCTTCCTGCCGGATCTCCGTAACCTCCGCCGACAGCGATCCGTCCACCAGCTGCACGCGGATCGGCTGCCCCACAGCTGTCTGACGGACGCTCCGAATGGTTCTTCCGTCTTCATCGCTGATATAGCCGTAGCCGCCCTGAAGCTTCTGCAGGGGGGAAAGAACCTCCAGCCGCGCCGCTGCCAGCGCCAGTTGATGACGTTCCTCCTGAAGCCTGCGGCGCATCACTTCCTGAAGCTTCCGCTCTGCACCCGCCAACTCCTGACGGCGCTGCTCCAGCCGGTATCCGGGGCGGCAGCGATCCAGTCTCCTCGCCTGCTGTTCCAGACGATAACGGACAGCATGAAGCTTCCCGCTCATCCGGCCCTTCAGACGAGCTTCCCGCTGATACAGCTCCTCATGAAATGCGTAAATGTCAAAAACAGCCAACTCTGCCGCAGCCGAAGGTGTCGGCGCCCGCAGGTCGGCCACATAATCCGCAATCGTCATATCCGTCTCATGACCAACTGCCGAAATCACAGGAGTCTGACAGTCAAAGATAGCACGTGCCACTTCTTCCTCGTTAAAAGCCCACAGATCCTCCATGGAGCCGCCTCCGCGCCCGACGATAATCACATCGAGATTCATCGCGTCCAGAGTCTCGATGCCGCGCACAATACTGGGCGCCGCCTGGGCTCCCTGCACAATCGCCGGATACAGAATCAGCTGTACATAGGGATTTCTCCGGGCGGAGATATTGCAGATGTCCCGGATCGCCGCTCCGGTGGAAGCCGTCACAATCCCGACCCGCGATGCGAACCGGGGAATCGGCTGTTTATATTCCGGCGCGAACATCCCCATCTCCTCCAGCCGCCGCTTATTCTCCTCAAAGCGCCGGTAGAGATCTCCGACACCATCCGGAACAATCTCCCTTGCATACAGCTGATATGTGCCGTCACGCTCATAGACCATGATGCTGCCGCTTGCAATCACCTGCATGCCTTCCTGCATGCGAAAACGCAGACCGCTCCGCTGCCCGGCGAACATCACCGCCTTCAGCACGCCGGTTTCATCCTTCAGAGTAAAATAGATATGTCCGCTGGAATGATACTTGCAATTAGAAACTTCGCCCTTCACCGATATTCGGTGAAGAGCGTAGTCTTGTGCAAACATATTTTTGATATAAGCATTCACCTGTCCAACACGGAAAACGCTTCCTGCCATCTCTTACTCCTGTCCCTGCTTCTTCACAAGCTCGCCCAAGATTCCGTTCACGAATGAAGAGGAATCATCCGTTCCGTAGCGCTTCGCAAGCTCTACGGCTTCATTGATCGCAACCTTCTCAGGAATCTCCTCATCGTACAGAATCTCGTAAGTAGCAAGACGAAGAAGGCTTACCTCTACCTTGCCCATACGATTCGTCTTCCATCCGCGGGCAACCGCATTAATCTTCTCGTCCAGCTCCGGCAACTTCTCCGCGATCGAAGCCACGCGTCCGGTCAGGTATTCTCTGGTTGCGTCATCCATCTGCGCCGCAGCATCCGTATCTTCCGAAAAAACCGGATCCTCCAGATAGCGCTGATACTGCTCGGGATATTCTTCGCTGTTGTAGAATTCCTTCTGAAATAATGCTCTAAATGTATGTTCCCGTACTTCGCGTCTGGTCATAGTTCCCCCTTATTCTTCCTTATCCTAATCCTCTTATCCTAAGCACGATCCCGGTTCACGATAACACCGGCGATCTTGATATTCACAGTCTCTACATGGAAACCGGTCATGTTCTCCACAGAGGCCTTTACCCGCTCCTGCACCTTTGCGGAAACCTGGGGGATATTGTATCCAAAATCAATGTTCAGGGACATATATACCGTCACGCTCTCATCCTGAACTTCCACCTTCACGCCCTTGGCCAGGTTCTTCATCGCAAGCTTCGCCACCAGCTCTCTGGTGATATTACCCGCCATGGAATTCACGCCTTCCACTTCCATGGCTGCCAGCCCTGCAATAAGGGAAAATACTTCGTCAGAAATAATAACCTTACCGATCTCTTCCTTCTCGTGAATTACGTGTGCTGCTTTATTTTCTGTCTGCTCGGCTGCCATCTTTAAAACCTCCTTAAATCAGAAACATTCGTCGTCTCCGTGCTCAGATGCTGTTCTGTCATACAAATATCGCACAGACATCTGACAATAGACAGACTCCGCCTTCTGAGCCTTATATCCTAGTATAACAGACAATACCGGAACTTGCAAGAAAAAACGCTGCCCAGACCAAAGTAAGGAACAGCGTTTTTATCTTTCTAATTCACATTTTTATCCAAAGCATCTCCACTGTGATTCGTTATCCGTTCTCTTCCGCGCTCGTCTCCGTGACTTCCGCCGATGGATTCGTTGCTTCTGTCGCGCTGCTTCCGCCATTGCCGTCCTTACTCTCCACATCCTCAGACACGCTTTCCGTCTGACTTTCCGATATGCCCGCAGCCGTATCCAGCGAAGGATCCGCCTCGTTCATTAGCGAAATGGTCATGTTCTCCACACCGATATCCGTCTTTCTCTTCACGACATCCTCGATCTGCGCCCGCTCTGCATCCGTAATGGAGGTGCGCCCAAGAACCACATCCACCATACCGTCTGTAATGCTTACCACCGCGTTCTCGAAGCCCTTCGTCTTCAGGACGGTCTCCGCTGCATTCTCCATCTCTGCGATACCGGTCATCTGTACCATCGTGTCAATCGCTTCCTGTTTTTGTTTTTCGCTCACAGCGTCACTGTTGACAATCGACAAAAGAGTCTCCTTATTCTTCGCCCGCGTCTGCTCCTTATTCAGATTCACTTCTGTAATGAACTCTGCTACGTTCGTCGTTCCACTGGTAAAGACTGCCTCTCCGATCTGAGAGGGATCTGCCGAAGCATTCTCCATGGCTGCGGACGCCGCCTGATTCTCCGCCAGGATATCCTCCTCGGAAATATCCGTAAGGCCGGCAGCTACCCCATCCTGCGTCCCCGCTTCCTTTCCTATGTAGTTCAGGTACCCGGCAACAGCGATCATCACTGCCAGCAGAGTCAGAACGATCTGGTTCTTCTTGAATATTCTCTTCACCTTTTCCGCTCCTTTCCTTGTTACGACCCCCGTTTTAATACTTTAATCTTATGTGCCGGAAGCGGAAATAATGCCTGTACGGCATCGACGATCTCCGCTTTCACGGTCGCGCGGTCCGCCCCGTCCGCCAGAACCAGGATACCCTCGATCTCCGGCGCCAACTCTTTCAGCACATAGGGATCTTCACCGCTTCCGAATGTGAACGTATCCCGTCCCTCCGTGATCTCCTCCTGCTTCCGGCTGGCCCCGCTGCTGTCCGTCTCCTCACTTTTCTTCGTGGAAAGCGAAGTATCCTCCTGCACAATTTTCTCTTCCGAAGATTTCAGCGTCACCATCACCTCCACCTTCCCGGCACCTTCCGCGCGGGAGAGAATTTCCTCCAGACGGCTCTCGATACGCTCTTCATAGTTCTCCGCCGATGCCGTTTCGGAAATAGGATTCTTCTCACCGTCCGGAACTGACTGCTTCGCCGAATCCGATCCTGACGGCCAGGACAGCACAACGACCAGAATCCCAACCCCCAGCAGAATCAGGTATTTATCCGTCTTCTTCATATTTTTAAGAAAAGAAAGCTTCTGTTCCATCCCATCTGTTCCTCCTGCTTCTCCGATCTGCCCTTCCTCCTTATGGGATTTTTCTGTTTTTCTATGTATCTTCTATCTGCTTTCCATTTGAATTGTGATATCATTCTCCTCCGTTCCGTATTGCTGCTGAATCTTTCTTCGGAGAGCACGCAGCGCCTGCTCCGCCTCCGCCTGCGACGAGCTATCATCCGGGGAAGATTCTGCCACTCCATCCGTTACAAGGCAAATCGTCAGGGATTGAATCGCACCAAAATTCTCATCATCCTTCATGGATATCTCTGCCTGCACAGAAAGGACTTCATATCCTTCTTCCGCTGCAAGTTCCGCCAGCTGCTCCGCAAGGATATCCTGATATTCCGCTTCCAGCTGTTCCCGATACCCTTCTTCCGCATGGCGAATCTCCGTGCGGAACTCCTCCCGGCTCTGCTCCATCGAAAAGAGATGAATCCGATCCACAATATTCTCTTCCAGATTTCCCATCCGAAAAAGAGGTGCGCTAATCAACAGCATCAGCACAAGACCGATCACGAAGCGTACATATTTCTGATACTTTTCATCCGGAAGCAGCTGCAGAAGAAAGCCAGAGAAAATCAGGAATACCGCAACCCCTTTCATCCAGGAAAAGATTCCTTCCATGGCTATCGTATTTCCCGCTGTCATATCCACCTCCTTCCGTCTGCTCCCGGCTTACTCTTTTCGCCTCCTGTGCTGCTCTGCTCCCATTCAGCTCCGCTTTGATTCTGCTTTGCCTTCAGCCTGCATAGTAACTGGCATTTGACACTGCGCAGATGATCGCCAGCGTCAGCATGAAAAGCACCAACGTATGGATCACCAAACGCATCACCAGTCTTGTCCCACTGCTGACTGCCAGGATAGATTCCACCAGCCTGGCATCCGCCGCCGGCTGAAGCATCGCTGCTGCCGCCTGATAGAGCAGCGCGATCAACCCCAGCTTGACAACAGGAATGATACAGATCATCACGAGAACTACAAGCGCTGCCATGCCGATCGCATTCTTAATCAGAGCTCCGGAACCCAGGAGAACCTGTGCGACAGCTTCTCCTCCTTTTCCGACCCACGGGATCGCGGATACAGCCCGGCGCAAAGCTGCTGACTTCACAGAATCCACCATAGGAAGCACCAGCCCCTGGATCATATGGATGCCGATGACCACACCGAGAAGCGTCCGCATACTCCATTCCAGAATCGTCTCCAACAGCTCCGCCGCTTTCGACAGAAAATCCTCCCGCGACAGCGAGTTCACCAGCTGCAGACAGACATATACCTGAATCAGAGGAAGGAGGATCACCAGAAAGAGCCATTGCACCGCAGCGATCACAAGAAGCACCATCTGATAAAAAGCCAGAGCTGTCACGCTTCCTCCTGCATAGGCAACCGCCACAAAGAACACCGGAATCAGCACTTGCATAAACTGCAGCATATGACGGATTAGCTCCTCCCCCAGCTCCTTCGTACTTAAAAACGCTCCCAGCAAAAGGCTGGTCAGCAGAAGGTACGTCACATAGAATCCTGTCTCCCCGATCCCATTCTTCGAGAACGCCTCTGAAAATCGGCTCAGCAGCGCCCCGAACAGCGCCGTCAAAATCACCTGGCGAAGCGCCTTCCCGTTGCTGTTCAGCCCGGATACCGCCCCCTGCCGGAGAAGCTCTCCCACCTGCTGCACAAGTCCGGAGAAATCTCCGCTCATCAGCAACTGCATCAGATCTGTAAAATGTACTTCCGTTTCTCCCAGGATTTCATCCAGATATTCCTGTATGTCTCCGTAATCATAATCCTCCATCTGACTTCCGCCGGAAGCCTGTACTATAACCGTATAGAATAATATCATCAAACAGGCACACAGACATCCGGCCACTCGTCGCATCTTACTCCTCCCTCTATCATTACAGAAAATCGTTCAATGTCTCCAGCAGCGCTGTCAGAATCGGCATACTGACCGCCAGTACTGTCAGTTTGCCGAAGATCTCAATCTGGCTTCCCACGGCTCCATATCCGGCATCCCGGCAGACATGCGAAGCAAACTCCGCGATATAGCTCACTCCCACAATTTTCAAAAGGGTACGTACATAGATTTCATTCACCGGAAAATATGTCTGAATCTGCTCCATCACAGACAGAATTCCGCCCAGACGCCCGGCACTGTAGAAAAAAATAAGCAGCATCACTGCTACAGAAAGATAAAGACTATACTCTGATTTCAAGACTTTCAGCTGACCAGCGATCAGCACAGTCACAATTCCGATTCCCGCCACAGTAAGGATTCCCATGACTGCTCCTCCAGGGCACTGACGATTCAGAGTCTCACTCCATTTCGCTTACCTATTGCACAAAAAGATCCTGTATTGTCTCAAACAATTCATAGATATAAGGCACCAGCCAGTACAGCACCAGAATCAGTCCGGCCATGCTGGTCAGAAATGCGTGCTCCTCTCTCCCGCTGTGCTTCAATACCTGACACAGGATCGATACCAGAATCCCAACAGCCGCAATTCGAAAGATCAGACTGATTTCCATGAATCCCTCCTGTCTGCAAAGCATTATATCAATACCAGGACAATCATAAGTCCCAGAGAGATCCCCAGGCAGCGATATACCTTCCGGTGCGGCTCCACCTCTTCCGAAACCTTTCCGATCCTCCGTTCCCAGCTTCGCGAGAAATTCTTCAGCGCCGCCAGCTGCATGCCAAGATCCGGATATCCAAGCTCTCTTCCCAGTCCGGACAGTTCCGCCCGATCCTCCCGGTTCAGACCGCAGGTTTGCGGAAGCTTCTCCACCTGCTCGCTCCATACATGAGCCAGCATCCCGTTCTCGCAGGATTCCAGGCGATTCTCTACAGAGAGAAGAAACGACTGCCAGGGTTCGCCCTCGCGCAGTGCCAGCCGCCGAAAGATCTCCGGGAGCGGCGCATGTGTACTGCTGATCTCGCCCTGCAGTCCGGTAAGCACGGAAAAAACATCCTCCAGCGCTTTCCTGCGAAGCGCATATCCCTCCCCCATCTGTACGCCCCAGGCGGAGGAAGCCAGCACGATCAGGGAAAATCCCAGCCACTTCATCGAAGTCCCTCCCCCAGGACTGTGCCATCCGCCCGCCGGACGTTCCAGCAGACATGCCCGTTCCTGCGCGCCAGCGTCACATACCGCTCGAACAGTCTACGCTCCACCAGATGAGACAGCACCGGCCGACGTTTCAGATCTTCCATGGAAACCGCATGCACCGTCGCCAGCAGCGTACAGCCGCTCCCGATGCTCTCCGAAAGCGCCTCCATATCATCCTCACAGCCGACCTCGTCCATCGCGATTACATGCGGCGACATCGATCGTAAGAGCATGCGCACGCCCTCCGCTTTCGGACAGGTATCCAGCACATCCGTATGTCTTCCCACATCATTCTGCGGCACGCCGCCAGAGCATGCCGCAATCTCCGAGCGCTCGTCCACTACGCCGATGGTAAGCGGCCGCTCCGTACGGTAACCATTTGATATCTGTCGAATGATATCCCTTAACAGCGTCGTCTTCCCCAGACCCGGCGGTGACAGAATCAGCGTATGCCCCAACCGGTGATCTTCCCATAGAAACGGAAGTACTGCGTCCGCCGCACCGCAAATCTGGTGTGCCAGGCGGATATTCAGGAAGGCGATCGGAGATATCCCCCGGACACCATCCCGCTCCCGGATCACATGACCGGCTGCACCGACCCGGTGACCTCCCGGAATGGTGAGAAATCCCTGCCGGACCTCTTCGGAGAATGCGTACAGCGAATATCGGCTGATATATTCCAGCGTCTCCCGAATGTCTTCTCCGCAGATCCGATAAGCCATCTCCCAACCGGAGGCTTCTCCGTCCTCACTGAGATAAATTCTCTTACCCCGGCAGATCACTTCCAGAGGCTGTCCGGTTCGAAGCCGGATTTCTTCCCATTCTTCCAGGTGTTCTTCCTGCTTTCGCAGAATCTTTCGAATCTTCACGGAGAAAATGCGGATGACCTCTTCCCTGTTCACACTGCCCTGCCTTTCCGAAAAATTTCTCTTTCTGGTTATACCATAAATATATGATCTGTTTTTCTATTTATGATAGGGCTCGCCCTTTATAATTCGATAACTCCGGTAAATCTGCTCCAGAAGAATGACCCGCATCAGCTGATGAGGAAATGTCATGGCAGAAAAACTCAAGTGTTCGTCCGCCCGCTTTAACACAGCGTCTGAAAGCCCCAGCGATCCACCAATGATGAACTGAATATGGCTGACGCCCCGCACACCGAGCCCATCGATTTTTCCAGCCAGCTGCTCGGAGGTCATACTTTTTCCGTCAATTGCCAGTGCAATTACGTAGGCGTCCTCCCGGATCAGGCGGAGAAGGCGCTCGCCTTCTTTCTCCTTAATCTGCACACAAAGGGCTTCACTTGCGTGATCCGGTGTCTTCTCATCTGCAACCTGCAGAATCTCCAGATTGCAGTACCGCGAAAGGCGCTTCGAGTATTCCGCAATTGCGTCATTAAAATACTTTTCCTTAATCTTACCTACCGTCAAAATTGAAATCTTCATATTCTACTCCTTATATTACTCTGCCGACTTTAGTTTCCAACTGCGCAAACTCCGGGACAAGCCGATCCCATCTTCACACGGCCACGGGTGCTGCGTTTTCCGATACTTTTGAGCCTTTTCTGATGATTCCAGCAGGGAACTGCCGCGAAAATTGAAGTCCCACCCATAATTTGTTCCAGGGTAGAACTTCGCGGAATCCCGCGGATAACCCGTTCCAGGCTAGAACTTAGAGAACCAGGTTACAAAAATTTTAGATTTTGTATTCTCTTATTTTAGGTGTGCCGCCTTGTCATTACCCATATGATGTGCTATATTATGTTCAAGAGCATTCCTGTCCGCAGGGTGCTTTTGCAATGATAACAGAAGGAAGGGAGTTGCCATATGCCATACTGGGAGATGCTTGGACGTGCCGTTGTAACACTGGCCTCCAAGTCCGTATCCGAAGAGATTTCGGAATACCTGACCTATTCCGGTCTGGACGCCACGGTTTCCTACGATCAGGACCGCGACTGCTATATCGTCTCCGTTCCTCTGGCACAGGAAAATACCGCCGAGCGCCTCATGGAAAACTACCCGGACGCCGATCCGGAAGAAAATCAGGTTCCTGAGATCGACTTTCTCCATAACCGGGTCTGCTCCCCCGCTTTCGTTCGTGCCGAAGACAAGTTCAAGGACACGACCGGGTCCGCACTTATTTTTCTGTTCGCAGGATCTCTCGTATTTGTCCTCGCAATCGCGCACTGCGTCCTGGTTCTTCTCGACTACCGTAAGGACTCTTCTTCCGGCTGCCTGATCGAACTCGCTCTCGGCGCTCTCTTTCTCGGCTTCGGCCTCTACACACTGCGCAAGGCCAACGAGATCAAAGGACGCATTCAGGAAGAGAATGAATATATCACGCACGTGATCGAGTGGTGCGTCAGCACCTACCCTGCTTCGCAGATCGACATGACCGTCAATGCCGCGACCGAAGGCATCGCGCTATCTCCGGAGGATCGCTACTTTCTTCGCAAGGATCTGCTTCGCTGCTACATCATCCGCGAGTTCAATGTCGAAGATCCTTCCTATCTGGAGTACCTGACGGAAGAAACTTACATCAGTATTTTCGAGAAAAAGAAACTTCAGCAGAAGAAAACCGTATGCCTGTAGCATACGGTTTGTTTTTTGTCAATGCTCACCGACTTTTCGGGCGGCATCCTCCAGTACCTGAAGAAACGTATCCACCTTCTCATTGCCAAGATCTTCCCTGAGAGCGGCGATTACCGCATCGCGTCCGCTTCCCTCCCGAAGAGCCATCACCATCTCTGTATTGGGATACAGCATCGCCATTCCGTATTTTTCGGAAAGTTCCTTCTGATTCTGCTCCTCCTCTTCCGGAATATTCGCAATCACATCCGCCTTGATCCCGTCGATCATACGGTGCAGAAGATCCTGCTGTTCCTCCGTCAGAGCATCATACTGCTCCTTGTTCATTACATAACTGCTGACCATCGGCGCATGATATGTGAAGATGACATATTTCTGGACTTCTCCCAGATTGCTCGATACCAGGTTGTAGATACTGTTCTCCTGCGCATCCATCGTATCTTGACTTAAAGCCATGTAGAGCTCGCTGAATACCAGCGGAATCGATGTGGCGCCCATGGCCTGCCAGTAGATTTCATGATATCGGTTCTCCATGGTACGAATCCGAAGCCCCTGCAGATCCGCCAGCGTCTGCGCCGGCTTATTGCTGCTCATCTGACGAAATGTATATGCAAAGCTTCCAAGAAGCTGAAGTCCCGCATCGTTATAATATTGCTGCATGACGTCCATGTAGCCGGATTCCATCATAATGTTATACTGCTCGATGCTGGTATAGAGTCCGGGAGCATCCAGAAGAGCCGCCTCCGGCACTACATCCGTCTGATAAGCCGGACAGGAATTGATAATATTCAGAGTTCCCAGCTTTACACCTTCAATCAGATCCTTGTCATCCCCCAGGCTTCCGGCGTCATAAAGCTTGATCTCCATGGTTCCGTCTGACCATTCGGAGAGTTTTTCCGCATACTCGTCGAACACCTTCCCGCGGACAATGCCCTCCCAGTTGCCGACAGTGGCAACGGAAAGCGACAATACCTGATTTTCTTCCTGTGTCGTATCCACAGCAGAAGTCTCGCTCTCGCTTTCAGCCGAACGAGAACACGCGCTGAGGATACAGCTGCCTGCAAGCATCAGGCATATGATTTTCTTCATTCTCATGACTGCTGCCCTTTCTTCCACTCCCGATACTGTCCCGGCGTATATCCGGTATATTTCTTGAATACACGGCTGAAGCTCTGCGCGGAGTTGAAACCGCACTTATAGCCGATCTCCGCGATATTCTGGCTAGTCTCCTCCAGGAACTGCTTCGCCTGCTTGACACGATAGGAGTTCAGATAGGAGTTGAAGTTCTCCTTGATCACTTCGTTAAACAGGCCGCTCAGATACGGAGCAGAAATACCAATGGCGTCGCTGACATGGTTCAGCGAAAGATTTCCATCAGAATAATGCGTCTCAATATATTCTTTGGCATCGTTCACGTATTTATATCGGTTCTTCTTGCTGCCGGATTGTACCGCACGGATCGCCTTGTCACAGAAATTCACCATATAAGTCTTCAGCTGACCGGCAGCCAACGCCTGCTGCAGCTCCTCGCTGCTGTGGGACAACCCCATGGACTTGAGTTCGGTGTTAGCTCCGCCTCCAGTGATAATCTTCTCCAGAAGCGCATCCAGAATTTTCTCACAGTAATCCAACCGCTTCTCTTTGCTGCAGTTCATCACTTCGTCTACAAGCGCACCGGCCATTTCCATCGCTTCCTCACGACTGCCCTTCTCCGCCAGCTCAGCCATCTGGTGTGCGCGCTCTTCATAATATTTGCGGTCGAATTCACCTGCAGAGGAATTTCGGTTCTCCTCGGATTCCATATAACGGCGATAACGCACATCCGCCAGCGCCTCCTGATAAGAGTGGCGCAGAGACGTAATCTCATTGTATACCTTTCCGCGACCGATGATAACCTGATAAGGCATCGTCTTCGTCTTGGCAAGGAGCGTATCCTCGAAGTTTTTTACCGTTTGCTTTACCTGCAGCGCGGATGTCTCTCCGTGGAAACAACAGATAATCACGAGAATATCTTTTTCTATATAGAAAGGATATAGTTCACAGGAATCATCCTTGATCTGCGAGATCAGACCAATAACACTTCGCTGATAGAGACCGGTCTCCACAACGGTCGGTTCCCGATCCTCCGGCGTCACCATAACACCTGCCATGGCAATATAACGACCAGCGATCAGGCTGCGGTTGCCGGTGCCTTCCATCGTCCGATTGATATAATCCATCGTCAGCGTCTTGCCGGTCAGAAGACTTCGGAACAGTTGCTCCATCAGATCATTCGAGACGGCTTCCATTAGACGATGATGCTGAATGTTCTGATCCAACGTGTCAGTATAAATCAGCTCCAGGTAATCCACCTCGTTATGTACATCCCCGGAAACCGCCGGAACAGTGCCGGAACGATAACTGCGATCCGCAATCTGCATCAGACGGCTAATTGGACGGTAAACGCTGCTGGTAATATACATGGAAAATACCTGACTGACAATAAAATAAATTAAAAGGAAGGGGAGCATCAGGCTCATAATAGAGTTCCAGCTTGCGGAATTGCTCTCGGCATCCACATTTCTCACGAAATGCCATCCCAGAATATCCGAGGTATACAGGTAATACTCTGCATCTTTCTTGTCTTCGGAATCGGTCATATAAGAAGAGAGAACACGTAGATCCAGCTTTTTATCCGATCCTGCCGGAAGGATTCCATTCCCCTGCGCATCGTAGACCTGGATAGCGGCACTGCCATCATCCAGGTTTTCCTGTACAATTAGATTCAGCTGATCCGTATCCAATTCAAAGAAAAGTACTCCAATAAAATTTGGAACACAGAAGTCCACCGCCTGGATCACACGATCACCGAAGCAGTATACCACACGAGAACATTCATCGCTTCCTGCCCGGTTCACTTCATAATTCTCCAGATAATACATCGTGGAACGCCGCTCCGAGGAGGAATCAATCGACATATAGCTACCGCTGGAGCTGTAGATCTCATCCAGCGCCGGCACATAGAACCATGCCTTGTGGATCAGACTGTTGCCAGAGGCATATCCGGCCAACGCGCTGGCAACCCGATAATTCACATTGGAATTTCTACCGACCGGATTCACCATAAGTGTTACGAAGTCGTTGCTCCAGAGTGTCTGCTCCATGCTCTCCTCCAGAACATCCAGACGCATCTCCACATCCTTGCTGGTCTGCCGCAGCTGCATCAGGCTCAGATCATGGATACGCGATCGCTGACTGCTGACCATCAGCTGATTGATGAAGATTCCGAAGATCAGTATCGTTGCAATTGACATGATGGAAATCATAAAAAACGTCTTCCAGAAGATACTCTTCTTCTGAAAACCATGAATCACAGGACGTTTCATTCCCATAGAATCCCTCTTTCTAAGTAGATTATGCCAGTCCCATAACAGCCGCCAGAATCGTAAGAATCGTGCAGCTGATCAGGAAAGAACAGGATGTCGTAAATCCGGCCAGGCCGGTATCGCCATCAATCTGCCCGGTAAAGATACCGGCCAGACTGGGAATCGGCGCGAAAGCACTCATAACCATAACCTGACGGGTAAGCAGATCAAATGGAAGAAGGTAATAGAATCCAAGCGCAATTACTGCCGCGCAGAAATATTTCTTGCCAAGAATACCGAACGCATCCTTCATATATTCCTTCGAGAAACGAATCTCGAACATCAGACCGATCATCATCATGGATACGAAGCCATTCGCAGATCCGGTCGGCTGAACAATCGTCGTAATAAATTCCGGAACCGGTATCGCTGCGATCGCCATGATAATCATGATCAGATATGTAATCAACACTGGCTGCATCAGCTTCTTCAGGACACTGAGGAGCGTAACCTTCTTACCATCCGTCTTCAGCACACTGGTGGTAAAGATATAGATTCCACCGGTACACATGAAGGTATTGCCGGAATCAAAAATCGCTGTAACAGCAACACCATTGCTTCCCAGGAACTGCTGAACAAACGGAATCATAAAATTGCCCATATTAAATCCGGAACCGCAGAACATCTGCAGGGCCCGTCCCTTCGGATCATTCTTTCTTCTCCAGGATGTAAAATAGATGAAAAGAAGCACGACCCAGTTCGCCGCAAAAGCCGCTACGGCGACTCCCAGAAGCGACAGATCCATATGGAAGCCGGAGAAGGAACTGATCACGGCTGCCGGCAGCGTAATGTTCAGCGCAATCTTCGCAAGGATACGGTAATCCGTATCCCCGAAGAAATGAATCTTCTTTAAAAAATATCCCAGCGCAACCGGAAGCAGCAGAGCGATCAGTTTCAGTATAATATTCGTCATTGTGCTCTCTTTCCCTCCATACGATGTGCGAGCATCGGCAGAGTAACCGCAGCCAGAATCAGACTCACAACCGCAATCGCGCCGAAGACAAGGTATGCCGTGCGGTAATTCCATGCGGCTACCATGTTGCTGAGCAGCAGCGGGCCAATGGTCATGCCGATACCATACAGAGCCTGGAACAACCCCATCGCCGTCGACTTATTCTCCTGCGGGATATAGCGGATCGCCATCGCCGCCAGGATAGAGAACAGCAGCAGATTGCCGAGGCCGCAGAGGATCTGCGCCAGATAGAGAACCCACACATTCGGAGCAACCGCTACCAGCAGGCTGTGCAGCGCCAGCAGCAGGAATCCGAGAAGAACCGAACGCTGCTCTCCCAGTTTCTTCACCAGCTTCCCGCCGACGAAACCGGCCGCAACTACCTGAATGACAGTAAAGAGTGAGGTGTTCAGCCCGATCTCAAAGGCGGACGCCCCCAGCTGCTCGGCAACGGTAGATGTAAAGGAGAACACGGTTCCATGCAGAATCATCTGCATAATAATTGCGAAGAAAGACGGCAGAAGAACCGATGGGTTCTTAAAGATACCTACAATATGCGAAATCTGCATCGGCTCCCGGCGGATCGGAATCGTCTTCAGCTGAATCGCGAAAACAATGGCCACCAGGCCGGTCAGGAAACTCATGACCAGGGGAACGCGATATCCCCAGAAAGTTGCCGTAATCGTTCCGAGAGCGAAAGCAAGAAGCTTTCCTCCATTATTAAATGCCTGAATATTCGCCATCGCCTTCACACCCTCTTCCGCTTCATAGTAAGCCGAGTAGAGAACCGTGAACGCAATCCAGGTGGAAGCGGCAATTCCTGCCAGGAAGCGGCAGAAAATTACAAACCACATACTCTGCGCAAAAATCAGGCCGAGTGATGACACTGTGGTGAACAGAGTACCCATCACCACCACACCTTTATAAGAACCGGATACATCTGTGTAGATACCGAGAGGAATCCGGACAATCATCTGTGTAAAGCCATACACGCCCACCATAAAGCCGATGGCCGTCATGGAGAACCCCAAAAGAGTCAGATAAGGAGTAAAATAGGGAACATGGCAATATTCCGATGCCCAGAAAAATACAATTACAATACTTAACAGTTGTCTTGATTTCTTCATAGTTTTACTTTTCTCTTTGTATTCTTTTCGTCTTCGTTTTTTCTCAATATTTTATTAGTATAGCACTTTTTTTCGTTTGGGTCAAACGTAAAAAAATCCGGTCCCCGAAGGGACCGGATGAACAATCAAATGGTAATTTGATTATTTAGCAGCTGCCAGGGAATCCTGCAGGATGGTACCAAGGCCATTAACCTGAGTATCGATATCAGCGTACAGAGCCTTTACGCTGTCCAGAGCAAGAACTTCATCGAAGAAGGAATCATCATACTCGATGATGGTCATGCCAGCATCTTCCAGAGTCTTCTTGTTGGTCTGGTCGATCTCGGTCAGCTGAGGCTCCATCTCAACCAGAGCTTCTGCTACAGCCTGATCCAGAGCTGCCTGGTACAGGGGATCCAGACCATCATATACGTCCTTGTTGATGCAGATCTGGTTCAGGTACAGGATGTGGTTGGTGCAAGCCAGGTACTTCTGAACTTCGTTCAGGTTAGCGCCTACGCAGGTATCAGCAGCGTTCTCCTGAGCGTCGATGGTACCGGACTGCAGTGCGAAGTAAACTTCAGACCATGCCAGAGGAGTAGGCTCAGCGCCGATTGCGGTCCAGAATGCCATGTGGTTGGAGTTCTCCATGGTACGGATCTGCAGTTTAGCAAAAGAAGCCAGATCCTTCAGCTCTACGTTAGCGGTGGTCAGACGATAGGTAGCGTTCTGCAGGAAGCCCAGTGCATGGAATCCAGCAGCTTCGTAGGACTCAGCCAGCTTCTTGTGGAACTCGGAATCTGCGCCGTTCAGAACCTTATCGATGGTAGCGCCGTCGTACTTAGCGAATACCATGGGCAGGTCAAATACAGCCAGGTCAGGTACGAAAGATACCATAGGAGCAGTCTGGCAAACTACGATAGCGATATCGCCATTCTGAGCCTGACGAAGCAGGTCAGCATCGCCGCCAAGGTCGCCGTTGGGATGATAGTCGATAGTCAGCTGGCCGCCGGTGATCTCGTCAACCTTCTGAGCAACCATCTCACCGAAGATCTGGCCTGCAGCGCCCTTACCGGTGGAGTCAGCACCGACCAGCTCTACGGGATCCAGAGAAGAATAGTCAGCGCCATCTGCTGCCGCTGCTGCGGTGGTATCTGCGCTGTCTGCTGCTGCCGCGGTGGTATCTGCTGCTGCAGCTGCGGTAGTATCAGCGGAAGCTGCTGCGGTGGTGCTGGTGTTGCTGTTGCCGCCGCAAGCTGCCAGACCAACTACCATAGCGGAAGTCATCATTACAGCCGTCAATTTTTTCATCTTCATTTTTTTGTTTCCTCCTTCTTTTAGAAAACATGTTATATTTGCATGCCGGCAACCGTTTATGACTGCCGGCAGATGCAACGCAAGTATTTTACATCAGAAACCATAATTGGTCAATAAGTAAAATTAGTTTTTCTTTTCCGTTCTGATTCTTTACAGCAGTGCGGTACTGAACCAGGGGATATAAACGATTAATGCCAGTGCGATTATGAAAGCAATCATGAAAGGCAGTGCCTTCTTCGCAACAGCCATGGGCGGCTCTTCTGCCAGGTTGCCGGCAACGAACAGGTCGAGGCCGAAAGGCGGGGTAGCCAGACCAATGGACAGGCAGCATACCAGGATAACACCGAAATGAACGGAGTCAACACCCAGTGCCTGAACAGCGGGCAGCAGTACCGGAGCCAGGATGATGATTGCGGGGCCGGTATCCATAACCATACCCAGAATCAGGAAGATAATAACCAGAACACTCAGCACGCTGAAGCTGCTGTGGAAGTTGTTCAGGATGAAATCCTCAATAATGGAGGTAGCCTTCGTCAGGGACAGTACACGACCGAATGCGGTTGCGAATGCCAGTACGAATGCCAGACCGCCGTAAGTCTTAACAGAAGCAACCAGCAGACCCCAGATCTGCTTGTAGTCAATACTCTTGTAGCACCACAGGGATACGATCAGAGCATAGAATACAGAGATACAAGCTGCCTCGGTAGGAGTGAACCAACCGGTGTAGATACCACCCAGAACGATGATCGGGCACAGCAGAGCCAGTAAGCTGTCTTTGAATACATGCCACAGACCCTGAGCATGAAGCTCATCCATCTTCTTATTGATCAGGACTCTGTCCTCACCCTTGGTTACACAGTAGAATACTGCGTATACCATCAGTGCAACACCGATCAGGATACCGGGAAAGATACCGCCGAGGAACAGGTTACCGGTGGAAACACCAGTCGCCAGGGAATACAGTACGAAGGGGATGGACGGAGGGATAATTACACCCAGACCGCCGGCAACCGCGATCATACCAGCGCTCCATGTCTTGTCATAACCCATGCTGATCATGAAAGGAATTACCATGGAACCTACAGCTGCGGTCGTTGCAGGACCGGAACCGGAAATTGCACCGTAGAACAGACAGGTCAGGATTGCCGCACAGGGCACACCGCCGGGGATTCTGCCTACGAAATAAGCAAAGAAGTTAAACAATCTTCGGGAGATACCACCCTCTGCCATGATAACGCCGCCAAGGATGAACAGCGGAACTGCCAGAATGGGGGTGGAGTTCGCTCCGGAGAAAGTATTGTTTAACAGCTGTACGATGGAACCGCCCTTGCCAAGAAGCAGGATCGGGCTGATGGAACCAACGATCATACTGGTCGCAATCGGAATCGAAAGAGCGATCGAAACCAGGAATACACCAAATACCATAAGTGCTGCCATCGATTATTCTCCTCCTTCGTTTCTCTTGCCTGCTGCTGCCTCTTCCTGTGCATCCAGCATAGTCTGCTCTGTCGTGGAAAGTTCTCTCTCACCAAAGTGCATGATGTGAAGAACGATCTGCTGTACGCCGCGGATCGTACCAAGTACGAAACCGATCAGCATGAAGATGTAAACAAACCACATCGGCCATACCATAGCCGGGGAAGTCTCGCCGCTGGCCATGATGTCTCTTACTACGAAGAAAGACCAGTAACCAAGCAGACCCATGCAGGCGGTGTTGACTGCATCAACTACAATGTTTACAATCTTATGTAAAGCATTGGGGAGCAGATCCATCAGAACACCTACACGAAGCATGTTGTTCTTCCTTAATGTATAAGGAAGAGAGATGAAGACGCTCCAGATCCAAAGGAATCGGCAGAGCTCTTCTGCCCAGGTAAGTGCCGGGATAAACGGTATCTTACGGATAATTACCTGTAACAGGCTGACGCAGGAAATGAGAATCAGAAGAATTACCAGGAAGGTTTCTTCCAGATGATCATCCAGCCATTTGACTACTTTCATTAGTCAAATCCTCCTTTCTCTTTTCGAGGCTTAGTATTGTGTGCCTCAACATGGCTATATCTTAGCATAACATTTTTACTAACGCTATATTAAAGTTTTCATTTCCATGAACAAAGATTAAAAAACCATAAAAAAATGTTCATATTCATGAAAGTTTGTAAGAATTGTTCATTGTTCGCTAATTTTGCCTCTGTTTTGTTATTTTTTTATCAGTTTTACAAGGTTCGTGCACACTTCCGCTTATTCTTCCGTCTCTGATTTTATCAGGTAAGGGCGGGTCACAGACGCTTCACAAGTTTCCATCTCCGCCGGAGTTCCTGCGAAAAGCAGGCTGCCGCCGGACATACCGCCACCGGGACCGACCTCAACAATATAATCTGCGTCCTTCATGACATCAAGGCTGTGCTCAATCAGATAGAGAGTGTCGCCCTCATCAACCATCCGGTTAAAGAGAATCATTAACTTCCGGATGTCATCCAGGTGAAGGCCGTCCGTTGGTTCATCAATCACAAACACGGCATTCTTCCGGTAGAGCTGACTGGCAAGCTTCACTCTCTGCAGTTCGCCGCCGGACAGCGTTGTCATGGACTGATTCAAATGCAGATAGCCGAGTCCTACCTGCTCCATGGAAATCAAGCGCGGCAGGAAATCCTCCTCCGGAAAAAAGGCAATGGCCTCTTCCACTGTCATATCCATGACCTCCGCAATGTTCTTCCCGCGGTAACGGTAGGAAAGAGCCTCTTCAGAATACCGGGTTCCGTGACAGAGCTCACACTCTGTCTCAATACTTTCCATAAAGGACATGTCCGAGACAATCACGCCCTTTCCACCGCAGGCCGGACAGCCGCCCTTTGAGTTAAAAGAGAACAGCGCCATTGGCTGATGTGTCGCCTTGCCAAACATCTTGCGGATCGGATCTGCGATATCCAGATATGTCGCCGGTGTGGACCGCAGATTGATTCCAATATTTTTCTGGCCGATAAAGATGACTTCATCCTCGCAGTGATCCATGAAGTATTCCATCAGCGAACTTTTACCGGAACCAGCCACACCGGCGATCACAGTCAGCACGCCCTTCGGCAGATTCACATCCACATTTTTCAGGTTGTGAAGATCCGCATGTTCCAAGTGATAATAGCCTTTCGGCTTACGAACTTCCGGCTTCCGGAAGCTCCGTGCCCGCAGCATCTGCCCGGTAATCGTATCCGAGTAAAGAAGTCCCTCATAATTGCCTTCATACATAACCTGACCGCCGTGCGTGCCGGCCATCGGTCCCATATCCACCAGATGATCGGCCATCGCAATGATCTCCCGATGGTGCTCCACGATCAGAACGGTATTGCCATGGTCTCTCAGGCGGTACAGAGATTTCTTCAGACGCGCGATATCCTGTGAATGCAGTCCGACACTCGGCTCATCCAGCACATAGACCATATCTGTCAGAGCGGAATTGATATACTTCGCAATCTTGATTCGCTGCGCTTCGCCGCCCGACAGGGTTCCGGTGCCGCGGCTCAGCGAAAGATAACCGAGACCGATCTCCTCCAGAGCGCCCAGACGTTTCAGTAATTCCCGCTTCATATCCGCTGCCAGCGGATGTTCGATCTCCCGGATAAATTCAATTGCTTCCGGAATGGACATATCCGTGACGTCCGCGATACTCTTTCCGTTAATCTTGCAGCTGCGCACTCTCTCATTCACACGGGAGCCGCCGCATTCCGGGCATACAAAGGTCGAGATCATGCCGTCCAGCACTTTCTGCTGACGCTTTCCCTCCTTCGTGGTAATAATACTCCGGTACATTCTGGGGTAGATACCTTCGAACTTCGCGGATTTCGGCCAGTTTGCAGGCGGATTCTTCAGCTTCACCTGCGGAGAATACAGGAAGAGATCCAGCTCTTCCTTGCTGTAATCCTTGATCTTCTTGTTCAGATCAAATAATCCACTGTAGGCATAGCGCTTCCAGCGCCAGGCCCCTGTTGTAAACGTAGGAAAATGAATGACATCCTCATCATTCAGGCATTTATTAAAGTCCACCAGCTTGTGAATATCCAGATCCGTCACCATACCGATACCGTCACAGCGCTCGCACTTTCCCGCCGGATGATTGAAGGAGAAGGTATCTGAATACCCCACGAAGGGCTCGCCCACACGGGAGAACAGCAGACGCAACAGCGAATAAATATCCGTATAAGTCCCTACGGTCGAGCGGTTCCCGGCTGCCGGCTTCTTCTGATCGATCACAATCGTGACCGGCAGATTCTCAATCTTCTCTACCACCGGCCGTCCGTATTTCGGCAGATATTGCTGCACATAGCTGGGAAAAGTCTCATTCAGCTCTCTCCGGCTCTCTCCGGCGATTGTATCCAGGCAGAGTGAGGACTTACCGGAGCCAGAGACTCCGGTAAAGACGGTAATCTTCTTCTTCGGAATCTCGATGGTAATGTTCTTCAGGTTATTCTCAGTAGCACCGATAATCTTGATTGTTTCCTGCATATTTTTTCTTCTTTCTTGATTTTCTGGTAACTGTTTCTATGTTATTCTTCGAGCAATGAACCGTTTCTTCGATTGTTAGCTCCGATATGCTTACATTATATACCACATTTCTTCCCGCTGCCATATCATGATACCAGGGTCAAAAGGTCAAAAAGCCGATGCAAGCTCGCTTGCAAGAGGATTCTTGACCTCTTGACCCGCCAAAAACATGAGTAAGTAGCCATTTTTCGAAGAAAAATGAGCGGATTACGAATGTTTTTGAAG
>JAJEQR010000031.1 GCA_020687485.1 Hominifimenecus microfluidus | reverse complement strand
CCTGCTTGCCGTATGCCAATTTCTCCTGCAAGGTAGCGTTCGACTATTTTTACTTTTTCTACTGGTTCTATCTTACTTTTTCTGAACATGAAAATACCCCCATATAGGACTTTTATATTTCATTGTCCTATATGAGGGTAGCATATCACTCGCAAACTGAGCGGTTATTTTTTAACTGATAAATGGGGCTAACCGTCTATCGGCAACACCTTTCCTATGTTTATACTAACACTCCACACAAAATATGTCAAGCCAGTTTCACGGTTCGCCCCACAACGACCTTACACTATCTCAGGCACTCGAAGTACTCGCCCATGTCGCCTTCCGGCCAATTACTCAGGTACCATGCAATAACTGTATCACCGGAATTTACCATAATCTCAACGAGATACGGCGCGCCGCCGATAACCTTGGCATAACCAACAACAATATCACCATCTTCCTCGGAATAATATCCGGCTTCCCAGCCATTTCCTAACAGACTGTTATGGAAAGTTGTAAAATCAGTTCCAAGGCTGCATCCCGCCAGATTTATATTCTTCGCACCGCCATTCAGCATACTGAAATTACCGTTCGGCAGCCAGGCAATATTGAAATAGTTCTCCGTCTCATATGCAGTTCCGGAACCGCCAAACATCCAGTCTCCGCAGGACCGCATATGGAACATCCCCGGAAGTTCCTGATAGCGTGTCAGATAAGAAACAATGTCGATATCACTCTGTCCTACATAGATTCCACTGCCGGACTGGATACCGTAACGGCTGCAGATCGTCTGGAATTCATTCGAATCTGCAAACTGATTGAATACATTTTCACGGCTGTATCCATTATCCAGTACCTGACACCATGCGTTCAGACCACTGGCATCCGGATTACGATCCATCAATACCTTATACAGCAGGGTGATATAATCGCGATCCGACAGGTTCTTATTCATGAATTCATTCGAGAAGAAGAATCCATGCGCAACTTCCTTTGCGTTATTGCTGCCGTTTAAAAGCGCCGTGCACCATGCGTTCAGGCCACCTTGGTCCGCATCTCTTTCCAGGCAGAGGCGGTAATTGCGAACCACGAACTTCGTCACGCCTTCATTCTGATCTCTCGGCTCCGTAAGAATCGCATTGCCTCTCTGAATTCCATAGCTCTGGCAGATCTTGGTAAATTCCTGCGACTCCGCAAACCCACGGAATACATGCATCCGGGAAAGTCCGCTGTCCAGAACCGACTGCCAGGCTTTCAAACCATTGGCGTCAGCCTCACGATCCAGGAAGGTACGATAGAGAATCTTAATATAAGTCGTATCATCCATCTTCCGGGACTGGAATTCTTTACTCTCCACAAAGCCCTGCGCTACCTTTGCGCCCTGCTCCTTTCCGGATTTCAGCACATCCGCCCAGGCTTTCAGACCATTGGAATCCGGCTTACGATTCAGGATGTTCTCATAAAGGCGTGCGACAAACCCCTGCACCGGATCTTTATATCCAGCCTCAACGGAAGCTGCTTCCGCGTCCTCTGCTGCGGCTGCTTCTTCGGATTCCACAACAACCTCCGGCTCTTCCGCTTCCGGTGTCTCCACTTCTGCCTCCGCTTCCATGCTCTCTGAAACTTCTTCCGTCTCTGCAGATTCTTCTGCTGTTGTCTCCACAGAAATTTCCGCAGGTATCGACTCCGCATATGCGGCTCCGACCGGTGTTACAGCCATACAGCCGGCAAGCAGGCCGGTAAAAACAGCTCTGGATACTTTTCCTCTCATAACACGATTCCTCCTCAATTTTTTTCCTAACGCTTCTCGGTAATGTTCTTCAACTATTATAGTCTAGCATAATTGTAAAATATTTTCCAGTATATTTTGTTATTTTCTTTTATTTTTTCATTACAGCAAAGCCGCAATCAGCCCGCAGACACCGCAAAGCGCCATTACCAGGATCGGATTCCATTTCCACTTGCGAAGGATAAATAATGCGGCCGCAAAGCAGATCAGACCCAACCAGTTCACATTTGAAAGCTGCATGGCATTTTCCTGAAATACGACCAGTTGGAGAATCGAGAGACCTGCCGCGGCAATCAGAGCGACAACAGCGGGGCGAAGCGTTCCCAGCACATTCTGAAGCGCGGAAATATTCTTATAACGGTAATAGATCATGGCAAGAATGGAGACGATAATGCACGACGGCAGAATACAGCCAAAGGTGGCAACCATTGCCCCTGGCACACCGGCAATCCGGATTCCGACAAAGGTGGCGGAATTCACCGCGATCGGCCCTGGCGTCATCTCCGCGATCGTGATCAGATCCGTAAACTCACTCATCGTCAGCCAGCCGTGTCCCTGCACGACCTGGCTCTGGATTAACGGCATGGCTGCATACCCGCCGCCGATGCTGAACATTCCAACCTGTATAAAACTCAAAAATAATTGTATATAAATCATGCCGCACTCCCCTTTCTCCGGCTTGCCAGTTCCAGAATAATTCCGATCACAGCGGCTCCCAGAATGATGTAGATAACGTTCACATTCAGGAAGAAGGTTGCCACAAACGCACCGACCATAATCAGATAATAGACCGGACGGTGTGTTTTGATCACATTTCCACCCAGTCCGGCCACCACATCCAGAATGACTGCGGCGACACCGGCCTGCATTCCCTTTAACATTGCCGCCACATAAATATTCGTGATGAACGCATGATAAAAGAACGAGATCACAGTGAGAATCACCATCGGCGGAATGATCGTTCCCAGCACAGCGGTCAGCATCCCGATAAAACCTGCCACACGCCAGCCGACCAGGATCGCCGCATTGACCGCGATTGCGCCGGGCGAGGACTGGGCGAGAGCCGCCAGATCCAGCATTTCCTCCTCGTCAATCCAGTGCATTTCGTCCACAAATTTTGTCTTCATGAATGTAATAATGACAAATCCACCGCCGAATGTAAACGCGCTGATATACAGCGTATTCAAAAACAGCTTCCACAAAGTGCTCCTGTCTGCTTTTCCATTCATCATTTGTTCTCCCCTTTTCTCAGATTGCATCTATCTGCTACACTTTTCCACAAATTTTGCAATAGTTTCCACTGTTACAGCTTCATAATCAATTTTGCTTCCACAGCCCGTCTTCAGAATAGCACTTGTCAGTTCATGTGTAAAATGCTATATTTTTATTGAATCCATAAATATTTTGTTATAATAAAGGGAATATCTGCAACCTTTTGCTACAATTAAGGTAGGAGAATGAGTATGACCATCCGGCATATGCGAATCTTTATTGCTGTATTTCAGGAAATGAACATTACAAAAGCGGCAGAAGTTCTTCACATGACGCAGCCCGCAGTCTCACGGGCGATTCAGGAACTGGAGAGCTATTACGGCATCCATCTCTTTGAACGTATCCATCACCGCCTGTTTCGGACAGAAAGTAGCTACGCATTCTATGCGCGCGCCCTTCACCTGATTGATTCCTTCGACAGCCTGGAGAAAACGATGAAGAACTGGGACGAGCTCGGCGTCCTGCGAATTGGCGGCACGATCACGATGGGGAATTTCGTGCTTCCCGGCCTGGTATCGGAATTTCAGAAGATTCATCCTAACCTTCAGGTTCGCGTAACTATCTCTAACAGCCAGAGCCTGCAACAGGCGCTTCTTGACAATCGACTGGATCTGGCACTGATCGAAGGCGGAATTTCTTCAGAGGAACTGACCTCTGAGCTTCTAACGGAAGATCACCTCGTCCTGATCTTCCCATCCGGGCATCCGCTCTGCCTTCGGGATTCGATTGTACTTGCAGACCTGATTCAATATCCATTTCTGGTACGTGAAAAGGGAAGCGCCGGGCGCACGTTTCTGGATCATGTCTTCGCCGCACACGGCATTGACTTTGTTCCACTCTGGGAGAGTGCCAGCACGCAGGCGCTAATCCAGGCGGTCTCCGCCGGAATCGGCATCTCGATTCTGCCGGAACGCCTGGTGCAGAGAGATCTCGCGGAAGAAATGATCTGTACGCATCCGATTGAGGATGAAACCTTCCGCCGCAATAACTATATCGCATGGCATCATCAAAAATTTCTGACGGATACCGCGAAGGATTTTATTGCACTCTGTCATCAGCACAGCACAAAGGCAGGGGAATCGTAAAGATTCTCCTGCCTTTTTCTTCTATCTTCCTTCGATCAGCTCTTCAGAACCTTGCGGATCACACAGAGCACGATTCCTGTTACCGACAGCGGCAACACTTTGCTGTATGCGCTGGAAAGAGTCTGCAGAAAGCTTTGCAGAGCTGAAATCAGCGTTCCGCCTTCCGGAAGGAAAGTTTCCAGACCGGCTGCCATGCAGATAATCAGGAAGAAAAGGAAAGCAAACAGGCCGCGCCCGGTATCGTAGCTGCGAATCCGGTCATCGCTTGCCGCGCTTCGGCGGCTCAGCGACCAGAAAGCGGATACAAAACCAAGCAGTACCAGGCAGGCGGCTCCTGCCAAATACAGCATCAACCCCCAGTTCTTCTCCGCAAACATCGTGCCGATACTGCCAAGCAACGGGGATCCGGTCATAAAAGCGACAGCCAGACGCATCGTAAGAAGCAGCATGACAAGCGCTGTTGCAAAGCGAAGAACCGATGAAATGCCACGGCTGGCTGCGCCGGAAACTTTTCCGGTAATTCCTTTGCCGTCTTTGGCAACGACCTTCTTGACCTTTTTTACTTTCTTGACTTTCGTTTTGGCCCGGCTGCTGTATCCGCGGCTGTCACGCTCGTTATCCTCATAGGCATAGCGGCTGCGATATCCCTGGTTATCTCTGGATTCTTCTTCATAGCGACCGGTGTACCGACTTTGGTTTCCGTCTGCACTCTCTGTATAACGTCCGCTGTAGCTGCGATGCTTCCCATCCGAATCATCCTCATAACAGCTCGTATCGCTCTGGCTTTCTGCCTCGCTGTCTGAGACTGTATTCACGCGGTCGCGATTATACACCCACGTATCTTCCATATTTTCAATATAGCTGTTCTCATAACTGCGATCTTTGCTGACGCCTCCGCCATAGCGGCGCGCATCAGTATTACTGCTACTATCATACTCTTCCGTCTCAGAATAGCGGACTCTGTATTCCTCCGGATTCTGCGAACGGCTCACATCCCGTACCTTTTTCTCCGATGCTTCCCATTCATCGTCCAGATCGGTATATGAAACCTGATTTTCTGTCGCCGGCCTCCTGCGGCTACGCCCGCTTCCCGTATCCCTTACGGTATCATTTCTTCCTGACAGTCTCATAAAATCACTCCTTCTGGCTAAAATATACCCATATCCATGTTCTTGTCCAGATATTATTTTAACACGAAGGCAATGGAAAATCCAAGAGCATGGCGAAATCGTAAGGAAATCGTCAAAAGTTGGAGAGCTTCTATCTGCTCAGGGAATTATTTTCCTGCATTCTTTTCATAGAATTTCTCCACATAATGGGCAAACTGTCCCGTCAGATCATTTTCCTGCATATGTTCCTGCGGAACGATCATATATGTATCGCGGGAAAGGGATTGCCGCAGCGGAATCCGTCTCACCTCGTATTCACTGGCGGCAATACGCCCGGACAGGAACGTAATACCAAATCCGTCCGCAACCATGCGAAGAAGCGCATCCGTCTGATTACACTCAAACGTTACATGCGGAGTCATACCACGGGAAATCATAGCTTCCCGTATCAACGCATTCACACTGTGCTGCCGGTCAAGAAGCATCAGACGCTCTTCTCGCAGATCCTCCCAATCTACATATTCTCGCTGACAGAATTCATGCTCCTCCGGGACAATCACATAATACTCATCATGCAACAGTGTACTGCAACAGTAATCGCTCAGATCATAGACATCCAGATTGGAGACGCCTCGTACTCCATCTGCAATTCGTGCAGTAAAACAAATATCTGCTCTCCCCTCAAGAAGCCATTCCACGACCTGACGCGCACTGCTTCGCTCCACTTCCAAATGAACGCTGTTCTCCGGAAATTTATCAATAAAAGAAGCCATCGGCGTTGTAAGTCCCACTTTTCCCATATGATCCACACTTCCAATATGAATTGTGCCGCCAGACGAATACTTCAGCAGCTCGGCACAAATATTTCGGTAATTGCGTAATGCATCTCTGGCATAGACCAGAAAATCGCGTCCCGCATCCGTCAACATTAACTGTCGACGCCCGCGGACAAACAGCTTCACATTTAGCTCCTCCTCCAGCTTGTTGATTTGTTTGGAAAGGGAAGACTGTGAAATTGACAACTCATAAGATGCTTCTGTAAAGCTTCCCTGCTCTGCAATCGCTACAAAATACTCCAACTGGTCGGTATGCATATTTCTTATCCGCCTTTCTTCTGTGAATATAATCGGATTTGCTATATCGTCTGCCTTTTTCTTTATCATTCGTTTTCGTTCTCACAACTCTGAAGATAGCATAACACGAATATTTCATTCCGGCAATTTGTTTTTCTTTTTTCCAAATCGGAATCTTACATTTCCAAAACGGAATTGCGTATCCGTTCCAAAAAATATATTATTCTTACAAAGAAACGTGCTGCGCAGCACAGAGCAACATCTATGTAAGAAATACAATGGAGGAAACCTATGCTAACCAACGACTATTATGACCTGATTGTTATCGGCGGAGGCACTGCAGGCACGCTTTGCGCAATTGCCGCTGCAAGATCCGGTCTGAAAACAGCCGTGATTGAAAGAAATTCCTGGCTGGGAGGAATGGCCTGCGGCTCCGGACTTACGGAAATGAATGCCGCCGGATTTCAGTCCCGTCCGCTTTACCATGGACTGGAAGAAGAAATTTTCAACCAGCTGATCGAAAGCGGACACGGAGAATATCATTTCGCCGTTCCCATGTCATCCAACAAGGAGGTGAAAGTCGATCGGCTTCGCTACGATCCTGAAATTCTGAAAGTGATCCTGGAAGAAAAGGCAGTTTCTGCCGGCGTTGATATTTTCTATGATTCTGAACTGACAGAAGCCGAGGAGAGAGAGGACTGCTGCCGCATTACCGTCCGAAACCTGTACGCAACCTGGAACATGGAAGCATCTTATCTTGCTGATGCCTCCGGGAATGCGAATCTGATTCGGACTCTGGGTGGCGATACCATCAAAACACCGGAAGAAAAACAGCTGACATCCACTTTGATGTTCCGCATCTCTGGTGTTGATATTCAGAAACTTAATGAATTTCTAAACAGCGGCCAGCTTCCCTCTGTGATCCGGGAAGGTCTTTCCCGTGAAGTCCTGAAAGGAAAAATCCTGGCACTGACTCCAATCCCCGGATCCCGGGATGTCAGTGTGAATGCAACCAGGGCTCAGGGAGATTACGAAGACAGTCGTTCCTGTTCCCGCAGCGTCATACAGGCACGAAGTCAGATTCTTCCTATCCTGGAATTCATCAAAGAACAAATTCCAGGAGCCGAAGAAGCAACTCTTTCGTCGATTGCCCCTTTCTTCGGAGTCCGCGACGGCCGCCGGATTCATGGCGCCTATAAACTTACTCTGGACGATCTGGAAAACATGACAAGATTCGAAGACAGTGTTGCCTGCGGCTGCTATCCGATGGATATTCATGACCCGGTCACAAATACCGTCATCTGGAAAGTACTTCCCGGAGTCTACCATATTCCTTACCGAAGCCTTTTACCTGTTGGCTTTCACCGCACGCTCGTCATTGGCAAATGCCTGGCTGCAGATAAAGAAGCATTTGCAGCAATCCGCGTAATGCCGATCATGATGAATGTGGGAGAATCCGCCGGATATCTTTTCCGACTGGCTAAGGAACGCAAGTGTTGTATGGATGAACTAAACGCAGAAGAAATTCGTGAATACTTAGACACAAGATACCTTAACAATTAACTTATGAGGTGAGAAAACTATGGATAAATCAAAAAAGAACCTGATCTACATTTTGATCGCATTCGCATTTATGCTGCTGTTCCCGCTGATTCCCGCGCCGGAAGGACTTACCACGATGTCCATGCAAGCGTTTGGATTGTTCATCGGAATCATGATTCTGTGGAACTTCGTTGGCATTGACTGGCCTAGCTTCCTGTGTATGGCCATGATTGCCATTTATGGCCTGATGAAACCGGCTGCTATCTTCTCTTCCGGTCTTGGAAATGCCACCATTGGCTTCCTGATGGTATTCTTCATGCTGAGTCATGTTCTCAGCCAGGTTGGATTCTCCCGCCGTATGGCAATCTGGTTCATGACCAATAAGATCGCAAGAAAGAGTTCCTGGGCTTTTGTAATCATGTTCCTCTTCGGCGCAATGTTCGTTGCCTCCTTTATGTCGCAGACAGCAGCGCTCCTGATCTTTTTGCCGATTGCAGAACAGATCTTCCGGGAACTGGATTATCAAAAGGGTGACCGTGTTCCCCAGATGATTGTGCTTGGTCTCGGCATTGCCGTAGGTATCGGCTCGGCAAATACTCCTCTCGGCCACGCAATTATCCTGATCCCGATCCAACTGCTGCTGGAGCAGACCGGCCTCTCTGTAAATATTATCTCCTATAGCATATTCGGCTTTATCACCGGTCTGATCATCTTCGCTGCGCTGATTCTGATCTACCGCTTCCTGTATCGCCCGGATCTGAGCCGTATGAAAGGTTACGATGTCTCTCACTTAAGAAAATCTCTTCCCGCTATGGATAAGAAGGAAAAGATCTCCGCCGTTCTCTTTGTAATCGTAATCGCCATCTGGATCATTCAAAGCTGCTTTAAGAATCTTATGATTCCATTCATCGGCATCAAGCTGAGTGCACTTGGCAATGCGATTCCGGTTATGGTTGTAATTGTAATTCTGTGCATGTGGAAAGTAGATGGCAAACCGATTATGGATTATAAAGAATCCGTAACAAAGGGAGTGCCGTGGAGCGCACTGATCTTCAACGCGGCTGTACTTGTATTGAGCGGAACACTGACCCTGGAGGATGTTGGCATCTCCAACTTCCTGGTGGAGAAGGTTACTCCTCTCGTATCCGGACTGAATCAGGGCGTATTCATCCTGATCATCGCCGCTCTGTGTATTATCGCTACAAACTTCTCCTCCAACACCGTATGCGCGACCGTATTCTTTACGATCTCCGCTCCGATTGCTCTGGCTATGGGAAATGTAAACATGGTTGCTCTGGCTTCCGTCATCGGCGCTGCTGCTTCCTATGCATTTGCAACTCCGCCCTCGACCATGCCAATGGCAGTCGTTGCCGGTACCGGTTGGGTTGATGTAAAACAGATGTTCAAATACGGCGGTCTGGCAGCTATTGCCAGCATTCTGATCCTGTCCTTCATCGGATACCCGATCGCTGCCGCAATTCTGTAACCAGGAAAAGGCCTGTGAAAACAAGTTTTGCTTCACAGGCCTTTTTTCTATCAAACTTTTATATAGAATTTATCAGGAACCATTACTCCCTCGAACTCTCTTAGCTCCAGATCACCTTCATGAAAACCGGGTAGCAGTCTTCTACAATCTTCATGATGCGCAGAAAGGTCTCGCAGGCTACCTCGCCGACACAGCAGTCATCCGTTCTTAAAGGTAAATCATACTCCAGATTCACATCATTGTCTGAATCCAGAATGAATTTAATGTATCTGAACTTATTATTGCACTCGTTAATCGCCTTCAGCATCTCAGCCTGTTTCTCCTCCGTCACATCGCGAACCAGACCAAACAGAACGATTCTTACATCATTATCATCATCACTGGAGAGGAAACGCACAACGGCATCCGGTCCGTTCTTCACGCCAAACATGGCACTTACCTCGGAATAATTCTCCTGTTCATGAACAGAATACTTAATCTCTTCTGCATCCATCGCCCGTGCGATCAGTCTTGTTGCTTTATAAATCATAGTTTTTTCTCCCTTCTGTATTGCTCATATACTGCCTTCGCATACCGATATTACAGTTTAAATTACAACAATTCAGATTAAGCTTAATGCCGCACTCTTCAAAAGTCAATACATTTTCTCTAACTATTCCGGACTATTCCGGTTAAAAAATCCCGCGTTTTGTTGATATGGCAACTTTTATCATATATAATATAAATACAGGACAATTATTGCCAAACGAAGAAAGCGAGTACAGCATGAATGATTATTTTATCCCGCTGGGAGGCGCAGACGAGATCGGCGCTTCTTCCTATTTTCTCTCTGTCGATGGTATAAATATCCTGCTGGACTGCGGTGCGCGATTAAAAGAAAATGAACTTTTTCCTGATTATGAGCGAATTCTCCAGGAAATTGATTACTCGGAAATTGATTTTATTCTGATCAGTCACGCTCACTTCGACCACATCGGATCGCTGGCATCCATCGCAGCACGTGCCGAAAACGCAGAGATTATCACCACGCAGGATACAAAAACACTTATTTCCATGCAGCTTCTGGATCTCGGCCGGGTCTCCAACCACAAGGAATCCGAACGCATTGTAAATGAAAGACTCCGGCAGACGCAGCTGATCATTTCCCGGATTCATACCCAGCCGGTTATGCGTCCCATAGAACGAAAGGATTGCAGGATCACCTTTATGCCGGCCGGTCATATGCCCGGAGCCGTTATGATTTATATCGAGAGCAGACACCATTCGGTTCTGTACTCCGGCGATTTCAGTATTCACAGTATGTTCGGCGTCAATGGAATGCGGCTTCTGACCGGTATCGCTCCGGATACACTCCTGCTGAATGCGCCCAATACTTATATGGCACCGGAAGCCTGGACGGAGCAGATCGAGAACCCGGAGAAGTTCAGCGGAGAGCATAATAACTATGCCTGGCTAGTCAGCTTCCTCACCGGCAGACTTCAGAAAAAGCAGAATATCTATCTTTATTCCCGGAGTATTCCCCGCCACCTGGATCTCTTCTATTTTCTCAGAAGCGCATTTCCGGAGGTTCCTGTTGTACTGGAACCCAAAAGCCGATCCGTCGCGGATAAACTTTCCGACATGGGTTACTTCGTCTATGGGACGAGCTTCCGGGAGACACCTTCCGGCCTGGAGGACGGATATATTGTTGTCGGGCAAAACAGCACAAGAGAGAATTGTGTCCCGGTATCCTTCGACTGTTACAGTCTGCACGCCACTCCGGTGGAAACGCTGCACCTGGTGCAGAGGATCTGTCCCCACAATGTATTTCTTCTGCACGTAAAACCAGACAACATGCAGAAATCTCTGGTCGATGTATTAGGAGAAACCAATCCGGATATTACCGCACGCCAGGCGGTAAACGGCACAAAATATTATATCAGGAGGAAGAAGACAATGAAACATATCGACATCTTCCAGCGTATCATGGACAATGAACTGGCCCGCGCCAGGGAAGAAATCGAACGCAAACATGGCGCTTCCGCGCAGTTTCTGGCAGAGCGGACCGCGATCTGCGGGAGCATTTTGTACCCCAATATGCACCCGCGCGACGCTTACCAGAACGTCAAAGATCTTTTTTTGAAAAAAGAGACCATAAGCTACAGCGATTACATAACTGCACTGGGAAATGTAAATCTTGATACTGTCGATCGCCGTCTCTATCTTCTTCATCGTGTGGAACAGGGAATTGCCTGGCTGAAGCAGGCGCTTGACGGAGATACGAATGGAATTGAAAAATTCGCAGACTTCACGGAGAATCTGAGCCCACGCGAAGCGAACACTCACCGTCTGATTTTTATAGGCAAGTGTGCCGTTATCTTCGCGATCTGCATTGATCCGGATCTCAAAAATGAGAAGTATCTTCCGATTTGTATCGCTTTTGGCGCACCCTACTGCAACCGCCTGCTGCGGAATCTGCGCAACTGTCTGATGAAAGAATACGGCATCCGCAGAAAAAGAAGCGCGCAGGATGTCCTGAGCAAGACCAAGGAGATGCTCGATGAAGCTTCCAAGGTTACGGAAGCTGCCGAATCCTCTTCCAAAAGTGAAATTGAAAAGCTTCAGTTCGAAAATAATAATTACAAGAGCTCCCTTGAGGCCGCCCAGTCCATGTTCGACGAACTCTGGGAAACCCTGGATGAGAACGCGGAGGAAGCCAAGCGAACCGCCATTCTCTCCTTCTATTCCATGATGAATTCAGAAAAATACGGAAATCTCCTGGATTCCGTTGAGTTCGTGGAGAAGACACTGGCAGAGCTGAAGGCGCAGAAGTTCAAGACGCCCGCACAGTTAAAATCGCTTACGATTGTCTTCCGTCAACTGGCCCGTTTTATCAAGGACTGCGGTATCAAGCCAATCGACACCACCGGCAGAGAATTCACCGCATGCGCCGATGATCTGGACGGCTATGAATATATCGGAAATTCATACGCCAATGAAGAAGAACGAACCGTTATCGTGGAGCACCCCGGCTGGAAATTTGAGAATATGGTGATTTCCAAGCCGGTAGTCCGTGAAAAAGAAGAAGAGGAAGGAGTTTAAAATCATATGTGTCAGAATCAGTTTTATATCGCCATTGACCTCGGAACAACGAACTCTGTTATCGCCCGCGCAAATTTCTCCAATGGCCGGCTGGTTCCCTGTGTCCTTGATATTCCCCGGAAGAATGAAACCGGAAGTACGTCCCGCGACAAACTTCTTCCTTCCGTTGTATATTATTCGAAGAACCGTTCCGGCGAGATGAGCGCCGATGTTGGCAACTACGCCAAGAGCCGCTATG
This sequence comes from Hominifimenecus microfluidus, assembly GCA_020687485.1. GTDB lineage: Bacteria > Bacillota > Clostridia > Lachnospirales > Lachnospiraceae > Hominifimenecus > Hominifimenecus microfluidus. The sequence continues at coordinate 31,320 of JAJEQR010000031.1, read as the reverse complement.
GAATCAAGAACAACTATGTCTGCAAATCCGTCAAGTCACTGATGGGCCGTACCGAATCGGTTCCTCTTGCAGGCGAAATTGAAGATAAAACTCCGGCGGACGTATCCGCCCAGATTCTGAGATATCTGGTGAACCAGACCAAGAAGATTCTGCATCAGACGTACCTGAACGATGTTGTCATTACCGTCCCTGCCTCCTTCGATTCGGATCAGTGCCAGGCAACCATCGATGCCGCGAGATCCGCCGGACTTAACGTGGATAATTCCCACGATATCCTCCTGTATGAACCCAAAGCAGTCATTTACGATTTCATGCGCATGCAGGAAGATGGTGAAATCCCTTCCAACCTCCTCGATCTGGAGACAGAAAAGAACGTTATGGTTTTCGATCTGGGCGGAGGTACGCTCGACGTTACCCTTCACCGGGTCGGCCGCTCGGAGAATGGTCTGTATAACATTACCGATCTTGCCATTTCCAGATACACGGCGATCGGCGGTGACAATTTCGATGAACTCCTTGCCGCAGATATGCTGAAAAAATTTGAAGAGGATGAGGATAATGTTAAAATAAGCGGAAATCGCCGGGAAGAGGTAATGTGCAAGCTGAGAAGACTTGCAGAGAGCATGAAGCTGGAGCTTTCCATGGAATACACCAATTCCAGAGACTACGGAACTCCGATTGATGATGATTGTGAATTTGAAGTCATGGACGTAAATCTTTACGATTCCTATGCGCTTGAACTTACATACACCAAGGCGGAAATCGAAGAAATTCTCGCTCCGCTGATGGGATATAATTATAAGATTGATGATGTTAAAAAGATCCAGCACATGGACGAAAAAGATGTTAACAATATTATTTATCCTATTCTTGACGTTCTTGAAAAAGCCGGCGGCAATGTAAAGATCGATGCGGTACTCCTGAACGGAGGAATGACCAAGTTTTATTTAATTACAGAAAGATTGAAAGAATTCTTTGGCTTTGAGCCGCTGGAAATCAGTGATCCTGACCTTGCGGTTGCCAGAGGAGCCGTTTATTATCATTATTGCTTACACAAATATCGTGTTCCCCGTACCGATTACTGGACGGATAAGACAGCAGATAATGCTATTTCAGACAGCGCTCCTGCTACACCTTCTCTATTTAACACCGGAACCATTTTGAATGATACGATCAACATCGGCCTTCGAAATGAATATATCAGCCAACTGATCCCTGCCGGAATCACGCTTCCCTATCGTTCCGAAGAGATCCGAGACAAATTCCAGCTGGCCACGACGACCGATACACTCGGTATTGAATTATTCCTCGGCCGCGGCAAGAGCAAAAACCTTCCGAATCGCCGAATTGCGACAAGAACGGTTAAGTTCCCGCATGCCTATCCGGCTGGAACTCCGATCAGCCTTCAGATCTATATCAGCGGCCTTCGCATGATGACTCTGGAAGCCTGGATTACAGATCGCCCGAAGACAAAGATGATCAGTGAGCTCGACCTGGCTTCCCTGAAAAGCGGCGCAAAAACCTCTGGCGGCCTTGAGCTGATCGCAGGAATGGAATTAAACGCCAAGAGCGAGATCAATGACTTGAAAATGCTGGTGGAAAGGAACCGCAACAAAGCAGATGGCGATCTGAACGACACCATCAAGCGGAAACTGCAGGATATCGGCAGAGCCTCGAACCCGAAGGATTTCTTTGATCCCTGCCTGGCGCTGGCGAACAATCTTCGCCAATCGGACCTGATGTTAAGCTGTGTCTATATCATGGCACGATACTTCAACGGGAAATGGACCGCCAGTCAGACCCGGCAGATTCTCTCCCTTGCAAAGAGACATTTCGATCCCTTTGCCGGCAATGTAAAACAGAGCAACTACGTTCTCCGGTCCGCACTGGAACTGATCGCCGCCGCAGATCCGGACTTCGTGAAGTTTTACACAGACTACCTTACAAGAGTTCCTACCACCCCCAGCAATACCCGCCAGAGTATGCTGCAGTTTACGATTTCCTATCAGCCGGACGCGCAGAAGATCGCTGATTTCTTCGCCAGCTATTTTGATCTTTCCGATATGAATAAGTGGATTGCCGGCAGACTGGTGAAATCCTTCGGAAGGGGCACAGAGAAGATGAATCAGAAGGCTTTCGCCAAACTCACAAAGAAACTGGCGAAGCTGCTGGACGCGCCGGACAGAGACAGTATTCCGCCGTATCTGGTGATTCTGATTGTAGAGCTCTTCAGCAACGATGTTCCGAATTCGCTGCACGATGACACCTACACCGCGAAAGCCGTATGGCAATCGGTAAAAAGATATCTCGCAGATGAACCCGACGAAACTCTGGTATCCGCCGCCGAAAAGATCTGGAACGGAGAAGAACTCTCCGAGGAAGAAGAGACAGCTGCCGCAGCAGCTTTGTATGAATTGTAAGCATAATCACATTCATCTGTTGATTTTTTATACATGAGAAAGGACGATGTTCTTACGTATCTGATTCATCTGGGATATCTTGGATATGATCAGGACAGCCTCTTTGCTTTTGTTCCGAATGAAGAACTCCGTCAGGAGCTTACTGCTGTGGTAATGACTATCCAATGATCGAACAATATGAGAAGTAAATATCAGGGGCTGTCGCACTAACATGCGGCAGCCCCTTTTTGCAAAACTTTTGAAATTAAAGCAGTTACATTTAGTATTTTTCTGAGTTTCTAATAAATCAACTCTAAGTCATCAACATTAAAATATACCTCTACGCCTCCATAACCATACGCCCAGTCTTTAAACACAATAGCTTCTATCTGGTTTTCATTTCCATCTGGTCCATTTTTCCATGATCCAGTTCTTCCGACAACATGAACAATTGTCCCATCTTCTAGCTCCACCTTCTCTGCATTCTTATTAACAGGATAATAGTCGCTTTTCTGGTGAAATTCCGCTACACAATGTCCTATCAACGCAGCTTCTCGCAAATCATATGCCCAATAAGGTTTCGTTATAAAATCAGCAACATCCAATATATATTGTTCCTTGCTCTCTGTATCCTCAACGGTTAAATACCCCGAATATCTACCATATCCTTCATGCTTCAAAGTTTGGGACAACACAAGCACTTCTGTTTTATGATCAATAGTACCTACTTCATTATAGAATTGTTTATCTTTTTCATATACAGGCACTTTCCACGGCGTTTCTGTAAAAGCTTCATAATTATCTGCAGATCCCTGAAGACGATTTACTGCATATCCTATAATTCCAACATATTGCGGCTCTTCTCTTCCAGAATCGCTATAACCATGACCATTTAAAGTTTCATCACGAACGCCCATTACTACTTCTGTTGCTGATTCACTCATCTGCGCTTCACTCTCTATATTTTTATCCAAAACCGTTTCTTGCGCTTTTGTTGTTTCAGCCATAGTTTCCGTTTCAACCGCTATCGATTGTTTAATTTCGTTCTTAGTCGTTTTCGTCTCCAACCCATTTTCTACAGATTCAGGGTTTCTTGACGGCATTACTACTCCAAGGATAACAAAAACAATTAGACAAGCTCCTAATGCTTCCAAATTTTTTTTAATTGGCTTCTTTTCTTTAACATTTTTCACAAGTCCAGCTATAGATACAATTAGTAAAACTATAATAACAAATGAAAGCAAATTTAAAATGCTACGCATAATATCACTCCTATCTATCACTGTATTTTTCTACTATTTCTGAGCTTTAAAAATCAATCTGAATCCCTGTCATATCTTTAAAAGTCTGCATCTCATAATTAGGAACCAAAAGAGAATATTCTCTACCCTCATGTGCAATCGGAACATAGTAATATTCGCATGAGAAGAGTCCATGCCCCAGCTTCTCGATCTGATAGGGCTGATACTTCTCAGAGTCCGCTTTCTCCCCCTGCATCCAGGAATGGAACACTGCGCGCTCCTGCTTTCTTCCGGTTCCGAACTCACTCAGCGGAATCTCAATCAGGACATCCTTGAATGGAACTTCGATGCAGAACTTTCCATCCTGTACAAATACCTTCGTGAGCTGGCTTTCATACTTATAATTCTTATAGTCTTTATGTGCCTTCTCGCCATTCACCACAATATACTGCTCCGCAAAGAATGTCATGTTCACTGCCGTATCCGAAACTACATTCCAGTTCTCCAGACGCTCCGCATCCGCCAGCCAGGTACGGTCATACTCCACCGGCACAATCGGGCCGCGTGCAATCGCCTCTTCCCGACGTTCCTTTCCCAGCTTCATTTTCCAGCGAGAAAACAGCGCCAGACCAATAAACATAAGGACAACTCCGATCACCAGCAGCCAGATTTTATACGGTTCCTGCTGAAAAAGCTCTGCATACGAAAGCCCCGACCGGGAAACCACTCCCAGCATGATAAATGTAAATACCGTAGCAATTCCATCATAAATAAGAATTCCCCACGGCACTTTCGGAGCCCCCGTATTTACAGTCTCCTCATTCTCATCCGGTCTTGAAGAATCCATAACATCCTCGAGACCACCCTTCTTCATTTTCGTCACAAGTCGTCGATACAGAAAATACATCGAATCTTTTCCTGCAAATAAATTATTTACCATACAATCTTCCTCCCGCAAACTAAAGTTATTAACAACTCCGTATTTCTATTTCCGGCATCGGGCGTGGCGGGAAAATCCGAAATTTCCCGCATCCGGCAAAGCGCAGGCCGGAATCCCAATGCAGGCAAACCATTGTATGCGACTGTGAGCTACCAGTTTTTGCGCCCGCGCGTACGAGCGACGCCCTTTTGCGAGGGAGCGCGGTGCGCGATGAAAACGCAGCAGCGAAACACCAAGCATACACCGTTTGCTGCATGGGATTTCGCGCTGCGCGTGCCGGAATCCGCAGGGATACTTTCGGATTTTCAGGGAAGGAAAAAGAAAGGTCTGCAGCCAGTGCTACCAGTGCAGCCGGTGCAGCTCTCCCTCCGTCTGCATCCCCGGGAAATTCTGCTGGCGCAGAGCCTCATACAACAGGATCGCAACAGAATTCGAAAGATTCAGTGACCTCAAATTCGGATTCATCGGAATCCGCACCGTCTCATTCGGATGCTGTACCAGAATCTCCTCCGGAATCCCGGCGCTCTCCTTCCCGAACATCAGATAGTCATCCGGCTCGTAGGCAACCTCCGTATAGATATGCCGCGCCTTCGTAGACGCATAGTAAACCTTCGCTCCCGGATTCCGGTTCAGAAAATCCTGATAATCCGAATAAACCGTCACATCCAGATCCTTCCAGTAATCCAGTCCAGCCCGCTTCAGATCCTTCTCCGCCAGAGAAAACCCCAGCGGCTCAATCAGGTGCAGGCGCGTCCCCGTCACCACACAGGTCCGCCCGATATTCCCGGTATTCGCCGGAATCTCCGGCTCATATAGTACGATATTCATGTCCTATGCCTCTGCCTTCCCGGCATCCGCTTTCCCTGCATCCATTTCTTTCCCAGAAATTTCAACATCCACAGCACCTGCAGAAGCATTCTTTGCCTCATCCAACCGCTTCACGAAGCGCTCCATCCGGTTCAGTGCCTCCTTCAGGCTGTCCAGGGAATACGCATAGGAAATACGGAGGAATCCCTCGCCGCAGTCTCCGAAAGCCGTACCCGGCACAACCGCAACCTTCTCCTCCTTCAGCAGGCGGGTCGCGAACTCATCGCTGCTCATCCCGAAACGCTGAATATTCGGGAAGCAGTAGAACGCGCCGTGCGGTTCAAAGCAGGGCATGCCCATCTCCTCAAAGCGTTTCAGCAGATAGCGGCGGCGCTGATTATAAGCCTCCCGCATCTCCGCGACTTCCTCATCACCGTTGCGCAGCGCCTCAACTGCCGCATACTGACTATTCGTCGGCGCACACATAATCGCGTACTGGTGAATCTTCGTCATCTGCTCGATCAGCCAGTCCGGACCAGCCGCATAGCCCAGGCGCCATCCGGTCATCGCATAGGACTTCGAGAAACCGTTGATTAAGAGCGTGCGCTCCTTCATACCGGGCAGAGACGCAATGGAACAGTGATCGCCGTGATAGGACAGCTCCGAATAAATCTCATCCGACAGAACGAAGAGATCCTTCTCAATAATCACATCCGCAATCGCCTCCAGATCCGCCTTCTCCATGACTGCACCTGTCGGGTTGTTCGGGAACGGAAGCACCAGAACTTTCGTCTTCGGAGTGATGGCATCCAGCAGCTCTTCCCTCGTCAGGCGGAACTGATTCTTCTCCTGCAGCTCGATCACTACCGGCACACCGTCGGCCAGAACCGTGCAGGGCAGATAGGAAACATAGCTGGGCTGCGGGATCAGAACTTCCTCGCCCGGCTCCAGCAGTGCGCGGAGCGCAATATCAATCGCCTCGCTGCCGCCCACCGTTACCAGCGTCTCCTTCGCGGCGTTATAGCTCACGCCGACACGGCGCTGCAGATAGTTGCAGATCTCCTGGCGCAGCTCCATCAGACCGCTGTTGGAAGTATAGAAAGTACGTCCCTTCTCCAGGGAATAGATACCCTCCTCGCGGATATGCCAGGGGGTATCAAAGTCCGGCTCGCCAACACCCAGGGAGATGGCATCCGGCATTTCACTTACAATATCAAAAAATTTCCGAATTCCGGAGGGCTCGATATCTGTAACCTTCCGGGAAAGCATATTTCTCATGGTGTAACTAAAATCCTTTCATCTTTCGTTTTTCTCACCAGCACTGTGCCATGATCCTTATATTTCTTCAGCACGAAGTGAGTTGCGGTACTCAAAACGGATTCCATCGGGCCGAGCCTCTCGGAGACAAACTGTGCCACCGCGCGCATGCTCTTGCCCTCCAGAATAACCGCAAAATCAAAAGCCCCTGACATCAGGTAGACGGCGTGTACCTCCGGATAGTTATAAATCCGCTCAGCAATCGCGTCAAATCCCATGCCTCTCTGGGGCGTCACCTTCACCTCGATCAGTGCAGTCACCTTCTCTTCGCTGGTCATATCCCAGTTAATCAGAGTGTGATATCCGCAGATGATATTCTCCTTCTCCATATCCGCTATTGTATTGGCCACGACAGCCTCGTCTGCATCCAGCAGAATCGCCAGATCATGCAGATCGATCCGTGCATGCTTCTCCAGATACGCTAAAATCTTCTCTCTCATAAATCTTCCTCCTCGCTCGAAATGACTGTTCTATGGTTATCGGGGCGGAAGCTCGCGCCGTAAGCGCTCCACTTCATCCATCCCCGGGCGATTCAGGTAGCGGCGGCCCTCCAGTCCCAGGATCACGCGATCCTTCGATCCATTAGTTGTGCCGATCTTCACGGCTTTCTGCCATGCACTCCGTTCTTCTGAGTCTTCACTCTCTTCCGAAAGCTTCTCATACTCCTGGTTTTCCCCGTACTCATCCTTCTCCGTAAGATACAGGTACGCGCCGGATCGCATCAGGTAGGGACTCACATCCAGAAGCTCGCAGATCTCGATCGTCTCCTGGCGAACCGGGATGCTCTGCTGCTCCACCGTAAGCCCCGCTCCGGCTGCTTCCGCCAGCTTCCAGAGCGCAGCATACACGCCGCCCTCCTCCACCGGAACCAGACAGACCTTCCCTTTTGGTGCGCACTGCGCGCCGAAATCGTCAAGTCTCGCCAGAAAGGACGGCGTCAGCCTGGCAAGCAGGCGCTCCCGGTATTCTCCGGCCAGAAGCTTCGCGCCGGTCTCGCCGGCGCTTCCCACCATCATAATGTTCATATATTTACACTCTATCGAAGCATTCCTGCAAACATCGGAACGATCATGCAGAGAACCATGATAACCACGATAACTCCAGTTACAACTCTCTTTTTCTTCTTATCTCTGAAATTAAACATATGCCTTCCTCCTGTTAATATGACTATATATTGCTACATATTGTCAGCTGTCACTGATACATTGATATATTGATACACTTATATATTTTCCTGAGTCCGCCTGTCTGTCCGTACAGTGTTCTCCGGACTATCATACTCTTCTTCCTGTCAGAAGACAAGCCCTGACCGAACTTTATCGCCATTCGATGACACGCGCGTCCATCGTGAGCGAATCCCGGCGGCGGTAATCGAAGATCAGCAGCCGCTCTCCTCCATCCGCATCCGTGAAGACTTCCCCATGCAGCTGCTTTACCAGCTCCCGGTAAGTCATGCCTTCATACCCTTCCGGTGTATGGCGGCCTTCGGCCGCTTCTGCCATCCAACCGGAAATCCTTTCCTTCACCGCTTCCGTCTGTACCGGCGCGAACGCGGGCCGGTTCTTCATATGCTCCCGGAGATAAAGATCATATGTCAGAAGCTCCCGGTACTGTGCCTCCCGCTCCGGGTCCTTCTCCTGAAGGAAACCCAGCAGACGATCATACCGAACCACCCGCGAGGATTGAATCCCGAAGTAGTCATGTGTCTCATACCAGTCAGCCAACTGCTCATACATGGCAAACGCGGAAGGGAAATGCTTCTCCATCTCGCGGATCGTATGTGTGAATTGCCCGCTGTTGTAATAGAGCTCCAGAACCTCCTCGATCTGTTTCAACCGCAGGATCTCATCGTAAGAAATCCACGAAGTTGCCATGACTTCATACGGCGCTGCTGCTGTATAAACGATCCCCCAGGATGCTGCTGCCTCCGCCATCGCGGAGCCTTTCAGCACTTTCAAAAAGCCCAGCTGCAGCTGTTCCGGATGCAGTGCGTAGACATCGTCAAAGGACTGCCCGAACCGCACGTAATCCTCCCAGGGAAGCCCAGCGATCAGATCCAGATGCACATGGATATTATGCCGGGAGCGAATCCGGGTCACAACCTCCGCGACTCTGGCAAAGTCCATCTTCCGGTGAATCGCCTCCACCGTCTTCGGGCAAGTGGACTGCACACCGATCTCCAGCTGTACCTGCCCCGGGCGAAGTCCCTCCAGAACCGTCAGCATCTCCTCGTCGATCAGATCCGCCGCGATCTCAAAATGGAAGTTCGTGATACCGTTGTCATGCTCCGCCAGAAAGCGCCAGATTGCCAGGGCATGGGACTTCTTACAATTAAAGGTACGATCGATAAACTTCACCTGCGGCACCTTCTTTTCCAGGAAAAAGGTCAGCTCCTCCTTCACCTGCTCCGGGGCCCGGAAGCTCAGGCTCCGGTCAATCGAGGACAGACAGTAGCTGCAGGAAAAGGGACAGCCCCGGCTGCTCTCATAATAAATAATCCGGTTCTCGAATTCCGTCAGATCCCGGTACCAGAACGGAATCTGCGAAAGTGGAACCGGCTCCTCCGCCAGGCATGCCGGCAGTTCATCCTGCCGCCCCTCCGCATACGCCTTCGCCAGACGCCGAAAGGAATTCTCACCGGCTCCCGCCATGACACCGCGAATCGGCAGCGAGCGCAGACGCTCCGACACATCATAGGAAACTTCCGGACCACCCATCCAGATATCGGTCTGCGGCAGCACAGCGGCGAGATCACGGACAAGTGCCTCCACGATCCCGATATTCCAGATATAACAGGAGAACCCGATCATATCCGGATGCCTCCGGTAAATATCCGCCCGGATCTGCCCGACCGGTTGATTGATCGTGTATTCTGCAATCTCGACCGCAGACTCCCACTCTCCGGCACAGGCCTTCAGGCTATGTACCGCCGGATTTGAATGTATATATTTGGCGTTGATCGCCGCCAGCAGTAATTTCACACATGTCCTCCGATCTTAACCGATGATTAACAGATGATCTGATAAATCCAGATAATAAAGGGCATCGTCACGATACAGAAGAGTACTGACATCACATTGATCGAACCGGCGTCCTTCGGATCGTCGCCCTCGCCCCAAAGATTGGCAAACTGCGTCACGGATACCGCAACCGGCGCACAGGCTGCCATCGTCGTAATCATCAGCACCTGTCTGGCCTCCGGGATTCGTCTTGTGATTCCGGAGAGACTGATCAGAAGAATGAAGATCATCGGATAGGCAATCAGGCGGCCGAAGCACACGCCGTACAGGCGCAGCTTGCTGAACGCTTCCTTAAAGTTCACGCCGCCCATCACCATACCGATCATGAACATGCACACCGCTCCCAGGGAAGCTGCTACATTGGCAACGGTCGTATCCACGATCGGCGGTAGACTGATCCGCGCGAAGAACATGATCGCACCGGCTATGATCGCAATCATGTTCGGATTGAGCAGGATCTTCTTCACTGAGGGCTTCTCTCTCTTGTTCATCAGGCAGACACCGTGCGTCCACATGCAGGTATTCTGTACGGCAATAAACGCACAGGTATAGAACACCATGTCCTCTCCCAGAAGCGCGCTTACCAGCGGAATGATCAGGTTCGCTCCGTTCGAATAAATCATGGACGCCCTCTCCACGCTGGAGAGCTTTAACAGATCGCCGAAAATACGACTGAGCGTAATAAAGATCAGATGCGCAATCGCCGCTGCAACCGTCGCAATCACAAGGCCCTGCAGGCGGTCGCTGTTGTATTCCACCTGAAACGCGCTGATTTCTGTACAGGGTGCGATCAGGTAGATGACCAGCGCGGAGAGCACACTGCTCTGCTCGGTCTTCAGGATGCCGGCCCGCACGACCGTAAATCCCATCAGAATCATAAGCGCCATCGACAGAATCTGTTTCATCAGTAAAAGACTTAGTTCCATAGTTTTTTCTCTTTTCCCATAATGATCTGTTCGTCTGGAACAGATATTCCTCATTATACTTCCGCGCATACCCAGTGTCAATTCAGGGATTACATTTTTGCGCTTTCTGTCTGAACAGACAGATCTGAATAATCCAGCTGATTCTGTCTCATGTGAACGATCAACCAAAAAAAGTAATGCAAAAAGCCGGATTTACTGATAAACTGGGAGAAAAGTAATAAAGCAATCGTTCTAAAAAGACACACTTTTATTGAAGGAAAGGAAGTATCCATATGGCAGACAGAAGCAAACCCCGCCTGGTACAGGAGACTCCCTGCGGCGATTATCTCTTCGCCTGGGAAGAATACTGGACGGAAGATAACGATGGATTTTGCAGCACGGATTTTCTCTGGGAGAAACACAGCCGTCTGAAAGTGCTGGATGCAGAGAAAAAGGAGGTTGCAGTCTTTGATTTCGACAGCGGCCAGCGCGAAAAGGAACTTTCCGCTGAGAACAGACTTGTTCATGTCCTCTACTGGCCCAGCTACCAGACCCGACGCACACTAACGATTCACGCAGACGATCTGACCATTACCAATGATATTGTCGAACACAACATTTAGCCAGACGAAAGAAGAATATACACGTATGAAAAAACATACAAAATTTTTCATTCCTCCGGGAGCTGCCGCTTCTCTCTCCGCAGGGGGAGAAGCGGCAGCAATACGCTCTATTCTGCGGACGCCTGATTCATATTCTTCTGCAACATAGCAATCAATTCCTCAATAACAATTGGCTTGGATAAGAATCCATCCATACCACATTCCAAGGCTTTCTTTCTGTCCTCATCAAAAGCATTTGCGGTCATGGCAAGGATTGTAATCCCCGCCAGTGCCGGATCAGCCAGAGCACGGATCTCCTTCGTGGCTTCATATCCGTTCATTACCGGCATCTGTACATCCATTAGCACCAGATCATAATTACCTGACGCTGAATTCTTAATCTTCTCCACTGCTTCTGCGCCATTTTCTGCTGTATCAACCACAAATCCATATCCATTCAGGATCTCCACTGCAATTTCACTGTTCAGTTCATTATCTTCCACAAGCAGTATACATTTGCCTCTGAAATCCGGATTTGCTTTCGGAAGAATTGAAGTCTCCGGCTCGTCCTGACTCTGACCGATAACATTCATCAAAGTCTCTCGGATATCTGACATAAACAGAGGTTTCGCACAGAATGCCGTCACCCCTGCCGCCTTAGCTTCTACTTCGATATCCGACCAGTCGTAAGCAGTCAGGATAATGACCGGTGTATCATCACCAAGGCTGCGGATCTGACGGGTAACCTCAATGCCATTCATATCCGGCAGACGCCAGTCGATGATATAAGCGTGGAATGCATCTCCCAGTTCCATAGACTGCCGTGCACGTAGAACGGCCTCCTTGCCGGAAAGTGTCCATTCTGAACGCATTCCAACCCTCATTAGCATTTTTGTCACGCTGTCGCAGGTATTGAAATCATCATCTACAACCAGTGCCTTAAGGCCCTCCAGTTCTGCGATTTTCTCTATACGCTGGTGCTCAGACTGAATCCGAAATGGCAGACGAACAATAAATTCGGTGCCTTTGCCCTGTTCTGTCTGAACTTCAATGGTTCCGCCCATCATATCCACAATGTTCTTAGTGATTGCCATGCCAAGTCCCGTACCCTGGGTCCTGCTGACTGTGGATGTCCGTTCTCTCTCAAAAGGAGAAAATATCTTCTGCACGAATTCCTGACTCATGCCGATTCCGCTATCCTTTACCCGGATTTCGTACAGTTTACTGCCCTTTGCTGTCCCTGGTAACTGCTTCAGCCGGACAGAAACAGTTCCTCCTGCAGGCGTAAACTTAACCGCATTGGCCAAAAGATTCAGCAGCACCTGGTTCAGTCGCGTCTTATCACAATAAACATCCTCATTTGTCACATCCATGGCATCCATATAAAGATCCAGCTGCTTCGCATGGATCTGCCCGCTGATGATCGTCTTCAGGTCATGAAGCACATCCGACAGACTGACCTCTGTCTCTTCCAGATGGATCTTTCCACTCTCAATCCGGCTCATATCCAGTATATCATTGATCAGTGAAAGCAGATGGTTGCTGGAGGAAAGGATCTTGCCCAGATAATCCCGAACTCTTTTCTGATCATCAATATTACTTACAGCCAGTGTGGCAAAACCGATAATTGCATTCATTGGCGTCCGGATATCGTGAGACATATTAGAAAGGAACGTACTCTTTGCCCTGTTTGCTGTCTCCGCCGCACGTACTGCCTCAGAAAGTGCCTGATTCATCTTCCAGTCAGAGGTACGGTCTGACATAACCAGAATATATTTCTTTTTCCCGTTTACCTCGCTGCCCATTGCAACAATATGAAACCATCGTTTTTCCCCCGTTTTCTGATAAACACATTCAAAATCCCATTCCTTCTGCTCATGAACCTGGATTTCTTTCAGATAATTCTTCTCGAAATCTTCCGATTCTTCGGGATGCAGTTTTCTCAGAACATAAATATCTTTCTGAATCTGTTCCACTGTAATGCCTAACAGTTTTTCCGCATTTGGGCTGACGTAATCTGCCTGATACGTTTTTGCATCCAGCATCAGGAAGACGTCATCCACATTCATTGACAGCTTTTGGAACAGCTCTTCACGATACAGAATCTCCGTATCCTTTCTCCTGAGAGTTGTCCTGTTTTTTTGAATAATAAGACTGATAAGAAAAGCAGCAATACAGAGCACGACTGCACTGACAAGAATTGTCGTACTACACTGCAAGCTGTTCATACTAGCATTGACGATATCCTCCTGTACAAGTCCCAGAAACATCCAGTCCTGGATATCCGATTTTTCGTAGACCAGATAGTAGTTCCTTCCATCCAGATTTACCATCATCGCATCGGTGCGTCCTGCTTTAAACTTTTCCAAAAGTTCATTGATTTCTTTTTCAGACATATCAGAATGCTCTCTCAGAACACCGAAGAAATTATACACGTTCCCCCATGCATCAGAAGAATGATTGATCACAACACGGCCATCCGAATGAACGACATAACTCTGGGCATTACCATCGAAAGCAGAAATATCCAGTACATTTACGATATCAGAGTTTTCATAAGCAATGGCAATTGCATCATATTCAAATCCCTGATAAATTCCATGAGCCTTAGGAGTGGCAAAAACAAGCAGCTGAGATTTTCCGGGAACTGCTGCATTCACTATCACATCATGTCCCTGCCGGATGTCCTCTTCAATTATCTCCTGTAATCCAAGATACCCGGTTTCACCTGTTACCATCTTATAGTTTCCGTCGGCTGACAGAAAATAGAATTCTAAAAAGCCTGCATCCGCCTGTGCTTTCTTTATATAGTCACGGATTTCCTCTTCCTTGGAGGTATTCTGCAGATTCTCACTCCACATATGAAGATAGGTCAGATTCTTATCTATCAGTTCTCTCAGCATGTTATCAGACTGATGAAAAACTTCCGTCAGATGAGAAACACTTTCCTCATAAACAATTTTCGATACAAATCTCGAATATTGGAAAACCAGCAAAGCAATGCACGCAAAAGCGGCGATAAAGACAGATATCTTTAATCGTTTTCTCATGGCAGGCTTCTTTCTATCTTTATTATGATTCTTAATCTTCATTCTTCTCATCTCAGGGTCATGTAGTCTTCTGGATCTGCAAGAATGGCATCACCATCTGAAACATATCCTTTCCAGGTGTTTTCCACCGTGGTATCCCCTCCATCAAACACAATACTCTCATCTGCAGGATAAGCTTCCATGTGTTTTGGTATCACAAGACAGGTTAGCGTGAAAATATCATTGTCCTGAATTTGTTTTCCGTCCTTTGTAACTTTGCTCAATGTGTAACCATCATCTGTTTCACTGATCTCCACAGAAATACCACTGACCACTGGCAAAGAGCCACGGTTAAACGGGATGAAACCGCCCGCATAGCCTTCTACAAAATTTTTAACCGTCTCTTTTAGTTCAGCTCCGCTCATCTTGCTGCTGTACGCCGCCAGATCATTTGGCATGATCATGTCGCCTGCCATTTTTTCTGTATAGCCAGCTTTCAGCACGTTTCCTGTAAAGCTGTTTCCGGTTGCGATCAGCACATCCGTTCCATAAATGCCACGCAGGGTGTTTGCCATAACCGAATAAGCTGCATTGCCCCCACTGCTATGAAAGCGGTTGGAATAGGATTTCTCCGAATCCAGCACGATATTCTCAGAAGTAGATTCTTCCCCAAGAAGCTGAGAATTAAAGGACTGATACGCCTGCTTTGCATCATATTCGCCTGAGATCATCCTGGAAACCACATCCTCGGAAACAGAGAAAAAGTCATTTGATGCAATACGGATATACATATGGTTTTCTTCGATCACAGGTTTCACATCCTTCAAATATTCCGTAAGCTTAAGATCCACATCCTGACTGTAGCTTAACAGATCCTGTCCATCATAAAGGATACGAGTCTGTGCATCCTCTGAAAGCATTGTGTTCAGCACCTGCATTGCTTTCTTCCGGCGTGTCTCATCCTGTGTCAGATCACGGTTTAAAGCCACCTGAAAATACGGCGTAGTCATCAGCCACTTTTCACCATTCTCCTGAAAGAATGGCAGAAAGGTTGTGTTAATCCCCTGATCTTGAAACATTTTTACTCCGGAAGAACTGCCAAAGTACATAGCAAGCTTGCCACTCTGGTACATCTCAACGATATCATCATAATTCATATCCAGATCCACCTGGCTTAACCCGGTATCCTGGATAAACTGCTCCATGCGTTCAAAAACCCCCGGCCAGACGGTGCTGTCCAGACCTTCTCTCTTTGTATTATCCGGGTCACTGTAGGTAGTACGCCACTTGCGTCCATCTACAGAAGACAGTTCTGATGCAGACAGACCCTGCAGTGTTTCCATACAGGTATAATCATAATAATAGTCTGCCGTAAAACCACGGATTCCCACTTTGTCAAATGCCTGGCAGGCGGAAACAAAGCTTTCATAATCGGTTGGTAAAGGGATATCATACTTTTCAAATAAATCCTTGTTCACTACAAAACCATGGGCATCCGCACACACTGGAAGCCAGTTTATGCTTCCATCCTTGTTCTTAAAATTGTTAAGGTATGCATCATAGACAGCACCTGCCACATTGGTTGTGGAAAGATCCATCAGACTGTCTTTCAAGGGACTTGCATCATGCAGTGAGAAACGACAGCAGGTTATAATATCCGGCAATCCACCGTTTTCATCCAGAAATTTGTAGAAATCCAGATCATTATTACCTACGACAAATTCAAGATTGATATCCGGGAGCTGTTCCTGAATGTATGGTGCGTATTTTTCATACAGGTTTGTGGTCCATAAATATACTGTGATTGTTTCTGCATCTTCTTTTTCCGCGCTTTTGCCGCCACAGCCTGACAAAAATGATATAGCTGTCACCATCGTTAAAAGTACAGCTAAAACTCTGTTCCATTTTTCTTTCTTTTTCACTCGGAATCCCCCTGAGATTGTTTCCTACTAATCCACAAATTCATGAATTACCTTTACCAATAGTTTTATATCAATCGGTTTTGCAATATGTTCATTCATTCCTGCTTCTTTTACTCTCAGTCTGTCCTCTGTGAACGCATTTGCTGTCATTGCAATAATCGGAATCACCTTTGCATCCTCTCTGTCCATGGAGCGGATCATCTTTGTTGCTTCATATCCATTCATGACCGGCATCATAATATCCATAAGGATGGCATCAAATTCACCAGGTACGCTATTTCTGAATATCTCCACAGCCTCCTGTCCATTCCATGCTTTGCTAACAGCAGCCCCTTCATTCTGAAGCATGAATTCTGCAATTTCCATATTCAGATCATTGTCTTCCACCAGAAGAATATGCAGTCCCTTTATAGATTTTCCTGATACATCTTCTTGTTCTTCACGTTCATCCGCATCCTGATCTATTTTAAATGGAATCTTGATCACAAATGTAGTGCCTGCGCCTTCTTTGCTTTCAAAGAAAATGGTTCCACCCATTTTCTCGACCAGTTTCTTTGTGATCGGCATTCCAAGTCCAGTTCCGGCAAATTTTGTACGGCTTCCGGCATGTTCCTGTGCAAATGGTTCAAAAATTTGTTTCTGGAATGCTTCTGTCATCCCGATTCCGGTATCCCGGCAGGTAAATTCTATCATCGTCATTTCTGGCTGATCTGACACAATTTCCCTGCAGCTGATATAGATATTTCCATTTTCTTTATTATATTTTACTGCATTCGACAGGATGTTCATCAGAATACGTTTCACATACCCCGGACTTCCAATAAGATTTCGGTGTATGATTTCTTTTTCTTCCCACATGATTCGGATATTCTGCTCTGCTGCCATCTGCTCGATCACAACAAGTACTTCCTCAAAAATGCTGCTCAGATTCAATGGGATTTCTTCCAACATCACTTCTCCAGACTCCAGCTTACTCATATCCAAAACATCGTTTAGCATTTCCAGCAACAGATGAGAAGCCGATTTGACTTTTTCCCTGTATTCTGACTGTTTCTCCACATCGTCAGCATAATGTTCAGCCATATCGACCATGCCGCAGATTCCATTGATCGGTGTACGGATATCATGACTCATTCTCTGTAGAAATTCCGTCTTCGCCCGATTGGCTACCTCTGCCTTTTTTGCCGCTATCAGAAGTTCTGCATTATATTTTTCCTCTTTTTCCAACTCCTGTTTCTGATGTTCCTGATTGGCTTTGTATCTCCAAAACAAAAATAAACTAAATATCAGAAAATAGAGAAAAATAACGACTGTCACACTTAATGGAAGGTTATGAAATACTTCCGTATCCGGAAGATACGCATAAATATAATAATCACGCTGTTTCAACATAATTCCATAACATCCGGTTTCTTCATTCTTCAAATGAAAGATGTGCTGACTGTCTGTATGCTTTTTCATTGCCTGGACAACCTCGTTATCAACAGTATCCTGTCCCAGTAGGCTTTCATTATTGCTGGCAATGATCGTCCCATTGTCTGCAACCATAATCGTTCCATCTTTCTGGGTACTATATCCACTTAAGAGGTTTTGTATCGTCAGTGTATAATTTCTGATAAATTCAGGAGAGGTATAATAGTAGATTGCTACGATACCCGGTGCATCTTTTCTTGCACAGGCTGCAATATCGATACGTGATCCGTCTTCTCTGTTGAGCCGTTCCGAATAACTTCTTTCTTCATATCCAGCAAAATCCATGATGATATCTTTTTGCAGATACTCTATAATCTCCTCGCTCAGGGACTCATCCACGCTGTATTCACAATCTGTCTTTCCATCGGTATCTATTACAAGGATACCGTTCACCCAGAGGGTCTGCAGATTTTCTTTTAAAAAATCCCGACTCAGCTGACCACCGCTTTCTGTTTCCCTATCGATATTTGTACTCATCTGTCTGGCACTTTCTATCGCACGGAGGAGGCTTTTAGATTCCGAGGATTCGTTATAATGGGTGTAGGTTGAGCACTGCACTTTCACGTAATTTACAATCTCCACCATTCTTTTTTCCGCATCCGCTTTCTCGATATAAAAGAAACAAAGCAGGGATGCTACAGCCACACAGATTCCAAGCAAAACGCCAGCTATTATAACCCGTTTTTCTTTTACTTTTCTTTTAATATCCAAGATCATCCACCTCCAGATACTTTTCCGGATCATCCAGATATTTTTCAACGATTTTCAGGCTCGTGCCATCCTGACGCATTTCCTCCATCGTCTGTTCCATCTGCTCACAGATTCCTCTGTCATCATTTTTTGCAAAAGCAACACCTATTCCGGTAAGCATCAGCGGTTCTTCCAGAATACGAAAGCTTGCATCATAATCCTTCATATACTGGACAATAGATTCCTCATGTGCAGCCACAGCATCCACATACCCTTTTCCCAGGAAGGTGTAGATCAGTTCTCTGTGCCCAAGGCTGATCAGATTTCCCAGCTTTGGAATTCTCTCATCCGTGTGGTTCAGAAAGATACCTTCCGGTTTGGTTGTGGACTGGACAGCAAGATTCTTTCCTTCCAGATCACTCAGTTTATAGATGTCACTATTTTCATTCACAGCAACTACCTGACGACTTGCTATGTACGGCCCTGCCCAGCGGTAATCATCAAGACGCCCTTCCATAGAAAAGCAGCCCATGATACAGTCAATCTCTCCATTCTCTACCAGCTCTTTTTTATCCTCCCAGTCGATCTGGACAACATTTACCTGATAACCCATTCTTTTGAAAGCTTCTGTAGCCAATTCTACATCGATACCGGTCGGTACACCATCCTCATTCAGGTAATTGTATGGCGGATAGCTGTCACTGCCGAGCGTTATGACCGGCTTTTCGGTTTCTATTTTACTGCTGTCTGTGTTTTTACACCCTGTCAGGGTGACCGCTAAAATCCCCACAAACAGAATGCCTGCAATTTTTCTTTTCCCTTTCATTTTCTTCCTTCTATCCCTGCTGTTCTATTGTATTCCATTGAGTTATGGTATCCTTGTATTCCTGGGGCTTGATCTCTGCTGCGCTGCCTGCCATCTTCCCTGCTTCCTTTGCGTTCCGGTCCTATCTTAACATAAAACTATCGAGAAAAGAAGTAAAAAGTACAATTGAAAACTGCGCGCCGCATTCTCGTTACTTCAGTGATGAGTTAGGCGCACAATTTTATTAATAAGAGTCAGAACAAATGTTTAATTTTCAGACTGCATATGGTATAATATGGTATAAGATTAGTATGGAAAAAGATATGTTTATTATTAAGAAAATCGGGCAAATGAACGTTCCGGAAGGGAACTGCCACAGAAAATGGAATTTTCGCTAATAATCTGCACCGAAGTAAATCGTGGAGGAATTCCTCTGAGAACCTGCACCAGGCGAAAGCGTAAAGGAATCCCTCTGAGAACCTGCACCAGGGTAGAATTTAGATTAGTCCTTGTAGCTGAGGAAGAATTCTTTCAATCGGAGCAGCAGCTGTGCCACGGTGGTCATCTCCTCCGGGTTCAGACCGCTTATGGCAGCCTCCACCATCTCGTGATGAAAGCGGGCATGGTGCTGATAGGCGCGCTCTCCCCGTTCTGTTAGGCGAATATATACCACGCGCCGATCTTTCTCGCTCCGGTTCCGCACTACGTAGCCTTTCTTTACCAGCTGGTTCATCGATGTCGTCAGCGTTCCCATAGTAACCGAAAGCTTTCTCGCGATCGCGGACATATTCTGCGGCTCCCCGATCCCGATTGCGTCAATGATGTGCATATCATTGTTGGTGATATCCTTAAATTCTTCCGTAATAATCGACTTCTGCTCAATATCCATAATCTCATTGAACAGGTTTACCAGCACATCATTGATGATTGCTGTATCCTTCGCTGTCTGATCCGTTCCCACGCAGTTACTCTCCCTTTCTCATTCATCTATCCAATTCGCGGATCATTCGGATTCCGGCTGCTGCCATGCCTCTCATGATCCGCATCTTATTTCTTCTATGTAAGCATCAGTATAACTCATCTCTCCGGAAAGGACAATGGAAAAAGTTCCCGCAGCACATCCTCCACACGCTCGATTTTCTCTGCCCTCCAGGCATTACTTCCGCAGAAAATCAAAGCATCTTCCATTTCTCCTCTCGCTGCATGGATCAGCGCGTCAGTAATACAATACGGAATTTTCGTGGGATCACATTTTTTCAGACATTTATGACATGCTTTTACCGGGATCTGCTCTTTCGCTGCACGGCGTAGAAATTCATTCCGGATCGCGCGCCCCGGCATTCCCACCGGACTCTTCGTAAGGACAATATCTTCTTTCTTCGCATTGAGATATGCCTGTTTGTAAGCGGACGGCGCATCACATTCCTCGGTTGTTACCAGCCGGGTCGCAATCTGAACTCCGGTGGCTCCCAGTTCTTCCATCGCGTGAAAGACATCTGCCCGGTCATAGATTCCACCGGCAAGCACCACCGGAATGGCTTCGTTTCCGCCATATGTTTCCGCCACGGCAAGAATTCGCTTTATTTCTTCATCAAATCTGCGTCCGCCCTTTTCTTCTACTTCTTCCGGGGAAAAGCCCAGATGGCCTCCGGCTTCCGGTCCTTCTACGATCAGAAGATCCGGCAGACGCTGATAGCGGTGCTTCCACATCCGGCAGATCAGTTCTGCCGCCCGCGCAGAGGAGATGACCGGCGCCAGCGCTGCCGGAGTACCTGCGGTATAAGCGGGCAAATCCACCGGAAGCCCGGCGCCGCATACAATCAGATCTGCGCCGGCCTCCGCTGCTGTCTTCACATATGTCTCATAGCCATGCATCGCCACCATAATGTTGAAACCGATGATCCCCTCCGGCGCGATTTTTCTGGCCTTTTGAAATTCTTCTTTTATGGAGGCGATATTCGCACTCACCGGGTCCCTGTCAAATTCCGGCCGCCGAAATCCGATCTGGGCGGCGGAGATCAGTCCGATGCCTCCACAGGAAGCAACGGCTCCTGCCAGTCCGGACAGACTGATTCCGACTCCCATGCCGCCCTGAATCACAGGAAGTTTTGACTGCTTTCTTCCGACCGGAAGACCTTTGATTCGCAGAGCATTTTTCTCCGCTGTTTTTATTTTCAGATCTTTCCAGCCGGGATCTTTTTCACTCATACTATAACCTCCGAAATCTGGCATAGCGGCGCCTGATTCTTTCTTCTTCCGGTATCTGTGAAGCTCGTGACAGAAATCCCATAAGCTCCCGCTCCAGATATGCCGCAACACCCTGGATCTGACCACTTCTTACCGACGTCTCCTCTGGGATGATCTTCTCAATCACACGCAACTCTTTCAAATCCATCGCGCGCATCCGCATCACAGCGGCAGCTTCCTCCGCACGCCGGCTGTCTTTCCAGAGAATCGAAGCAAATCCTTCCGGCGAGAGGATCGAATATACCGAATTCTCCATCATCCATACTTCATCTGCGATGCCAAGCGCCAGAGCGCCGCCGCTGCCGCCTTCTCCGATCACGAGAGAAAGTATCGGCGTCTTCAACGTGCTCATCTCATAGAGGTTTTCTGCAATCGCCTGCCCCTGCCCGTGTTCTTCCGCTTCCAGGCCACAATAAGCCCCTGGTGTATCGATCAGACAGATCACAGGACGATGAAATTTCTCCGCCTGTTTCATCAGGCGCAGTGCTTTCCGGTAGCCCTCCGGGGATGGCATCCCGCTGTTTCTCTTTCTGTTTTCTTTGCGGTTCCGCCCTTTCTGCTGTCCGATTACAGTCACAGGACAGCCATGGAAGGTGGCAATTCCGCCAATGATCGCGCCGTCGTCTCCGGCTCTGCGGTCACCGTGAAGCTCTTCAAAATCTGGGAACAGCGCCTGGATATATTCCAGTGACGTCGGGCGATCCGCGCTTCGTGAGAGAAGAACCGTCTCCCAGGGCGTCCGCTTCTCACCCCCCACCACTGCTGCATGTTCCGCACTCTCCAAATTCTGCCGCTTACTTTTTTCTTCTTCACTCTTTTTCGAAAACAGGCACTGCTCCGGCTTCCCATCCTCTTCCGTACCGGCTAATGTCCTGGTTTTCGAAGGATTCTGCTCATGCATCTTCAGCAACCAGGCCAGGCGTGCCTTCAGCATCTTTCGCTCTGTGATCTGATCCACAAAGCCATGCTCCAGCAGGAATTCCGCCTGCTGAAATCCTTCCGGAAGCTTCCTGCCGATCGTCTGTTCAATTACCCGGGGACCTGCAAAGCCGATCAGCGCTCCCGGCTCCGCCAGAATGATATCTCCCAGCGAAGCGAAGCTTGCTGTCACACCGCCGGTCGTCGGATCGGTCAGCACACAGACCGAAAGCAGCCCCGCATCACTGTGGCGCTTCATCGCCGCTGCTGTCTTCGCCATCTGCATCAGCGACAGGATGCCTTCCTGCATCCGGGCTCCGCCGGAACAGCAGGTCAGAACAACCGGAAGACGTTCTTCGGTCGCCCGCTCCACTGCGCGGGTGATCCGCTCTCCCATCACCGTTCCCATGCTTCCCATGAAAAACCGGGTATCGCAGACCCCAAGAACCGCAGGATAACCTCCGATCTTCGCCGCACCAATCAGTACAGCTTCTGAGATTCCTGTCTTCTTCCGTGTTTGCTCCCGCTTCTCCACATAGCCGGGGAAGTTCAAAGGATCCTGGTCTTCTCCGTCCTGCCAGAGCTGAAATGACCCGGCATCCGCGATCTGACGGATCCGCTGAGGAGCAGTCATCCGGAAATACGCGCCGCAGCGCGGACAGATATATTCATTCTCTCTTGCCGCTTCCCGATACACCGGTCGCCCACAGCCCGCACATTTTCTCCAGAGATCCTGCGGAACATCCGCAGATTCCCTTCCCTCTGTACGCTTCATGGTTGTATTCGAGGGAGTTCTTCTAAATCGTCGCTCCATTTTCATTCCCCTTACATATATGTTTCAATAAAAGACGTATCCTGCTTCCCTGCACGAAAGACAGGGTGGCGCAGCAGCCGCAGCTGGTATTCCCGGTTCGTATCCACACCGGTCAGCTGAAATTCCTCTAGCGCTCCTGCCAGTTTCTCCAGAGCTTCCTCCCGGCTGCTTCCATGTGCAATCACCTTCGCAATCATGGAATCATACTGCGGCGGAATCCGGTAACCGGCATAAATGGCGCTGTCCACACGGATGCCATTCCCTCCGGGGAAATGCACTTCCTCAATCGTCCCCGGACACGGAAGAAAGTTCTTCTCTGGATTCTCCGCATTGATGCGGCATTCCACAGCATGTCCCTGCAAGTGTACTTCTTCTTGTGTAAAGGAAAGCGGCTCCCCGGCGGCAATCCGGATCTGTTCCTTAATCAGATCTCTGCCGGTTACCGCTTCCGTTACGGCGTGCTCCACCTGGATTCTCGTATTCATTTCAATAAAATAGAATTCACCGCTGGAATCCAGAAGAAATTCCACGGTACCGGCATTCTCATAACCGGCGGCAGACGCTGCCTTCACGGCGGCTGCTCCCATGCGGCTTCGCAGCTCTTCACTGAGTGCCGGACTGGGAGATTCTTCAATGACTTTCTGATGCCTCCGCTGCACGGAGCAGTCACGCTCCCCCAGATGTACAATATGGCCAAAAGAATCCGCCAGAATCTGAAATTCAATATGACGCGGATTTTTCACGCAGCGCTCGATATACATGGAAGGATCGGCAAACCCAACTTCCGCCTCCCGCTGGGCTGTTCGGAACTGCGCTTCGAACTCTTCTTGCGTCTCCGCGATCCGCATCCCGCGGCCTCCGCCGCCCGACGCTGCCTTAATCATCACCGGATATCCGATTTCTTCTGCAGCGGCAAGTCCATCTTCCACTGTAAGTATTGCGTTCCGGCTTCCGGGAACGACCGGAATTCCGGCCTGAATCATGGTCTTTCTGGCTTCCGCCTTATTCCCCATATGCGCGATCACATGGCTGCCCGGTCCGATAAAGCGAATCCCGCACTTCTCACAAATTTCCGCAAAGCGGCTGTTCTCCGAGAGAAAACCGAAACCGGGATGAATCGCGTCCGCTCCCATTACATCGGCAGCACTGACGATCCGCTCCATGTCCAGATAGCTTTCAGCCGACGCCGCCGGTCCGATACACACAGCCTCATCTGCCAGCATCGTATGAAGCGCATCCCGATCGGCTTCTGAATATACCGCAACGGTTGCAATTCCCATCTCCCGGCAGGCACGAATGATCCGTACTGCAATCTCGCCCCGGTTCGCAATCAGAATTTTTTGAAACATGACGCCGCTCCTCCTTATATCCTGAATCTCTCATGTTCTGATTTTCCGTTGTTTACCGCTACGATATCACGAATGTCATCTCTGCCGTAACGGCACGTTCTCCGTTCACGGAAGCCAGCGCTGTTCCCACGCCGACATTTCCTCTGGTACGAATAATCTCACACGTTAATGTTAAGACATCTCCGGGAACCACTTTTCTGCGGAAACGAACATTATCTACTCCACCGAAAAACGCAGTCTTCCCCTTGTTTTCCTCCACACTCAGTATCGCCACAGCGCCGACCTGCGCCAGCGCTTCCAGAATCAGAACGCCAGGCATCACCGGTTCTCCCGGAAAATGTCCGGCAAAAAACTCTTCGTGAAAGGTCACTGCCTTTACTCCCACCGCGCGCATACCGGGTTCCAGCTCATCGATCCGGTCGATCAGCAGAAACGGATGCCGGTGCGGAAGAATCGCTTCAATTTCTTTTATTCCTAATGACATTTTTGTCTCCTGCTTTCTGCAGGGACTTCCAGCTCTACTGAATCCGGAATAATCCCTGACCGTACTCTACAACCTGCTCATTCTCCACCAGAACTTCCGCGATTACGCCATCCCGATCGCTGGTGATCTCATTCATCAGTTTCATCGTCTCAATAATTCCGAGAACCTGTCCCTTTTTTACACAGTCACCGACCTTCACATAAGGGGCATCCTCCTCGGAAGGGGAAGAATAGAAAGTTCCCACCATCGGAGAAGTGATGCATTCACCTTCTGTTTTTTCTCCCGGCGCATCCATATCCTTTCCGGAAAGTTTCTCGTTCTCTTCTTCCATCCGGAAGTGTTCTTCTCCTCGTTGAACTGTCGGGCGCCTCCGACCTGATGTATTTTTATAAGAAACTTCACCTAACGGTTCTCCTGCCCGCTTCAGTGTCAGCTTTTCGCCGCCTTCCTCCAGGCTCAGCTCTGTCAGCTCTGAGTCATTGACTGCGTCGATCAACTGTAAAATCTTTGACATCTCCATCGGTTTTTTACTCCTTATATTTTCTGACACAGAGCGTCGCATTATGCCCGCCAAAACCAAGAGAATTGCTCAGAACAACGTCAACCTCCGCCTTCTCGCATCCATTTACCAGATAGTTCAGATCACACTCTTCATCCGCTTCCCGATAACCGGCCGTTCCGTGCAGGCACTGATCCTCAATCGACTTCACACAGGCAATAAATTCCACGCCGCCTGCCGCTCCCAGCAAATGGCCTACCATGGATTTTGTGGAACTGATCTTCACGTTCTCCGCTGCGTCTCCCATGGCAAGATGAATCGCGCGGGTCTCGAACAGATCGTTATGATGCGTGCTGGTTCCATGCGCATTGATATAGTCAACCATTTCCGGCGTTACTCCGGCATCTTTCATGGCTTCTGTCATGGCTCTGGCCGCGCCGCTTCCGTCTTCCGCCGGAGACGTAATGTGATAAGCGTCACATGTCGCGCCGTAACCGACAAGCTCCGCATAGATATGCGCGTTTCTCGCCTTCGCGTGCTCCAGCTCCTCCAGCATGACAACGCCGGCACCTTCACCCATCACGAATCCGTTTCGCTCGCGGTCAAAAGGGATCGACGCTCTCTGCGGATTTTCCGAAGGACTCAGTGCTGTCAACGCGGAAAAACCGGCCACTCCGATCGGAGTAATGGATGCTTCCGTGCCTCCGGCCAGCATCATATCCGCTTCTCCGTACTGGATACTGCGGAACGCCTCCCCGATGGAATGTGTTCCCGTCGCGCAGGCTGTCACCACATTAATACACTTGCCTTTGCAGCCTAGCTGAATCGCTGTGTTACCAGCTGCCATGTTGCTGATCATTAGTGGAACCAGCATCGGACCGACCCGGCGCGGACCTCCGGCCAGTAGCCGGGAGTGTTCCCGTTCCATTGTCTGCAGGCTTCCGATGCCGGAGCCGATACTAATTCCGATCCGGTAGGGATCTTCCTCCCCCACCTGAATGCCAGAATCCTCCAGCGCCTGACGGGCCGCCGCCACAGCAAACTGGCAGAATGCCTCCATCCGGCGGGCTGTCTTGCTATCCATGTATTCTTTCGGATCAAAGTCCTTTACTTCTGCCGCCAGCTTTACCTTATAATCCGCTGTATCAAATTTTGTAATCGGACCGATCCCGATTTTTCCTTCTTTGCAGGCTTCCCAGAACTGTTCCGCCGTATTTCCGATCGGCGTTACCGCTCCAAGACCTGTGACCACCACGCGTCGTCTCATGTTTCTGACCTCCGTAGTAATATTTTTCTACATGAACATGCCGCCATCGACATGCAATGTCTGTCCCGTCATATACCGGCTCTCCTCTGACGCCAGGAAAGCGGCTGCCGCCGCGACGTCCTCCGCCTGACCAAATCGCGCCAGCGGAATCTGCGCCAGAATCGCTTCTCGTACCCGTTCCGAAAGCGCAGCCGTCATATCCGTCTCGATAAATCCGGGTGCAATCGCGTTTACCGTAATATTTCTCGACGCCAGCTCCTTCGCCGCCGACTTCGTCAGCCCCAGGATTCCGGCTTTTGCCGCGCTGTAATTCGCCTGACCGGCATTTCCTGCCACACCGGAGACAGAAGAAATGTTGATGATGCGGCCGCTTCTCTGCTTCATCATGGGACGAACTGCCGCCTGCAGGCACAGGAATGCGCCCTTCAGATTTGTATTCAGGACCTGCTCAAAATCAGCTTCGCTCATGCGCAGCAACAGGCCGTCACGGGTGATGCCCGCATTATTAACCAGAACATCCAGATGGCTATGCGCCTGCAGAATCGAGGAGAACATTGCCTCCACCTCTTCTTTCTTCGATACATCCGCCTGAAGACTTTCCGCAGAGCCTCCTTTGCTGTGGATTTCTTCGCAAAGAGCCTCCGCTTTCCCGGCCGATCCGTTATAATTTACAATTACATGAAATCCATCCGCAGCCAGACGCCGGGCAATCGCCGCGCCGATGCCGCGGGAACCTCCGGTTACGAGCGCGATTTTCTTATCATTTTCTGTTTCTTTTTCCATCTTCCGTTCCTTCTGTTTTCTATAGAAAAGACTCCAACTGCTCCAGATCTTCCCACTTCTCAATATTACAGCAATGTAAGCTTCGGTCGATCTTCCGCAGGAATCCGGCCAGCGTTCTTCCCGGACCGATCTCGATGAAATGCGTTGCGCCTGCTTCCCGCAGAGCCTTCACATTATCCTGCCAGCGGACCCGGCTGCTGACCTGATCCGCCAACAGCCGGCGGATCGGCTCTGCTTCCGTAACCAGACTGCCGGTCACATTGGAAGCATATGGGATCCGGGGCTTCCGGATCTCTGTATTCGCAAGCTCCTCCGCCAGGCGAACGCCTGCAGGCGCCAGCATCGCCGAATGAAACGGGCCGCTCACATTCAGCGAGACTACTCTTTTTGCACCGGCTTCCTTCAGGCGTTCACCTGCTTCGGCCACGCGCGCCGCTTCGCCTGCGATTACCAGCTGTCCCGGACAGTTATCATTCGCAATCTCAACTCCCGGAAGCTCCGCAAGCACACGTTCCACGCTCCCGGCATCCAGTCCAAGCACTGCGCTCATAGCCCCTTCTCCGGCAGGCACTGCCTGCTCCATATAGATTCCGCGCTTTCTTACAAGGCGCACAGCCTCTTCAAAGGAAAGAACTCCGGCTGCCGTCAGCGCTCCGTATTCTCCCAGGCTTAATCCTGCCGCAAAATCAGGACGAATGCCTCTGGCAGTAAGTTCCGCCGTTATCGCCATACAGGCAGTCAGAAGCGCCGCCTGTGTATATTCTGTCTGATCCAGACGATCATCGCCATGAAAGATCATGTCACAGACAGAGAAATCCAGAACCTGATCGGCACGTTCAAATATGCTTCGCGCAGCCTCCGATTTCTCATAGAAATCCTGCGCCATTCCTGTTTTCTGCGCTCCCTGTCCGGGATAGAGAAATGCAATTCTTCTTATCTCTCCCATGGTTTGCTTCCTCCCAGCAATGCTTCAGCCTCCGTGACCAGCTCCTCCAGGATTTCCCGGCACGGCTGCTCCTTATGGATAAGTCCTGCAATCTGGCCGGCCATAAAATTGCCGTTCTCCAGATCGCCTTCCTCCACTGCGCGCCGCAGGGAGCCGAGTGCCAGATATTCCAGCTCTTCGAAGGAGGCTCCACTTTTCTCCATCTCGATATACTTTCTGGTATGCGGATTCCGAACGGAGCGGATGGGATGCCCGCAGCTTCTTCCCGTCACTACGCTGTCGATATCGCGTGCTTTCAGAATTTTCTGCTTATAGTTTTCATGGGCGATGGATTCTTCCGCCACTACAAAGCGGGTCCCGACCTGAACGCCTTCCGCGCCCAGAATCAGCATCGCTGCCAGTCCTCTGCCATCTCCGACGCCTCCGGCGCCGATGACCGGAATCTCTACCTCGTCCGCAATCTGCGGAATTAACGTCATACTGGTAAGCTCTCCGATATGACCGCCGGCTTCACAGCCCTCGGCAATCACAGCATCCGCGCCGCATCGTTCCATCCGCTTTGCCAGTGCTACGGAAGCAACAACCGGGATCACTTTGATCCCGGCCGACTTCCATAAAGACATATATTTCTCCGGGTTTCCGGCACCGGTCGTTATCACCGGCACCTTCTCCTCTGCCGCCATCTGCGCAACTTCCGCCGCATGGGGGCTTAACAGCATAATATTTACGCCGAAGGGCTGATCCGTCCGTTCTCTCAGCGCTTCAATTTCTTTCTTTACACGCTCTGCGCTTCCATTTGCTGACGCAATCACGCCCAGGCCGCCTGCTTCGCTGACTGCTGATGCCAGGTGATACTCCGCAATATGAGCCATTCCTCCCTGAATCACAGGGTAAGAGATCCCCAGCAGTTCTGTTACTCTTGTCTTCATGATCTTACTTTCCGTCATTGTTCGTCAAATATTATCTCTTTTCAATATAATCAATGACATCCTGCACCGTAACCAGCGTATCGAGATCCTCTGTCGGAATCTCGATCTCGTACTTCTCTTCCAGCTCTGTCACCAGATCGAACAGATCCAGGGAATCAGCCTTCAGATCATCCTTCAGACTCTTCTCCGGCTGTACCTCTTCTGCGCTCAGTCCTAACTTCTCTGCAATAATCTCCTGTAATTCGTTTAACATACTCTGTCTCCTTTTCTTAATTTAATTCTTGCTAACGATTTTGCTTCTCTGGCTCAATCCCTCTTACAATGCCTTTTCCTGCGGTTTTTTTCCTTTACCACTCCAGTGCTGCCGCGCCCCAGGTAAGACCGGCTCCGAAGCCTGCCAGCACTAGTTTATCGCCCGGCGAGATACGTTCGGCGCGGTTCCATTCGTCCAGCAGAATCGGGATGCTTGCTGCCGAAGTGTTTCCGCAATATGCGATGTTCATCGGCATTTTCTTCTCCGGGATCTGCAGCGTACGGGCCACGGAAGCAAGGATGCGTGCATTTGCCTGATGAAGGAAATAATATCTTACCTCATCCTTCTCCCAGCTGGCTTCCGCAAGCACTCGCCGGATTGTCTCCGGTACGGTGCGAACTGCGAATTGAAACACGCGCCGACCATCCATGTGAATGTACGGCAACTCTTCCGGCTCGGTTCCGAAGGGGCAGGTCAGGCTGCCGCCGTCCCGACCGCTTGTTCCAAGATCAAAGGCCATAAGCCCGGTTGATGCGGCTGTAAGCACAGCTGCTCCGGCTCCGTCCCCGAAAAGGATGCAGGTTCCCCGATCCTCCCAGTTCGTAATCTTCGACATAGCGTCTGCCCCGATGACAAGAATCTTTCGTGCCATTCCGGATTCAATATAGGCAGCTGCAGTACTCAGCGCATAAAGGAATCCGCTGCAGGCTGCCGCGAGATCGAAGCAGAACGCCCGATTGGCTCCAATTGCTGCCTGCACCTGACAAGCAACGCCCGGAAAGGCGTAATCCGGCGTGGAAGTCGCCGCAATCACAAGATCCAGCTCTTCTGCTGAGATCTCTGCGTCTGCCAGCGCCTGCTGCGCGGCTTCCGCCGCCATAGCCGCTGTTCCGTTTTCAGAGAGCCTCCGCTCCCGGATTCCGGTTCGCTCCACGATCCATTCATTGTTCGTATTTACCCGCTTCGCAAGATCTGCATTCGTCAGATGTCTCTCCGGAAGGAAACTTCCTGTCCCAAGAATGCGGGCATAGGTTTTCGTCATTTGCTTTGCCTTCCTTATTGTTTTGTCTTAAAATATTTTTGTTATCAAAATATTTGAGCATGAAGGTATTATAGCACGGGTTTCGAAAATGTCAAGCGTTTTCTGTTTTTGTCGAGGTAACGAGCAGTGCGAAAAGTCAAGGCAATCGACTATGGGGAGCTTGCTCACCAATAGACGAATTGACTTGACTTTTCATAGTGCGACAGCACGCATGAGCGAAGGCAAAGCCGGAGCGAATGGGGCACTGCGAGTGGAGTGCTCAACTTTCCTCAAACTTTACGTGGAGCTCCGCGCAAGCCAAAGTAACTAGCTTCTAGGGAAGTTTACCTCAAGCTCTACTTGGGGAGGCTCCGCGCAAGCCAAAGTAACTAGCTTCTAGGGAAGTTTACCTCAAGCTTTACTTGGGGAGGCTCCGCGCAAGCCAAGGTAACTAACTTCCGGGAAATTTTACCTCAAGCTTTACCAAGAAAGCTCCGCGCAAACTCCGGGACAAGCCGAACCCGTCTTCACACGGCCACTGGTGCTGCGTTTCCGGCTCCGGGCCTGCGCGCCTATTAATCGCCAGTCGCCCCAACGCGCCTCTTCGAGGCTTGAACGTGGGGCTTTGTGGCGATCGCTAGCGCAGCCCTGCGCACGGAA
>JAJEQR010000030.1 GCA_020687485.1 Hominifimenecus microfluidus | reverse complement strand
TGAAGATTGCGGGAGTGCAAAGCACGTAGCAATCTGGTATCAAAGGGGTCAAAAAACCTTTTGACCCCAACATCATAGAATGAATATAAGAACGATCTGTCACAGGAAGAACTTAGTATGGATATAAATGTTGGTTCCTGCCTGGGAACCTTGCTTCTGATTCTGGCGCTTTCTGCAGACCTTTTGACCGCCAGTATGGTTTACGGTGCCGGACACATTGGAATTTCCCTCGGCTTGACAATTCTGATTAGCGGACTTGGCAGCGCGATTCTGGGAACTGCGCTTTTTATCGGCCGGTTTCTGGGAGATTACTTTCCTGAAACTCTTCTGGCAGTCGGCAGCGGTGTCATCCTGATCGCACTCGGCACCTACAAGACCGTGGATTTTCGCATCCGCCGCTGGCGAAAGGAATATGTGAAGCCCCAGAAAAATCTGATGCTTTCTCTGGGCGGTCTGCGGATTATTCTGAATATATACGGCGATCCGCTGTCTGCGGATGAAGATGATTCCCGTACGCTGTCAGTGGGAGAAGCGATCCTTTTAACGATTGCGATGTCACTGGACGGCTTTGCCGCCGGCGTCGGGTACTCGATGAACGATGTATCTGTCGGAGCAGTAATTACGGCCTTTTTTCTGGCCAGTCTGATTTCCATTCGTCTGGGGTATTTTCTTGGATGCCGGATCGCAAAAGAGAAGGATTATTCCTGGATCGGCGGCGTACTTCTGATTTCTCTCGGATTCTTCGGAATTTTTCAGGCAGCATTAATGAAGTAGGCTGCTTAGCTGCTCCGGCTGCAGCACTTCAATCTTCCGATAACTGGTACGGATCAGGCGTTGCTCCGCAAACGTCCGCAGAATCCGGCTGACCGTGACGCGGCTGCTGCCGATCATGGAACCGATTTCCTCGTGCGTATAAGAGACCTGACGCACTCCGTATCCGGACTCTTCCACCAGAAAGCGGGCCAGCCGCTGTTCCGCCGGGAGAAAAGAAATCTCATTGATCTGTGTGGAAAGCATACGGACGTTGCGGGAGAGCGAGCAGATCATGGAAAGAGCCAGATCCGGCTGCTCCCGGAAGCAGGTGAGGATGCTTTCCCGGTCGATGACAACGACACGGGAAGCTACCAGCGCACGGGCGGACGTTGTGCGCGGGCTTCCGTCGAAGAAAGCGGCTTCTCCGAACAGCGCATGGTTCTGATAGACCGTGATTGTTTTCTCGATCCCCTCCGGCGAAGTCATATAGATCTGAACCTTCCCATCGATCAGACAGTAGAACTGACCGGCGTCCTCCCCGGAATGATAGATAACCGCCTGATTCTCATAGCGTCGTCCCGGCTGTGCTTCCGCCCAGCGGAGCAGGCCGGCGGCCGGTGCAAAATGATCAATAGAAGAAACGGAATCTTTGGTATTCATAAAAATCTCCCCCGGAAACCACTTAATAATAAAAAGTAAAATATAATGTTAACTTAAAAATAATAACATTTATAAGATTGTATCACATGATACATTTTATGGCAAGGGTTTGTGCTATGATAAAATCATTCAAAAAAGAGAAACGTTCATAACCAACATAAGGAGGAATTCTCATCATGGGAAAAGTGTTCAAATTTCATAATGATCTGGATACCGACCAGATCATCGCTTCCCAATACCTGCTTCTGCCGACAATCGATGACATGAAGAGTCATGCCATGGAGTCTCAGGACCCCACCTTCGCAGAGCGCGTACAGCCGGGCGATTTCGTTGTAGGCGGCAGCAACTTCGGCTGCGGTTCTTCTCGCGAGCAGGCGCCCAGCGTCCTGAAGGCACTGGGTGTTAAGGCAGTCATTGCGAAGTCCTTTGCCCGCATTTTTTACCGCAACTCCATTAATATCGGAATGCCCGTTATTGTCTGTAAAGAGCTTTACGACGCTGTAGAAAATGGGGACGACATCGAACTGGATCTTCTGGCAGGTACGATTCAGGCAGGCGATAAGACTTTCGCCTGCACAAAGCTGCCGGAGAAGATGCAGGAAATTCTGAATCAGGGCGGCCTGATCGCATCTTTGAATAAGGAGGAAGCGTAATCATGGGAATGACGATTGCAGAGAAGATTATTGCGGCTGCTGCCGGAGTTGACAGCGTAAAGGCCGGAGATATCCATACCGTAGAGCTGGACCGTCTGATGAGCAACGACGGAACAACACATCTGACCATTGACATGTACAATAATAAACTAAAGAATCCGCATATCGCGGATGTGAAGAAGCTGGTATGGATCATTGATCATAACATTCCTTCGGATAGTCCGAAGACAGCAGCTTCTCATAAGAAGATGCGCGACTTTGCAAGAGAACACGGTATTGACTTCTGGGAAGGCAAGGGCGTCTGCCATCAGATCATGATGGAGAATTATGTACGTCCCGGTGAACTGATCTTCGGCGCGGACAGCCATACCTGCGCCTATGGTGCGCTTGGCGCATTCGGTACCGGCGTTGGCTGTACGGATTACCTTTACGCGATGGTAACCGGCAAATCCTGGCTCCTGGTTCCGGAGACGATTCGTTTCAACCTGACCGGCAAGCTGAGAGAGGGTGTATATGCCCGTGACCTGATCCTTACAATCATCGGAAAGATCGGCGCAGCCGGAGCCAGCTACATGGCCATGGAATTTGTCGGCGACGGTATGAAGAACCTGACGATGGATGATCGTATTTCTATGTGCAACCTCTGCGTAGAGGCCGGCGCGAAGACGGCCCTTATGGAAGTCGATGATATCGCGCTGGATTATCTGCATGCCCGCGGTCGTGAGCCGAAGCACTGCTTCAAGAGCGATGAGGATGCTGTCTTTGCCGCTGAGTATGATATCGATCTGGCTACCATTGAACCGATCGTTGCCCGTCCCGATTTCGTGGACGATGTAATTCCTGCAAAGGAAGCTCTCGGCGTAAAGATCGACGAAGCATTCCTGGGTTCCTGCAACAACGGCAGACTTAGCGATCTGCGTGTCGGCGCAGACCTGATCCGCGGCAGAAAGGTACATCCGCTGGTTCGCTTCCTGGTAGTACCGGCCAGCAACGAAGTCTATGAAGCTGCCATTAAGGAAGGAATTATCCAAACCTTTATGGAGGCAGGAGCTATCGTGATGAACGCGAACTGCAGTGTCTGCTGGGGCAGCTGCCAGGGCGTCATCGGCGCAGGCGAGACCCTGATCAGCACCGGAACCAGAAACTTCAAGGGACGTGCCGGACATCCGGATTCCAAAGTATACCTGGCAAGCGCGGCAACTGTCACCGCGAGCGCCATTAAGGGCGAGATCACAACGGCTGATAAGCTGTAAAATTCCTGACAAACTGTAAAATTTCAGATAACAGGATTAACAGGAAATCAGGAAGTTCGCCAGCACAGAATAAAGTAACCTGTGCACATACGATTAATCAGGAGGATAACAATGTCAGAAACATTTACCGCCAGAGTATGGGTCCTGGGCGATGACATCGACACCGATATCATCATACCGACCGAGTACCTGGCATTAAAGACCATAGACGATATGAAACAATACGGATTTTCCCCGCTCCGCCCGGAGCTTGCCGCACAGATTCAGCCCGGCGATGTTATCGTAGCCGGTAAGAACTTCGGCTGCGGCTCTTCTCGTGAGCAGGCACCTGAGATCATCAAGGCTCTCGGCATCAGAGCAGTCATCGCGAAGTCCTTCGCACGGATTTTCTTCCGCAACTCCATTAATAACGGACTTCTTCTGATCGAGAACGGCGACCTGCACGATGCGGTAAAAGAAGGCGACGAGATTGAGGTCACCATGGGAGAGAGGATCGTGGCGAACGGCAAGGAGTTCCCGATCGCGTCTCTGCCGCAGAACCTGCTGGACATCATTAACGCCGGCGGTCTGGTAAAGGCCATGCGCAAGCGCAACGGTCTGGATTAGGAGGGGACGGACATTATGGGAAAGACAATCATTGAGAAGATTATTTCGAGAAATACTGGGATTGAGAATGTAAAGCCCGGCGATATTGTAACCGTAAATGTGGATCGTGTGATGATTCATGACATCTTTATTCCGTTCGTGGCGGACAAGTTCGAGGAGATGGGCTTTACGAAGCTCTGGGATCCGGATAAAGTTGTTCTGATCTACGATCACCTCGTACCGGCCAGCCAGATTGACGATACGCGTCACTTTCAGCGGGGCAATGCCTTCGCCGCGAAGTATGGCATGAAGAATGTTCATCGTTCCGACGGAATCTGCCATCAGCTGATGACAGAAGCAGGGTATGTAAAGCCCGGCAACGTCGTATTCGGAACCGACAGCCATACAACAACCTACGGTTGTGTAGGCGCTTTTTCTTCCGGTATCGGATACACCGAGATGGCTAGTATCCTGGGAACCGGAACGATGTGGATCAAGGTTCCTGAGACCATTAAGGTTACGATCAACGGCAAGCTTCCGGAAAATGTAACCTCTAAGGATATCATCCTTCGCCTGATCGGTGATCTGGGCGCAGACGGTGCGACGTACCAGGCGCTGGAGTTCACCGGCGATACGGTAGCCAACATGACGGTGGCCAGCCGCATGACCATGTCGAACATGGCCATCGAGTGCGGCGCAAAGTGCGCACTCTTCACGCCGGATGAGAAGACGGCGGAATACTGCGAAGTCGAGCTGACCGATGAGATGAAGGATCTGGTGGGAGACGCGGATGCACACTATGTACGTGAAATCACCTACCGCGCGGAAGACTTCGTGCCGGTTCTGGCATGTCCGTCCCAGGTAGACAAGATCCGCCCGGCTTCCGAGCTTACCGGCACGAAGATCGATCAGGTATTCATCGGCTCCTGTACGAACGGACGCCTGGAGGATCTGATGCGCGCGGCGGAGATCCTGAAGGGCAAGAAAGTGGCTCCCTTTGTAAAGTTGATCGTAACTCCCGCCAGCCGCAAGATTTATCTGCAGGCGCTGGAGAACGGAACTCTGGAGACTCTCTCCGAGGCAGGAGCTATCATCACGCACCCGGGCTGTGGTCTGTGCTGCGGACGTACCGGCGGTATCCTTTCCGACGGCGAGCGCGTCGTAGCGACCAACAACCGCAACTTTCTCGGCCGTATGGGAACCTCCAAGGTTGAGATCTATCTGGCAAGTCCCGCGACGGCAGCCGCCTGCGCCATCGCCGGTGAGATCGTAGTGCCGGAATAAACAGTATCCATTCCGGACATGCGGGTCCGATGCCTTCTGTGAGGTATCTTTATGAGTATGAATGTCGCTTCTCATGCGACCATTTTTCTGTAAGAAAACGCTATACTGTGGCTGTGAGGTGAAAAACCTTGCAGCCACTTTTGTTACTTATATTTCATTTTCAGGAGGAATGGTATTATGAGAAAGAGTTTAACGGAAATCGTATTTATCCTTGACCGCAGTGGTTCCATGAGCGGACTGGAGGCTGATACCATCGGCGGCTTCAATTCCATGATTGAGAAGCAGAAAAAGGAAGCGGGCGAAGCCCTGATCTCCGTCGTACTTTTCGACAGTCAAAGCGATGTACTGTACGACCGGGTGAATGTACAACAGATCACTCCGATGACGGATAAGGATTATACGCCCTGCGGATGCACCGCGCTGGTAGACGCCATCGGCGGCGCGATTCATCATATCAGAAATATTCACAAATATGCCCGCCCGGAGGACGTGCCGGAGCATACGCTGTTCGTCATCACGACAGATGGGATGGAGAACGCCAGCCGCCGTTACAGCAGCGATCAGGTAAAACGCATGATCGAGCATGAGAAGAAAAAATACGGCTGGGAATTTCTGTTTCTGGGCGCAAATATCGACGCCGTAGAAACCGCTGGATATCTCGGCATCGATGCCGACCGCGCTGTGAACTACCGGAGCGACAGCGAAGGCACGACGCTGAACTATCAGGTGGTGAGTGAAGCTATCAGCGTTGTCCGCGGAAGTGCCACTTTGGGGGCTGACTGGAAGAAGCGCATCGATGAGGATTATAAGAAGCGCGGGTGCGGAAGAGAGGATCGGAAGTAATACTGAAAAACCAAATGTCATCTGCATTAGGAATGTAATACGCCCGAACCATCCCATTCAGGAACCGGTTCAGGCGTATCTGTATTTTATGGTATACTTGTAGTTGAAGTTAATATGCCCTGCAGATTCATATGGTAAGCTGAAAACTCTGCTCTAAATTGCAGTGACACTCTATGACAGAGTTAGCAGTTCTTATTATAGATCAGATAGAGTCCCTTCAACAGCAGGGTATCATCGCAGATGATCTTATGTTTGCAGTGAGGTGTGATGAAAGGCGCGATGCCGCCAGTGGCAACAACCGTGGCATCTTGACTAAGCTCCTCCTCCAGGCGGTCGATCATGCCGTCCAGCATGGAAGCAGAGCCGAGTACGCTGCCGCTCTTCATACATTCAATCGTGTTCTTGCCGATTGCCTTCTTCGGCGCTTCAAAGCTGATGCGGGGAAGCTGCGCGGTACGGCTGACCATAGAATCCAGCGCGACACGCACACCGGGGATGATAACGCCGCCCAGGTAATTACCGGCAGCATCGATGGCAGACATCGTAGTCGCAGTCCCCATATCGATGATAATCAGCGGGAGAGGGTACTCGGCAATACCGGCAACGGCATCCACCACAAGGTCGCTGCCAAGCTGCGCCGGGTTATCAATCTTAATATTCAATCCGGTGCGGATGCCAGGGCCTACAACCAGTGCTTTCTCACCGGTCAGCTTCTCCAGTGCGCGGTTAATCACGGAAGTTACCGGAGGAACCACGGAGGAGATGATGCAGCCCTTGATCTCGTTCGTAGTGATCCCGTGAATCTCCATCGCGGACTTCAGCAGGATCGCGTATTCCAGTTCCGTCTTCTTGTGATCCGTGGACATGCGCTCTACGAAGAGAACACCCTGGCGGTTCACGGTTCCAACGACTATATTGCTGTTACCGATATCGATTGTAAAAACCATAAAAAAGGCTCCTTTATCTTTAATCTTTATCTTACTGTTCTGCTGTCTGACTCGGAGAATCCGGGTGGCAGCATCTCTTTCTCTGCCTATTGTAACACACAATAAAGTCCGGGTCAAAAGTATTTTTTTAAATGATTTCCGTTTACAAACAGGAAGTATCTGTTGTATACTGATAAAGTATGCCCGGAGACAGATTATGGGGAGACAGACAAGGAGGAAGCTTCATGACAATCAAGGGGAAGAATATCCTGCTGGGAGTTTCCAGCAGCATCGCCTGCTACAAAGCGGCCGGTCTGGCACGCACTTTGTACAAGATGGGAGCGAATGTGCAGGTCATCATGACGAAAAATGCGACGCAGTTTATTTCTCCGCTGACATTTGAGCAGCTCACGGTCAGAAAATGTCTGACGGATACCTTTGACCGGAATTATGAGATCAAAGTGGAACATGTTTCCCTGGCGCGCTGGGCGGATGCAGTAGTCGTAGCTCCGGCGAGCGCGAATGTGCTGGCCAAGCTGGCACATGGCATTGCGGACGATATGCTTACGACGACAATTTTGGCCTGCAACTGTCCGAAGCTGGCAGCTCCGGCGATGAATACGCACATGTATGAGAACCCGGTTACGCAGGATAATCTGAAAGCACTTCGCCATTATGGATGGGATATCATTGAACCGGCAGATGGTCTGCTGGCCTGTGGCGCTATCGGAAAGGGAAAGATGCCAGAGGAGGACGAGATTATTGATCATCTGCTTCGCGTGATCGCCTGCGAGAAGGATCTGACCGGAAAGAAGGTTCTGGTAACGGCGGGACCGACCCGTGAAGCGCTGGATCCGGTTCGTTATATTTCGAATCATTCGACCGGTAAGATGGGATATTCTCTGGCAAAGATGGCGATGCTGCGCGGTGCGGAGGTAACGCTTGTCACAGGGCCTGTAAATCTGGAACCGCCGCGCTTTGTGAATACGGTTCCCGTACACTCTGCAGAAGAAATGTATGAAGCGGTGATGAGCCGGGCGACGGAGCAGGACGCGATGATTATGGCTGCGGCAGTCGCTGATTACCGGCCGAAGAATGTCGCTTCCGAGAAGATCAAGAAGATGGAGGGCGATGCAGCGATTCCGTTGGAGCGCACGAAAGATATCCTGGCATCCGCCGGAGCCAATCGTCGTGAGAATCAGTTCCTGTGCGGTTTCTCGATGGAGACCGAGAATATGCTGGAGAATTCCAGGAAGAAGTTAATCAAGAAGAACGTGGATATGATTGTAGCGAATAATCTTCGCCAGGAAGGCGCAGGCTTTGGTACAGATACGAATATTGTGACGTTGATTCAGCGAAACACGGAGGAGGCACTTCCACAGATGTCCAAGGACGATGTCGCGATGAGAATACTGGATATTATTGCAAGGAGTTTGAAATAAATGAGCACATTACAAGAAGAAATCAACAAGCGGCGGACGTTTGCGATTATTTCGCACCCGGATGCCGGTAAGACAACCCTGACAGAGAAGTTCCTTCTCTACGGAGGAGCAATCAATCTGGCTGGCTCCGTGAAGGGCAAGAAGACAGCGAAACACGCTGTATCCGACTGGATGGAGATCGAAAAGGAGAGAGGTATTTCAGTTACATCGTCCGTTCTGCAATTCCACTATAACGACTACTGTATTAACATTTTGGATACGCCCGGACATCAGGACTTCTCGGAGGATACCTACCGTACACTGATGGCGGCGGATTCCGCTGTTATGGTTATCGACGCCAGCAAGGGCGTCGAGGCGCAGACGATTAAATTGTTCAAGGTATGTCTGCTGCGCCACATTCCGATTTTTACGTTTATTAATAAGATGGACCGGGAAGCCAAGGATCCGTTCGAACTTCTCGATGATATTGAGAGTGTGCTCGGTATCGATACCTGCCCGGTGAACTGGCCGATCGGTTCCGGTAAGAACTTCAAGGGCGTTTACGAGCGCGACCTCGGCGCGATTACCACGTTCGTAGCGGAAGGCGCCGGTCAGCGTGAGATTGAGACGCATCTGCTGCAGATGGACGATCCCGATACAGAGAAGAAGATCGGCAGCCACTATATGGCACAGCTGCGGGATGAGATCGAGCTTCTGGATGGAGCCGGTCAGGAACTGGACATGGATCTGGTGCGCTCCGGTAAGTTAAGTCCGGTATTTTTCGGTTCGGCGCTGACGAACTTCGGCGTCGAGACTTTCCTGCGCCATTTCCTGAAAATGACACTTCCTCCCACGCCCCGTGTGGCGGATACTGGAATCATTGATCCAGTGGAGGAGCCTTTTTCCGCATTTGTCTTCAAGATTCAAGCGAATATGAATAAAGCGCACCGCGACCGTATCGCATTTATGCGCATCTGCTCTGGCAAATACGAAGCCGGTATGGAAGTCAATCACATTCAGGGTGGCAAGAAGATCCGTCTGGCACAGTCCACGCAGATGATGGCGCAGGAGCGTACCATTGTTGATGAAGCATATGCGGGCGATATCATCGGTGTCTTCGATCCTGGTATCTTCTCCATCGGTGATACTCTGTGTGCCGGGAATAAGAAGTTCCAGTATGAAGGTATTCCGACGTTTGCGCCGGAGCATTTCGCACGCGTGCGTCAGGTCGATACCATGAAGCGCAAGCAGTTCATCAAAGGAATTTCCCAGATTGCACAGGAAGGTGCGATCCAGATTTTTCAGGAGTTCAACACTGGTATGGAGGAGATTATTGTCGGTGTTGTCGGCGTCCTTCAGTTCGATGTACTGATGTATCGCCTGCAGAATGAGTACAATGTAGAAGCGCGTCTGGAGCAGCTTCCTTACGAGTATATTCGCTGGATCGAGAATGAGGATATTGATGTAGCGAAGATTCAGGGTACGTCTGATATGAAGCGCATCAAGGATCTGAAGGATCGTCCGCTGCTGCTGTTCATCAACAGTTGGAGCGTAGGCATGGTAGAAGAGAGAAATCCGGGATTGGTTCTGTCGGAATTCGGAAAGAACTAACTGCCTCCCGCATAAAATAAAACGACACCTCTTTCCCGGAGGAAATTATATGCGGATCTGTAATATGCGCGATAAAGAAGTCATCAACGTCTGTGACTGCCGCCGTCTGGGCTTCGTCGAAGATATCGAGTTTGACGTATGCACCGGGGTGATACTTTCTCTGATTATACCCGGTCCGGCGCAGTTCTGCGGATTTATCGGCAGAGACAGCGAGTATATCATCCCATTCTCCTGTGTGCGTCAGGTGGGAGAGGATATCATTCTGGTCGATATTCACGTGGATGAATGCCTGGTAAAATGCTGAAAATAAAGGATAAGTGGGGGAAACAGGAAAAATACTTGTATCTTTTCCTGTTTTCTGCTATGATAAACTATATTCCGCAGAAGGAGAATATAACGTATGAAGTGTCCGTTTTGCAATGCCGCAGATACTAAAGTCATCGACTCCCGTCCGGCAGAGAGCAGTATTCGCCGCCGTCGGCAGTGCGAAGTATGTGGCAAGCGATTTACTACCTATGAGAAAGTGGAGACAATCCCTCTGATGGTAGTAAAGAAGAACGATGTCCGGGAACCTTATGATCGAAGCAAGCTGGAGGATGGTATCCTTCGAGCCTGCCACAAGCGGCCGATTCCTGTTGATACGATCAATGCCATGATTGACGATATCGAGAACCAGATTCTCGGCAGGGAAGAAAAGGAGATCGCAACTTCCGTGATCGGCGAGATTGTGATGGAACACCTGCGGCAGCTGGATGATGTCGCTTATGTGCGTTTTGCTTCGGTGTATCGCGAGTTCAAGGATGTAGAGACATTTTTGCGTGAGATAGAGAAACTGGCGAAGAAGAAATGAAAGTAAGATTATATCCAGGTGAGAGGATCGCGTCTGTCTATACAATTTCCTATCAGAAGCTCTGGGATCAGGGCATACGCGGCATTCTCTATGATATTGACAACACGCTGGTTCCGGACAACGCACCGGCGGATTCCCGCTCGGAAGCATTATTCCACCAACTACATGCAATTGGTTTCCGCACCTGTCTGGTTTCCAATAATAAGGAACCGAGAGTGCTTCCCTTCGCCGAAGCTGTACAGAGCGAGGCTGTATGCCGGGCACATAAGCCGGCTGCAGCAGGCTATCTGGAGGGCGTTCGCCGGATGGGGATTCATCCAGAGCAGGCACTCTTTATCGGCGATCAGATATTCACGGATATCTGGGGCGCGAATAATGCCGGAATCCGGAATTTTCTGGTACGTCCGGTAGACCCGCATGAACGGTTTCGCATCCGTCTGAAGCGAATTCCGGAAATGCTGATCCTGTTTCTTTATGAATTGTCCTGTAAAATCGGCCGGAATAGAAAAAAATAGTTGAAAAATGCAATAACATGGTTTAGAATAGAAACGATGAGTTCACATTCGATCGGAATATGAGACAGACACCCCAAG
Source organism: Hominifimenecus microfluidus (assembly GCA_020687485.1). Classification (GTDB taxonomy): domain Bacteria; phylum Bacillota; class Clostridia; order Lachnospirales; family Lachnospiraceae; genus Hominifimenecus; species Hominifimenecus microfluidus. The sequence goes on along the minus strand of JAJEQR010000030.1, from coordinate 34,115 downwards.
GAGGATTTGATTTATGGCAATCACAGCAGGTGATATCAGAAACGGTAAGACACTTGAAATCGAAGGAAGTATTTTCCAGGTTATTGAATTCCAGCATGTTAAGCCCGGCAAAGGCGCAGCATTCGTTCGTACTAAGCTGAAGAACATCGTCAGCGGCGGCGTTGTTGAGAAGACCTTCCGCCCGACCGAGAAGCTGGAAGAAGCTACCATCGAGCGTAAGGACATGCAGTACTTATACAGCGACGGCGATCTGTACCACTTCATGGATACCGAAACTTACGATCAGATCGCACTGAACTCCGATCAGATCGGCGATACCCTGAAGTTCGTTAAAGAGAACGAGATGGTTAAGGTTTGTTCCCATAAGGGCAACGTATTCTCTATCGAGCCTCCGCTGTTCGTAGAGCTGCAGATTACGGATACCGAGCCTGGCTTCAAGGGCGACACCGCTACCGGCGCTACCAAGCCTGCTACTGTTGAGACAGGCGCTCAGGTAAATGTACCGCTGTTCGTAGAGCAGGGTGATGTTATCAAGATTGACACCAGAACCGGTGAATATCTGTCCAGAGTATAAGATACAAGCACAAGGGGATATGCCGCATGGTGTATCCCCCTTTTCACTTTTAAAATAAAACCAGGGAACTGGATTCAAAGAATGAAAAGGAGAAAAGCAATGGAACGTAAAAATGCATGGTTAAGCTATTCCGAGGAAGAGCGCGCAAAACTGAATCAGGTGTGCGATGATTACAAGGCATATCTGAGTATTGGCAAGACAGAGCGTGAGTGTGTAACAGAGGCGGTGCGTCTTGCAGAGGCGAAGGGTTATCGCCGCATGGAAGATGTCATGAAAGCAGGCGAGACGCTGAAAGAGGGCGACCGTGTTTACCGCATCTGCATGAATAAGACGCTGGTTCTGTTCCAGATCGGTTCTGAACCAATTGAGAATGGTATGAATATTCTGGGAGCGCATATCGACTCTCCTCGTCTGGATCTGAAGCAGAATCCTCTGTACGAGGACACCGACATGGTTCTTCTGGATACTCATTACTACGGCGGTGTCAAGAAGTATCAATGGGTAGCAATGCCTCTGGCGCTGCATGGCGTGGTTGCGAAGAAAGACGGCACAAGTATAAATGTTGTGATCGGTGAAGATCCGGAAGATCCGGTACTTTGCATCAGCGATCTTCTCCCTCATCTGGCGGCTGACCAGATGCAGAAGAAGGCCAGCGAGATCATCGACGGCGAGGCACTGGATGTCCTGTTCGGAAGCGAACCGGCAGCCGATGCGGATGAAAAGGAGAAAGAGCTGGTCAAGAAGAATATTCTGGCGCTTCTGAAAGCAAAATATGATATGGAGGAAGAAGACTTCATTTCCGCGGAGCTGGAGATTGTTCCGGCAGGCGCTGCTCGTGACTGCGGACTTGATCGCAGCATGGTAATCGGTTATGGTCAGGATGACCGTATCTGCGCATACACTTCCTTGGCTGCTCAGCTGGATATGGGACCGGTAAAACGTACTGCTGTATGCCTTCTGGTCGACAAGGAAGAGATTGGAAGCGTCGGTGCGACCGGCATGCATTCTCGTTTCTTCGAGAATACGGTAGCAGAGCTGATGAGCCTGGCTGGACAGTATACAGATCTTGGCGTACGCCGCGCGATAGCAAACTCCCGCATGCTCTCCTCTGATGTCAGCGCAGCCTTTGATCCGAACTTCGCAGGAGTTTTCGAAAAGAAGAACAGCGCATATTTCGGGCGCGGTCTTGTATTCAATAAGTACACTGGCTCGCGCGGAAAATCCGGTTCCAATGATGCAAGTGCAGAATATATGGCAGCAGTACGCCGTGTAATGGATGACAATGGCGTATTCTGGCAGACAGCAGAGATTGGCAAAGTGGATCAGGGCGGCGGCGGAACCATCGCTTACATCATGGCCAATTATGGCATGGAGGTTATTGACAGTGGTATCGCAGTCCTCAGCATGCATGCACCGTGGGAGATTGGAAGTAAGGCAGATATTTACGAAGGATACAAGGGCTATATGGCATTCCTGAAGGATGCCTGATTCCCATCATTTATACCTGAGAGAACGGAGGATGTTCTATGAATCATGGTTTTATAAAAGTTGCGGCCATTACACCAAAGATCCGCGTGGCGGATCCTCTCTACAATGCAGAACAGGTGATTGCCGCTATGCGGGAAGCAGCCGGAAATGGCAGCCGGGTTCTGGTCTTTCCGGAGCTCGTACTTACCGGTTATACATGTGGAGATTTGTTCCTGCAGCAGCTGCTTCTGGAACAGGCAGAGGAAGCGCTTTACCAGGTTCTGCGGGCCTCCAAAGAGCTGAATGCGATCAGCTTCATCGGGACAGTCTGGAGGGATCACGGATGCCTGTACAATGTTCTGGCAGTTGTGAACAGAGGCAATCTGATCGGTCTGATTCCGAAAAAGAATATTCCGAATTACGGGGAATTCTATGAGAAGCGCCATTTTGAGCCGGGACCGGATGCCGCGATTCTGGTTCCCTTCCGGCATGAGGAGGAGCATTATATGGTTCCTCTTGGAACTGATATTCTCTTCACCTGTGGTGAAGTTCAGAATCTTGTTCTGGCAGCGGAAGTGTGTGAAGATGTCTGGGCGCCGATGCCGCCCAGTATTCGTCACGCACTTGCCGGAGCAACCGTAATCGTAAACGGTTCCGCCAGCGACGAAGCGATCGGCAAAGGTGTTTATCGGAGAGATCTGGTAACCGGGCAGTCTGGACGTCTTCTGTGCGGCTACGTGTATGCCAGTGCCGGAGAGGGCGAATCCTCGACGGATCTCGTCTTCGGCGGGCACAACCTGATTGCGGAGAATGGAAGCCTTCTGGCAGAGAGCAGACGCTTTCAGAATGAAACGGTTACCGCAGTCATCGATGTTGACAAGCTGGAAAGTGAGCGCCGCAGAAATACATCGTTCCCCAGTGGACGGACAGCGGAAACTACGTATATCCGGATTCCGTTCCATATACAGCAGGAATTGACTGCGCTGCCGCAGCCGCCCAGCCGGACACCCTTTGTGCCGACGGACAAAAAGAACAGAGAAGAAAGATGTGAAGAGATTCTTTCCATCCAGGAGATGGGACTGAAGAAGCGTCTGGAACATACCGGATGCCGCCATGCCGTGATCGGTATTTCCGGCGGTCTGGATTCCACACTGGCCCTTCTGGTTACCGTGAAAGCATTTGACGATCTGGGACTTCCGAGAAACGGGATTCATGCGATTACCATGCCCTGCTTCGGTACAACTGACCGCACATACAAGAATGCTTGTATAATGGCTCAGGCTGTTGGAGCGTCTCTTCAGGAGATTCCGATTCGTGATGCCGTACGGACGCATTTCCGCGATATCGGTCATGATGAGTCGGTTCATGATGTGACTTATGAGAACGGCCAGGCCAGAGAACGCACACAGGTACTGATGGATGTTGCGAATCAGATTGACGGTATGGTAATCGGCACCGGTGATATGTCAGAACTGGCGCTCGGCTGGGCGACTTATAACGGCGATCACATGGCCATGTATGGCGTCAACGCCGGTGTCCCGAAGACGTTGGTACGTCATCTGGTGCACTACTACGCAGAAACAAGTGCCAGCAAAGAGTTGGCGGCGGCTCTGTTCGATGTACTGGATACACCGGTCAGCCCGGAGCTTCTTCCGCCGGAAGAAGGAAAGATTTCTCAGAAGACCGAAGATCTGGTAGGCCCTTATGAGCTGCATGACTTCTTCCTGTATTACATGCTGCGTTACGGCTTCGCCCCGGACAAGATCTACCGGTTGGCACTCCTTGCCTTTGACGGCAGTTATGAGCCTATCGTAATCCGGAAGTGGCTGTATACGTTCTATCGCCGCTTCTTCTCGCAGCAGTTCAAGCGTTCCTGCCTGCCGGATGGCCCGAAGGTAGGTTCTGTGGCGATCTCACCCCGCGGCGACTGGCGCATGCCGAGCGATGCCAGCGGCAGAATCTGGCTGGAGCAGATCCGCGCAATTGATGAGATCGAAAAGTCCTTTGAACAGTAAGAGACCGTTATGGAGACACGGATCGCGCTGGTAGGAATCATGGTAGAGAACACGGAGATGGCAGGCTGTGTGAATGAACTCCTTCATCAGTATAGCTCGTATATTCGCGGGCGCATGGGTCTGCCATATCCGGAGAAAGGTGTTAACATCATCAGTCTTGTGATCGACGCTCCGCAGGATGTCATCAGCGCGCTGTCCGGTAAGCTGGGACGCCTGGAGGGCGTCAGCGCCAAGACGTTATATGCAAAAAAGAAAGAAGGTAACAACAATGACAAAGGTTAGTATTATTTCCGGTTTCCTCGGGGCAGGAAAGACAACATTCATCAAGCATCTTCTCAGCAAGGTGTTTGCCGGACAGAAGGTTGTCCTGATCGAGAATGAGTTCGGTGAGATCGGAATTGACGGCGGGTTTCTGAAAAATGCCGGCATCGAGATTACCGAGATGAATTCCGGTTGCATCTGCTGCACGCTGGTCGGCGATTTCAGCGAGGCACTTCAGAAGGTTATCCGCGAATATCATCCGGACCGCGTTCTGATTGAGCCGTCTGGCGTAGGTAAGCTGTCTGATGTAGCTGCCGCAGTGCTCGATGTACACGGCGAGGAGCCGATCGAGCTGGATGGCATGATCACTGTCGTAGATGCGAAGAAGACGAAGAGCTATATGAAGAACTTCGGCGAATTCTTCCTGAACCAGGTGGAGCATGCGGATACGATTGTTCTGAGCCGTACCGATGCCATCAAGGAGGAGAAGCTGGAGGAGAGCGTGCATCTGCTTCGTGAGCACAACGAGAAAGCGGCGATTATCACAACTCCCTGGGATGAACTTTCCGGCGAAGTCATTCAGCGTGCTCTGGGCGAGACGCATCGTTCCGAGAATTTCGTAGAGGAGACTCTGCGTGAGCACCGCGAGCACGAAGCCGAGCATCATCACGATCACGAGGAGCATGAGCATCACCACGATCATGAGGAGCATGAGCATCACCACGATCATGAGGAGCATGAGCATCATCACGATCATGAGGAGCATGAGCATCACCACGATCACGAGGAGCATGAGCATCACCACGATCACGAGGAGCATGAGCATCACCACGATCATGAGGAGCATGAGCATCATCATGACCATGATCACGGTGAGAACTGCACCTGCGGCTGCCATGACCACAATCATGAGGGACATCATCATCACCATCATGCCGATGAAATCTTCACCAGCTGGGGCGCGGAAACTGTTCATAAGTATGACCGCGCGGAGATCAACACCATCCTCAAGGCATTTGCAGAGACGAACACCTACGGAACCATTCTTCGTTCCAAGGGTATCGTAGCTCTGACGGATGGAAGCTGGATTGAATTCGATCTGGTACCGGAAGAAACTGAGGTTCGTGAGACTGCTGCAGACTTTACCGGACGTATCTGTGTCATCGGAACCGATCTGAAGGAAGACGAGATTAAGAAAGCGTTTCATATTTAAGAAGCTTTCCTGATCGAACGAGTCGAGAACAGGCGGAACTTCATTTCCGTATCACAAAGGAGTTTTTATAACGAATGGAAGTACCTGTATATGTATTTACCGGATTTCTGGACAGCGGCAAGACAACCCTGCTGAAAGATACCCTGTCCAGTCCGGATTTTGAAACAGAACGTACTCTGATTATCCTCTGCGAAGAAGGAGATGAAGAGTATGACGAGCAGTTTCTCTCGGCGAACGGCGCCTATGTAGTGACTGTGGAGAGCCAGGAGAAGCTGACGGACAGTCTTCTGGTGCAGTGCGCAAAGAAGTTTGATCCGGATCAGGTCATGATCGAGTGGAACGGCACCTGGCCGATGAGCACGCTTTTCGACCGGGAATTCCCGAAACACTGGGAATGCGTCGGCATCTACTCGACCGTAGACGCTACGACGGCGGAGATGTACATGACGAATATGCGTGCCATGTTTCTGGAGCAGCTCTCTCAGTCCGGACTCATTATCTTTAACCGCACACCGGAAGAGATGGATCGTGCAAGAATGCGCCGCCTAATCAAGGCAAATAACCCGCCGGCACAGATTGTATTTGAACGGGAAGACGGCGAGATGTATGATCCGGCCGATGAGCCGATGCCGTTTGACGTCACCGGTCCGGTTATTGAGATCGAAGATATGGACTACGGTCTGTGGTATCTGGATGCCAGAGAGCATCCGGAACGTTACAAAGGCAAGCAAATCCGTTTCCTTGCACAAGTTTACCGCGGTCGCAACCTAAAGCCAGGAACCTTTGTGCCTGGACGATTTATCATGACCTGCTGCGCGGATGATATCCGTTTCATGGGATATATCTGCCGCTTCACCGGAGATTTCCCGTACCAGCAGAGAGACTGGGTAAAGGTGACAGTAGATTTCGGCTTCGAGTACGTGAAAGCATACGGCGAGAAAGTTCCTGTGCTGACCCTTCGCGAAGCGCTTCCCGCCAAGAAGCCCTCGCAGGATCCAGTATATTTTACCTGATTGGAAAAGGCGGCTTATGGAGAAAAAATTCAAGGAAGCCTATCTGGCCGGCCTGATTGAGTTCGAAGAACTGGACGCGCTGGTCAGCCGCTGGAACTTCAGCGATGACAATACACCGCTTCGCGAATACCTTGGCATCAACGGGGACGAAGAGGATGTATGGATAGAAGAAGGTGACGAAGCTCTCCAGGAGATGCTGGATCGCCAGAAAGCGTAGTAACGATTATCTTAATAAAAATCATCAAAAAAGAAGATCTGCAGTTTCGGCAGATCTTCTTTTTTGATGATTTTCATATAATTGTTGCCTTCACTTTAAGGTTCTGCCAGCGACAATGCGTTACTGATCGCATTCAGAAGCAACGTACCTGTGTAGCGGGAATCCTCCTCCAGAGCCACCTGTTCTACAGATTGAGACGCCAGAATCTGCTCCTCCAGAGAAGCAATTGCAGGTTCTACCAGAGGATACATCGCCGTAACACTCTCATCCAGATCCACCAGCCGAATCCCCTGAATCCGGTCTTCATCCACGGCCACTTCCACATCGACATGACGGCTGCCAAGCAGAAGCGCAGATGTATATACGCCCGGAACGTATTTCGAATCGGCGGACGCCTCAGCTCCGGCTTTTCCACTAAACATATGTATCAGCAGTACAATCAAAAAGATTCCGAGCGCCAGAAAAATCAGAGTATAAATAATCTCTCTGAGCTTCAGAACCATAATCCTGGGTTTCTTTTTCATGAAAATCTCCTCACAGAAGGCCTTTGTCATATTTTATGGATACAGAGAGATAAATATGAATTCTGGCGGCGGAAACATGTAATTCATTTGGGACACCATGTAGCAGCATGAAAACCAACATTAGGTAGATTCCTGTCGGATTTCTATTGAAAAACATGAGAGTGCGTAGTATAATAACTAACCGACACTTCGATGTTGAAAGTAATTTGCGCAGGTTCAGAGTAAGCGGAATAGATGAAAAGCTCTGAATTAGTGTAATGAAAAAAGGAGTTTAAACCTATGGCGATTCGGATCGTTACGGATTCCGCTGCTGATTATACAAAAGCGGAAATTGAAAAGAGAAATATTATCTGCATCCCAATGACTGTCAGCTTTGGAGACGAAGTTTTCACTGACGGTGTAGATCTTGAAAAAGAAGAGTTCTTTGAACGTCTGAAGAATTCCAAATGCCTTCCCCATACCGCACAGCCTTCCCCTGCCAGCTTCCTGGACTGCTTTGAAGAGGCAAAGACAGCCGGTGACACGGTAATCGCAATCCTGATTTCCGGCGCGTTAAGCGGAACAATTCAGTCCGCGCAGCTAGCCAAAGAAATAGCACAGTACGACGATATCTATATTGTGGACAGTTGCCATGCGACTTTGAGCATGCGCATTCTGGTCGATCAGGCAGTTATTATGCGGCACCAGGGAGTATGCGCCAAAGAGATCGTAGCAATGCTTGAGAAATTAAAGCAGCGGGTTACCATCTATGCCGGACTGGATACTCTGGAATACCTTTACAAGGGCGGACGGATCTCCCGTACCGAGGCGAATCTTGGCAAGCTGATCAATATCAAGCCGGTTCTGACCTTTACTACTGATGGCAGCGTTGTCCTCTGCGGCAAGCAGGTGGGCTTCCGTCATGTGTTTAAGCAGGTGCTGCAGCTCCTGGAAGCCGCGCCGCCGGATATGGATTACCCTGTTTACTTCATTTACTCCGGCGATAAGAAGAATTGCGTGAAGTTTGTTCAGTATCTAATGAAGCAAACCGGCGAGTTTGAGGAACCGAAGCTGCGCGGCATCGGCCCGACCATCGGAACTCATATCGGCCCCGGCGCCTTCGGAATCGTGTATGTGAGAAAATAAGCTGCAGATTCTAAGTCCCCATAGTGCGACAGCACGCATGAGCGAAGGCAAAGCCAGAGCAAATGGGGCACTGCGAGTGGAGTTCTCAACTTTCATCAAACTTTTCGTGGAGCTCCGCGCAAACTCCGGGACAAGCCGAACCCGTCTTCACACGGCCACGGGTGCTGCGTAGAAGAGGGACGGCTTTTTCCCGGAGATTACATTGATATAATAACTTTAGACCATTTCCATCTTTTTTGAGCCATTCGAAATACCAAGCACTGCATATCCGCAATATCAATATCATGTTCACCCATAGAGAACCCTCCTTTAAGTATGATTTTCTTTATTAAGTATAACGTTTTTTCAGGCAGATATTAATGAAAGCATGAAAGGATTGAAATTATAATGCTTTTTGGTTTGTAGGAGTATTTACAAACAAAGAAGACTATGATATGATTATAAAAAAGAAAAACAAAAGAGGATTTTAAAGAAAGAATACTGGGATTCTTATGATGAAATGAATACACGGATTTTAAGTAAGATGTCGATAGAATAAGTTTGTTTGTTTTCACATGAAATTAGATCATTGCATGTATGGGCAATGGCTATGGAAAGCAGGTGCAGATATGACACAGACAGAAAAGACGATCAACTACTACAATCAGAACGCAGCATCCTTCGCTTCCGGCACGCAGGATGCGGATATGGAAGAACTGCGCCGGAAATTTACAGACAAGCTGAGAGCAGAATCTTTCATTCTGGATTTTGGCTGCGGTTCCGGACGGGATACACGGGCTTTTCTTTCGGACGGATTCCGCGTGGAGGCGCTGGACGGATCGGAAGAGCTCTGCCGGATTGCAGAGCAGTACTGCGGCATTCCGGTGCGGCAGATGCATTTCCAGGATTTCTCTGAGAAGAATCGTTATGATGGAATCTGGGCCTGTGCGTCGATTCTTCATCTGTCTATGGAGGAATTGGAGGCTGTGTTTCTGAAGATGGCGGATGCTCTCAGATTCCATGGAATTATTTACGCCTCTTTCAAGTATGGTGAATTTGAAGGAGAAAGAAATGGAAGATACTTTACAGATATGACCGAGCGCCGTCTGGAGGAATTATTGAAAAGTGTTCCGCATCTGCGCCTGGAGGAAGCGTGGCTCACAACCGATGTTCGCCCAGGTCGGGATACAGAAAAATGGTTGAATGTGATTTTGCGGAAGGCCTAGATCATCGGGGGTTGTTATCGATTATTGCTTTGCTGTTTCGCCAGACAGTACGGTCTAGCGGAACAGCAGCACCCATGCCGCGATCTGCGCCACGAGAATCGCGGGCATACCGATGACGAAGTACCAGTGTCTGGTCTTGTGATGGAACAGATACATTCCGGCAATGGCGCCGATACTGCCGCCGATTATGGCAGAGAGAAAGAGTGTGCGTTCCGGAATACGCCAATGATGGCGGATAGCGCGCTGTTTATCCGAATACATCAGGACAAGCGCTGCCAGATTTACAATGATAAGGTAAATCATCCATAATTTCATATATTTTCTTTTATCCTTTCCAATTGGTTTCATTAAATTTACAGGACGTATTTTATCACAGTTTCATCCATTTTTCTACAAAAAACCGCAATCACCTGGAGCTCTGAACCGTTATTAATGTTTTTTAGTCTTTTTGAGAAATGACGTCTGCAGAAGGCGTCATTTCTCATGTACGGGGTTATTTTCATGTTTGTTCCGAATTATTGTAAAAATTCAGAATACTTCTGAAAAAGAGTTTGAAATGTCATTGACAAGGAACAGGACAAGGGCTAAAATTTAAGGTGTCGTCCAACACCTTTGTCTTGTTTTTGCGTGTTAGCCGGGACAAACATGTGTGGACTTTGAATCGTTACAACAATAATAGAAGCAGGTGCATCAGATGAATTTAGGATCGGATCTTGGAAGTACATATTCCAGCTTTTCTACATATAATAAGGCGACCGGTCTGGTCGAGCTGTGCAAGCCTACACACAGCGAATCGGAAGCCGTTCCCTCCATTGCGTGTCTGGATGAAGATGATCATCTTCTGACTGGCCACGAAGCCAGGGAAGAACTGCGCGACAATGCGGATACGACCAGTTTTGAAGCGTTCAAGATGCTTCTGACAGAGAACCGACAGGAGATTCTGAAGGAGCGGGGATATGATGCTGAATACACACCCCGCTACATTACGGAGCGCTTTCTGGAACAGCAGGTGCATAAGATTCTGACTGGACGCGGCGAAGAGAAAGTGGAGAATCTTGTGATCTGCGTGCCGGAATTCTGGAATACGAAGGCAGCCGCGGATCGTGGCCGACTGGACGGCCGCTCGATTCTCCAAAATATCTGCAGCAAGTTCGCCGATCAGGTGCAGGTTGTCTGCGAACCGGCAGCCGCGAGTGCGTACTATGCCTGGCAATATCGTAAGACAACCGGCAACCCGATGAAGGGGAATGTTCTGATCGTTGACTACGGCGGAGGTACACTGGATCTGACGCTGACGCAGGTCAGCTCGGAGGGCAAGGATCAGGAAGCGGTTGAGATTGAAGTAAAGCAGCGTACCGGCGTAGGTGATAATCATCCCGGTCGGATCGGCGATGCTGGTATTGCCTACATGGAGAAAGTGATCCGTCTGGCAGTCGCCGAGTGCCCAGATCTGGATATTGAAGATCCTGAAGAGCTTGACCCGAAGGAGCCTATTTTCTGGAAGGCGTACACGAACCTGGAGCGGAAGCTGAAGGGACAGAGCGCGCCCGGAGGCAGCGCTTCCTCCGGTGAGGAAGACAGCTATCGCCTGTACAATGCGGTAGAGGACTGCATCGATGATATTTCTCAGCTGGAAGAGAACGAGGAGGTATTCACGACAGTTCGCTACGGAAAGACGAAGGTGAATGTTACCTTCTCGCATCTGGCTCGCGCGTATAATACGATTATTCGGGATCAGCTGGATGAGTGTCTGCGCTACATGACGAACTATATGGATGACGCGAAGATTGATTACGAGAGCTCGAATAACGATCAGTTCCATGTCGTACTGGTCGGCGGTTTCTGTAAGTTTATCCTGGTACAAAATCAGATCCAGGAGTTCTTCGACGCTTCCTCCACCGGTGATCTCCGATTCGCCTTTGACCTCGGAGAAAACCGCGAATTCGCCGTTGCTATGGGCGCGGCACTTCTGGCAGATAAGATTATGGTCATCCGCCACACGGCTCCCTACGCAATCGGTGTGGTATCCTACACGGCGGATAAGAGACCGGTGCCGAATTTTGCGATTCATTTCCGGGAAGTGGTATCCGCTTCTCAGGAGTTCTGGATCGGCGGTGAGAAACCGAAGCAATTTATCAATGCTGCCGGCGGCGTGGGATCTTTCCTGATCGGGTACGATGATAAAGGAAAGCAGCAGCACAAGCTGGTCATCAAGCCGGAGCTGGCGCGAAAGATTGAAGCCGCCTATGAGAAGCTGGCAGAGGATTACGCAGAAAAGTTCCCGAATGCCAGCCGCTTCGGACTGGCGCACAATCTCGGCTTCCGCATGGATGAATCAGAGATTGTATCGCTGCTGATCCGTGCGGTGAAGACAGGTACCGTCGAGGAGATTCGCTTAAGCAGCTATCAGGATATGTTTGAACTGACGGAGGTATAGATCTGTGAAGTTAAAACGAATGGCGGATGATCTGGAGAAGTTTCATTCGTCGGATGCATTGACTCTGGAGGATGTCCTTGGCATTCTTCAAAATGTCAGCCGTGATATTAAGAAAGAAACCGGCCAGTCGGTCGAGGAGTGCACTGTCCGGGACGCAGACGCGCTGACAGGTCTTTTGATCTGGATGGGGAAGCTTTATCAGCGAATCTATGCTTCCCATGAGGCGGAGCTTGGCACTGCCAGACGCCTGAAGGAGTATCAGGAGTTGGAAGCGAAACTGGAAGCGCAGACGAGTGATGAGGAGGCTAGCCTGTCACAGCTGGAAGCGCTGACAGAGCGTGTAAAGACTCTGCAGAGCGAAAAAGAGGAAGCCGGGCAGCGCATTGCGAAAATGAAGCGGCTGCAGGAGCAGGAGCGAACTCTTGCTGGAGAACTGGAAGTCCTTCGAACGGAAGCTTCCGATCTTCCCGCGCTGGAAGAAAATATCAGAAAAGAACAAGAAGAACTCGAGCAGCTGAAGCAGAAAGTAAGCGGGCGTCACGATCAGCTGAACGGCCTGTGGGCGCAGAAAGCACCGTTAAAAGAGGAAGTGCAGCGTCTGCAGCAGACGGCTGAAACCTGCCGGACGCAGATCACAGAGCTGGCAGCGAAGAAGAAAGAGCTGACAGAGCAGAAGACAGAGCAGGAGAAGCAGCTTGCAGCGATCAATGACGATACGATGCGCCTGGAAATGGAGCTGAAGCAGCAGAGCGGAGCTGTCGATCTGAACACGGCCTGCCGGGACAAACTGCAGGAAAAGGCGGACGATCTGCGCCGGGAGCAGGAGAAGCTGGACAAAAAAGTGGAAGAGCTGAGGGCGGAGTCCAATGCCCTGCAGGAACATAACACAAAAGCGCTGGCGGAAATCAGCTTCCTGGAGCGATCGATTCCGACGCTTAGGGTCGCGCTTGGAGAGGCCGCTTCCCGGAAGGAGAATCTGACAGCGCAGAAAGAGGAATTGGATGCCCGACTGGAAGAAACGGAAGGGAAAATTCACGAGCTGAGCCATGCTGTGGAGCTGCTTGAGCAAACAGAGCTTCCGGCCAAAGCCAAAAAGAAGTCAGACGTAGAACTGAAGCTTCATGAGCTGAAGGACGAGAATAACACGCTGCAGAATGACATTCGGAACTGCGAAATGTCGATAGACGATCATAAGCAAAAGAAAGATGAACTGGAGCAGCGCAAAAAGAAGCTGGAGGACGAGCAGCACCAGGTTACGGAGCAGCTGAATGAGACCTACGGACAGATTAACGATATGGGCGAGAACATAAGTCATCTCCAGGAACAGATTCATGAACTGGAGCAGCAGCTGGAAGGCAAGAGCCAGAAGGGTCTGGCTCTGAACCTGGAGGCTCGTATCGCAGAATATCAGAATCGGAAGATTGAATGTGAGAGGCTGGAGCAGAAGCTGGAAGCACAGCAAAGCCAGCTGAACGCCAAGAATACTGAGATCGCACAGAAAAAAGAAGAGCAGGAAGTGTTGCAGCTTCGCTTTTCTCAGGCCGAGAACGAATTGGAAAGTTATCAGCATTCTATCGCAGAACTGACGCAGCACAAGGACGAACTGGCTGATCTTGAACAGCGCCTGAAAATCTTAAAAGATGTTCATCAGGCATTGCAGAAACATGCCAAGCGCTTGTCTGAACTGTCTCCGATTGGGAACTATTCTGATGCGGAGAACCTGGGAGATCTAATGGATACCATGAAGGATATCATCGAAAATATTCATAAGACGATGGAACAGTACATTCGCAAGACCAATCAAAGTCTGGAGGGTATAAAATAATGAAATGTGTTGCTTGTGGAAAAGATCATTGGGAAGGCGATGAGTGCCCTCGCTGCCATTTCCCTGTATACGAAATATTAGGTGATGACCTGGATCAGTCGGTTGCGCAGATCCAGGCGTTCGCGAAGGAGTTTCAGAAAGAATACCTGAATGACCTGCAGCTTGGCGTAGTAACTTATCAGTGGAAAGATCAGAACGGCCTGGTGAAGGAGGCGTCTCATGCGCCGGTTTATTTTGCGGCGGGAAGTATTCTGGCATCCGGTGAGTTCTGGTATCCGCAAAAGCTGGCCCGCATCCCGGATCAGGAGTTTCTTCCGGTTACACTGGCATTTAAGAAGGGAAGTACGGAATGGCAGGTACCGACCCAGGTTCCGAACCTGAAGCAGGCAGAGTTGCAGCAGGTCGGCTTCCGGCTGGAGGATGAGCTGCAGGTTCGCCTCTTACTGAAGAATGATTCCGCACAGACGGAGTCGGAACCGGTATCCGTCTGCCAGTAGAGAAAAAATACGATTTGACGGCGAAGTGAGAAAGTGCCGGAGGGGATAAAGAGATGGCAATGTTTTCTTCCCATGAGAAGTTCTACTTCGTATTTGCAGGCGAAGGAGAGCGATATTATTTAGACAGTATGCTCCATCCGGATACCGGAACATATCTCTGGATGGAATTAAGAGAAAGTAAATATGATTATATCTATGAGGTCGAGCTCTTCAATACGGGATTTCTGCTGAAGGCGAAGGATGAATCTTCCGTTCAGCAGCATAACGCATTAAGCAGCGGCTGGTTCTCAAAGATTCCTGCGATTCCATCCGGGCAGAACTGCGTAGAAATCGAAGAGACAGCACTGCGTCAATGGATGCTGGATCTGATGACGAAGACTGCCGGGCGGATGGCAGCTGTAACCTTTTCGCTGGAAGCTTTTTCCCGTCTGTATCAGGACAGTAAGTCAAGAAAGCAGCTGAACCGTCTGATTGACCGTCCTGAAAATCAGCATTCCATTCTTATAAGAGCTTCCATGCAGCTAAAGGAAGATCAGCTTCGTCTTATGATCGATCCGAATGGCGTATTTGCCTATCGTACAGTGAATGGTCAGGCGATCTGTCCGGAGCTGGAGGAACTGATCCGGAGGCGGTCGACGGTTCCTTTCCTTGAGATCTTAAAGCAACGGTTGGATAACCGTTTTGTGGAGCTGAATGCTGTTACCTTTGCCCGCCTTCAGTCGCTGATGCGCAATGTGTGTTTCCAGAGAAATGAAAACTGGAGTGATGATGAGCTGCTGGAATATACGAATATCCTGTACAGCTGGTGGTATCTTCCAGAGATTATGACAGTAAAAGAACTGAATTACGGTTTTATTGACCAAATCTGTGCAAAATTTCTTCCGGATGCGCGAAATCGCACGGATATTTATGTTGCCTTGTATGAAGCACTTACGAGCACAGGAGGATGGAAGGCTTTTCAGGATCGTGTGGTCATCCTGCGGAATCTGGCAAATTCCGAGGATACGAAGAATTTTCTGCATACACTGAATCGGCAAACGGTGGAAGCCAAATGCCATGTAAGGCTTGCTAACACCGGCCTGCAGCCGGTAGCGCGTATGCTCTGGCCGGAGAAGGCATTCCGCCAGGCTGTCCTGATGAATCCTGCATTGAATACCGGCGGCGGAAAACGCAGTTGGGCAGTTATGCAGACGAAGCTTCTGCGACCAGTGAACCGAAGTTTTCCGCGAGAGCATATCCGGTATATGGAAAGCTATTACCAGTCTTATCAGGATGCGGAGAGTCAACAGGATTACGATACCATGTGCCGTGCGGTGAACGCAATGCTCTTCGGAGGAAATTTCCTTTATATGGAAATCGATCAAAATCCGTCCTCTGAGTTGATGGAACGCTGGCAGAAATACAATGATTATCTGGATAAATCCAAAAAGTATTTCACGATTCGCATTCAGAATTCCGTGAGCACGTCAGGTTCTGTCTATGAAGAAAGTACCAATGCCATCCAGCAGGCACAGCAGGTCGAATATAAGAAGTACCTGGACGCCATGGATGCCATGCTGAAAATCATTCCGGATCTGGCGGAATCTCTGAATACCGAAGAAGTAGAATCCGTGATGGCGACATTTACCGATATCGTGAAACAGCATACCGGAAAATTGACGAATCCGGGCAAGACAAGCCCGAAAGAATCGCAAAAGAAAGCCAGCGCTGGAACACCGGAGCATCTGACCGCAGAGGGCATTGAGATGACGGCAGAGGAAGCGGAGGCGAAGCTGCGTGCAATGAATGTCCCCGGAATGCATTGGATGAGGTAAAACCGATAGAAAGCGGCACTACAATCATCTACATGCAACGGGAAAAGATAAATAACGAAGTTTATGAAACATATAGAGGAGGAAGTAGCAATGCCTAAAAAACCTACGGCAAAGAACAAAGAAGAGAAGAAGGGGATCATCCCTTCCGTAAAGGGCGGCATTGAATCTGCGAAGCAGGGAGTAAAAGATATTCTGTACGGCCGTTCGGCGGAAATTTCACCGGGCAAGGTAGCAGAGAAAAACCGGAGCACCGGTGAAAAAATTATTGCTTCTCTTTCTGCTGTTGATTTCTATACCATGAAGGATAAGAACCTTGCTGATCCAGAGCAGATTGACAACATGAGAATGAGCGTAAAAGCACTGATCGTTAAGCTCCAGAATGCTCCGACAATTTTCGATGATGTTTCTGAACTGGACACTATCCTGCTGAAGGCGGCGGATACGCTGAAAACAGCGGCAGAGTTCGGCTATGTGAATCAGGCGGAATGGTGTATCAATGCAATCAGTTCCGGGCTGCTGCTGCTGCGCGATAATGTGCCGCCGCAGCGCCAGGATGCCCGTGAGGAGATCATAAAGAAACGTGTCGAGTACATGAAGAATTATGAGAATCTTATCATCGCTTACGGCAAGATTGACGGTATGACACAGTCGATTAATTCCAGTAAGGCAACTCTGGCTAAGTATAAGGAAGACCTTGCTCAGCAAGAGATAGAAATGAAGGAATTTATGAATACGCCGGAAGGAAATCTTGCGAACGTACACCTGAATGCCTACCAGAATCAGCCGGGAAGCAAACTGAGTGAGGATGACAGAAAGCTAGAGCTCATGGGTCGGAAGATCGGCGATTTATCCACCAGTATTATCCGCCTCTTCAATCAGCAGTATGCAATGATTATGGATAATGAGAGCCAGCTGACGATTGCCATGGGAATCCGCACGGCGCTGGATAACCTGCCGACTCTGTACGATCAGGATCTGCTGGGTGAGTATGCGGTTCTGCTGAAGAATATCAATGAGACAACGAATCGCCTGCTGACCGATGCGGCTGCAGTACTTGAAATCGAGGAAGATGCAGCCCATGAAATGACAGCTATTATGAACAGCTCTGCAGCGCAGAAGCTGACTTCCTACAGTGCGAAGGCCATTGAGAATGCGCTTGCACCGAAGAACCGTATTACAGAAAGAGAACGCCTGGAGGCACAGCTTCAGATCAGCCGGAGAAACCGTGCGAATCAGGTTGCCATGGAAAATGAGGAAATGCTTCGCAAGATGATGGAAAGTCTCACTGCGAATGCAGAACTGAATCGCACTGTACAGGAAAATTACGATTTCTCATCCGTTGAGAACACATCCGAAAATGTACAGGAAAACACGGTGGAAGCGACAGACACGCTGGAAAATACGGATGATAACGATAACCTGAATTACAACGTGCTTTCATAAAGGAGGAGCAACATGGGGCTTATGGGAAAAATTCTTGGCAAAAGTGACAGCCAGATCATAAAGGAAGAGGTACGCAAGGAAGCAGACCGCCAGGCGAAACTGAATATGACGATTGCGGAGCAATATGGTGCTCTCGCTTCCTGTCGCGATACGTTCGAGCGGGTAATTGCCATGGATCGACTGAATGCGCTGGAACGCAGAGAGAAGAGAATCGGCGACGCGGCTCAGAAGAGCCGGATTCACGATGCCGCCGTTGGTCTTCTTGCCGTAGAAGAGCTGGAGCTGGAGCTTCAGGGTGCCGGTCAGGCCGTTGATCTTGCAAAAGCACAGAAGAGAATGACGTCGATCATCCGCCAGGTTCATCATCTGGATTCTCAATCAGAGATTACAAAGAAAGATTACCAGGCACAGCTGAATGTCGGTTTCGATGATACTAACGAGACGGAAGCTTTTACGGAGCGGGCCGATATGGTAGACGAGCAGTTTGTGGAATACCTGATTCAGGGCTATACTATGGAAGAGTGCATGGAGAGAAAGATGCATGGCAGTCAGACAGTCGCTACTTCTGCTCCCTCTGGAATGGATTTCAGCAGCGGAAATTCGGCGGCAGATAACGCCTATGTAAATGAAATCCTTCGCAAAAATGCCGAAAAGCGCTAAGCACAGAAAGTCGAGGACACGCCTGTGGATATTGAGAAAATCAATCGTTTGAACAACGAATACCGAGCGCTTGTACGTGAAGCGCGCGCAATCAGAGAAGAAAAGGGAGATCCCAGCCGCGAAGAGGGACTTTGTTATCAGAACGCCTCAGAACGGGCCGGGCAGCTCGCCAGCATGACCGTTGGCGCAGAGATGCAGCACTGGATCAGTGAGCAGGATATGTGCAGTGGCAAGATGCGCGAGATCTGGTACTATCTGAATCCGGAGGAAGCGAAGAAGAAAGCGCAGCGAACAGCTCCGGCTGCAAAGCCTGCGCAGGCCAAAACTCCGGCCGGAGCTGCGTCATCCGCCAAAGGAACGCAGGCTTCTG
Source organism: Hominifimenecus microfluidus (assembly GCA_020687485.1). Lineage (GTDB taxonomy): Bacteria > Bacillota > Clostridia > Lachnospirales > Lachnospiraceae > Hominifimenecus > Hominifimenecus microfluidus. Next base: position 15,455 of record JAJEQR010000030.1, on the reverse strand, counting down.
AATCGGAATCCGGCGCAGGAACCGAAAACGAAGGAGAAAAGAAGCCAAATAAGAATACTTACGGTATTCCGGATTCCGTGGTAGCTCACTGGTTCCAGGAAGATCCTGGATACGGCTTCGATAAAGTCGCTGGTATGGAGGAACTGAAGGAGCTGCTGAACGACTGCGTGCAGGATATTGCTTCCGAAGAACTGAACGAATACCTGGATATCTCAACGGTACAGTCCTTCTTCTTCTACGGACCGCCCGGATGCGGCAAAACCTTCATCATCAAAGCGTTCGCCCACGAGCTGATGCAGAAGGGTTACCGCTATATGAAGCTGGAGAGTTCGGATGTACACAGTAAATTCTCCGGCGAGGCAGATAAGATCGTCAAGAGAGCCTTCGCGGAAGCGCTGGAGGAACCGACGATTCTATTCATGGATGAGATCGACGGTATCTGCCAGAGCCGTTCTATGCCGAATCTGTCCGACTTCAATATGTCACTGACCACGACTTTCCTGAACGCGTACAATGACCTGATTGACGGAGGCAAGGATCGCCGCCGCGTCATCTTTATCGGTGCGACGAACTACCCGGCCAATGTAGATATTGGTATGCTGGATCGCGTGGAGCTGGTTCCTGTTCCCCTGCCGGATGAAGAAGCCCGTGCTGCCTCCTTCCATGCCAAGTTCATGAAGAGAGTAAAGGCGGAGAACGGAGAGGAAGAGCAGGTCATCGAGAAGGTGCAGTGTGCCGATGATTTCTCCTGGGAGGAAATGGCGGAAGCAACCGAGGGCTACAATCAGCGAGATATCGATCGCGTGATTTCGCATCTGCGTGTTCTGCTGAGAAAATCTGTGCTCTCCGGGGAAGCGGTAAATGCCGCTGACGCGGTAAATGCCTTAAAGACCGGCGAAGCCAGAATTACCCGCGAAATGTTCGAAGCGGCGCTGGCAAAATATCATCCGGCTCCGAAGGACGATATCGAGAAGTCACTGAACGAATTTACGAACAAGATGAGGAACCTCTAAATGGCAGAGGATAATGATAACGAATGGTTTCTGCAGCTGTCTGATTACACGAAGTTAAAGGATCGAAGGCTGGAGCTTCTGCCGGATACCTGCTTCTGGAAGACACCTCTGCAGGAACTGATCAAAAACCGCCGGTTACTGACAAAGCTCGGCATTTCCGAGCATGGCATCTATCTCTTCGCTGGTCCGTCAGGAAATGGCCGTCATATCACCGGCAGTGCGCTGGCAGGATCACTGATGGCGTCTTACGGGCTAGAGCCAGAGGAGACCGGTTTTCTGGCTCTTCGCGCGGATGATTTTCCGAAGGGAATGAAAGCTGCTGAAGTGTCGGAACTCATCACTTCCATTTTGGAGGATCAGGCGGATGCTCGTCTGCGAATTCTCGTGTTGGAGGATATGGATCAATACGCATATCTTTCCGCGATATCCAATGCGATTGCGGACACCATAGAACAGATGGAAGAGGACTCCGAGGATGCAAGCGAAGAAGAAAAGGCCAGACTTGTTGTTATCGGTTATATTACGGATGAAACACTGCTGACGCCCGATTTTCGTTCCCAGGCGCTGATTCTGCGACTTCCGTGTCCGTCTGAACATCAGCGCGAGGAATATCTGGAGTCTCAGCTGGAATGGCAGGTGGATAATCCTGAAAACCCGATGGTAGCGATCCAGGCCGCGCTTACACTGGAGAATATCACCGTGTCCGAGCTTGCCGGGCAGACAGATGGAATGACTTATGCAGAATTAGAGCAGCTAGTATGCTATCTGAAACTGTCAGCGATGGAAAGAATGGTGGATGCCGGAATTTCTCTGAATCTTACCTGTGGCCGAGAAGAAGCAGAAGACTGTATTCATATGGCAAAGCTTCCGAATGTTGCGTCCGGTCAGATGCCCGTAATTAAGATCGAGCAGACAGCGGCTGCCTCTTCTGCAACGAATGCAAAAGGCCCGGAAAATAACGACAGAGCCATGGCGCTGATGGGAAAATCCGACCGATCGTTCTCCGAAAATATGGAATTACTGGATTTTGCCAGAAGTCTTGGATAAATTAGAGAGGATCTTATACGTATGAAATATACACTCTCAGGCAGACTTTGGAAAGAAGGCTGCGAACTCGTAAATAGCAACAAAGTAAAGAAGCAGAAGCAAACTACGCAGGCGGACGGAACGCAGCTTCTCCAGGCAAGCGTGGACAGCGCCTTCGGATTCGTGCATCATCCCGGAGCGATTTATGACGCCGGGCAGAAGACAATTCTGGCATATACCTGCGACTGCTGGAAGATCGCGGAGGGCGGTTTCTGTGAACACTGCGCGGCTCTGATTGCGAATGCCGAAGCATGCGGCGATGGAAACATTCAGATCGACGCCTATCCAGACGCCAACCGGAGATTGGCACAGAAAATAACCGCAAAAAAAGCAGCCAGCAAATCAGATGAAAAGACATATTCCGGTCTTACGGTGAAAGAGGATCACATCCTTTCCTCCGGCAACCGGGAAGTAACCGGCCGGATGGCATGTGCCTTCGGATTCTATCACTATCCGGTACTTGTCCTGGATGAAGAAAAGATCATCGATTATCACTGCGACTGCTATCAGATCGCGGAGAATCCCGGTCTGTGCCCGCACTGTGCCGCACTGTTCGATTATATCAGCGAAGAAAATGCCGATAAAGAGCAGGATAAAGACTCGAAAGAAGATACGATTAAAGACGAAGGAACAGAAGAAAAGCCGGAAAAAGATACGGTTGAAAACAAAAAAACAGAAGAAGATGGAACAGAAACCGACGAAGATTCTGCAGATGAAACTGTAACGCCAGAGACTCCGGAGAAGACAGAGGACTCCGACAGAGAAGACTCCTCGGATGCGAACAATACGGATCACATAGGAGAGAACGACGATACGGAAAACACAGATGACCGGAGCAATACCGACACTGAAAATCAGGAAGACGACACCAGTGAAGAGACTGTGAAAGATGATGGTGATGAGGAAGAAGATGATGATTCAGATACCAGCACCGACCCCGGGCTTGAAGGGGAAGAATTCCATGAGCCCTGCTCCATGAAAATCCTGCTGGGTCACAATCCGAAGGATAATTCTTCTGTATACTGGTATCCGAATGACACCGAACAGCTCGTTCATGTCAATACGGGAATCATTGGCACGATGGGAACCGGCAAGACTCAGTTTACGAAGTCTCTGATTACGCAGCTGTTCCGTCAGCAGTATAACAACTTCGATGGACGCCCATTAAGCATGCTGATCTTCGATTACAAGGGAGACTACAATCTTTCGAAAGAGGACTTTGTACGCGCGACGCGCGCAAAGGTGCTGGGACTTCACAACCTGCCCTTCAACCCGATGTCCCTGCGCGGATTAAAGGTAAAGCCGCAGCTGCCCTACCACGTAGCCAGCGCTTTCGCCAATATCCTGACCAAGATCTATCACCTTGGCCCGGTACAGAACAACCTGCTCCTGGACAGCATCATCCGGGCATACAACCGCCGCGGTATCACTTCCGATCCGGATACCTGGAACCGCCCGGCGCCGACCTTCGAGGATGTCTATCAGATTTACCAGGAAGGCACTCCGAAGCAGGACGCCCTGTATTCCGCGATGTATGCTCTGCATCAGTTCGAGATCTTTGAGAAAGATCCGGCGAAGACACAATCTCTCTTCGCAATGCTGGACGGCGTGACCGTACTGGATCTGTCCGGATACGATTCCCGCATCCAGAACCTGACGGTTGCTATCACTCTGGAGCTGTTCTGCTCTCAGATGCTCGGTTCCGGTTCCAGCCGCTCGAACGCCAAGTACCGACAGCTGACCCGCCTGATTCTGGTGGATGAAGCGGACAATATCATGTCTGAAGGCTTCCCGGCACTGAAGACGATCATGAAGGAAGGGCGCGAATTTGGCGTAGGAACGATTCTCTCCACACAGTCCTTAAAGCACTTCGGAATCGGAGAAGAGGATTACGCTTCCTATATTCTCACCTGGATCGTACATGCCGTTCCCGACCTGAAGAAGAGTGATGTCGAGTACCTGTTAAAGACTGCCCCCGGACAAGCTGAGCAGCTCTCACAGGAGATCGCACGCCTACCGAAGCACCACAGCATCGCGCGCGTCGGCAATACCGATCCCGTCTTTATGGAGGACACTCCCTTCTGGAAGATCGCAGACGATATTATGCAGACCTACCTGGAGGAAGAAGAGAGCGTGGAAGAAAACGAAGATGAAAGCAAAAAAGAGGGTGATTCTGAGGAAAAACAGAACGAATAAGAAATGGAAAACTTTGCATTTCGTACGGAATTGATCGTTAAGATTATACCTCTGTGTTTTGTGTAAGTAACTATAAAGGGGGCAGCGTTTTTAGCTGCCCCCTTTAATCAGATATACCAACTAACAATGAACAATCTCTGTCTCGTCCGCTAATGTCATGTATGGATACATCATATGGTTTTTTCGTGTCTCTCAACTATCACCCGACACCGTTTCCTGTGAAAGGCAATGCCGTAGTACAGAATCTGGTTTCGCCCGTCATTCATCAGGTATTCTGCATACCTGCGATCCCGGATCTGCGCAATCGCCTTTTCACAGGCTTTCTCCAAACCGGATACTTCCCTTGCATATTTCAACTCGAAGATAATTCCGGCATCAGGATCTTCCGGTTCGACAATAATATCCGAGAAGCCTTCTCCGGCTTCCACGTTCGATCTTACCAACCAGTCGGAATTTCCGGTGAACAGTCCAACCAGAAGAGTATGATAGGAGCTTTCCTTTTCTTTCTCCGGCGCTTTTGTATCGAACACGCTGATGGAATTGCTCAGCGTTCGGTTCAGATATTTCTCGATCGCTTCGGTATTTCCTTCTTCTATGGCATTCCAGAAGGTTGTCAGCTGTTCAGTATTACGAAAAACGGTGTCCTTGAACCATTCCTGTATCTGAGCCTTATAGACTTCCCGGACTTCTTTATTGGGAATGATCAGCTTATACGCTCCATCCTCTGTCATTCCTGCCTGCGTCAGATATCCTGTCGTGAACAGCACGCTCCACAAATTATCAATCGTGGTGTCGATTTCATCATATGTCAGCTCCAGGCGAACATTCTTCTCAATCGCCTCACCGGCAATCAGGCGCTCGATTTCATCCTTTGTGGTCTTGTTAGCTTTTGCGATAAAGCGTTTTACAAGTGCGTTGCCGCTGGTATTAATCCAGTAGGACTGCGGCCTGGCGTCCGGTTCGCCGCAAAGCCGATCTACATGATTAATCACATCCCAGGGGCAGTAGATGTCCGCATTACCAAAGCGGTAGCCATCGTACCATTCTTTTGTCTCAGCCAGATGATCTTCCAGGTGATAAGCTTTCAGGAGCTTTTTTACTTCCTCTTCGGTGAAGCCGAATTGCTCATCGAATCTGGCATCCGTGATCGAAAGAACTTTAAAATTATTCAGCCCGGTAAAAATGCTTTCCTTCGAGACACGCAGACATCCGGTCAGGACAGCAAACTGCAGAAACTCATTCGTTTTCAATGCACTTCCGAATAATGCGCGGATCAAAGACACCATTTCCCGGTAATAGCCATTCTGATAAGCCTTATCCAAAGGAACATCATACTCATCGATCAGAATAATCGTTTGATGTCCGTAATGACGATACAGAAGTTCCGACAGGGTCTGTAATGACGATTCCAGGGCGTCCTCGTCCATAGTATATTTCCCGTCGCGCATCTGAATCAGAGCAGAGTAACGTGCCTTTTCATTGTCTGTGAGTCTGTCGCTGTTCTTCAGAAAGCGGAAACGTTCGGCTTCCAGAGCAATCAGTCGGATCAGCTTTGCTTTTGCTTTCTCGAAGACAACTCCTTCTACATCTTTCAAAGTGAGAAATATAACCGGAAATTTTCCCATATATTTTTCACAGAGATCTTCTCTGAATGAAATATAGAGGCCATCAAACAAATCCGGTTCCGTCCCGATTTCAAAGAAGCAGCGGAGCATGCTCATGTTCAATGTTTTTCCGAACCGGCGGGGCCTGGTAAACAGATTAACTTCTCCGCCGTTTTCAAGAAGCTGCTCAATCAGCCTAGTCTTATCTATATAGAAGAAGCCATCTTCACGCATTTTCTTAAAAAGATCAACTCCGATCGGTAGTTTTATTCTCTCTGCCACTTATTCCACACTCCTTTCAAAATCACACGAAAGCATACGGTTACTGAAAATTGTTATTTTGGTACCTGTGATTTTATCATTAATTCACGCAGTTCCGGATTCATTCGGACTCCGCAGACGGCGCAGTAGATTGGACGCTGCAAATGTTCTCCCGCCGATTCATAACGATATCCGCATATCTTGCAGATAAGCGTTTTGTTACGAGATTGAGTTCCCGTATACGTTCCCGAAGACGCAGCTGCCGGTTTCGAAGGCTTTGACGTATTTTCCACGTTCGGAGCAGCAGAAATCGAAGGTTTTACATTCGCTGCCATCGGCTTTCCGGGAACTGCCTGTATATGCTTCCAGCTGCTTACATTGCACTGCTCATCGCTGTTGCGGCCGGTTGCGATAACGGTTCCGTCCGCTTTTACACCAATGGTGTGATTCGAGCCTGCTGCAATGGCAACGATATTTTTCCAGTTAGTTACATTACACTGACCATGCCCGTTGAATCCGACAGCGACAACCGTTCCGTCAGAGTGAAGACCGACCGTATGGTGTTCTCCTGCTGCAATGGCGACGATGTTTTTCCAGCCGGAGACACTGCATTCACCGTATCCGCTGTCACCGGAAGCCCGAACGGTTCCGTTTGCTTTCAGCGCAACCGTAAAGTTCTTGCCTGCAGCAACAGCGGTGATATTGATCCAGCCGGGAATCTGTGCCAGTCTTCCGGCGATAAGAACAGTTCCGTCTTTCTTCAGGCCTACACTGTGGCTGTAACCGGCGGCAATCGCTATCATATCTTTCCAGCCGGTTGTATTGCATTGATAATCGTAATTTCCACCGAAAGCTCTGACGGTACCATCTCGCTTTAAGATTACGGTATGGTCACGGCCAACTGCGATAGCCGCAATATTCTTCTCCTGGGAAAGCGTCTCCTTGCGATAGAAACTGCAGCCTGCCGCCACAGCAGTACCGTCAGCTTTCAGACCAATCGTATGGAACTGGCTGGCGGCAACAGAGATAATATTCGTCCATCTGTCCGTTTCGCTGCAGCACTGGAAGGTGTCATTCCCAATGGCAGTTACCCGTCCATCGCTTCGGCGCGCTACTGTGTGCGTCGTACCTCCGGCAATCGCAGGAAGCAGGGACAGGGTTTTCTGCTGAGAAAGTGGGAAAGGGTTCTGTACGGGAACGAAGTTATCCGCTGGTGTAAAGCCAGTTGCCGTTTTGGAGGAAGCGGCAGATACAGCCTTAGTCCCAGTGGAAGCACCTGCAGAAGAGAGGGGAGTTCTGGAGGACATGGGTGTCGTTGCTTTCTTCGTCTGCATGGGAGAAGTCGATGCAGTTACCGTTTTTGCCTGCGTAGGAGAAATTGACGCAGGCGTTTTTCTTGCCTGTGTGGAGGCAGCAGAAGCAGTTACTATTGCAGATTTTCCGGCAGTAGAAATTACTGCTACGGACTTTTCCGTAACAGCGGGAGAGGGCATTGCGACTTTAGCTCCGCAGTTCGCGCAGGTCGGCTTCTTGTCCTTTCCCAGGAGTAAAAAATAGATGCCGCCACACTTGCTGCACACAAAGGCATCCGGATGCTTCCGAATCCGGTATTCCATTTTTCTCAGATGAATCGACTGGTTTCCCGTTTTTATTGAAGCCAGCGTGTTGAATTCCTCGTAGCTGCAGCTACGGTCAAAACCGCAGGCAGAGCAGCAATCATTTTTCGTATTCTTATGATCACATACAGGGCAGATCCACATAAGCGTTATCCTTTTTCCTTTTACATCTTTTTACATCGTTTACAGTTTTTTACAACTTTTAACATTTCATTAGAGCCAAAAATGCTTCTTTTTCTTCGGAGCAGTATCCTGTCTGCTTTTTCTCGCTAACATCTCGTTCAGTTTCTGTTTGGCTTCCTGCTTTCCATTGTTGATAGCCTTGCGATACCACTCGGCCGCCGCTTCCGTATCGTCGAATTTTAAGTTCAGAATCTCAGCCATTAAAAATTGTGCGTCTCCGTCTGTCTCATCCGCAGCCGCCTTTTCCGCATACCATTTCGCTTCAGAAGGATTCTCGTAAAACGTTTCTCCACGGAAATTTTCGATTCCAGAGTGATATCTTTTCGCAAGTTCGTAGCAGGCAGCTCTGGCCTCGTCAACTTTACTGTCTGCAACGGTTTCGAGCAGCTGAATCCCACGCGCTGTATCTACGGTTGTTCCTCTGCCGTCAAGACAGTTAATTCCCAACTCATATGCAGCAGATACGCAGCCGTGCTCCAGTGCTTTTTCAAGCCACTCATTCGCAAGTTCATAATTCGTGCTGACACCGATTCCTTCCAGATAACAACCGCCAACAAAATACTCCGCTTCGGCATAGCCCTGTTCCGCAGATTTTGAAAACCATTCGAAAGCTTTCCTGGAGTCGTTAAAGCCCATATCATCACTAAAATAATACAGTCCCAGATTAAACTGCGCTTCCGCATCGCCCTTTTTGGCAGCCATCTCCATCCAGCGTTTTGCTTCGCTGTAATCTTTCGGCACAATGTCACCGGTTATATATTCCTTTGCGATAAGCTTCTGATCTGAAACAATGCCTTCCCGGGCAGCAAGCTGAAAATATTGAAATGCTGTCTGTTTATTTTTCGGAACCCCCTGTCCCTTCATATACATACAAGCCAGGCTATGAGCGGAATCCGCATTTGCATGATGATTCGCGGCATCCTCATACCAGTTTGCGGCTTTGCAGTAATCCACCTGCGTGCCATATCCATGGTAGTAACAGTCTCCCAGATAGTCCTTGGCTTTCCCGTATCCTGCTTCGGCAGCTCTTTTAAATTCTTCGAATGCCTTTTTCAGGTTTTTTTCAATACCATCGCCGTTAAAATAGCAGCGCGCAAGCAGGAAATGATATTTTTTGTTTCTCTCTAACGGGTTCTGCGTCAGAAGCTGTACGGCTTTCTTTGCATCCACCTCTACGCCCCAGCCATATAAATAGCATTCCGCAAGCTGAACCGCCGATGATTTATCACCTTTGGATGCCGCAATCGTCAGCAGACGCACGCCTTCTGTCTCATCGACATCCACTCCGATCCCCATAACCAGATTAAAGCCAAGGAAATACAGCGCCGATACATCCTCCTGCCGGCACATTTCTTTCAGTGTATCCGTATTTTTTGCTAGAAGCTTTTTGCCGCCTTCCTTGTCCTTTTCGACACCATAACCCATACGATAGCATTCGGCTAACCATGAGGCTGCGAGAGGGCAGCCGGCCTTTGCGCCTTTTCTGAACTCTGCGATAGCCAGTTCGTCACTTTGTACACATCCTTCCCCATAATGAAGCATGATGCCAAGATGCGCATGTGCAAATATATTCCCAGCGTTGGCAGAATCTTTAAAATATTGATACGCGGTTTCAAAATCCGATGCGAGATAACGTTTTATTCCATGCCGTAAGAAAGGGTCCACAGAGTGAATGATATATGAGTCCAGATCAAAGGTAATGACATATGGCTCATCCTCTATGCTAACGGGTGATGTATCATTTTCTGCAATGTTTTCCATCATCGGGAGAGGAATATTGCTTCCGCAGTCAGCGCATATCAGCTTTCCGTCTTCCTTTGAAAACAGAAAATAAATCCCGCCGCACTGGTCGCAGACAAATACGTTCGGATTCTTTTTGCGCTGATAGTGTTTCTTATAGTCATTGATTGATTTTGTCGGTTCGCCGATTGATCTAACGATATTGGTTAATGTTGCATACTCTTCATAGTTGCAGCTCATGTCGAAATGGCATGTAGTGCAGCAGAAGCCGTTTCCTATCTTATTATTGCAAACAGGGCAAATCCACATATTGCTTAATCCTTTCAAGATTGTTTATCTAGATTCTTCGCCAGAAAACGAGAATCATAGCGAATGATTTTCTCTCCGATTGTAGATATCTGGAATACGAACACCGGAAAGATCATCACATCCAGAGACACATACTGTTCCGTCTGCTTTCAGACCGATTAGATGATCGCGGCGGCATTCGATTGCGATAATATCATGCCAGGTAGAAAGATCTTTATGTCCAAAGATACCTCTGCTCTCACCAGTTGTTATAATAGTGCCATCTTTCTTCAGGCCAATAGTAGTATTCCGTGCGCAGGAAATATCAATGATATCACGCCAAGAAGAAGTATCACATTGATTGTAGTTATTTAGGCCTGTAGCAACTACTGTACCATCTGTTCGTAATCCTACTGTATGAACATCACCACAGGAAATTGATACAATATTTTTCCACTCCACTTCAAAAGCATTGCATAAAGTTTTACGTCCGGAGTTGCCTGGCAGATCAGAAACGGCAGTAACAATTGTTCCATCGCCGGTCAATCCAACTGCATGAACAAATCCACAAGCAATCTTTTTAATGTTTTTCCAATTCGTTACATCCAATTGATCTATCTGATTATTTCCAGCCGCAACAACGGTTCCATCCACTTTCAAACCAACCAAAATTCTTCTGCTAACAGCAACAGATACAATATCTTTCCATTGTTGAATCTCATCCCGGCAAGGAATGCCCTTAGTAGCAACAATCGTTCCATCATTTCGAAGAGCCAGCGTATAACGGGCACTTGACATTTTTGCATCATAGCCGATCGATGCGATTCCAGTTGTAATGGCAGCGATATTTTTCCACGAAAATACATCGCATTGACCATCTTCGTTATTACCAATAGCAGAAACTGTTCCATCAGATTTTAAAGCAACCGTATGAACGCTATCACCAGCAAGTGCCTTTATGTTTTTCCACTGATTGAATTCTTCTTTATTGCTTTGGTCTGTATACGTGATTTCGCCGTTTTCTTTGATTGCTGCTGCATAAGCAAGAAATTGTACAGATACGAATGGAAATTTCTGGAGCGCGAAAGGCGAGATCGTAAGCGCAGATTGCGGTGCAGAAGTTGAAATAGCAGGAGAAACCGGATTCGGCACAGGAGTATTTGCCTTATATTCCGGCTGCTTCCACGGAAGTTCGTCCTGCCTTATTTCCATGCCGCAGTCTACGCACAGAATCTTATTCGTTTCCGGAAAGATATGAAAGCGAATACTCTTACATTTACTACAGGCGAAAGCACCGGGACGTTGTTTGCTTTCATAATCCTGCTTCTTTTTGCTGATTGCGTGGTTGTTCTTCCCTTTTAATGGGCTGATCGTCGCATAGGCTTCATAATTGCGGCTGCGATCGAACCGGCAGGAAGTGCAGATTCCATTCTCTGTTTTATTTTTTTTACCGCATACCGGACAGATATACATATCATTCATCTCCTGCATTATCTACTATATTTTGTCTTTGCTTTCTTTCACATGTATAACAAGTTTTCTTGATGTCAGGAAAATCTATTGTCAACTTCAGATTTTCCTAATATCCGCATAGGGCAGAAAATCTTTTTCTTTCTCTGTAAGTACAAACTGGCCGTCGCACCTGGGTTTTCCGGCAGTTAAAATATTTCCGTCCACATCTAGACCAAGTGTCGTATGGTCCCCGCAGGCGATTCTGCGAATACGGCTCCAGCCGCGGGTATTGCACGCACCTTTCGCATTGTCTCCGATAGCAACCACTGTGCCATCCGCCTTCAGGCCGACGGTATGCCACATGCCGCAGGCAATGGCTGTGATGTCATTCCATTCCTCCGGGAAGATGAATTTTTCATCGAAATCATCTTCGTCTTCCTCAGAATCTTCCTCATTGGAATCCTCATCCTCAAACTCCTCATCGTCTTTCCAATAGAAGTCATCGTCATCCTCATCGAAGAGCTCCGGATGATCGAGATTGGAGATTCCGCACTGACCGTGAATATTGTCACCGGCGGATACGACAGTGCCGTCGGATTTCAGGCCGACCGTATGCCAGTGACCACAGGCAATGGCTGTAATATCTTCCCAGTCGGAGACTTCACACTGACCATGAATATTGTCACCGGCAGCTATAACCGTTCCGTCAGATCTCAGACCGACCATATGATTGCCTCCTGCTGCAATCGCTATAATATTCGTCCATTCGGATACACAGCGCGAGATTCGCTTTCTGCTGATTCCAAGGCGGCCAGCAGCAACGACCGTTCCATCCGCGTGAAGCCCCAGCGTAAATGCGGTTCCGGTGGGAGAGCCGCCGGCGGCGATTGCCGTGATATGGTTCCATTCGGAGACTTCGCACTGATCCATGTCATTGTCCCCAAATGCGGCAGTACGACCGTCTCTGTAAAGTACAACGGTATGCCACAGACACTGGGCGACGGCAGTTACGTTCGGCCAGTCGATCCCGTTGCTGGATTTTATTGTTGATTCTATTGCCGATTCTTTTCTCCGGCTGATCGCTGCAGTTCCTTCTGCCAACGAATTTAACGTATTGAAATTCTCATAATTACTGCTCGCGTCAAAGCTGCATGCGGGGCAACAGAGCAGGTTCTCTTCATTTTTACGATTGCATACAGGGCATATCCACATAAAAGTTTCCTTTCTCCTTCGTTCTTATCTTTCTGGATCTTAGTATCGTTTCCCGAATTAGTATCTTTGTCTAATATCAACAAATTTAAATTCTATTCTTCGGATTTAGCGAAGCCCAATGCCATTAAGCTATCCCGGAAAGCTTTTAAAAGATCATCGTCTACAGTTTCTTTTTGCGGCGTTTCTTCTTTTTTGCTTCCTTCCGCTGTGCTTTTTTGTTCCTGGGCACTTTCCGAAGGTTCTGCTTTTGGAGAAATATCCACTTTTTCAAGCGCTTCTCTGATACAGTCACGGAGAATATCATCATTTCCCGTGTCTGTTTCTTTTGTTTCCGGCTCATCATCAATCATACAATTAATGATAAGCAACGTGTTGTCCGCCCGCAGACCAAATATATGATGTGCAGCGCAGGCAATCTTTATTATGTTCTTTTGATCTCTAAAATCATATTCCCCATTATCATCCGCTGCCACGATCGTTCCGTCTGCTCTCAGCCCAACGGTAAGAAGAGGGCCACAGGCAATCGCTGTAATATTTTTCCAATCAGAAAGATCATAGTCCTCATCGGTTGTGACAACCGTTCCATCTGCCTTCAGGCCAACCGTATGAAGAGCGCCGCAGGCAATCGCTGTGATATTTTCCCAGTCGGAGACTTCACACTGCTCACAGGGGAAATTATCACCAACAGCGACAACCGTGCCGTCCGCTTTTAAACCAACCGTATGATTGTCGCCGCAGGCAATGGCGCGAATATCTTTCCATTCGGAGACTTCGCACTGACCCAGGTGATTACCGCCGGTAACGAGCACCGTTCCGTTATCCTTCAGGCCAACGGTATGCTCCTGCCCGCAAGCGATCTCCGTGATATCTTTCCAGTCGGAGACTTCACATTCCTCATACGAATTATCCCCAGCGGCAATCACGGTACCATCCGTCAGCAATGCGACTGTATGATATTCGCCAACGGAAGCCCGGACGATATCCGACCTTTTTACAACGGCATACTCCTTCGGATTCTCTGCAGAACCTCGTTCTCTTTTTGATTTTCCTGTATCAACAATAAATCTGCCATCGTCGAATGACGCTATCATGTCTTCCGGACCATAAATAGGAGAAGAATTTCTTCCGCTTACGGAAGAAATCTCACCTGGCAGCGGGCTGATCGTAGGGTATTCCTCATAGTAACAGCTGCTGTCAAAGCCGCAGGAGCGGCATCTGCTCTCTTTATTTTCCTTATTATCTTTTTTGCATACAGGACAGATCCACATAAAAGATACCCCCCTTTTTCTCTGCCTCTCGTTATCTCACTTTACATCTGTATCGGACTTCTGCGTCCCTGGGGAAGCCGGATGTCCGTCCAGGAGCCGTTCTCGGAGTTCCGGTATCCGGCCATATAGACAAAACCGTCAGTCCGGAGGCCGATCGTTATGTGATCAGCAGTATAGATCGCTGCGACGTCACGCCAGGAGAAGACATTGCAAGCTTCCATGGAATTATCCCCGGAAGCGATCACGGTTCCGTCCGCCCGCAGCCCTGCAATGTGCGTATTGCTGCAGGCGATATCCGTAATCATCCGCCAATCGTAGGCTGTGAACAGCCGGGTATCCGTCTTTTTTATCTCCCGATTGGTCTGATTCGTCAGCAGCATCACAGAACCATCACGGGTCAGTCCTGCCGCAAGCGTGGAACTGGCGCTGATATTCACGATATTTCGCCAGTCGAACGCTTTATAGATCTGATGGCACTTGCCGGATACGAATACCGATCCGTCGGATTTCAGACCAAGAACATATTCGGGAGCCGCCGCAAGCGCAACGATATCGTGCCAATAGGAGACAGCGCTATCGCCATCGCTTTCATTGCTTACCACTGTACCGTCTTTTTTCAGACCATAGACCTTCTTATCGCTGACGGTGATAGCTGCGATATTCTTCCAGCCGGAGACGGCGCGGCACTCCCCGGCGCGATCCCAGCCGGTGGCAAGGACGGTTCCATCCGCCCGCAGACCAACCGTAAGGAAGGGTGAAGAGTCAATCGCAATCAAACTGGTCCAGTCGGAGACATTGCACTGCCCGAATTCATTCCAGCCGGTAGCGCTGACCTGCCCGTTCCAGCGCAGGCCGACCGTATGAAAACCAGAAGCAGCAATGGCTACCATATTGTTCCAGTTGTGCACGCTGCATTGACCAAACTTGTTATCGCCGAAAGCATCCACTGTTCCGTCACGTCTCAAAACAACCATATGACCCTCGCCTATTGCAATAACTGGAAGTTTCTGAAATACATGAAGCGCTGGCGACGGCTCTAGCTGCAGCAGTTTCGGTGACTCCGGCGCTTTCTCTTTTATCTCTTTCGTCTCTTTTGCCGCTTTCAGTTTCAGCGGATATTCTTTTCCGCAGCGCACGCAAACAGCCCGGGCGTCCTCTTTGCCGATCCGGAAAGAAATTCCTCCGCAGGCGCTGCAGATCCGGCAGTCCGGATATTTTTTCTTTTCCCATGTCGTGCGCTGCGCCTGAATGGCAGATATGGCACCGACAGGCAGGCTGATCGTAGAGAAGCACTCATAATTGCGGCTGATGTCGAACCCACATTCTCCGCAGATTACTGTTTTATTTTCCTTGTTGCATACCGGACAGATATACATATGTCTTCTCCTGTTTTCTATATCTATAGAAATAAATTGTCAACTGACAGAAAGGCTTATCAAAAATTTATTCCTGGCAACTGTATGATACCAGGGTCAAAAGGTCAAAAAGCCGATGCAAGCTCGCTTGCAAGAGGATTTTTGACCTCTTGACCCGCCA